>JBGCEO010000139.1:0-23518 GCA_045106475.1 Granulosicoccus sp.
GTATTTTGGAAAACATCATCACATCCTGAACAAACCGAAATGGCTTTGCTCAATTGGCGCATTCAAACAGGCTCGCAACGATAAAGCAATGACGTCTCGCGTACTGCGTGGATCGATGATGCCATCATCCCAGAGTCTTGCTGATGCATAAAGCGGATGTGACTGTGTTTCAAACTGTTCAAGTATAGGCGCTTTGAATTCAGCTTCGTCTTCCTCTGTCCAGCTTTCACCCTTGGCAAGTTTGCCGGCGCCGGTCACGCTCGATAGTACACCCGCAGCCTGTGGTCCGCCCATGACAGATATTCTGGCATTAGGCCACATCCATACGAAACGCGGCCCAAATGCGCGACCACACATTCCGTAATTTCCAGCCCCATAAGAACCACCGATTATAATAGTGATCTTGGGCACCTGCGCTGTAGAAACAGCATTGACAAGTTTTGCACCATCCTTTGCGATACCCCCGGCTTCATATTTGGATCCCACCATGAATCCCGTTATATTCTGTAGAAACAACAGTGGAATTTTTTGTTGACAACACAGTTCAATGAAATGCGCACCTTTCAAAGAACTCTCTGAAAACAGTACGCCATTGTTGGCGATGATACCTATGGGCACCCCCTCGATTTTCGCAAACCCGCATACCAGAGTTGTACCGTAGCGAGCCTTGAATTCGTCAAAATCCGACGCATCGACGAGTCGAGCAATGATCTCTTTAACATCGTAAGGTTGCTTGGTGTCTGCCGGTACAAGCCCCATCAGATCTTCTGCGGGAAACAGTGGTGATTTAGATTCAACTGACGTGAAGCGTTCATTGCGGTAGGCAGGTTCCAGGTTTCTGACTATTCGCCGAGCCAACGCTAATGCATGCAAGTCATTGTCAGCAAGATAATCTGCCACACCCGAGAGCCGCGTGTGCGTGTCGCCACCACCGAGAGACTCGGCATCAACAACCTCACCCGTCGCTTCCTTAACCAAAGGTGGACCTGCCAGAAAAATCGTTCCCTGCTCTTTGACTATGATGGTTTGATCACTCATGGCAGGCACGTAGGCACCACCAGCGGTGCATGACCCCATGACGACTGCAATCTGCGCTATACCTTTGGCACTCATTCGCGCCTGGTTATAAAATATACGACCAAAATGCTCTTTATCTGGAAAAACCTCGTCCTGATTAGGTAGATTTGCACCTCCACTATCAACCAGATACAAGCAAGGCAGCTGGTTCTCCTGCGCTATTTCCTGCGCACGCAGATGCTTTTTAACAGATAAGGGATAGTAGGATCCGCCTGCCACCGTTGCGTCATTGCAAACGATCATGCAATCCCGACCTTCGACCTTGCCGACACCTGCAATAACACCCGCTGCAGGTATGTCTCGTGGATAGCACTCAAACGCTGCAAACAAACCAATTTCCAGAAACGCGCTGCCCGGATCAATGAGCGCATCGACTCTGTCTCTTGGCAGCATTTTGCCACGAGATAAATGACGCTCCCGGGAACGGCTTGATCCGCCTTGCAAAATACGACTTGCCTGCAACGACACCTGCTCAAGGTGTGCGTACATGGAACTGCTGTTGATTTCTGCGGGTTTTGAAAGACCTTTAAGGGTTGCCATACCTTAGGCTGTCTCTTCGAAGAGTTCGCGACCAATCAGCATTCGGCGTATCTCACTAGTACCTGCCCCGATTTCATAAAGTTTTGCATCCCTTAACAAGCGTCCGGTTGGATAGTCGTTTATATAGCCATTGCCACCCAGACATTGAATCGAATCCAGCGCAACCTGTGTGGCTTTTTCTGCCGCATAGAGAATACAGCCCGCCGAATCTTTGCGGGTTGTCTGGCCTCGGTCACAGGCGCTGGCTACTGCGTAGACATAGCTTCTACAAGCGTTCAGGGTCGTGTACATATCTGCAAGCTTTCCCTGCATTAATTGAAAGGTACCTATAGGCTTACCAAACTGCTTTCTTTCGTGTACGTAGGGCATGACAACATCCATTGCTGCGGCCATTATGCCCAAGGGACCGGCGGCCAGTACTACACGTTCGTAATCCAGTCCTGACATGAGAACGTTAACACCCTTGCCCTCTTCGCCCAGAACATTCTCAAAAGGCACATCGCAATCTTCAAACACGAGTTCACACGTGTTTGATCCACGCATACCCAATTTATCCAGTTTCTGAGCTGTGGAGAATCCAGTCATCTCTTTGTCGATAAGAAACGCGGTAATACCGCGAGAGCCGGCATTTATGTCGGTCTTGGCATAGACAACCAAGGTACTGGCGTCAGGCCCGTTGGTTATCCACATCTTGTTGCCATTGAGCACAAATCGATCATTATGCTTCTGCGCATGTAAACGCATCGACACTACATCTGACCCTGCACCCGGTTCAGACATGGCAAGCGAGCCTACATGTTCTCCGCTAATCAGTTTTGGCAGGTAACGCATCTTTTGTTCTGGCGTGCCCCAACGATTTATCTGATTGATGCACAGGTTGGAGTGCGCCCCGTAACTAAGCGCAACCGACGCACTGGCACGGCTGATTTCCTCGATAGCAATGGTATGAGCCAGATAGCCCATGCCCACACCACCCGATTCTTCTGGAACAGTAATTCCGTGAAGGCCCAATTCACCCATCTTCTGCCAAAGATCAGACGGGAAATCGTTTTCCTCATCAATAGATGCAGCACGCGGTGCGATTTGTTCTTGTGCAAAACGATGAACCATATCCTGCAGCGCATCTATATCCTCGCCAAGTCCAAAGTTCATGGATTGATTAAACATGAAAGCAATTCTTCCTTATGGTCATAATCGTTATCGTTAAACGACCTCAAAGCGCTTGAAGGCCCAATTTTTCTATCATGATATCGCGCATGACAAACTTCTGCGGCTTACCGGTCACTGTCATGGGTAAGGCATCGACGAACTCGATGATTGTAGGCACTTTTTGATGAGCTATTTGACCTTTGCAATAATCAAATACATCCTCAGCAGCCAGTTGAGCATTCTCCTGCAGAACAAACCAGGCTGTGACAACTTCGCCATAGTGTTTATCGGGAAGCCCAAACACTTGCACCTGAGCCACACCGGGAATCGTATAAAGGAAATCTTCAAGTTCCTTGGGGTAAATGTTTTCACCACCCCGTATGATGACATCTTTTAACCGACCGGTAATCTTGCAGTAACCATCTTCAGCAATAGTGGCCAGATCACCAGTGTGCATCCAATTTTCAGCATCTATGCAATCTCGAGTTTGCGCCTCCTCTTCCCAGTAACCCTGCATGACGGAGTAACCTCGCGTGCACAACTCACCTTGTTCTCCAACAGGCACCACGCTGCCGTCGCGATCAATAATCTTCACCTCGACGTGCGGGTGCACACGACCCACCGAAGATACTCGTTTATCCAGTGGATCGTCTACTGCGCTTTGAAAGGACACTGGACTGGTTTCGGTCATTCCATAGGCAATGGTAACTTCATTCATGTGCATATTGGCCTGCACTCGCTTCATGACTTCTACCGGACAGGGTGCGCCAGCCATGATACCCGTGCGCAATGAGGATACATCGAAGCTCGGAAATTCGTTACTTTCCAACATAGCTACGAACATCGTCGGCACGCCATACAAGGCCGTGCATCTTTCATCGTTAACTGACTTGAGCGTGCTTACAGGATCAAAACCAGCCGCTGGGATAACCATCGTTGCACCACAACTGACGCTACCCAGTGTGCCCATAACCATACCAAAACAGTGATAAAAAGGCACAGGGATACATAGTTTGTCTTGTTCTGTTAGCTTCATCTCAGCTACAACGTGTCGGGCATTGTTTACTATATTGTGGTGTGTAAGCGTTGCACCTTTGGGCAAGCCTGTTGTACCACTGGTAAACTGGATATTGATTGGATCACTCGAGTGCAAAGTGGATTCAATCATCTCCACACTGGAATCAAGAACACTTGAGTCGATAAGCATCAGCTCATTAAAATTGAGCATTCCGGGTATACGTTCATCACCCGTTTTAATAATAAATTCAAGCGCTGGCAGTCGGTCAGACTTTACAGACTCCTTCGACGGGCTGTTGAGCTCAGGCAACAATTCCTGAAGCATAGCGATATAGTCGGAACTCTTGAATCTTTCTGCTGTTATCAAGGCTCGGCATGCCACCTTTTCCAAAGCAAAGCTTAGCTCTCGTAGGCGATAAGCGGGATTGATATTAACCAGAATTACCCCGACGCGAGCTGTTGCAAACTGTGCGAGCAACCACTCGGGACAATTAGGCGCCCAGATACCCAGCCTGTCACCCTTTTGCAGGCCCAACCGGACAAGACCTGCTGCCAGCCTATCCACCTTTGCATCAAATTCTTTATAGCTCCATCTTTGGTCATCTGCACAAAACACTGCAGCATCGCTATTGGGAAAACGTCCAGCGGTTTCACGCAACAGTCCAGATACTGTGTGCGTTGAAAGAGGTACATCAGTTGCCCCGGCAACCTGGGACTTATTATCAATCGGCTTACGTCTGTTGTTGCTCATTATCATTCCCGACAATGTTGTTATCCGAGTGGCTGTTGCTACTCAGTAGATCAATAAACATGGATGCCGTCCCCTTGATGGCGCTCTGCTGGAACATCGAGTACCTAAGTACTCTGAAGGTTTTCGCATCGATGCACAAATATTGCTTATCAGGAATATGTATTTCCCCTGTTGAAACACCTTGAGACAAATGGTAGTGTTCGAAACTGATTCTCATTGCCCCTGAGTCGATCCATGTGCGGAATTGCCGGACTCTATTTAAAGGAGCCATCTCTTTATCCTATTCTGGGAGAACTCTTCCAACCTATGCTGGTTGAGATGACTAGCAGAGGTCCGGACTCCGCAGGCGTCGCTATCTACCGAAACCCGGTAGCCGACAACTCGGTTAAATTCTCTCTTGCCCATGACGAAATCACCTTTGACTGGGCTTCACTGCTAGCCGATTTGTCGTCGTCAATCAGCGCTGAATGCGAGCTTAAGCAAATCAATACTCACGCGATCCTCAAAGCGCAAGCTGATGAGGAAGCAGTCAAAGACTGGCTTCGAGAGAAGCAGCCGGATGTTCGAATTGTGGGTAGTGGTCAGAGCGTAGAAATATTTAAAGAGACTGGCTTACCAGAAGATGTGTACGAGCGCTTTGGATTAAGCAAAGCTGCAGGCCAACACATGATTGGCCATACCCGAATGGCCACTGAAAGCGCAGTCACTACCGCGGGATCACACCCTTTTGCCACGGGTGCAGATCTTTGCCTGGTACACAATGGCTCGCTGTCCAACCACAATCGGCTTAGAGAAGAACTTAAACGCAAGGGTGTCAGCTTCGGTAGCGACAACGATAGCGAAGTAGCTGCCGCCTATCTCACCTGGAAACTACGTCAAGGCATCACGCTTGAGCAAGCTTTGCAAGATGCTCTAGAGGATCTTGATGGATTCTTTACTTTCTGCATCGGCACAAGCAACGGGTTTGCCGTGCTGCGCGATCCCATTGCCTGCAAGCACGCAGTATTGGCTGAAACTGATGAATGGGTTGCTATGGCGACTGAGTACCGCGCCATCGCCACGCTGCCCGGAGCCGATAAGGCACATATTTGGGAGCCTGAACCTGCCACTGTTTATAGTTGGGGAGGCGAATCTGCGAATCACTTCGAGCGTGGTCAGGTAATGGACCAGCTAGCCGGTGGCGTACAGTGAATACCCTGAATCTCGATTCCCTCGGACTTAGAGCTGTCAACCAAGAACTGCAAAACGCGCCGGCTACAAAAGAGCTCAGCGATTGGACAGTTTGCAATCCAAAAGGACAGCACGCCATAGCTTGTGGCCTCACAGCGCCCCTTAACGTCTATATCGACGGTCATGCCGGGTTTTACTGTGCAGGCATGAATCAACACGCCAATGTGACCATCAACGGGCATGCAGGTGTCGGGCTTGCAGAAAACATGATGAGCGGTCTGGTACGAGTCAAGGGCAATGCCAGTCAGTCGGCAGGCGCAACTGGACACGGTGGTCTACTGGTCATTGAAGGTGATGCTTCATCTCGCTGTGGCATATCCATGAAGGGAATCGATATCGTCGTGGGTGGTTCGGTGGGTCATATGAGTGGCTTCATGGCACAAAAGGGTCATATGGTTATCTGTGGTGATGCTGGCGAGGCCCTGGGGGATTCGATTTACGAAGCCGTTCTTTATGTGGCGGGCTCAGTGGATAGTCTGGGCGCTGATTGCATCGAGAAAGACATGAATGCACAACACCTTTCCACACTAAGCGCTTTACTCAAAAGTGCTGGAATGGATAACGATCCACACCAGTTCAGGCGCTATGGTTCCGCACGAAAGCTCTACAACTTTGATATCGACAATGCACACGACTATTAGTGTCTATCGCTATGGTTTATCTGAAACGCTAGTTCAGCTGATGCTGCGCACCTTTAACTACAACATTTATGCATGACAATGGATGACAAGATCCCACAGGCTGCGCCCAGGCAATCAGCAACCTTTGATGAATACACCTTGTCAGAGATTCGTCGCGCTGCCAGCACAGGAATTTATGACATTCGAGGTGCCGGTGCAAAACGCGTCCTACCTCACTTCGATGATTTATTGTTCTTGGGCGCATCGGTTTCACGCTACCCGCTAGAAGGATACCGGGAGCGTTGTGGCACCGAAACAATATTGGGAGATCGCTTCGCAAGCAAACCGCTGCATCTGAAGATACCCATCACAATTGCAGGCATGAGTTTTGGCTCACTCTCCGGCCAGGCAAAGGAATCTCTCGGGCGTGGCGCTAATTTAGCAGGTACATCAACGACCACCGGCGATGGAGGAATGACGCCAGAGGAACGAGATCATTCCGAACTGCTTGTATATCAGTATTTGCCTTCCCGTTACGGTATGAACCCGGATGATCTGCGCAAAGCTGATGCTATTGAGATAGTAGTTGGACAAGGTGCAAAGCCCGGTGGCGGTGGCATGTTGCTGGGTCAGAAGATCAATGATCGAGTAGCAGAAATGCGCTCATTGCCCAAAGGTATCGACCAACGCTCGGCCTGCCGCCATCCTGATTGGACCGGGCCGGATGATCTTGAAATCAAGATTCTAGAGCTGCGTGAAATTACTCAATGGGAAAAGCCCATCTTCGTTAAGGTCGGTGGCTCCAGACCCTACTACGATACAGCCTTGGCTGTTAAATCTGGTGCAGATGTCATTGTGGTAGACGGAATGCAAGGTGGTACCGCTGCGACACAAAACGTTTTCATTGAACACGTCGGCCAACCAACCTTAGCCTGCATAAGGCCGGCAGTTAAAGCATTGCAAGAATTGGATATGCATCGTAAAGTTCAATTAGTCGTCTCAGGTGGTATCAGAAACGGTGCCGATGTCGCCAAGGCACTTGCTTTGGGAGCTGATGCAGTTTCTATCGGCACGGCGGCTCTGGTTGCTCTGGGTGATAATGATCCAAAGTATGATGATGAGTATCGCAAGCTCGGCAGTCACGCGGGTGCTTACGATGCGTGGCA
Source organism: Granulosicoccus sp. (assembly GCA_045106475.1). Classification (GTDB taxonomy): domain Bacteria; phylum Pseudomonadota; class Gammaproteobacteria; order Granulosicoccales; family Granulosicoccaceae; genus Granulosicoccus. The sequence goes on from JBGCEO010000139.1 coordinate 7,551, forward strand.
CCTGGGTCAAGATCCCGCAGGCATAACCACACAAATTCCAGAGCTTGCCAGCAGACTTGATCCTGTGGTTGCAGGTCGTCGACTGGCAAACTATTTAAAAGTCATGACACTGGAAGCGCAAACAATCGCACGTGCCTGTGGCAAAAACCATGTGCGCAATCTTGAACCTGAAGACCTCTGCGCACTAACTGTTGAGGCAGCAGCCATGGCTGGTGTGCCGCTGGCAGGTACTGAATGGGTACCCGGCCAGGGATTCTAGATCAACAACCTTTGAGTTAAAACGGAGGCATGAACCAACCGTGACCATCAATCTCACAGATTATGCAAAAGAGCATGGTATCAAGTATTACCTGTTTAACTTTACCGATCTATTTGGCACACAAAGAGCCAAACTAGTACCCGCTTTGGCAGCAGGCGGCATGCAGGAAACAGGGGCAGGTTTTGCAGGCTTCGCTGCCTGGCTGGATTTCACGCCCGCGCATCCTGATATGTTTGTTATGCCGGATGCTGATTCCGTTATTCAGCTACCCTGGAAACCGGAAGTGGCTTGGTTGGCAGGCGATCCATGGATGAATGGCGCACCTGTTGAACAAGCCCCACGCAATGTCCTAAAACGATTAATGGCCCAGTCCGCTGATAAAGGCATGTTAATGAAATCGGGAGTTGAACCGGAATTTCATCTAATCAGTGCAGATGGGACGGCGATTTCTGATGAACGTGATACGCAAGAAAAACCTTGCTATGACCAATCCGCGGTTATGCGACGCTACGATGTAATCTCTCAAATTTGCGATACCATGACCGAGCTGGGATGGGGTCCTTATCAAAACGATCACGAGGATGCCAATGGACAGTTTGAAATCAACTGGGATTTCAACAATGCGCTAACTACGGCTGATCAGCTTGCATTCTTCAAGTTCATGGTTAAGTCTATCGCTGAACTGCACGGGCTACGCGCAACGTTCATGCCCAAGCCTTTCTCTCACTTAACGGGCAATGGTTGTCATGTACATGTTTCGGTCTGGAGCAATGATGGTCAGACTAATCTCTTTGCCGATGACAGTGGTGAACTGGGTCTTTCTGAACAGGCATACCACTTTATTGGCGGTTTGCTCGAACATGGTGAATCCTTGACAGCGATTACCAATCCTACGGTCAATTCATATAAGCGCATCAATGCACCGCCCACTTTGTCTGGTGCTACCTGGTCTCCCAGTTCGATTACCTTCGGCGGTAACAACCGAACACACATGATCCGTATTCCAGATGATGGCCGAATAGAACTGCGACTACCCGATGGTGCTGCTAATCCCTATTTGCTGATGGCGGTTATCCTGGCTGCAGGGATGGATGGTATCGACAATTCGATCGCGGCCGGTGAGCGCATGGACAACGATATGTATGCCCAACCTGAACTCGCAGGCAATGCAAAGAAACTACCATTAAATTTATTAGATGCCATTCGTTGTTTTGAAAATGACAAGATTTTGCAAGCCAGCTTGGGTGCAGATTTTTGCGATGCCTATACAAAGCTTAAACGACAGGACTGGCACAAGTTTTCCTCAAGCCTGACGCAATGGGAAAGGGATAACACATTGGACTGCTAAACAAAACAGACGTGCTGTAGTGTTTCATAACAACACGTCTACCCACTCTCCTATGGCAAGCCGTTAATTACCGCCCGGCCGTTTGCGGATAGGAAATAACCGACAGATAGCGTGCGGGAAGCTCAATCAGTTCCACAGGACCATGCGGTGCATCTGCATCGAAAAACAGGGAATCACCCGCTTCCATGATAAAGGTCTTATCACCATGCCGGTAAGCAACGCTGCCTTCCAGAAAGTACAGATACTCAATCCCGTCATGTTGGAAGGTTGGGAACACGTCTGATTTATTAGTCAATGTGATCATATACGGCTCAACAATCACACCACTCGCATTAGCGCCGATGTAACCCAGCAACTGATACTGGTGACCAGCCCGCGTGCCTCGGCTTTCAGTGGCAGCGCCTTCACCGCTTTTTACCTGAACCGCCATCCTCTCCTCTTCAAAGCGCCGAATCAAATGAGAAATTGGCACACCCAAAGAGAACGACAGCGCCTGCAGACTGGTTAGCGAGGGTGACGTTAAACCATTCTCGATCTTGGACAACATGCCAAGCGATAAACCACAACTGTCTGCCAACTCTGAAACGGTAATGTGTTGCTGTTTACGCAGGGCACGAATTTCACGGCCAATCGCAACCTCAAGCCGACGCTCGCTATCGCCTCTAACAGCGTGGGGGTTCTGTTCCAATGGAGACTTTGTCACGGCTCTATTCGCAGACGGTTCATTAATTGAAATCAATCCAGTTAGCCTGATGACATTAGTACACTAATACAACGAAAAATACTCATCCTGCTCCCACTGGCTTATGGCACTCAGGTAACGCCGCCATTCCGCTCGTTTAATGTGCACCAGGTAGTCAACGAGCTGGTCGCCTAATTGCGCCCGAATTAGTTCAGAGTTGTTGAAGGCTTCCACTGCTGCTCCGAGATTCTCCGGTAGATGAGTGGCATCAGAATCATAGGGAGTCTCAACCGCATCAGGCGCGCATAGCTTGGCCTCAATGCCTGCCAGTCCACACACTATTTGCGAGGCAAAATAGTAGTAAGGATTAGCAGTTGTATCGGCAACTCGATTTTCGATTCTACTCGCCGAATCCCCTGCCTTGGTCAGTGCTCTGATCATCGCGCCACGATTATCATGTCCCCACTGGATTCGATCCGGTGCCAGTTGATAGGGTTGATAACGCTTGTAACCATTGACGGTAGGTGTTGTAAGCAAACAGGCTTCAGATGCGTGTTTTAGTAACCCTGCTATCCATTGCAGAGCAAGTGGCGAAGGTTCTTGGCCAGCTTCAGGCGTAAACAGGTTATCGCCTGTCGTTGCATCTATGATTGACTGATGCAGATGCCAGCCACTGGCAGAACCGTTTTCAACTTTGGGCCGACACATAAAAGTGGCATGCAAACCCTTTCTCGCGCAAACCTCCTTAACCATCGTGCGAAACATGATCATATTGTCTGCATGCATCAGCGGGCTGCGCGGATCGAAGGTAAACTCAAACTGGCTGGGCCCCATCTCAACCTCCATGGAACGAACGGGTAAGCCCATTTCCTGGCTATAACGGCGTAGCTCGTCCATGAGATACTCAAGTTCTGCATATCGGGTTTCGGTCAGGAACTGATACCCATGGGCAAGAGAACGTGTTTTAGGTGCGCACCCCGGCATGGTGGTTTGTACATGCTCACGATTGGCATCAAGCAATTCAAACACGTGAAACTCGACCTCGAGTCCCACCACTAGATTCAAATTCAAACGATCGAGTTTTAGCAAAGATCGTTTGAGTACAGTTCTTGGATCGAATTCAATCGCTTCGCCATCCTTGTAAGCACTGTCACACAGTATCCATGCAGAGTGTGGGGCCCACGGCAAGCGTTTAAAGGTACTGGCGTCAGGCACTAAAACGATATCCCCTGCTCCATTCATGGGATCCAGGCCAGCGCCTGAATGTTCAGACCAAACTGAAAAAACCGTGCGATGAGATGTGTCCTTTAGCAGAAGAGTCGAAGGAACGCGTAGTCCTGCGCTAAAAGCAGATGCTAAGGCGCTGGCTACGATAGTTTTGCCACGCATGATTCCGTGCTGATCGGTAAACATGACACGTACGGTTTCACAATCACTCTGATTAACCTTGTTGATCAAGCTTGCAGCAGCAGTTATCGCTGTTGCACTGAGCAAACCGGAGGATGCCAAACTGCCCGCTCTTAAGCTGGCTTCCAAAGCAAGCGTGGAAGAATCGTGGCTCATGGTTGAATCGATGCATTCCAATCTGAACACGACGCTCGGCGCTCCTCGTCGTTCAAGCGAAAGGCTTCCTGCCAATTATCCGTATCACCAATCGTGTCATTAGAAATCGGGCCGTAAATAGCGGAAGCATCAACACCATTGAGCATGGGCAGAGCGTCACAGTTACCTTCGTTAAGACTGCTGATCGCTGCGCGCAACATCCGGCGATACAAACTGATACCCACATCGGTTTTAGCTAAATGTTCTTTAGTTCGATCTTGTATGGGTCCCATCGATTCCACCGCCCACTGATCATGCACATTAATATCCAGCCCCATTCCGGTATACGTCGTTGTAGCCTGTTCTTCAGCGCAGTAACCATAGTTGTTACCTGCGTTCTTGATAGGCGAATAGTCAGGTAGCCGATGTTCTTTAAGACGCTGCTCTCGCATCAATTTCTTATCTACCGCTTTGTCAAAACTAGTAAACATTGAATACCAGTAGCAATTGTGATCATCTATAGGCACATGCCATTGAGTAATAATCATTTCACGCGACATGGGAATACTGATGGCACATGGAAAAATGGAGTTGGTGACCCTTACATGCGTTTTCCCGCCCTGCATGTGACGCAATGCTACAAGGCGCATTCCGTAGTCAGTCTGTTCTACGCTGATATCCGGCCGGGGATAGTCACGTAGCAATTGTGTCATTGGCACGTCAGAATCGGCAGCCTTGTCACGAAATTGCTTACCGTAACTATCAACTGGATCCTCATCCTCTAAGAAACGATGAAGAAAAGAAGCATGGGCCGGATCAATGCCCACTTCCATGGCCTGCAACCAATTGCACTGCCATTTCCCTTTGAATGCAAACACATGGGTATCAGGTGCACGAAAGCAATCAAAATTGGGAAATGGCGGTGGTTCGCCAGGACCTAGATAGGCAAAGATAATTCCGTTTTTTTCAACAACCGGGTACGCGCTTGTCGAGACCCTTTCGTGCATGGTCGAGCCAACAGGCTCCCCAGGTTGTTCCAGACATTGCCCTTGGCGATTAAATTGCCAACCATGAAACGGACAACGTAGACCGGCACCCTCAAGTCGTCCGAAGCACAAATCGGCACCACGATGCGGACAGGCCCGGCCTATTAATCCCAACTCACCCTGCTCATCCCGGAATAATACGAGATCCTCTCCTAACAAACGCACCGGTACCACGGGACGTGCTTGCAACAGTTCATCGAGCAATGCGGCGGGTTGCCAGTAGCGACGCATGACAGCACCAGCCTGGGTACCTGGCCCGGTCAAGGTCAAGGTGTCATTGAGTTTTTGACTGATCATGTGCTGTTGTAGTCCTTAGCGCTGCTTCTCGATATTGACACAGCAGCGAGCAACCATCTACCCGTGCTTAAGTCACGTATTAGCTCTTTTGATCGTCATGGATCTAACAAAGCGCCTTCCGGCCTGGAAATCAACAGCAGGTCAGAAAAAACCATCAAATCAGACCCCGGCAGCTTGCTTGGACCAGAATGCCGATTGTCACTGGTGCCTAAATTAACACCAGCGAACCGGTTAGACGATGACATTCGAATTATACTTATAGCAATAACTAGATCGCTTTAACACAAACCCACGGGAGTTATCCATAGTGAAGATGACAACAGAAGAGGCCTTCATCAAGGTTCTTCAAATGCACGGTATTGAGCACGCCTTCGGTATTATAGGCTCAGCAATGATGCCCATATCCGATCTGTTTCCCGAAGCCGGGATCAAATTCTGGGATTGCGCTCACGAATGTAACGCAGGCATGAGTGCAGACGGATACACCCGTGCTACTGGAAAAATGTCCATGGCCATTGCACAAAATGGTCCAGGCATAACTAACTTTGTTACCCCTATAAAAACGGCTTATTGGAATCACACGCCTCTGTTACTGGTTACTCCACAAGCGGCCAACAAGAGCATAGGGCAAGGTGGGTTTCAGGAAATCAAGCAAATGGCGTTGTTTGAGGACATGGTTGCCTACCAGGAAGAAGTTCGCGACCCAACGCGCATAGCTGAAGTTCTGAACCGCGTCATTGAACAAGCCTGGCGCGCGTCTGGCCCCGCTCAAATCAATATACCTAGAGACTATTGGACGCAGGTGATTGATATTGATCTGCCACAGGTTATCCGTTTAGAGCGTCCCGAGGGTGGATCTGCAGCGATTGATCAGGCTGCAACCTTGTTATCAAATGCAGAGTTCCCAGTCATTCTAAATGGCGCAGGAGTAGTGATCGGCGGCGCAATCGATGCCTCACGCCAATTAGCTGAGAAACTGGATTCACCGGTTTGCTGCAACTACCAGCACAACGACGCATTCCCGGGCTCACACGAGCTGGCCATGGGGCCACTGGGTTACAACGGATCCAAGGCAGCGATGGAATTAATCGCGAAGGCTGATGTTGTACTCGCACTGGGTACTCGCCTGAATCCATTCTCCACTTTGCCTGGCTATGGTATTGACTACTGGCCTACAGAGGCAAAATTGATTCAAGTTGACATTAATTCAGATCGAATTGGCCTCACTAAGCGTGTAGATGTTGCCATTCAGGGTGATGCCAAGAAAGTTGCAGAACAACTTTTATCCAAACTCAGCGCTACAGCGGGAGATGCCGGACGAGCTGATCGAAAATCACTGATCAAGCACACCAAGGATCGCTGGGCCCAGGAACTGGTATCAATGGAACATGAAGAAGACAATGATCCGGGTATCAATTGGAACGAGCGTGCTAGAGATCGTGAACCTGATCGTATGTCTCCGCGTAACGCGTGGTTAGCTATTCGCGATGCGCTACCCGATGAAGTGATCATATCCAGCGATATCGGCAATAACTGCGCTATTGGCAATGCCTATCCCACTTTTGAAAAGGGTCGTAAATACCTGGCTCCGGGTTTGTTTGGACCCTGTGGTTACGGCTTACCAGCCATTTTAGGTGCAAAAATCGGCTGTCCTGATGCACCGGTGGTTGGTTTTGCCGGTGACGGCGCATTCGGTATCTCAATGAATGAAATGACTGCCTGTGGCAGAAATGACTGGCCACCGATTACTATGGTCATATTCAGAAACTACCAATGGGGTGCCGAGAAACGTAATACCACTCTCTGGTATGACGACAACTTTGTGGGCACCGAGCTTAACGCAGGCGTCAACTACGCCAAGGTAGCCGATGCTTGTGGTCTGAAGGGTGTTCAAGTGAACACTACCGAAGAGCTTTCTGAAGTACTGACTACCGCCGTTAAAGAACAAATGAATGATGGAGTCACAACATTTATTGAGGTGGTTTTGAATCAGGAGCTTGGCGAACCCTTCCGCCGTGATGCCATGAAAGCGCCTAATAAGGTTGCTGGAATCAATAAAGCAGATATGCAACCTCAGCAGGTTGTCTGATAGCGTTCTAGAGATCTAGAACCTCTAAGCCAGCTGGCTGCAGAAATAATGCAGCTGGCTGGTTCGTATAAGACCCTATCGATCCCTATCGCTTGCGGCCCATAGCATCCAGGCGTTCGCATACCTTAGCGATGTGTTCTGGCCCAACTTCACAGCAGCCACCTACAATCGTGGCTCCAGCCTTAACCCACTGCTCTACCACATCGGCATAGGCTTCCGGGCCCAGATCGTGACGGGCTTGCAAAGCGCTGACCACCCCGCCGGGATTGAGCGCATCTATTGATGTAAAAGCATTTGCATAAGCACCCACTGGCTGTTGATTAAGGTCCTTGAATTCTGACCAGACAGCGCTAATGGTTTCTGGCCTTGAGCAATTGATTAACACGGCATCAACACCTAGAGCTTCCAGGGCTTCCACGGCAAGTTGCCATGGTTCACCACTGCGCAAACAGTTAGGATTATCATCGTCAAGGGTTAGCGCCGACCAAACCGGTAAGCCACTTTGTTTGGCGGCCTTGGCCGCAGCACGCGCTTCGGTAACCGATGCCATGGTTTCGCACAAAAACAAGTCTACACGCGGCGCCTGTAGCTCCACGATTCGTTGATACACGTCCAGGGAGGTATCATAGTCGAAGCCCACCTCCGGGTGGTAGCTGGCGACCAGCGGAGGTAAGCAACCAGCAATTCTCACTTCTGTATTGTCACACTGATCCCGGGCTTGCCAGGCAACATCCATGGCAGCGCTCTGCAGGGGTTCAAAGTAGTCAGCTTTACTATGTTGAGCCAAGCGCTCAGGGGTAGCAGCATAGGCATTTATGGTAATAATGCTTGCACCAGATCGAATAAAATCAGCATGCAGTTCTTGCACAAGCTCAGGCGTGTCAAGCATGACCCGGGCTGACCACATAGGCGTTGGCGAACTTTTCGAGCGACGAATAAGCTCCTGCCCCATTCCACCATCTAAAACCGTCACCTTGTTCATTGGTTTTTCTTCACCGACCTGCTCGTTTAACTACAATGAGCATATCAGAGCGCCGTTTTTATGCGGATGCAACGTTCGATCAAACCGTCACACTTTTACTCAAAACTGCCAATGAAGCCCATGAATCCGTTATTGACCAACGGCCCCATTCTCGGGCATCTGATTCGCTTGTCCATCCCTGCATCGATGGGCATGATATTTAATACGCTTTACAACCTGAGTGATTTTTGGTTTGCAGGGCAAATCAATGACGACGCACTCGCAGGCGTATCGATCGCCGGAAGTGTGTTTTTCTTATTACTGGCAATCGGAATCGGTATGCAGACAGGCACCTCTGCTGTCATAGCTCCCGAGGTTGGTAAAGGCAACACAGATGATATTGCCACATGGGTTGACCAGGTGTTCGGATTATCGATCTTACTAAGCATTATTGTATTGATAGTAGGCATTCTCATAGCAGAGCCCATGGTTTTTTTTCTGGGTGCTGAAGAACACATTGCCCCTTTGGCTATGGAGTACATCGTCATAACACTATACGGCGCTTTTACCTTTATATTAAGCTTTGCTGCAGCAGGCGCGCTAATGGCACTGGGCGATACCAAATCTAACCGTAATGCTTTGATGATTGGATTTTTCGTCAACCTGATGTTAAACCCACTGCTTACGTTTGGCCTCGATCTAGGCGTGACTGGCCTGGCACTGGCAACAGTGCTGATCAAGGGCGGGTCTGCAATTTACCTGTTCTGGGTTTTATCCCAACAGTTAGGGCGTTGGAGTCGTCCGAGGCTGAATATGCAAAAGTGGTTAAACCTTTTGCGTCAGGTGTTACCAGCTAGCTTTAATATGCTGACGATCATTCTGGGTGGTTTTCTGAACGTATCACTGGTCGGCCGATTTGGCAGTGATCACGTCGCTGGCTACGCAGTAGGATTGCGCCTTGAACAGGTGCTTTTATTACCCGCACTAGGATTGAATACGGCCGTCATGGCAATAGCGGGACAAAATTTAGGTGCAGGTCACTCTAGTAGAGTGAAGCTGACTTATACCACGGGATTGTTTCTCGGTCTGGCCATGGCAGCTGTATCCATACCGGTTATGGTTTTTTTATCGCCTGCGATGATGGGATTTTTTACCCATGATGAGAACATCATAAACACTGGAGCAGCCTATTTACGCATTGATGCTATTGCATTTTATGCCTATGTAGTTCTGTTTTTAAGTACAGCTACTCTACAAGCCATGAAAATGCCGATATTCCCGATGGTACTTGGAATTATGCGCCAGCTGATCATTCCAGTGAGTATCAACTATGTGCTGATCGTTTTTTGGGGGTACCCTATGATGTCAATTTTCTACACCATTATCGGCGTTGTAGTGGTTAGTTCGTTTGTGGCTCATTGGTATACCATGCGCCAGCTCCGACAGCTTTAGCTTATTTTGCGTGCCAGTATACGACGCGCAGGCGTCCATCGATGATGCTGACTTTCTCTCGATCTACGTAGATATCCGTAGTGCTGGAGTCGGCTCTGAACACCACCTTCGGTGAGCTGGGAATGCCCGCATTTTCAAGCGTTACAGATCTCTCATCCGCAGTTAACGTTGCATCGGATACCGATCCATCGTCGAGAAACTTAACTGGTTGTGCAGTTTTAAGATTGAGTGTGTAAAGACGTGCCACCGAATGGTTTGCACAGGGATCGGATAGATTCGGCAGCGCCTGATAAGTCGTAAGCAAAATAGTGTCTTCGAACGTTAGTATTTTCGCAAGCGCCTTTTCACCTTGAGCAAAGTCTAATACCCAGCCCCTGCTCGCCTTTAACAGGTCGCGAGCTGCCTGAGCCACAGAATCATCATCTGATCCAATATCATTATCTTTTGCGTTGTACAGCGATGATTTGCTAATGGTTGGAGACCCTGCCGTTGGAGCACCCGCTGCAACATCACTGTCTCTCATCATGAAAAGGCTGTTTTGACTCAATTCATACAGTGGATCGGTTCGATTGCCGGAGCCGAGTGTTACTGAAAGAAACTTGTCGCCGTCCTGCTTGTTTAGAGCAACACTGGGTGCATAAAAGAACGGATGGAAACCATCAGCGCTAAAATCTGCGAAGCGTTTTATGGACGGGTTATCGTTAATATCATCATAGTCTATGCGCCAAACCTGCCCTCCAACATCACCCACATAGATTCGATCAGACACACCATCGTTGTCACTGTCTATTATGGTCAGGTCCGATGCAATAGAATACTTAAACTCCACTTTGTCAGACTGCTGCACAGACCAGCGCAATGTACCCTGCTGATCAACCATGTAAATTGCATTGCCGTTGGATGCAGTGGGCGCAACTGCACCATCGACTACGGAGGCATCATACCCACCGCCAAAAACGAGCATCGGTTTTGGGGTTCCTGCATCATTTACGGTAACCAAAGAGGCACGCGACCACGTTTGGGCAAGACTGGCAAAGCCCGGCGTTGAAGAATCTATCTTCCACATTAACTTTGGTTGCAACGGGTTGCTAACATCCATCGCATAGTAGGCGTCGCCGCCTCGACGCATACCAAAAAACAACAATACTTTTTCACCGTTATTTGCAATACCATCACCGTTAGTGTCGGTATGCCAGGGTGTTAATCCACCATCAAGACCATAGATGTGATCACCACCGGCTGTCTGTGCAAAGAGTTTGGGGAGATTGGAAAGTAGGCGCCGGGGCATAAACGCAAACAACTCATTACCTCCACTGTGATCCATCGCAGATGGATCGGTGGGGGAAGTGGCGTCTATGGCATGCAATAGTCCCTGATTAGTCATGGTATAGACCACTGTACGTCCAGTATATTGCACGCTTCTACTGATCGTATGCAGGGGATCACCCATCGGAGCTGTTTGCAACCAATCAAGACTTTGTGCTCTGAGAGCAGAACCGCTCGATAGACCCATCACCGCGTCATCAATGTCCGCATTAGCTGCATTCAACTGATAAACAGCCGAGCTGGCCAGATTTGCACCAGCTGGCGCTGTGGCATATGGATAGGTATACAAGGATCGAACCGATTGAGATTTCAGCTTCTCAGATGCACCGCCCTTATCGATATCATTACCGTCAGCGGTAGATGACCAAAAGCTCTGACTGCTGTCTGAAAATCTGACAGCACCATCTTCAATGACGGTAGCGGGTTGGTCCAGAGTATCAATAAGACCATCGGGGCCAATGAAATAACCTTTCAAGTTTCCTGTCCAACCCTCGCGACTGCCGGGTTTGAACATATTTAAAAACACACGATTATCGTGAGAAAAGGTTGCTTTGTTGATATCGATTGCAAACGGTGTGAAACTTTCGGAGGATCCAGCGATTTCTTCCAGTGCCTGGAGTAAAGCATCACTAAGCTCATCCGCCTGATTAGCCGCGAAAAAGCTACCGTCTCCTTCTTCTGCCAGTAATTCAAGAAAGCTCTTTCCAGGCCCATCCACACCAAAGCCCACGGTATAGGTTTTCACCGTACTCCCCGGCACACCGGCAATCTGATCATTATTTGCAAGATTTCGGACGATCTCCGTGCCGCAATTACCATCTGTGGCTCCCCCCGGCCCTGCACCGAAAATACTTGTGCTTTGATCCTCGCAGGCTGAGTGAGTGCTGCCGGCTGCCGTCTGAAGTGCAGTATCGTTGATAGTTTGCGTTGGCTCGCCATCTGATATCAACACGATGGCATGCTGCTGACAAGATTGCGTTATGGGCGATACATATGTTGCTCCTCGCCAAGCATCCGGGTAGGGATAAGAACACGATTCATGAGGATTGGTAGTCCAAGTTTCACCTTCGCCATTGGTGTAGGTTCCACCATTAATGGTCCGACAATCATACGTAGCCAAACCGGCGCAGTTATTTGCTCCGCCTGTGGCTGAATAGTCAGAGCACGTGTTGTAGTTGCCATCTTCATTGACGTCAGTTGCATAGGCATCCCTTGGCAGGTAGGAATTCTTCGATGCGGCCCGAGCATATCCTCCGGAGTATCTGTCGCTGCCGCTATTCCAGGAATCCGGACGATGGAGTCTTGTGTAGAGTGGGTTTCGATCACTATGAAGTACAGCCTCGCCCTTCATATACATCGCAGCTTCTGCCAATGCGGCAACCGTGGCGGTGGAACCGCCAGTACCGATCCGGTCTAGTTCCTTAACTAGAATATCTTTTACTAAAAAGCTACCTGCGGGAATATCAGGGTCGACAGTATTGGCATCGGCACTGAGCTCGCTAATCGGCCAACGAACACCGGAGGGTACATCGGAATAAATAGAACCAATACCAGCATTGAGTCGATCCTGATTCTGTTCAAGAACCTGAATCATCGCTGCCTTCAAAATATCAAGCTTGGAAGACAATCCCGAAACCGACGTATCGTTACCAAAAACGTCATCCCTCATGCTTCCCGAATAATCCAGGATGAAAAGGACGTTGGGTTTGTTCTGAGCCGCGAAACTTGCCTTGTAGATGTCAATATCGTCGGCATAGGTGTTGACACACGCCAAGCCGCTCAACACAACTCCGAAGCAGAGCCATGCAGCTCTTATTACCAGACATACCATGGCCTGCCTTATGAGCGCCTGTAGACTCCCAAAGGGCAATATCCGGATAATTCTTAGAAGCAACCTATACAAGCTTGACAGCGCTAGAGCAGTTTGATGACTCACTTGGGCTAGCGACTTCTGTGCCACCCCAACTAGCTGATTGGCCAAAGATCTGCTGAACCAGCTAAAATACCTAAAACACTGAAGTGGTTACCGTTTACAAGCGCTGCAAAACGTTTAAAGGTTACTTTTGCCAGGCCCGAATGTAGTCAATCTCGAACACCGCCGGTAATGTAGCCTCGTCAGGTGCACCAATCCACTCACTGCCAATGACTAGATGAGCAATTATATTCATGGGCTCATCAGAAACTCGAGGGCCGGTCAATCTTCGGGTTTCTATGCCGTCGATGTACCAGATGATCAAACCCGGTTCCCACAATACGCCATAGGTATGGAAACCTGAGCTCAGGTCTGGCCCTGCAGAGTATTCCATAGTGGGCGACGAGTGTTTTTCGCCACTTGCGTAACGTGCGCGGTTGCTGTCGTAGTAGTGGTAGGTTTGATAGGCTTTGTCAGGACGAGATCCGATGTATTCAAGGATATCTATCTCGGGCTTGTTCTTCTCGAAGTCCTGATTAAAGAGATAAAAAGTAGATAAAAGGCCCTGGCCTCCAGCAACTTTGGCACTCATTTCGACATAGCCATAAGTCATCTCGAAATAATCTGAACTCGTGATTACTCCTGAGAGATAGGGTTGGTTATTAGACTGGGCCAGAAGGCTATCCGGCGTTTTGATACCAGTGATCTGTAAGGTTTCACCCGTAAACACGAAGGGATCGTAATCTGGTGAGGTGTTACCGAATATGTTCACAAAATATTGAGTTTCTCGATTGATGATTTCATCCGGCCCCCAAGGCAGCGCAGTTTTCCATCGGTTTCTATCAAGACCCTCTCCATCAAAGCTTTCATCGAACACTTTCGAGTAGGCCGAAAGATCAACCGGATCCGAAGAACGCTGTGAGAGGGTGAACACAGCTGCCGTAGAACTTGGCGAACGCATGCCTTCATTATCGACAGCCACAACAGTGTAGGCGTAGCTGGAACCTGACACCGGTGATCGTCCTTCACAATCCGTATAACGTGTGTAGTTGCAGTCAATGTAGGATGTGCTTATCCAGCTTCGATAGTCAAACTCATACCCTGTGTCTCCACGCACGGTAAACAGCAATTGCCCATCACGATAAATCTCGTACGCTTCGACCGATTGATCGTCTGAAGACGGGGACCAACTGAATTCAAGCCAGTTTTCCGCTGACAGCAGAAGTGTCAGATCTGTCGGTGCCGAAGGCGGCCCTGCACTTCTGGACGTATCCTTGATGAAAGGCCCTGCCAGCGAAAGTGTCTCCACCGCAGTGGGGCTATCATCATCGCCACCTGATAGATCACTCCCCGTGGCCGTGACCTCTGTCAGGGGCTCTTCGTCAATGCCTGGAACCTGCTCTGGCGACAACACGGGATCAGTCATCGCGGGATCGTCCAGAACAGGGTCGCCCTGTTCTGGGTTCTGGCTAACAGGGTTGCTATCTCCAGACACCGTCGGCAGCTCGGTGACTGGCTCTTCAGTCATCACAGGCCCTTCAGGTATAGCTACGGAGCTTCCGCCGTCTGGAACTTGCGGAGTAACAGCTTCAGGAGCGAAGCCTTCGTTGGGAGCTACCGAGGTCGAGTCGCTGCAGGCAGATAAAGTGGCTAATGCAGCAAAAAAAAAACCGGCCATGCCGGTTCTGAGCGATATCATCATGATGTCAGCTATTAGGAGTTGAAGGGTGATTGTCTGATTAGAGACGATAGAGTGTCAATATGTTGAGCATTGCAAACGTGAAAATATCGAGCGATTTCACAATAATACTCCCGCCCTTCTACTGTAGATCAAATTCTCTAGAAAACTCTGTTTAGCCGCAAAATGAGATGACGGACAATCGCCGGCGGGAGCAGTTAGCTAGTAGCGAGCATCCCGTTGAGCTGGCGATCAGGTTTATTGTCGGGCCCCAAGGGGCCAATTATTGATGCTAGGCTGCCTCTTGACCTTTGAAATCACACTCGGCTACATTTTTTGCAATCAATCCGTTGAGTGTTTCTGTAAATTCTTTGGCCACGAGTTTGGCCACGTAGGCATCAGCCCCTACTTTCATCCCCATTTTTTTATTCTGCTCGGCGGACAGCGATGAATGCATCATGACGGGTATACCCTCGAAACGCGGATCTTCCTTAATCATCTGGGTTAACACATAGCCATCCATATAGGGCATTTCCACATCAGTAACAATGGCTTGTAGGGTATGCCTTAATTTCTGGTTCTTTTGCTCTGCCTCATCTGCATAGCCGCGCAGGTTTGCCCAGGCATCACGTCCATTGTTGGCACTATGATGCCTTATATTCATATTTTCTAATAAACGACCAACCTGAATTCTCGCTACACCTGAATCATCAGCAAAGAAAACAAACTTTGAATCGGAATCTTCATGTTTGACAGTCTCTACATCGAAATCATGGTCGGTTGCCAGCACCTCGGCGATAATTTTCTCAACATCAATCAAGAGTAGAATACGATCATCTTCCAGCTTACTCATCGCGGTAAGCATGTTGTCATGAGAATTGGAGACCAACTCGTTTGGCTCAACAATCTGACTCCAGGCGAGTTGAATGATGTCGTCCACTTCGCTGACCATAAAGCCCTGAGTTGAGTTATTGAATTCGGTAACGATAAGAATGTTGGAATCGGGGCTGGATTCGTATCCGCAGAAGTGGTTTAGATCAATAACAGGTACTGCTTTGCCCCTGATATTAGCCATACCCACCAGACTAGGATTCGCTTCCGGTATCTTTATAAGTGTTGGAACTGTCATCAGTTCGCGTACTTTAAATACATTTATTCCGAATCGAGTATCATTTTCGATTTGATTTTTTTTGCCCAAACTGAACATCAAAATCTCGAGACGATTGGTACCAGCGAGGTTAGTGCGATTATCAACAGATTCGAGAATGTCAGTCACTTTTATTTCGATTCCATGTAGAAAACTAGTGTGTGCTTACTACTAGGCAAGCAATTAACTAGCGGCCCTGACACAACGCTTCTTAACCGATCACCAGTAT
>JBGCEO010000140.1:0-26998 GCA_045106475.1 Granulosicoccus sp.
ATCCTGATCGCGTGCGTGCATGCATTTTTAACAACACATGGGTCACGGCCGATGAATTCATTACCCGTGTTGCAATAACCCGAAAGCGCATAGCAGAATCCTACGGGCCTGAGGAATATGTGAAAGTATCTAGCATGTTCACCTCGGGCGCGGATCAATTTCGAAACAACTTTGACGCTGTTATGGAGCTTGAGCAACGTGCGCTAAAGACTGTTGGCGCTGTAGAAATCCTGACTGCCCGCCTTGATATGATGCTGGCACACGATCGGTCAACCGAAATCGCAAGTATTGACAAACCAGCGTTAATAATCGGTACGGTAGACGATGCCACAATCCCCTATTATTTTGCGGAAGATCTGAACGCCGCGATACCAGGATCGGAAGTCTTGTTCTTTGAAGATGGCGGCCATTATTCATATCGTCGTCATCCTGAGAAGTGGAATACTACGGTTCAAGCTTTCCTGGAAAAGGCTGAACAGTTAACTTAGTTTATGAGCCCCCGAACAACTGATAAGTATTGACAACAACCAGGAGATCACATGCCCAAAGCATACTGGGTAGCCGCCTACCACTCGATTGATGATGCTGAGAAATTTGCGGCCTATATTGAACTTGCTGGTCCAGCAATTGCGAAAGGTGGTGGAACTTTCATAGCTCGTGGTGCCGCCGCCAAGGCTTATGAATCCGGAATTCTAGAGCGTACAACTATTATCGTGTTCGACTCCCTGGAGGCAGCAATAGCCACTCATGACGGCCCGGATTATCAAGCAGCTCTAGTTGCACTTG
This sequence comes from Granulosicoccus sp., assembly GCA_045106475.1. GTDB lineage: Bacteria > Pseudomonadota > Gammaproteobacteria > Granulosicoccales > Granulosicoccaceae > Granulosicoccus. Next base: position 787 of record JBGCEO010000140.1, read on the forward strand.
ATGATGGCATAACACGCGATCTACGATTTGTCGAAGCAATCGAGTAAGCAATATTTTTATTTCACCAACAAACGCATCTACTGGATCAAACCAAGAATTGACCACCACAGATAGTTTATGGGTGCACCGATGGTGAGCATGACGAGCGCCAGGATCAGCGACGCCGAAATAGGGCCTAATGAACAAGTACAGCGCAACAACCACCGCAAGCGTGGCAACGATGTTGGCTATGCCGATTCTACTGGTGGGTTTGGTGGATGTTTCCACTTGTGACAAAGTGCACTCCCCTAAGCCCTGGCACACTCAAAGGAATGCGCCTGACACAAATAAACCCAATGCTTGTAGTGCCTGGATGTGGATTGGTTTGCGATGTAAAGCAGTATACGGCTTTACTAACGAGCCTGAAAATCATGCAGGGGCCTCGGGCACGGGGAGGCAATCTCCTTTCTTTCCAGATACTCGCTATTGCTTATCCAGAAAATTCATCATGGCGATATTGAACGCATCACTCTGTTCGATATTTGATAAATGAGACGCATTTTTCAAAATAATTAGTTCAGAGTCTTTAATGTGCTCTTCAAGAACCTTCGATTGTTCTACCGTACAAGCAGGATCATCTTCACCCACAATGATGATGGTCGGCACTTTGATTTGCGAGAGGATTGAAGTCTGGCTCATATCTCTTACAGCACTAGCGCAACCGATATAACCACCGGCATCAGTTGTGCGAATCATATGAGCGATATTTTCAACAGCCGCTTTGTCGTTCTTAAGAAAAGGTGGTGTAAACCATCGCTGGAGTGTGCCGTCCAACAATGCAGTAATGCCTTTTTCTCGGGCAGTTGAGATGCGATCATTCCACATCGCTAGAGTCGGCATTTCACTCGCCGTATCACAGAGCATGAGTGAGTGAAGGCGATCGGAGTAGTTTGCTCCCATATATTGCCCGATCATGCCGCCCATCGACAACCCTGCAAAGTGCACCTTGTCAATATCCAGCGCGTCGAGCAGTGCAACCGCATCTTCTGCCAATAGTTTTATAGAGTAGGGGCCAGCCGGTGCGTCCGTAGCACCATGTCCCCGGGTATCGTAGCGCAACACACGAAAAGAACGCGTTAATACGTCCATTTGGGGCTCCCACATTGTGTGGTTTGACATCAAGCTATTGCTGAGCATAACCACTGGTGCATCTTGCTGACCATCGAGTTTGTAGGTAACCCGAATTCCATTTGCCTCTAAATTTTGAACCATTGTTGTCTACCTTTGAAGTTGTCTACCTTGATACTAAATCTGTCCGTTACGAAACATTCGTACCTGTTAAATTTCAACTATTGCTCATTCAGCATATCGTGTATCCACCGTCAACAGTAATACTGGCTCCTTGCATATAACTAGACTGATCGGAGAGTAAAAAGATGGCCGCAGCGGCAATCTCACTGGGATCGGCGAGGCGCTTCTCAGGAATTGAGTTTGCTATTGTTTTGAGCTTCTCATCGATTTCGTCTTGAGACATGGTATAGCCTCTTTCCGAGGCCAACATTGCAGTGTTGGTTTCACCCGGCCGCACTTCATTAATACGAACGCCGGTGCCAGCGAGGTCAAGAGCCGCGCTGCGGGTAATTTGACTGACCGCTCCTTTGGAAACACAGTAACCAAATACACCAGATGCTGCAATATCACTCCAGATCGAGCTGACATTAACGATCGAACCAGCTCCCTGTTTTTTCATTTGTTTTGCAGCAGCTCTGCAGAGGTAGAAACAGGCTTTGACGTTAGTATTCATAACGAAATCAAATTCTTCGTCAGTGCACTCGAGTATGCCACTACGCTTGATAACTCCGGCAAAATTGACCAGACCATCCAGTTTGCCTTGTTCGTTAACTGCCTTTTCAATCAGAGCATTACATTCTTCAACCTTACTGATGTCAACCACGCAGGGTTTAGCGCCGCTGTGCTTACAGGTTTCATTTAACGCTGAGAAATTACGATCAGCAGCATAGACATTAGCGCCATACTCCCTCAATTTGAGCGTGGTTGCATACCCCATCCCAGAGGCTGCACCGGTAACAATTATAGTTTTATGGCTAAAATCATGATTCATTATCTTTAACGTTCCCTGGATTCATCATTAGATAAATTGTTGTTGATAAGTTGTCGATTGAAAGATTGGGCTAATTTTGCCCAGTATGCCAACAATCGGGCTGAGCTTTCACTCCAACCCACCAGGTTTCGAAAACGGGGCATGAACTACCTCTAGTTGAAATTTTTAGCCAAAAAGGCATTATTATGTCATTATTCAATTCTTCCTGATATTTACAGGGATAGCGATTGCAAGCCTTACTTAGGTCTGTAAGAAGCAAAGCTCCATCTATGCAAACTGCGATGCTCATAGTTTAGTAACGCTAGGTTTTTGATTGCCTAGGTGCAGTATTGTAGTTGTAGATCAAACAAGACAAAAATTCCTAATACACAATTCTTAAATCTATTGAAAGAGGAAAATCAAATTGAAAGGAACAATGTTAAAAGCCGCAGCTATCGCATTTGCTGTAGCAAGCGTCTCTGGTGTAGCCATTGCCGACGCAGGTGATAGTCCAACACTTAAACGTATTCAAGAACGTGGCGTAGTCAATATAGGGCACAGAGAGACTTCAATCCCATTCTCTTATATCGGGCCGGATAATGAGGCAATTGGTTATTCAATTGATCTATGCTTAAAAATTGTTGATGCTATCAAGGCTGAGCTTGGCATGGACAATCTCGAAGTAAAATACACACCAGTTACCGGCCAAACGCGTATACCGCTAATTGCTAACGGCGCCATCGACATGGAATGTGGTTCAACCACAAATAACCTGACGCGGCAAAAGCAGGTGGAATACCTCCCGACTACTTTTATCACTGGCACCAAAATCGCTTCAAAAAAAGGTTCTGGTATTACTGAGATAGAAGACTTAGCTGGCAAGGTGATTGGCTTGTCTTCCGGTACAACCAATGAAAAAGCAATCAAAGCTGAAATAGCCGCTCAAGGGCTGGACGTTAAGGTTGTACCAGTTAAAGATCACAGCCAAGGCTGGTTATCTCTAGAAACCGATCGTATTGATGCCTATGGTTCTGATGATGTGTTGTTATATGGTTTAATTTCCAAGTCAAAAGACCCATCGCAATTTCAAGTCACTGGTCGCTATCTTTCATTTGATCCGTACGCTTTAATGGTGCCACGCAACGATTCTACATTTGAGCGCCTTGGTCGTGTAGTTATGGCGGGCCTAATGCGCTCAGGTGAGATGAAAGAGATCTATGCCAAGTGGTTTGAGCCAGGCCCTACCGGTATCAACATGCCATTGTCTACCACTCTTGGTACTGCATTTGAAATTCAAGCGTTACCTGATTAATTTGGGTCAACTAATTATGCGTTTATCAATAGCGCCTGATTAGCTGCGTTACCCAGGCGAGGGTTCCTCGCCTGGGTTCGGTGTTTTGCGGAGAATACTTTGAACTACAACTGGGATTGGGGAATCTTGTTTCGTGATCCCTATGCGGGTTGGATACTCGATGGGTTAGGATGGACTCTGGTTATCTCGTTACTGGCTTGGGTTATCGCGTTTACGCTGGGATCTATCCTTGGTGTGTTTCGTACAACATCCAGCCCTGTATTGCGTGTTATTGGTACAAGCTATGTAGAGCTGTTTCGTAACATCCCAATATTGGTGCAATTGTTTTTATGGTATTTCGTATTCCCAGAATTGTTACCTGATGATTGGGGGCGTTGGGTCAAGCGCGATATGCCAGCACCAGCATTGACTACTGCCATTGTCGCGCTCGGCTTGTACACTGCTTCTCGTGTGTGCGAGCAGGTGCGATCCGGTATAGAAGCAGTTGGTGTTGGTCAACGGCAAGCTGGTCGTGCCATTGGCATGACTGAGCTCCAAGTATATCGATATATTTTATTACCTAATGCATACCGCATTATCATTCCACCGCTTACTAGTGAGTTTCTCACCATCTTTAAGCAGTCATCTTTAGCCTTAACCATTGGTGTGGTTGAGCTTACCGCCATGACACGCCAGATTGAGGAATACACGTTCCAAGGTTTTGAGGCGTTTACTGCAGCTACCATTGTTTATTCACTAGTTACGTTCACGGTAATGATGTTGATGCGTATTGTGGATAAGCGTACGGCTTTGCCTGGTACTTTTTCACATGGGGCAAGCTGATGGATCTTGATTTTTCGGTTATCCCTGCAAACTCAGAATTACTTTGGGAAGGCATAAAGATGACCTTCTTGCTAACGGGACTAGCAATCGTTGGTGGTATTATTTTCGGTACTTTTCTAGCGTTGCTCCGTATTGCTAAGGTACCGGTGTTAGCACAGGTTGCAGCGACATACGTCAATTTTTTTCGTTCCTTGCCTTTGATTCTTGTGATCTTCTGGTTGTATTTTCTAGTGCCGCTAATCATGGGTCAACCAGTAGATGCGTTTACTTCAGTGTTGGTGGCATTCGTTTTATTTGAAGCTGCTTATTATTCTGAAATTATTAGGGCAGGCATCAATTCAGTTAGCAAAGGCCAGCTTGCCGCTGCGCGAGCCATCGGAATGACCTATCCCCAATCCATGCGTTATGTGGTACTGCCACAAGCGTTTCGAGCCATGACACCGATTTTATTAACACAGGCAATCATTCTGTTTCAGGATACATCCTTGGTTTACGTGGTTGGACTCCGAGACTTCCTGGTTAGTGCTGAGATTGTCGCCAATCGTGATCAACGATTGGTAGAGATGTTTTTATTTGCAGCAGTTGTCTATTTCGTTGTGTGCTTTATTGCGTCACTGGGTGTAAAACAACTTCAGAGAAGGTTTGCCAAATGATCGAAATGAATGCCGTCAATAAATGGTATGGCAAAAATTTTCAAGTGCTTAAGGACTGCTCATTAAAGGTAGCTAAAGGCGAGGTAATTGTTGTTTGTGGGCCGTCAGGCTCGGGTAAATCTACCTTAATCAAGGCGGTTAATGGCTTAGAACCGATAGATAGCGGTGAAATCACTGTCGATGGTATAAGTATTACTGACAAGAAAACAAATCTGGACAAAATGCGCTCTAGTATTGGAATGGTGTTTCAAAACTTCGAATTATTCCCACACATGAGTGTCACTGACAACATCAAGATTGGTCAGTTAAAAGTATTAGGCCGATCAGATGAGGCCGCAAGTAAAAAAGCGAAAGAGTTGTTGGAACGTGTGGATCTAACAGAACATGCTGAAAAATATCCAAGCCAACTTTCAGGTGGACAACAACAACGTGTTGCCATTGCACGAGGTTTAGCGATGGAGCCTAAAGCGATGTTGTTTGATGAGCCCACATCCGCGCTTGATCCCGAGATGATCAACGAAGTGTTAGATGTCATGGTGTCACTGGCAGGCGAGGGAATGACAATGATGGTAGTGACTCATGAAATGGGTTTTGCGCGCAGGGTGGCTGATAGAGTTGTGTTTATGGATTTTGGCGAAATCGTAGAGGACGCCAAATCAGATGAATTCTTTGGTTCACCACGCAGTGCACGTGCGCAGGAATTTTTATCCAAAATTCTTAATCATTGATTGCTGGCTTCTCGAATGCCTATAAAACTGTAGATTTAAATCAACACCAAGGCGGTCATCGGGTTTAATACCTTTAAACGCGATACAAGTTTATCAACTCACATTTAATGATACGTTTTATGTCGGGTTGACTAGCATTACTGGCGTTGCGAATGCGTTAGCCAGTTTTCAAAGAAATCTTGTTGCCAATCAGACGCTGTAAGATCGTTGGATAGACAGTGAAACTGGTTTGATGACAAACCTACAGATTTCTAAGATGCAGAAATTTGTCATTGTAGGGGCGCTGTTTGTCATAGCGGGTCGCTATTCTCAAACTATGCAACACCTGTGCTAGGAGTACAGGAAGGAATGACTCAGAACCTGATGCTGGCGACTGTGATTGCGTGTTTAGAACACTAACACTTAGGCAATCAGCTTCTATGGAAACCTATTTTGACGCCGGGCAATTCAGCACACTGGTGGAAGCGATTGATTTCTATGATGAGTGTCGTAGCTCCAATAATCCTAATATCGCCTCTAGCTCATCGGCTGAGGACCTCCCGGGCGCTCCAGAAATGGAAGATGCCCATCGAGCCATCATCAAGGCGTTCTTGGAATTTTAAATGACAGCTTGGTAGACGCAAGAAAAGCGTTATGGCGAGAACCCTATCACAGTGCGAGCAGAGACTGTTTTTATCTAGCCCGCAGCGACAACAACTAAAAGTAAATACGTAATAGAGCAACTAAAAAAACTTGAAAAACGGAATATATTCCGTTATTGTTATTACATGTTGGCTTTACGGATAGATTGCGGGGAATCCATGGAAAACATTCGAGTGATCGTGGTCGATGATCATCCGCTATTCCGACAGGGTGTTGTACAGGTTCTCAATAACGAGTCTCATACCGACGTGGTTGGCGAGGGGAGCTGCGCGAGGGATGCTCAAAAACTGGCAGAAAAATTATTACCAGATGTCATTTTGCTCGACGTCAGTATGCCAGGCGGTGGAATTACCGCAGCCAGACAGATAGCAGCTTCTTGCCCGAGCGTGCGTATTGGCATGTTGACCGTTTCGGAGAGCGACGATGATGTAATTCAATCCTTGCAAGCCGGTGCACACGGATACATCCAAAAGGGAATTGGAGGCACGGAGTTAGTAGATGTTGTCAAATCACTCTATGTTGGCGATCTCTATGTGTCACCAGGACTAGCAGCACAATTGTTAACCGAATCAGTTAGCCGAGGAAACGTACCTAAGTCTATTCAAAATGGTGTGAGCGCTGAAGCGGATCATTTAACCAGCAGAGAAGAGCAGATACTTGAAGGCATAACCCAAGGGCTGAGTAATAGAGAGATAGGTCAGAAGCTACATATCAGTGAAAAAACGGTTAAAAATTATGTTACCAATGTACTTCAGAAGCTTCATGTTCGAAACCGGGTAGAAGCGGCAATGTTGGCTCAATCCCGATACGAATCCTAACTGAGGACTGCTCGAGTCATAGTGATGACAACTCAAGCTGTAATGTTAAAGGCGATTTATCGTATATTAAAGCCACTGGCTAAGGTGGCATTATACTATGGGGTGTCTGCTGGTACCGCCACCGAGTTGTTGCGACGTGCGTTTGTTGACGCCGCTGAAGAATCATTGAAAGAGCAAGGGGTGAAAGCGTTGACAGCGCGTTTGTGTGTGTTGACTGGATTCTACCGCAAGGAAGTTGTACGCATAAAGAACATGCCCGCTATTGGCGATGACTCTGTAGATGAACGTTATAACCGTTCGAGCAGAGTCATTTCTGCCTGGCATCGAGATCCTGACTTTACAACTAAAGCAGGCAAACCTGCAGTACTCAAGCTAGAAGGCGAATTCGGTTTTAACGAATTAATAAGGCGCTATAGTGGAGATATGCGACCCCGCTCAATGCTAGAAGAGCTAATTCGTTTGCAGGTAGTGGAAATTAGTAGCCGTAATACGGTGAAACTAAAAACGCGAGCATACATTGCACAGTCTAGCGAAATCGATGGGTTGCAAGTACTTGGCAAAGACACCGCAGATTTGATAAATACCATTTTTCATAATATCCACGCTGAGCCTACCAGTAAGAGATTTCAACGAAAAGTAAATTATGTTCATATCCCAGAGCGCCATGTCAATGATTTCCAGGCGCATGCCGCCAAGGAAAGCCAACTGCTCCTAGAAAAGCTGGATCGGTGGCTTGCTGCCAGGGATACAGAAAATAAATCATTGGGTACATCGGGCTCTCAACTTGGGTTGGGTATCTACTTAAGTGTTTCGCAAAACGAAACGCAAAACGACTCGCAAGAAATAACACCAGATCGAATTAGAGGCTGCGATTAAGTACCGGGCATGGATCACTTAGTATGAGTCAAAAAGCATTTGCATTAATATTGTTCTCGACACTGCTGTGCGCGTGTAATAGTGATCCAGGCTCTGGTGGAGGAATAGGCGGTACTGGTAACCCTGTGCCTATTATAGCAACTGGTGTTTCAGTTGGGTCTATCTCAGACTTTGGCAGTATCGTGATTAATGGTCAGAGATTTAACACCGACAATACGGCATTTTCGATTAACGAACAAAGCGTAGCTCAGTCAGATATGCGCATTGGGATGAACGTGATTGCAGAGGTTGATTTTAGTAGCCTAACGGCGTCTAGTGTTAGCTATTTTCCAACAATAATTGGACCTGTGGATTCAATTTCAATCGTCGGAAACACACTCGTATCGCTACAGCAAAAAATAATTGTTAATGGCAATACTCAATTTGACGGTGTCGCATTCCAGGACATTGCACCCGGCATGGTGCTAGAGATAAGCGGTTTTAGAAATGCAGAACAAGCTGTTATGGCATCGTTTATCCGCCTAGCCTTAGACACTACGCGCGTTCAATTGTTTGGTACCATTCTAAATAATCTGCAACCCGACGGATTGTTGAATCTCCCAGGATTATCAGTAGATATCTCACAGATTGATATCAGTGCTATACCAATGATAGATCTGGATCAATTTAAGAACGTATTGGTCTCTGCACCGGCATCTTCTTACAACCCCCTAGTGCCTAGTCTCCAGGCCGAAATGTTACGAACGTCAATCGATCCGATGCTTAATCTGGGTGATACAGTTGAATACGAAGGCATAGTATCAGCCCAACAAAACCTCTATGAATTCGATGTAAATTGGCAGCAGGTATTGGCTAGCTCTGACACTAGAATTGAATACGAAAACGGTGCCGTGGCTGAGCTATCGAGCATCTTACGCAATTCGCGCTTAGAAGTTGAAGGATTCGTCAATGACGATCTAACGCTTGTTGCTACCAGGATTATTATAATTGCCGTCGATAACAGTGACGTAACAGGATTGATTGATCAGGTGGATAATACAACCCGGATTATCACCGTTATGGGAGTCAATATTGAGATCACTCCGAGTACTAATTTTAAAGATGAGAGTTCTTTTGATCAACTAAGACCAGGCGATTATGTTGAAATCAGCGCATCTTACTTTGGCACCCGAATGGTTGCCAATGTCATTGAGGTCGACGAGCCGGATGACGATTCGATTTTGGAAGGCCCCGTGACTAGCGTTGATAAAGAAAATAAAACCATCGATGTCATTAACCGACGAATTCCACTGGGCGATAATACCGAATTTAAAAACTCGGATGACATGGAAATTGATCAAGATCAATTTTTTGATCAAGTCAAACCCGGCGATATCGTGAAATCTCGCTGGCGCGAATTTCGAACTATTACTTCATCACCCGCTGATGATATCGAATTTGAGTAAGAAAAATTAGTTAATAAGATTCGGTCTGGTATAAGTTTGGACAATATGATAAAAGCAGCGTCTCATAGCTGGAATGAACTGAGCCTTGCACGCCAATTCGCAATAGCAAGCTTTCTCATTTTATGGTTGGGGATGTTTTGCATGGGTGCTTGGGTTTCCAATAGAATCGAGAATGGAGTCGTGAGCAATTCAGCGTTGTCGACAGCGCTGTTCATGGATAGTTTTATAGCGCCACTAATACAAGAGATGGGCAACGAGGGCCAGATTTCGGATGAAAATGAGCAACAACTCAGCAATTTAATCGATGACACCCCACTGGGTGAACAAGTATTGTCGTTTAAGATTTGGGGCAAAGACGGTTTGGTGGTTCACAGTAGCAATAAGGATCTTATCGGCCAGAGATTTCCAATTTCCAATACACTAAAAGGTGCCTGGGAAGGCAAAATACAAGCTGAGTTCGATGAGCTCGATGATGCAGAGGATTCATCAGAGCGATCGTTAAACATTCCTCTTTTAGAGATTTACAGCCCAATAAGAAATCAATTCGGCGGTATAATTGCGGTATCAGAATTTTACTCCAACGCCGAACAGCTTGAGTTAGATCTATTTAATTCTACTCGGCAAACATGGGTTTTATTCGGCATAGCTGGGTTATCCATGTTTGCTGCACTATCTGGCATTGCTCTGCGCGGCAGTCGCACCATTGGCAGCCAGCAAGCAACGTTAACGCGACGCGTTTCAGAATTAACCAATCTCAGAAAGCGTCTCGAAACTGCCTCAAGACGCAATACGGAATTTAATGAGAGTTATTTACGGCGGATAGGATCGGATTTGCATGATGGTCCAGCGCAGCTACTTGCCTTAGCGTTACTAAAACTTGACGCTCTGGAAAACGAATCATTGACCTCATTAGATCGGGTTGAAATGAGCACAAGCATCAAGGAACCCCTGGTAGATGCATTAGCTGATATTAGAAATTTGTCGCGTGGCCTAGTGCTACCAGGGCTTGAAGATTTATCCTTGCCTGAGATCATGATTAAAGCCGTAAATAGCCACCAACGCCGAACAGGTGTCTTGGTCAATGTTGACAATCGGATTCATATCCGCGAAGTCCGAGTACCCGAATCTATCAAAATATGCGTGTATCGTTTTATACAAGAAGCACTGAATAATGCATACCATCATGCTAATGTTCAGGAGGCGTTTCTTAAAGCTACTATAGATGGTGCTGTAGTTTCAATTGATGTTTGGGACAAAGGTGCTGGGTTTAATGTAGATAATGATCAACACCGTGGTGGTTTGGGTATACCAGGGTTACGGGAGCGTATAGAAAGTATTGGTGGCTCTTTTGATGTGGAAAGTGCTCTACATCTAGGTACTCGATTGTCCGCATCGTTCAACATTGATCATCGCCAATAAATCCTAACTGCCGAATTGTAGTTGCTGGGATCATTACACCGATTTCAGAAATTCTAGCGCATTGCGTTGATACCCTACATCACTGCAAGTACTTAGGTTAGGTTGCATTTTGATCACAGCCTCCTCACATGCTTAGCACACTAAGTTTTCTACATTCCTCGCGCTCACGCTAAACGGCTAATAGTACCCGCTACCTGTAACCGGGACTATGGTCATGTTGATTTAGGACAATTGACCGTACACATAGTGACCGTTCGGCCCTGCAATTCAGCCTGCAGAAGCAGCATAGTAATTTGCAAGCGCTGCCGTCAAGTCACACTGAGTGCAGATACCAAATGTATAACTCCACCATGTCCTCGCTATGAAGCAACATTGGAGATCGTTATGACAACTGCTGTTAAAAACACGAAGACCGACCCTGGCTCTATAAGCACCAGATCCTTTGTTCAATATGGATTCGTGCTACCGCGCTACTTCGTGGCCGCGATCTTTCTCGTTCTTGTGGGAGGATTAGTTCTACTTAAATTTGGCCTTAGTCCGATGAGCCTTTTTATAGCCATCGCCTCCGTGGCAGGCGGGTACATGGCGATTAATATTGGTGCGAACGACGTAGCCAATAATGTCGGACCGGCTGTAGGTTCAGGGGCGTTGAGTTTAGGAACGGCTATAGCGATTGCTGTCGTTTTCGAGAGTGCAGGAGCGCTATTGGCCGGAGGTGATGTGGTATCAACTATCTCAAAAGGGATAATCGATCCGTCGATGATCCCCAATACGAAGTCGTTTTTAATGGCGATGGGCGCAGCGCTGTTAGCGGGTGCGTTATGGCTTAACTTGGCCACGTGGGTTGGCGCGCCGGTGTCAACAACTCACTCGATAGTGGGTGGTGTACTAGGTGGTGGTATCGCGGCAGCAGGACTAAACGTTGTTGATTGGGGCGTAATGTCAAAAATCGGTGCAAGCTGGGTAATCTCTCCTGTGCTTGGAGGCGTGATCGCTGCTTCATTTTTGGCAGGCATTGAAAAAACAGTATTTAGTAAAAGCGATATGATCGCGGCAAGTCGTAGGTGGGTGCCGGTCTTTCTGAGCGTAATGGTATCGGCGTTTACGATGTATCTCATTATGAAAGGCTTGAAGAAGGTCTGGAAGCCGGATATGTGGGTGGTTATGCTTGTTGGCTTAGGCGCTTTTATTCTCTCAAGTTTCGCGTTACGGCCATTTGTTACCCGTGCCGCTCAACATATTGGCAACCGTCGTGCATCGGTTAACCAACTGTTTAATATACCGTTGATTTTTTCGGCTGCGCTTCTGTCCTTTTCGCATGGTGCGAATGATGTTGCAAATGCGGTGGGGCCGTTGTCGGCTATCGTTAGCGCCGCAAGCGAGTCTGAGATAGCTGCAAAGGTTGGAATACCGATCTGGGTCATGATAATCGGAGCAATCGGTATCTCCATCGGCTTGCTTTTATTCGGCGCAAAGTTGATTCGTACGGTTGGGAAACAGCTTACCTCCCTAGATCAAACTCGCGCATTTTGTGTTTGCCTTTCGGCGGCAATCACAGTCATCGGTGCTTCTGCAATGGGATTGCCGGTTAGCTCTACGCACATAGCGATTGGTTCTGTGTTCGGAATCGGATTTTTTCGAGAGTTTAGATGTAACAGGCGTAAGCAAGAAACGACGCACAGCCGCAAACCACGAAAATTAGTGCGTCGAAAGCAACTACTAACTATCTGTGCCGCCTGGTTCATAACGGTGCCAATGGCTGCACTACTCTCTGCAACGTTGTATTTCGTCGCCCAAGGTGCCACCGGATGATTTCACTAATTGTTCCACGATTCGAATTAGCCAAATCATTGGTAAGCCAAAAAGCATGAGCAACCGAAATAAATCGAGTTCAGCAGGGTTGGAAGCAAACTTAAGGCACCGCACAAAACGGGAATCAAGCTTGTTATTCATTAAGCCTCGCGATGCCCAAGTGGTGTGCAAACAACGATCAGCTACGGCCACAGCGGAGCACTTAAATGAAGGTTCTTCGCTCTATCTCAATAGAGAGCTTAGTTGGATAGAATTTAACAAACGCGTGCTCAATGAAGCTCGTCGATCAACCACTCCATTGTTAGAACGCCTCAAGTTTCTAGCGATTGTCAGCTCCAATACAGACGAATTTTATATGAAGCGTATGGGTGGATTGCTACTGCAGATTGGATCTGGCGTAACTCGTTTAACTATCGATGGGCGTACACCTGCGGAACAATTCGAACTATGCCGTAGTGAACTTCTAAGCATGCAAAATGAAAAAGAATCGCTCTGTCGTAATGCACTTGCATCTCTGAGTGTTCATGGGGTTAAGTTGTGTCGGTACGCTGATCTTAAACCCCACGAACAATTAAAATTAACCGACCATTTTACGTCGGAAATACTACCCCTAATCACACCATTAGTTATTGATCGTTCTCACCCATTCCCATTCATTTCCAATCTCTCTTTGAATCTGTTAGTAACCATGACGCGTCAACATGATTCACAGCTAGTACATGCGAGAGTCAAAATTCCCACCGGCAGCTCTCGTTTCTTGAAAGTCGGAGCTAGTAATCGATTCGTAGCCCTAGAAGATCTAATAATTCAGAATTTATCGATGCTCTTCCCACAGGCAAATATTGTTTCGAGCGATGTATTTAGAATTACACGCAACGCGATAACAGAGCATGACTACTCCGGTGCAGAAGACATGGTGGAGTTCATTGAAAGTGCACTACATAACCGAAAATTTGCACCGGTTGTTAGACTACAAGTAGAGGCACAAATGGATCCTAAAAGACGACATTTTTTAGCTGATCAACTTGGGTTGAATAATGAGAAAGACGTGTTCGAAAGCGCAATACTGGTGAGGATGTCAGACCTTATGCAGATCGCGACGTTGGCACTTCCTGACTTGCGTGATAAACCACATTACCCCAAAAACAATGCCAAGCTCGACAAATACGAATCGGTCTTTCGATCAATACGTGATAATACGACGATTCTTCTGCAACATCCCTACGAATCGTTTTCTAGCTCGGTAGAACACTTTGTTAGGCAAGCTAGCGCTGATAGTCAAGTCGCAGCTATTAAAATGACACTTTATCGCACCTCCGAAGATACGAAGATTCTCCAATACCTGATAGATGCTACGAATCGTGGAATACAGGTCGCAGTGGTAGTTGAGCTAAAGGCTCGATTCGACGAGGCTGCCAATATTAAGTGGGCCTCTCTATTGGAACAGGCTGGTGTTCATGTCAGTTACGGAATAGCAAATTTAAAAACACACTGCAAAACTATTCTTGTGGTCAGACGTGAAGGAATCCGTTTTCGCCAATACGCACATATTGGGACGGGTAATTACAATGTAGGAACGTCCCGGTTATATAGCGATTTTGGCCTGCTTACCTGTGATACGGCATTAACCCAGGATATTGCACAACTGTTTAATTTCTTGACTACGGGTTGCCACCCGGAACGCCTGTACCAAGAAATACTGGTAGCCCCAATGATGATTAAGGCAGCTTTAATAGCCAAGATAGAACGCGAAATAAAGCACTGTTCATCCAGCTTACCAGGGTTAATACGCTTAAAAACCAATGCACTGGAAGATCCGGACATTACGGAAGCTCTGTATCGCGCTTCACAATCGGGTGTAACCGTTGAGCTGGTTGTACGCGACATCTGCCGATTGCGTCCAGGCTTAAAAACAATTTCGGAAAACATCCACGTCGTGAGCGTGGTAGGGCGCTTTCTCGAACATGCACGAATTTATCACTTCCACAATGCAGGCAATGAAGAGTATTACATCGGTTCGGCCGATCTTATGACCCGAAATTTAGAACGCCGTGTAGAACTGCTTGTTCCGGTTAAGGATTCCGACGCCAGAACAAAATTGGCCAAAGTACTACATGAGCAACTGAATGATGGCGTCAATTCCTGGCGAATGCACTCTGACGGTAGCTATCGTAAATTCGGCACCGATTCTTTTAAAGCGATTGATTCGCACACAGCGGTTCCGGCTACTTATACAACACATGAAACAAGTATCGATGACGATGAAGTTCAATCGTATCTAGCAACAAAGGAACATGATCATGGCTAAATCTCAAAAAGGATCTAAGAAACTCGAATCAGTGAAAATTGAAAAAAAGCAAGCCGTTCTCGAATCGGTCAAAATAGGCAGTGCTCGGGGGATTGAATCAATGTATAGGAACAGCTATCGCGCGCAGCTGGATATGATCGCTTTAGCTGCAACCAAAGCAAATATTATGATCTCGCTAAATGGCCTATTGGTGTCGATGTTGTTATTGTCAGGAGCGTATTTTCTCACTTCTGATACATTGTTACTCGTCCCCGTGGCTTTGTTTCTGTTGACCTGCACCATAGCTATTGTATTCGCAGTATTAGCTGCCCGTCCTGACATGAATCGGACAAAAAAAACACTAGAAGACTTCCGAACAGGAAATGCGCAGCTACTAATATTCGATCAATTTGCGACTTTGTCTGCACCAGAATTTGATGTCGCTATGAAAGAAATGATGCAGGAAAACGGTCGTGTTTATACCAGTATGACCGAGCATATATACGAATTAGGATGCATGGCAAATAAGAAATTCTCTCGACTCTACATTTCATATAATTCTTTTATCATAGGCTTGGTGATCAGTGTAGCGTCGTTATTGTTGGTTATTATCTACCGAACCGTTTACCCACTTGTGTAGTAAACGGGATGCATAAAATGAATCGCATATTGACTAAACTAAACCTAATATCGTTATTTCTGTTGGTATCAATACCCGGTTTTGCAGATGATACAAGTTCATGGGATGCCTTAAAATATGGAGGTGAGGTAGAACTGGAATATTCCCAAGACGCAAATGTGAATCTTCAGAGCACTGATAACGAAGATGAAATAAAATTAGTAGGCAGTGCAAAATTTATGCTTACCTATGAACCCAACGATAGGTATTTGACACATCTTGAATTAAAATATGGTCGCGAGTTAGAAATCGAAAACGTCGAATATGATAGATCCTACGAAACGTTTTTAGAGTTGGATGAGCTATACTTTAAAGCATCTGATTTGATGGATAGTGAACGTATCAAGAATGTCGATATTACTCTTGGGCGATTTAGTATCGACGACTCTCGAGCTTGGCTGTATGACCAAAGCGTGGACGGATTCAACATCACATTTGAACATCGTGATTTGGGCACAGAGTATGGACTGTCGTTAAATCGCGAGGAGTGGTTTGGATCCGACCTACTCAATCACGATGATAAAGACCCAGTTAGCAATGTGATTGTATTTGCGAGGCATAAGCCTTTTGACGATATTAATCTGGATCTATCTGTCCATGCGATTTCTCGCAGAGATAGTTCAGATGATAACGACAGTCCGGATATTTTTGGTATGAGTGCTGAGGGCAAACTACTGGACAAACATCTAGAGTATTGGGCCATTGTTGCTTGGGCGCGGGGAGAAGATGATGATGAAAAAATTAGTGGGCAAGGCCTCGATATTGGCATAAGCTATGATCTCAACTGGACACTAAAGCCTTATCTCACCTTTGCTTACGCGCTCGGCCAAGGAAGTGGCGATGAGGATACGGATTTCCGTCAATCTGGGTTGCAACGTAACACCACCAAATTTGGTGGCGTAGCTAAGTTTAAGTATTACGGTGAAGTACTAGATCCAGAACTTAGCAATTTACACATCTTAACTGCTGGCATAGGATTTCGACCAATTCCCCGAGCTTCAATTGATCTGATTTATCATCGATACCATCAAGATCACCCACTAGATGAGCTGCGGAATACTGATTTTGATACTGATCCAAACGGGGTAGATGAGGATATTGGTGATGCACTGGATATCATTATCGGGCTTGAAAACGGAAGAAACATGGAAGCGGAATTTACCTTGGGTTATTTTCGGCCAGGAGAAGCTTTCGACGATGTCGAAAACAGTGCGTTTATCGCAAAAGCAAGTATTGCGTATTTTTTTTAAGGTGCATACAAATGAAACGCATTTATATTTGTAGTGCCACTATTGTATTTTTACTAAGTTCTCTTAGCTTTTTACATGCTGCAGATTATTGTCAGTTTTTTTGTAAATTAGATGGGGTATACGAACCTTCAGGTGCAGTGTCGTTACCAGACGGGCGAGTACTGGTGATTGAGGATGAAGCGGAGTGGCCAATTTCAGTGCTAAAGTCAAATAGCGTTGGCTCCAAATTTTCAGTAGAAAGAGTCAGCTTTTCGACTTTTACAGGCTCGGCTGGCACTAAATTAAACGATCTAGAAGGTGTTGTAATAGGGCCAGCTGGTGGAATTTACGCAATAACCTCTCATTCGCGCGATAGTCGTGGGAAACGATCGAAGAGCCGGGAAAAAATTATTCGATCAACACTAGAAAATAATCGCCTTTCCAAGCCTATTGTAAGACGTGATTTACGTCAGAGTCTTGTGGCAGAATTTCCAATTTTAAAGTATGCAGCAAAAGAGCGAATACTCGGAACAGGTAACGCACTAAGCATTGAAGGATTGTCGTTTGATTCTCATGGACATAATTTGTGGCTTGGTTTTAGAGAACCCGTGGTTGACGGTAAGTCTGTAATAATTTCCATTAGCAATCCGGTTTCAGCACTTGAAAACAATGAGCCTTTTGTTTTCAATAAAAAACCTATATTGCTTGATCTCGATCGTGGTGGAATTCGGGACATCGTCTACGATCACTATCTTGATGGTTACTTGATCGTGACTCAACGAGAAGGAACCAAAAAAGAAAAACGATTTAAATTGTGGTTTTGGTCGGGTAACGAAAAAACAGATCCGATAAGGATAAAAATCGCTGGTGTAGATAATTTAAAACGTACGGAGGGTATTACCACAAGCATGGTTAACGGGCAGAAAAAACTGCTTTTGCTGAGTGATGACGGAGACAGGCGCAAGCGAATCCCTGCTAATTATCTAATGGTTAATTATAATTTGTTGCAAAGTGACAGTGGCCGGATAGTTGAAACGCGTAATTAGACTGAATTATATATTTGTTATTCCACCTATAGGAGTTTAAAAAACTCGCTCCAAATTCGAGTCAACTGCAATTGCAGTTATGCACAGCATGCTTGCCTATTTGAGCTTTTCAAAGCATCTAACTCGTTGAATTACAAAAGTTGGCCCTGTTATGGCGAGAGCAAATAGCAAGACTCCGCAGAAGGTTTTGACGGCGATTAACTATGACTCGCTTAACCGAGTGGTTTCGAGAATAGTTGAACATCCTAGCGAACCCTTCCGAAATCGAGTCATTACCTACGCATATCAAAATGGGGTGTTGGTCAGCAAGTCATATACCTCTGGCTCTCAAGATGTGCACACTTACACAGATGGTTTGCTAACGCTCTCATCTAGATCTTGGGATGGAGAACACAGCTATCAATACAACGGTCAAGCTCAACTTATAGGATCAACAGGTGACGATTATTTTTACGATTGTGATGGTATTATCGGTGCTGACTCTACACCATCATTTTCTCTAAATTATTCTGGAAGCCAGGTGTCGTCAATTGTATCGATTGTTGGAGATTACTCGCTAGACTTAAATTACAGCAATCAGCGCTTTGATGGATTTACCGAGGAACATAACTGTGGTGCAGTGGGGTTTGTCGATAACGTTGCTGTGACGATTAACTATGATAGTGATAACAGGCCAACCAGTATTTCGCGTAACGATGAATTATTTGTGTCGAATGTCGTTATAAACTATGGAGAGAACGGTAAGGTAAGCCGTGTGGTCGAAACTGATTCAGATGGCACCACTACAACCGAATTGTCCTACAACGATGAGGGCTTGGTGCTTGAACAGGTAGTTAATAACGATATAGCTAGCACTTTTTTTGTTTATCCTGACTACACAGCGTTAATCGGATATGAAGATGGTACTTGTGTGGTCAGCCTAAGTTCCAATCCGGCTAAACTTGCTATTGTAGAGAGCTTCCTAGCAGGCAGAGGTGTTGATCCATACGTAAATTGTGGCTACAGCTTGGATGAGAATGAGTTTTAATGTGTAGCACTCAAATCGTTATTCAAAACCAAAGATGGTAGGATAGTAAACCGTTAGTCATTTTCACTTTGTCATAGCGTTCTCTGGTCAAAATTAAACACGCGTTAGACGATGTGAAAAGCGGATTACATATGCCTAAAGCAATTCGCACAAAATTGTTCCAGTTTCTCAATCACTAACCCTGATGCTTTACTTTGGAGTCTGACATGTCGAAATTTGTCGAGCGTTTTTCACTCAATAAACGTACGGCACTTGTAACCGGCGCATCCAAAGGTATTGGTTTAGAAATCTGTGCAGTATTGGCTGATGCTGGTGCAGATATTGTCGCAGTAGCTCGCGACGCCGACGGATTAGCTGCTGTTCAAGCATCCGTCTCTAATGCAGGCCGTCAATGTTTAACACTCGAGGCCGATCTTTCAACCATCGAAGGCCCGCGTGAGGCGGCGAAGCAAGCGTTAGCTCACCATGGCGTTATCGATATCCTGGTGAACAACGCTGGTATAGCTATAACGAAGCCTATCCTAGACACCACAGTTGAGGACTGGGACAGCATTTTCGCCGTCAATTTAAGAGCAGCATTCTTATTTGCACAGGCATTGGGTCCTAAGATGATCGAACAGCAACGCGGCAAGATCATCAATATTTCGTCACAAACCGGTGTCGTCGCACTTGATGATCATTGTGCCTACGCAAGCTCCAAGAATGGGTTAAACGCACTCACTAAATCCATAACGTGCGAGTGGGCGAAACACAACATTCAATGCAACGCGGTTTGTCCGACGGTAATTTTGACACCAATGGGTGAGCAGGTTTGGGGAGAGCCTGCCAAGGGAGATCCGATGAAAGCGAAAATACCTGCGGGACGATTTGGGAAGCCAGTGGAAGTTGCTGATTTAGTCCTCTATCTCGCGTCTGCAGCGTCCGATATGGTTAACGGGGATACCATCATGCTGGACGGCGGTTTCACTGCTGTATAGCGCTAACGGCATATTTCTCTACTGATAGTTCATGTGGACATGCTCGGACAAATTCATGATGTTGCCGTAATCGGTACAGGAATCGCTGGCGTATCCGCAGCAGCAGAACATGCTGGCGAAGTAAATGTTCTGCTAATCGAGAAAGAGTCCCATCCGGGATATCATTCCACGGGACGATCAGCAGCGATGCTTGCACCGGGTTATGGCCCAGCATCTTATGGCCCAGCATCTATTCGCTCGTTGATGCGGGCATCATTGAATTGGGAGATAATTACAAGTAGCCTCAATTTCAAAATTGAAACTAATTCTAATAGAGGAGATTTGAGTGTCTGAGAAGCTTCGGATTGTTCTGGACGTTGATACTGGCGTGGATGATGCACTGGCCATTCTTTACGCGCTGGGGCGCGATAACATTCAGCTAGAAGCACTTACCACGATTTATGGTAACACCGACGTTGATACGGCAACCCGGAACAGCTTGCAGCTATTGGAACTTGCAGGAAGGTCTGATATTCCTGTCGCACGAGGTGTCTCACGTCCCTTAACGCAGCCTTACAATGGCGGTGCTCCCCATGTCCATGGCGAAAACGGCTTCGGTGGTTTCGATATGCCTGCCCCTACCACCCGGGCCATTGATACCTGGGGTCCAGATCTTCTGATCGAAATGGCAAACAAATACCCTGGAGAGATTACCGTGCTAGCGGTTAGTCCGATGACCAACATTGCGCAAGCCATTATGAAGGCACCTGACATTGCAACTAAATTCCGAAAAATAGTAATGATGGGAAGCACGCTGATGCATCCCGGTATTGGCGGCATTGCGTCTCCTATGGCTGATGCTAATTTCCACAATGATCCTGAAGCTGCGCGCATATTGTTGCATTCAGGCGCAAATCTAGTAGCCGTTGGTATGGATGTGACCATGAACGCAAAGCTCAGAGAGGCCGATATAAATGCGATATCTGCGAACGGGGGCCCAGCCGCTAAGGCTGCAATGGAAGCGTCCCGGTTCTATCTGTCAGCCTACAAGGGGTTTTACCCAAACACAGATTATTGCGGACTTCACGACCCACTGGCGGTTGCGCTCGCAGAGCTTCCGGAATTGGCGAAATACGAGACTCTTTCGGCTGATATTGAATGTACGGGGACGATTACGCGTGGGCAAATGATCCCTGATCGACGTCCAACCGCATCCAAAAAGCAGACGTTGGACGTAGCGACAGGTGTGGATTACCAAAAATTTTCAGAACTCTTCGCGTCGGCTGTCGCAGCTCAGTAGTTAACAAAATCAAATCAAACAAGGAGAATCAATATCAAACATTTACTAACAACCAGCATTGTGGCAGTGGGGATGGTCTTTTCGGGGCTTGCCTCACAGGTCCTTGCAACAGAAAAATCAATTATCTATGTGACACCCAACCCTATCGGGAACAACCCTTTTCTAGTGATGGGACGCGATGGAACAGAGATGGCAGCCAAATCCATTGGGGCGAGTGCCAGCATTATCGAAAGTGATACCTCTCAAGCGATTCTTGAAAACGTCTACGCAGCTGCCAACGAAGGCGCTGATATTGTTGTAGCTCTGAGTTTTTCTGCTACTGATGCCGTAACAGAAGTAGCTGCAACCGCACCGGATGTACAGTTTTTGCTTGTCGATGCGTGCCCGCAAGGTGACCGGCCTGATAATTTACATTGCGCTGTGTTTCGTGAGCACGAAGCATCTTTTCTAATGGGAGCAATGGCGGCTTTAAGCACTAAAGCAGGAAAACTGGGCGCTGTAGGGCCGGTGGATATACCGTTTATGCACCGATTTACAGACGGCTTTACAGAAGGTGCAAAGCACATAAATCCGGATATCCAGGTCGAGGTCCGTTGGGTAGGGGGGCAAAATCCATTCTCTGATCCAGTTCGGGCGAAAGAGCAGGCGCTAGCGCTCAACGCTATCGGTGCCGACGTTATCTATGCCGTTGCTGCTGGAGGAAACTTTGGAATTTATGAGGCTGCTGCTGACGCTGGCTTCCAGATCATGGGGGTTGATTCAAACCACTGCCCCTTGGCCGAGGGGGCGATGTATGATTCTGCGCTCAAGCGAGTTGATCGTGCAATTCAACAATCGGTAGATGCTATTGTTGGTGGGGCTAAAAAAAGTTTTGCATCATACGGTCTAGCCGAGGATGGTGTAGGTGGGCTAGTCCTGAGTTCTGACGCGGACCTTGCTGCCAGTGGCTGCATCGTAGCTGATCAACCTGAAACTATTAAAAAAATCCGCGAGATTGCTAAACAAATAATTGCTGGTGAAATTGTTATTGTTGATCCTCTCACTGGAAAATAGCGGGGATCAACGCACCACAAATCGTAAGATGACGATCAACGAAACAGATCAGCCGCCAGTGTGCCGGCTAATAGGGATTTGTAAGTCATTCGGAAATTTGAGAGCCCTTTCGAACGTCTCATTTGAGGTTCGCAAGGGTGAGTTTCTAGCGATTGTTGGTGAGAACGGTGCTGGCAAGACCACAGCCATGAGTGTACTTTTTGGTTTGTTGGAACCTGATGCGGGTCATATCGAAATTGGTGGCACACAGCAAAAATTGAAATCAGCACGCGATGCAATCAATGCTGGTTTCGGTATGATCCATCAGCATTTCAAACTGTATCCCGACCTTACCGTTCTGGAGAACGTTCTGGTAGGACAGGAAGATGCAAACAGGTTAGGGTTTGTTCCGTTTGGAAAGCGTCGCAAAGCGATCTCGAAACTTATTGAAGATTTTGACTTTTCGCTCAATCTAGACAAGAAGGTATCAGACCTGCCAGTAGATGCTCGTCAACAACTTGAAATAGTAAAGATGCTATATCGAGGTGCATCGATAGTTATTCTGGATGAACCCACTGCCGTTTTGACACCACAGGAGAGTCTGTCTCTCTATTCCATGTTAGGAAGGCTTCGCGATCAAGGGAAATCCGTCGTTTTAATAACTCACAAGCTGGATGAGGTCATGGAAAACTCCGAACGCGTCCTGGTGATGCGTCAAGGAGAGATGGTTGCAGAACGGAATACTGCTGAGACCAATCAGACTGAGCTGGCTGAACTGATGGTAGGGCGTCAAATTGAAACCACCGAAAAGTACAGTCACGTAAAACCTGAAACAGTAGTTTCTTTAAGGTCGGTGACCGTGCAGGGCGGGTCAGAAACACCACTGCTTAGTGATGTTTCATTCGACGTCAACGCTGGCGAGATTTTCGGCGTAGCGGGTGTTACCGGCAATGGGCAGAAAGAATTGGTGAACGCCGTCATTGGACTTCACCCAAACACCCACGGTGAGATTATCTACGACAACAAAGATATCACTGGGCTGACCGTCTCCGAAAGACGGAAAATTGGCCTGGGATACATGGCGGAGGATCGGATGGCTTTGGGGTTGGCAAATAAGGGATCGATAGCGGAAAACCTTCTATCGGGGCGTGAAGGTCAACCTGGCTTCTCTGTTTCAGGATTTCTGAGACGTGGGAAAATTCGGCAATATGCTCGTGATCTTGTAGAGAATTTCGATATACGCACGCCCAGCACCTCTCAGCGTGTAGGCAACTTGTCAGGCGGTAATCAGCAAAAGGTCATTGTTGCTCGTGAATTATCAGCCAATCCTAAGCTTCTCATCGTCGAGAACCCATGCTGGGGTGTCGATGTAGGTGCAATTGCATTTATCCATCGGCAGATCCTGGATTTGACAGCCAAAGGAGTCGCTGTATTGTTAATAAGCAATGATCTGGAGGAACTTTTTGATTTAAGCGATCGCGTAGGCGTTATGTTCGAGGGTAGGTTGAACGCTGTATTTGAGCGCCGAGAATTGGATGCTTTCACTGTCGGAGCTGCCATGTCGGGTAAGGTGAGGTGAAGATCGCTGAATGAAAGGTATAAAAACACACCCGATTCTCACACCGCTTCTCTTAATATTCGCAAGCGTTTTGTTGTTGTATGCGCTACCACAAACCCGTGAGGTTGTTCAGGCGTTCGTGAACGGGGCCTTCGGTGGTCGCAACAATTTCAATCTATATACAACTCTAAGCCGATTTTCGATTCTGCTTGGAGTAGCAATGGCGGTTTTGGTTTCTTTCCGCGCAGGGCTGCTCAATATCGGCTGTGAGGGACAATTGGTACTAGGCGGTGTCGCCGCAGCGCTTGTTGGCGTATATCTTCCTGCTCCACCCTTGATCGTGGCAGTTACAGCTCTGGTTGCCGCTATGGCAGCAGGCGCTGCCTGGGCAATGTTGGCGGGTGTACTGGATCGCGTTACAAATGTTCCTTTGTTGATTGGCACTCTGCTGCTTAACTATCCCGCTTCTTATATCGCCTCTTATCTAGTTTCACATCCATTTCGCGATGTAGCCAGCGGAGCAACTCAATCCTACAAAATTATGGCAGAGGCTCGGTTGCCCCGTTTTTCAGGAACCATTCTCGACTACGGGATTTTGCTTGTGGGTGTGGTAGCTGTTCTGGTTATTGTTCTCGAACGAACCTCAGTCTTCGGTTATCGAATTCGTATGCAGGGTTACAGTTTTGGCTTTGCACGTTCTTCCGGATACCCAACCAAAAAATTGTATTATCGAACGCTTATGATCAGCGGCATGATCGCTGGTATGACTGGTTTCACGGCAGTCTTTGGTCTAAACCAGCGTTACATCGATGGGATGCTAACGATCCCACTTTACGCATGGACGGGCATAGCGGTAGTTTTACTCGCTGCGATAATTCCAGCTGTTACGCCGATCTCAGCTTTCTTTTTTGCTGTACTCGCAACCGGTGCGGTAGGGATGGAAAGATCAGCAGATATTCCGCGTGAAGTCGGGCAAATAATTCAAGCAATAATTGTGCTTTATCTCGCCGGCTTAGGTGGCAAAATGCTATCCGGCAGTGGCGACAAGGAGCACTAGGGCCGTGTTTATTGATAGCGCGCTGATTGAATCTATTCCCCGTTTTTTTACACCAGTTCTTCTTGCCGCAATCGGAAGCGTTCTGTGCGAACGTGCCAGCATTTTCAACATCGCCCTGGAAGGCATGATGCTCGTTGGCGCTTTTGCTGCTGTTGTCGGCACTTACTACACCGGGTCTTGGGTGGGTGGGCTTGCCTTGGCTGTAATCGCGGGAATAGCCTCTGGTCTAACGTTTTCTTTTTTTGGAGTGCAACGTGGTGGAGACGATATCATAGTCAGTATAGGTTTCAACGTGCTGGCTCTTGGGCTTACCGCGTTCATGCTTCGCAGTCTATTCGGTGTATCTGGTCAGTTTGATGACCCACGTATTGTTGAAATCCCGAAAATAAATCTTGGACCGATTGCAGATATTCCGATAATTGGCGATTTGATTTCAGACCAATCCATACTGGTCTGGCTGTCAGTTATATTGGTCTTCGCGGTTCATTTTTTCCTTTACAACCATCGCAGCGGTTTAAGAGTCAGAGCAGCCGGACAAAATTCTTCGGCGCTTCGTAGTGTAGGTGTATCGCCTAAACACATAAAAACCGGCGCTCTTGTCACTTGCGGTGTGTTGTGCGCCCTGGGAGGCGCACAATTGTCTATCTCCAACGTAACCCTGTTTACTGAAAGTATGAGTGCGGGCCGTGGGTGGATTGCCTTAGTGATTGTCATGATGTGCAGCGCCCGGCTGCCGTGGGTATTCCCTACCGCTATTCTTTTCGGTTTAGTAGATGCGTTTGGTTTTCGAATGCAAGGACTAGGATTACCTCAGCAATTTACTGAAGCTTTGCCTTATGTGCTGGCCCTTTTGGTACTCATCTGGGTATTTAATCGCAGAAAAATTCGCAGCCGATGAGCAAACGTTGCTTGATGACTCAGTGATCGTGGTATTGGTCATTACAGCCTGATTGTTGAATGCTGCGTTAGAGTTTGGGATAGCCTTGCTGGAAACGCTAGATGCCGATTATTGCCCGCTTACAGAAGAGTGAGAAATACTCCAGTTAAGCTTTAGTAAAAGACACTCAAAGCGGGCATGGTGCAAACCGGGTTATATGACCCTATGAACACCCTCTATGTTCAATGCGGCAAAACTTATAGTTTAGTAAAGTCTGTTGAGGCTGAAACCTTCCGTCCTCATACATTTTTGAGCTTGAGTGAGAAAATACTACACTGCTTAAAGGGTATAATCATGGCCTTGCTGTCTGAAATAACTCAACCATAAGGAAGGTAGTTGTGAGCATACCCTTTACTCTCGTCGGGCTCGATCACGTCGTATTCCTTGTAGACGATAGGAAAAAAGCGCTTGAATTCTATCAGGGTTTTTTAGGCTGCCAGTCAGGGTATACCTATCCTGAACTTGGAATGGTGCGAGTGTGGGTTGGCGGATCATTG
>JBGCEO010000141.1:0-39681 GCA_045106475.1 Granulosicoccus sp.
GGAATGCGAGTAGAGCTTGGAGAGATCGAGGCGTCGCTTAGTTCACAAGAGGGCATAGCACAGGCGGTGGTGAGTGCTGCGGAAGATGCCGATGGACAGGTTCAGCTGCTGGCTTACCTGGTACCCGATGCACAGCGGTCATTGATAGAAACAGAAACAGAAACAGAAACAGAAACAGAAACAGAAACAGAAACAGAAACAGAAACAGATACAAGCAATACAAGCAATACAAGCAATACAAGCAATACAAGCAATACAAGCAATACAAGCAATACAAGCGATGACCCGGTGGTGCTGGATCTTGAGGGATTGATCGACTTGCACGGGTTACGGGCTGCGCTGCAAAGCAGCTTGCCCGAGCACATGGTTCCCCATGCATTTGTGGCCCTTTCACACATTCCACTAACGCCTTCGGGTAAAGCGGATCGTCGAGCCTTACCCCAGGTGGATGCAACGATAGCGCAGGCGGAGTATGTGGCACCGCAAGGTGTGCAAGAACAACGTATCGCAAATGCTATCGCCGAGCTGTTGGAAATAGAGCAGGTAGGTCGTCACGACAGTTTCTTTGCGTTGGGTGGTCACTCGCTATTGGCGGTAAGACTGGTAGCGCGGCTCGAAGCAGAGGTTGGTATCACAGTACCGATCAGGATTCTATTCGAAAGCAATGATGTTGCCGAATTCGCTGAGGCGCTAAACACTCTTATTGAAGAGGGTGGTGATGCAGGAGGTAAGCCGCTACAACCGGTTGATCGCGATCAGTCTCTCCAGTTATCAAACACGCAAAGAGGTTGTTGGCGAACCTATGAGCTTTCACCGGCGGTCAGTTCAGACCAGAAAATTTCTGCAGCACTCACATTAAGCGGTACTTTGGACCCGATAGCGCTCAATGAGGCCTTGTTGGCTATAGTGAACCGTCACGAAATTCTTCGCAGTCATATTGTAACCACCACTGCAAACTCGAATGTGCCTGAGCTCAAAGTTGCATCGAGCGCTCATTCAGCAGGATTTCTATTAGAGATAGATGACGCTATAGGTGAGGATGCAGTAGCGATAAAGAATCGAGTAAATGCGTTTACCAAGCGTTCCTATGATCTGGAAAAAGGAAACTTGTTTTGTACGCAATTGATAAGGGTTTCTGAGAATAATCACGTCTTAACATTCTCCGCTCATCTGGCGGTGCTCGATCGATGGACGTTTGGGTTGTTGTTGCACGAATTAGCAGAGTTCTACACTGCACAAATCGAAGAACGTAGTCCCGAGCTTCCAAGACTGGAGTTGCAGTACGCTGATTACGCCGCCTGGGAAAGAGCTGTTTTCGATGCTGAACATTCGGATGTGCAATGGTGGCGTGAAACTCTTTCGGGTGGACCTTCGGCCATCGCGTTACCGACTGATCGACCACGTCCAGAAAGAATGGACTATCGGCATGGTCGAGTGAAACTAAGGATTCAACCTACTACTGTGCAAACTCTGAATGTATTGGCACGTACTGAGGGGACAACACTTTTCGTTGCTGTTCAGAGCGCGCTAGCAATATTCCTCACAACACTGGGTGTAGCGCATGACGTCGTATTAGCTACCGATGTGCCTGGTCGCACGAAGGCCGTTCTTAAGGCAATGGCCGGACCTCTTGAAAATACTTTAGCTCTGCGCCAGACGGTGAACTACGAGCACAACTTTGTTGAGCAACTACGAGTTACGAGTGATATCACACTTGCGGCCTTTGAACATCAGTCAGTGCCTTTTGATACAGTCGTAAACACCCTTGAGCAGGCGCCGTCAGATCGATATGCACCGTTAGCTCAGGTGAAACTGGTGCTCTTTGATGACGTGCCGAACATCGAACACGTTCGTTTGCCTGAGATTGAATTTTCGGCGTTTGATGGTTCTCCAATAGTACCGGCACCTGTGTCGGGCTTTGATCTAAGCATTGAATTAACAAAGTCTGAATTTGGGCTTGAAGGCACACTGTCTTATGCCCGCCAACTATTCGACTCTGAGTCGGCTCATGGACTGGCCAGTAGCTTTACTCACTTTGTTTCCGCGCTCGCCAACTCTCCACATACTTCGTTAGCTGACCTTGTCAGTACCAGCGATCAGACGTCTACAAGCCAATGACCACCCAACAAAACAAGCCATTTGCTTTGCACTTGAGAGAGCAGCGATGGCATGCGAACAGTAACAGTCCGGGCAGTAATACCGTGGTTTTTTTGCACGGCCTGGGAGACAGCGCTGACATCTGGTTACCGATTCTAAAGGAGTGGCCCGGTGGCAGGGAATTTGAGGCAGTGGCTTTTGATTTACCCGGGCATGGGGGCTCCGACTGGCTTGAGCCAGATGAATACACTGCTACGGCCATGGCATCAGCAGTCACCAAAGTACTGTTGGAAAACGAAATAGATCGTCCGATCCTGATCGGGCATTCGCTGGGAGCAAGGATTGCACTGGAGATCGCTGCAGACGGCGAAGTGGCACCGCTGCTGACGGTGCTGATTGACATGAGCCCGGATGCAGTTACCGGTGAGCCCTCCGACTCACAGATGAGCGTAGCTGATCATATAGATACTTTGATCACCGGTGCCAATAGCGCTGATGAATTGATAAATGTTGTTAAGGATCGGCTCCCATTGGCTGATTTGGCAGCGCTTACAGAAGTTATATATGCTCAGATTATGGCGCATCCTAGACCAAGCTCAAAGCGTATCAGTGTCTCGCTTGATCCGGAATTGAAAACACTGGTGACGTCGGCGCTTAGAGCGGATGCCTGGCAGTTGCTGGGTGAGGCGATGAGTCCGGTAGCTATTGTTAGAGGTGAATATTCCGGGGTGCTCGATCGCGCTACTGCAGAGCGTATGACAACGGAAGTTATACGATGCGTTGCTAATGAAACAATAAAACTAGCTGGGCATGCGATCCTACTTGAACAGCCCCAAGCGCTGGCTGAAACCTTGGCCAAGATCGTGAAGCAACGCCTCAAAGTGATCTCATGACAGGATCGGGCGGTAAGTTCGTCCAAGCAAATAAAGCCTCCAAAGTCTGGTTCAAGCCAGGGGATAGCGCGCTGATTGGAATTATGGTCAGCGATTTTTTCAATTCCATCGCCGGGACCATGGTCTATCTGACTATGCTTTGGTGGGTTCTTGCTCAAGGTGCATCAGAGCTTGGGGTTACGTTGCTGGTACTGTGCATATATGTTCCGCTAAATGCCGGTGTCATTTTTTCCGGCGTAGCCGTGGCAAGGTTTGGTGCGAGGCGACTTTTGCTGGTATCAAAAGCACTGGCTGTGGTTGGTGCCGCAGCCTGTTATACATTGCTGGCGGCAGATCTAATGACGCTATGGGTTCTTGCGTTGCTGGCCGTTTTTGTCTACGGATCAATGGGGCCTTCTCAGACTGCAGATGTATCCCGGGCACCAGCATTGATCCGCCTTTCAAAACGAAAGCTTGCATCGTTTAACGCTGCTAACGGCATTGCAGTTGTATTGGGAAGTGTCATCGGATTAACATGGGGCGGGTTTCTGTCCGAAGCGTCGGAATCCGCTACAGCGATTGCCATAAGTATGCTGCTGGTTACCTTAAGTTTCGGCGTAACATTCGCATCTTTTCCGCGTGATCGCGTGTTGCCGAACTATGAAAGATCAAGCGTTAAGCACTTGATGGTGCTAACTCGCTCAGTGATGGACCGACTGGATAATAAATCGATAGGACTAGGTTCTATTCTCATCACTGCTGCATTGATTACCGTATCTGAGGGTATTGGCGAAGTTCTTCTGCCTATCGAACTGCGTGCTTCTGAATTGTCACCGACAGCACTTTCAGACGCACTGGTATATGTTGTGGTTGGTAGTGTGATTGCCTACGTTGTTGCGCAGGCAATCCATGGAAAAGTAAACCTGGATGTCACGCTTGTTTTAACAGGTGCTGTTCTAAGTATCATTCTGGTAATCGGTACATACTATGGTGGCTGGATTGCTTTGACTATCGGTGCAGTAGCAGCAACATCGGTTGCAAGTGCCACAGCGTTATTGGCTTTTACCTCGATACAATTGCACATGCCTGCCTCGCTTCAGGCTCAGGCTGCCGGCCTTTGGCATAGCCTTGTATTGACCTCAAGTGCTTTAGTTATTTTTCTAACCGGGCTCGCTAAAGCGCATGGGTTTGTGTTTCTGGCATGTGTAACAATTTGCGCGAGTGTCTTTGCTGCTTATCATCTTCGTCGTTAGCAACGTTTGGCATTGAGCTGGTTTTGCGAAGCTTAGGTACCGGGGCGTTGTTCGTTGTCAGAGATGAAATCACGCCTATAGAACCTTGTAAAACGCGCAAGATCGCTACTGATAACCCTGACATTCGGATGTTTGCTCCTGGCGTTTAGATTGGCGTCCTGGCACTGTTCTGACAGATGAACCACGGTTACCTGCCCAATACCTTCGCAAAAAAATCGTGATAGAACACGCTCACATTCTGAGTCGTCAAAGTTAGGCACACGCACGCAGACCACCAACTCAAGATCATTGCCCCTACGTGCAACCAGCGGAAACTGCTCGCAAAACACAGCTGCTTTCATATTGTTAGCCGCTGGTTTGAATAGAATGGAGCTAGGGCTAAACGAATCCTCTACAATCGCACCCCATTTGCGTTTTGATTGAAAAACGCCATCCTTAGGTAATGCTCGAGTCCCCGTGAAGTCTACTGATTCGAACGAATGATCAAAGGCATAGCGAAGACAGAACAGACTGAGCGCAGATATGGCTGCTTCGGGTGGATTTTCGATACAACTAGCTGGCATTCCTGTCCAAAGAAAGTACAAGACGCCATTTTCCGGGTAAACCACTCCTGCAGCGACCGGTCCACTGTCGCCAACAACTTGTAGAATCGTGCCTTGCTTCGCACGTTTTTCGATGTGTTTGCGTGTCGACAAAATCAAGTCACCACCATGTCGATGAGTGACGAAGGGCAAATAGAAATCATCGTAAAAATTTCTGATGATTTCGGGATCGTTACTCTCCTCGCAGTGATATTGGTTGCGGCGTATAAGGCGAAGGTCATTGTTTCGTGTGGTGCGACGAAACCTCTTTACTATACTTTCCCAATCATCATTAATCGGGACTACCATATTTAGCCAATCAGGTAGTTCGAGGTATTCACCCTGCTTGTTAATGATGCCATGGTAGGGCCATCCGATATCCATAAGTACAACGTCAGCAGCGGGCTCTGACGTCTTCATGCTGCGGCGAAAAGTTAGTAGATTTGCGCTTTGGCTGTGGGACTCCAGTACTTCACCCGGTGCAAAAAATGTCTTTTTCAAGTAGGGCAGGTTTAATCGGCGGCCTGCGTACAGAATCTCAATAGTTTCGTCTGTTCCACGAATCTGTCCGCGCAGAGAAATAATGTCAACTTTGAAGCCGAAAATCGCTTTTCCTGCTTCAGGCAAGAGAGAACTGTAAGTGCTGATGTATTGAAAAGTCTCCTTTACATGGCGTCTTAGAGAGTAGATTAAATCCATGAAGTTCTTCTGTCAGATATCAACAAAGTGATGAAAGTATGCAGAATCAATTATAAGTTCTATATCATTTGAAAAGTGAGTGCCAAACCTCGCTTATTCTGAATACTTAAGACATATTAGAATAAAGAAATTCAGCAACAAGCCTGCAGACCTCTTCCGGTTGTTCCTGTTGAACCCAATGGCCTGCACCTTCAACGAGATGCAGACCCTTGAAATTGGTACAGAGCTTGTTTTGCATTGCATGCAAATCACCTGGAAACTGATGTACGCCCCAATCGCTGGCACCTGCTATAAACAAAGAGGGCATCACAATCTTGATGCCTCTTAGTAATGCCATCTCAGTCGCATTTCTTCCCGATGTATTGCAGCGGTAGCATTGGAGCCCGCCTTGAAATCCTGTCCTTGCGTATTCGCGTGCATAGACGCTAAGCTCAGTTGCAGTTAGCCAATTGCAATGTTCAGTTACTGAATCTGATGGAGCATGTTCGGCCACAGTTTCTGCCATGCCTTTTTCCATATCCATGACATAGTAGGTAGGCAGTTTGGCTAGCTCCTCTGCTGTTGGAGCCGTTAATGGAAATATCTGGTTGCCTTCCCAATCAGCGCTTTTGTGATGGTAGTAATTGCGAAAGAACACCTCTAGACCACCTTCACTTTGCAACATTTCTCTATTGGCATCAGGACCTGAGTAATACCACTGGTAGTGTTTACGCGGTCGTGGTAGTTGTGCAAGTGCGTGTGGCAGATCAGCCATACCTATAGCTTTGTCATTTGAATCAAGCTCTTTTGATTCGTGCTGAGCGCTATTTTCTTCGCGAAATGCTGCTGGGCCTGCGATCGGTGCACTCATTAAAACCACTGACTGAAAAACATCCGGTCGTATCAAGGCGCAGGTTGCCGCGACGGGCGATCCGAAATCATGACCAATAACCGCAGCAACTTTGCGGTATCCTAGCGCATTAACCAGGCTCACTATGTCGCCAGCCATGCGGCTCAGACTGAAGGGTGAAATATCGTCGCTGTATTCTCCCTGCCACCCGGTAGTGCGGCCATAACCTCTCTGGTCTGGTGCTACAACATGAAAACCGAGATCTGCGAGTACCGGCATAACTTTCCGCCAGCTGTAGGCAAGTTCTGGAAAACCATGCAGTAACAACAGGCAGGGGCGGGCAGCGTCGTTGAACCCGGACTCGAGAATATGCATATCCAGTCCGTTTACGCCGTTTAACATCCGCGAGCGTATTCCTTCGGGTAGCTCTTCAGCTGAAAAAGCACCTGCAAGGTGATTCAAATTCTGCATGCTCGCATCCATTTCTTATTGACTATCTGATCTAGGAAAAATAGTTGGAAAAAGGACATTCCGCTTCATTAACGGTGAAGTTCCGACGGCGGAATCTCTCTTCTTGTACGCTGGCACGCCCAATTCTATCCATTCTAAAATGTCGAAATGCTTTCTTGGTCGGGTCAAAGCCAATCATGTACCAGGCTGGTGACAATACAAGCATGGCATGAGGGTCGGCCACACGCGTCGTCTTCTTGCCTTTGCGATCGGTGTAACTGAAACACATTCGCTGAGAGTTCAAAAAACAAGTCTCGAACGCTGGCAGCACCGAGCTTTCGATTTCATCAACAATCGCAGCTTCAACATCCGGATCGGGGCTGCCTATATAAACGCTTCTAAGAATGTCACGTAGCTCGAGAACTCGATCCCTTGGCAAGGCTTGCTCTATTTTGTTTAAACCTGCATCAGCCAGACACGCAAATGGGAGGGCCTGTGTCTCTTTAAGCACTGCAACGGAGATAAGCAGAGCAAACACTTCGGAGCTCGTTAGTTTAGGAGATACCAGCACTGACCCGGGGTCAAGATAGATGCCGCCACCTGGCCCTGAGGTGGTGCGTATTACAAACCCTTGCTCTCGAAGATCCACAAGATCCCGGAGTATGGTGCGCCTGGATACGCTCAAGGATTCGGACAAATAGGCAACAGTGGCGGATCCGCGCCTACGTAGCAGGCGCAGCAACTCATCGTGACGAGACCGTGTATTCATAAATATTAAGACTAGCACTTATTGGTGACATAATTTGGCACCATTTGCGATCATAATACAAGCCAACTTAAACGGAAGACTATGAGGCTAGAAGCATGAAAAAAGAAAACGTAAATCCAGCTGCACTGTATGCATCGGTTCCAATGGGCTTTTCGCATGCTGTGAAGTCTGATGGCAAGGTCACCATCCATTGTTCGGGGCAGGTTGCCTGGGACAAAGATAACAACCTGGTTGGCGAAGGAGATGTTGGTGCACAAGCAAAGCAAGCTTTGCAAAATTTAAAAGTGGTCCTGGAAGAGGCCGGTGCTCAGGTGAGCGATATTGTTCGATTACGCACCTATGTGGTTAACAACAATCCGGCACTGCTGGAACCAATTGGGCAGGCAATCGGTGAATTCTACGGTGACGTCATGCCCGCTGCTAATACATGGATTGGCGTGCAATCGCTGGCCTTGCCCGATTTTTTGATCGAAATTGAGGCTACAGCGCAAATCGACTGATTGGCGATGCCTTTGGCTAGGCCATGTGAATTTCAGAGGAAGCTCTTCGAGCATCTTAATTAGCTAGAGAATAAAAAATTGACGCGTTAGTGCTTTAAAATTGATAGGCTGTTGATTCGGTCTTTTGGTTTTGAAGCGCCATCGCGACAAACTGCCACAAGCCCAAGAGCACTAAGTTGTATTTGACACCCGGCACAACCCGCAACAGGATGTCGCGCTAATGGATCAAGTGGAATGATCACAGGGAAGTTGTATTGCTATGGCTACACCCCGTTGAGGCTGATCGGGTGTGATAGCGAGGGCGATTTTGCAGACTATATCAGGGAGGAGTTGTGAGGCAATCACCGCCGCATCAAACAAAAAAGTCGCGGCCAAGCACTTTTAATAAATGGGTTTTGCTTGGTTGTCTGGTGCTTTTTTCGGTCGCTGTTGGATTCCACTATGGCCAACAGATTGAGTTACCCCATCCACAGGTACTAACAACAAGTGAACTTGCAGCCGATAAGTCTGAAGCACGAAGCCCACTGGGGATTGAAGCATCTTCGTTGTCTCTTGATTTTCCAAAACTGATACTGTTGGAGGCCTCTTACTCCGAGAGTTCTCAAGAAACTGCGCAAGACGGCAAGCATGCGCAAAGCAGCAGTCAGCTTCACAGTAGTAAAAATGAAACTGATAACAGGGAGTATCTGATAGAAATCGAATACCTGACTTCAAGATCGAGCAAATTAAGAAAACGTGTTGCTGCACTCGAGTGGGAGACACTTACGCTCGAATCAGATCTATTGGCCAGTGAGGTTGAACTGGGCAAAGCCCTTGCTGATCTAAAGAAAATCGAGGGTCAACGACGAAGTGTTTACAACATAACCAATGTGCCTGTTGGTGGTTATGTGGTGCCGGCACCCGGGATACAAAACGAATCCGTGGCACCTGCACAACAACCGGAGATTTTGACTGCGCCGCAGCCCAAACCGGCTATTTCGCAAGTAATAGTTTCACAACAATCGAGTGCTGAACCTGTTGAACAGGCACAGCCTGCTCGACAAACAACCTTTTTTGGTCCAGCACCGGATCGGTATGAAGATCTTGTTAACCCTGCCTTCGCCGAGACTCCACAGCAGTCGCAAAATACAATGAACTAGCTTGTCGATACTCGGTTATAACCGGTTGTACTTGGTATCCACCGCGTTTATCGCATCGACGTTACCTGCTGATCGACCGTTAGGATCAAATTCACAGGCAAGAAAGGCCTCTGCAACAGATTTAGCTAGTTCAGTACCTATGACACGTGCACCCATGGTAATAATCTGTGCATTATTAGAGAGGGCTGCGCGTTCGGCCGAGTAGGTATCGTGGCACTGTGCTGCCCGAATTCCCGGTACCTTGTTGGCTGACAGACATACGCCAATACCCGTACCACACACTAGAATTGCGCGATCATATTCGCCGTTCACCACAGCAGATGCCACGCGATCCGACAGGTTGGCATAAAAGGCATCGGCTCCGGCAGCTGTCTGCGAGACTTCTGAAACATCGAAGCTGCCAGATAAGTGATCAGCAAGAATTTTGGCCAGACCTTCGCCTGCACTGTCGCCGGCAATGGCAATTTTCATAGAATATCTCCCGTAGTGGTGTCTCAATGATACTTGTTGCGCATAAATAGCGCACATGTTGCGCAGTGTTACAAGGTGGCGCTGCAGCGCTTAAGTATATTCAAGTACCCATCCACATCCCAAGCAGAGCGACCAATGAACAGCCCGTCGATATGTTTGCAGCGAATCAGCTCTTCGCAATTCTCTGGATTCACTGACCCACCGTACAAACAAGGCGGTCTATACCCAAGTACAGATTGGGCCACGTCTCCAATCTCTGCCTGTCTGGCATCCGCATAGTCTGAGCTGGCTGGAATACCGTTTTCGCCAATTGCCCAGACTGGTTCATAAGCCAGCAGCACTGGCGCGCTTTTTTGCTCGGAAGATAGACCGCTCAATGCGGCGCTAACCTGATGTTTCAGTATGTCTTGTGCACGCCCAGATTCTCGCTGCTCCAGTGTTTCTCCGATGCAAATGAGTGGGATCAGGCCATGGCGAACAGCTGCTTCCGTTTTCAAGCCCACCGTTTCGTCTGTCTCGCCAAAGTGCTCGCGGCGCTCCGAATGCCCTAATTCAACCAGATCAAGCCTGCAATCTTTTAGCATTAGCGGTGAGACCTCACCTGTCCAGGCTCCCTGATCCTGCCAATGCATGTTTTGCGCACCCACTTTGACTGAGCTGCTTTCGAGAATCTGGCTGACCTCTCTTATGTACGGATAAGGGGGTATAACAAAACGCTGTACACGAGGATCACGGCTCTCATCAGCCGCGACAAGCGCTCGGGCAAAAGTTTCAGCCTCGGACAGTAGCTTGTTCATCTTCCAACTTGTGCCGATCCAGAACCGTGCTTGGGTCATGGGTATATGCCTTTGGTTAAACGTGGGGGAGCTTGCTCCGCTGCGGGCTGCCAATCATCACCCGCTGCCGGGTTGCTTGCCGATTTTGAAAAAAACGGCAGGATTGATTGTACATTGGAAATCTGTAACCTCAGTCCTGGCTGATATGCTGACAACATTTTCAATGGCATAGGTCGGAAAGAATGGGGAGCTTATGCTTAGACAGCCCTCATCCGATTTTGCCTTTAATGGTGTGATTTATCCCCGCAACCATCAGCACCACGTTATCTACCTGTTTGCCCAGATGTTGATGTAGACGACCTGCTTCATCGCAAAAGCGCCTGCTCAATTCGGTCATGGGCACAATGCCCATGTTGGTCTCATTAGATACAATTAGTATCTGATGGCTGGACTTGTCAAGCGCTCGAATAAAGTAGTTTTTTTCAGCTTCGAAAACTACCTGATCTTCGAGCAGCAACAGGTTGGTAAGCCAAAGTGTGAGGCAATCTATGATGATGCAACTCTGAGTGGAATCTCCATTTCCTGAAGGGCCTTCTAAGCTACAAAGCGTGGCACCCAGCGATATAGGTTCCTCGATGGTTTGCCAATGTACTGGCCGCCTCTTTTTATGGCTTTGTATTCGCGCTGCCATTTCGCTATCCAAAGCAGATGCTGTGGCTATCAGGACCACAGGCTTGCCACTATCCGAAGCACATGTCTCAGCGAAAAGGGATTTCCCCGATTTTACGCCACCGAGTATGAGTGATTTCACAGAAAAAGCTTATCCGCCGAATTTGCAACAGTCCCAATGATACGGATTAGTGAAGTTTGAGGTTGGGATAAAATGGACGGTAGGTGTAGGTTTTCTACCGCCACAGAACCCTGGACTTAACTGTTACGCATTCCAGGTAAGCCAGGCCAGCTCATTTTCAGAAAAGGTGCCCAGACGTGACTCGAATTGCACGCTGAGTCGTTCAAGCTCTTTTACCGCTTCAACTAGCAGCTTACTATTTTCTTCAGTGAAAAGTTCTGAGCGGGAATCTGCTTTTCGGTTATTCATACGGCAGATCGTCGATACCATCGAGCGAGACATTCGAACGGCCACGACTGATGAGACGTCGGGCGAAAATGATGCTTGGCAAAATGACCTCATCAAGTCTAATTCCTTTTCTACTGTATCGATCAGAATATGCTCCAGCGTCTGATCGCTAATGTTGGTCATGATAGAGCCTAACGCTTTTTCCCATTTTTAAACGAACGTCGAAGGGTAACGCTTAAAGCCAAAAAAGAGGGGCGATTTGTTTGCACTTTGAACAATTTTATATGGCAGTAACATAAAAAAATGGCATCGCAGTATAAAAATTTTATGGGCACCACTAGAACTTTTGATGCGCATGCATAGCAGGTGAGGAATGCCCCCATTAAATGCGTTATTTGAGTGCTCGGATGTAACATGACGGCGGCTATACCTGACTAATATACAGTGTAGTTCAAGGTTCAACCGTCGATACCCTGAGAGGAAGTGAATAAGCGTTCTATGGGTGATTAGTCCTGACTAGCGGTGCAAATCGATTGTTGGTTCATCGTTTCTACAGGCGCAGTGCGCAAAGGTATTTGTGCAGGATATACATGCAAATATGCAGAAGCTGAGCTGGGATAACTACAGATTCGTTTTGGCGATTTACCGATGCCAAACTATCGCTGCGGCAGCGAGATCTTTGTGTGTTAACGAGACCACTGTATCAAGGCGGCTAGCGCAAACAGAAAAGTATCTACATTTCAAACTGTTTTCGCGCAATGCAAAAGGGTTGATTCCAACTGCAGCCGGACTAAATTTAATCCAGCGTATCGAAATGGTTAATGCTGAACTTGACGCTGTCGAAATACAAGCCTGGAATGATAAACGGGAAGTTGCCGGTAACGTTCGTATAGTCGGCGATTCGATGCTGATCAATCGCATGTTGGTTCCCAATATAGGCGATGTACTAAACAATAACCCAGAGCTCTACCTGGAATTCATATCAGATACCAGTGTTGAAAAGGTAACGGATGCGGATATGGTTATTCAGATTGGTGAGCCACAGCAATCTGCACATAGCGTGTCCACTCTATTAGGTAGTCTGGACTATGCCGTTTACATTGCAGAAAGCAATAGCAGCGCATCGTCCCATTCGTCGATACCCTGGGTTATATGTAAAAGCCGATCGCCTTCCTCCACGTTTGAAAATGGATTCTTGCCCAGAAAGGATCTGGAAAAAAAACCATCTGCGGAACGTATAGTTGTCGATAACTCCGAAACGCAACTATCCTGTGTGTATTCTGGATTGGGAAAGTGCCAATTAGTTAAAAAGGTAGGCATGCATGATCCAAGGTTGCGATGTCTTGATCCCGATGAACCGGATCAAACTCGTGAGGTGTGGTTAAGCAGTTCAAAGGATTATCACAGTGCGCCGCGTATTCAAACCTGCACGCGTTGGTTGGAAACCTGTGTGAGCACTTTCAACTCGCACTGAAGCGGCCCGGACAGCTCAATCATCCTACACGCCGCTGCGCAGAGCTTTAGTGTTGCATTGATAATGCGTTACCATTGGCCTCTGGATAAAGAGGAAATGGTGTTATGGCGTCAGTCTCGTTCATGGGCTTGGGTGTCATGGGGTATCCCATGGCAGGGTTTCTTTTAAAGGCGGGTCACACAGTGACGGTCTATAACCGTACCGCGTCCAAGGCCGATGCCTGGGTTGCAGAGTACGGCGGAGTAGCGGCCTACACACCGGCTGAAGCAGGCAAGGGTGCTGATTTCGTAATTTCCTGCGTTGGTAATGACGATGATCTGCGTTCGGTGACGATTGGCGAGAATGGCGCGTTCTCCGAAATGAAAAGCGGCAGCGTCTTTATTGATCATACAACTGCCTCGGCTATTGTGGCTCGGGAGTTGGCAGAACTGGGAAGCGCATCGGGGATCGGCTTTGTCGATGCACCCGTATCGGGCGGCCAGGCAGGTGCCGAAAGTGGTCAGTTGGCCATCATGTGCGGCGGAAGTCTAGCTGACTATGATCGTGCTAAACCCATCATGGATGCTTATGCCAAGGCCGTTGAGCATTTTGGAGATGTTGGTGCTGGGCAGCTGATCAAAATGTGTAACCAGATTTGTATTGCCGGTCTGGTGCAGGGCATGTCTGAAGCCATCAACTTTGCTGAAAATGCTGGTCTGGATGCTAAGCAGATGGCGTCACTGGTGTCCAAAGGGGCGGGGGGATCGTGGCAGTTAAGCAATCGTGCCGATACGATGGTCGACGATAAGTTTGACTATGGCTTCGCGGTCGACTGGATGCGTAAGGACCTGGGCATCGCTCTGTCTCAGGCTAACCAGATGGGTGTGTCGCTACCTGTTACGGCGCTTGTTGATCAATTTTATGCTGATGTTCAACGGATAGGTGGTGGTCGCTGGGATACATCCAGCCTGATTAAACGCCTGCGTCATTTCCAACAGGATTGAGGTAGCGCTGTCATGTGTGCACAGTCAGTCGACCTTCTTTACGGTCGTGGGTCGCTTAGCGTAAAGTTGCCTGCTAACGCTGAGCCTCATATAATTACTAAACCTGATTTCCCGCCACCGGGTAGCGCCGATCAGGTCTATCGGCAGGCAATGGCCAACCCTATCGAAAGTGCAGAGCTGGAAGTACTCTGCGCCGGGTGTAGCACTGCCTGCATACTAATATGCGACATAACCCGTCCTGTTCCCAATCATGTGTTTCTTCAACCCATGATCAGAACAATGATCGATGCCGGTATTCCGCTCAATGCCATCACAGTGTTGGTGGCAACAGGTTTGCACCGTCCCAACGAAGGTGATGAATTACGCGAGTTGGTCAACGATCAATGGGTACTGGATAACGTAACAGTTGTTAATCATTTTGCACTTAACGATGAAGACCACGTTGATCTAGGCGTAACAAGCACAAGAGGCACACCGGTAAAACTCAACAGATTATTTGTCGAGGCAGATCTGCGTATTGCAACCGGCCTGGTCGAGCCTCATTTCATGGCTGGATACTCGGGTGGGCGAAAGGTAATAGCCCCGGGTGTGGCGCATCATGAAACCATACGTACCTTTCACAGTGCGCGATTTATGGAAGATCCAGCAGCAACGCAGTGCAACCTTGATCATAATCCCTTGCATGAAGAGCAGTTAGAGATAGTCAGGATGCTAGGCGATGTCTACGCCCTTAACACCATTATTGATGAAGATAGAAATCTGGTACATGCCACTTTTGGAGAGGTCATCTCGAGTCATCTAAGTGCGGTAGACTTC
The DNA here is from genome assembly GCA_045106475.1 of Granulosicoccus sp. Taxonomy (GTDB): domain Bacteria; phylum Pseudomonadota; class Gammaproteobacteria; order Granulosicoccales; family Granulosicoccaceae; genus Granulosicoccus. The sequence continues at coordinate 14,788 of JBGCEO010000141.1, forward strand.
GTAGCGAGATTTACAGAGATCAATGTTGGCCGTCGCTTCCACACTGTCATCACCTCTTCTGCGGGTTATCCGCTGGATCAAACCTATTATCAAACAGTAAAAGGGATGGTCACCCCATTGGGCATTCTCGAACCCGGTGGCACACTTATCATTGCCTCTGAGTGTGCAGAGGGCATTGGCTCGGATCATTATCGCTCAGCACAAGAGAAACTGGTTGCGCTGGGGCCTGACGCCTTCCTGCAAACGCTGCTAGCTAAACAACTGGCAGATGTTGATGAATGGCAAACCGAAATGCAGCTCAAACCTATGCGTACTGGAACCGTCTATCTGTACACCACTGGACTCTCGGATGATGATCGATCATTGACGGGCGTGCAGCGGGTGGACAACATAGAGAAAGCTATCCAAATGAGTATGGAGAAATACGGCGACAACGCCGTAGCGGTTATTCCCGAGGGACCCTATGTAGTGCCGGTTGCCAACTCGGCAGGTCAATGACAAGACACATACACATAGAACCGGTTGGTGGTATCGCTGGCGATATGTTCGTGTCTGCAATGCTCGATGCGTTTCCTGAATATGTGAAAAGCTGCTGGAATGATCTGGAGCAAGCCGGTGTCTTGTTACATGTTGACATAGAGCTACTCTGTGGTTCGAGTAAGGGATTGGCCGTCAAGAGATTCAACGTGAATCACCGTTCAGATAATCCAACACGTACAGGAAACTATCGTGATATCCGTCAATGGTTGGAGCAAGGCAAGCTCGACGAAGCCGTAAAGCAGCGCGCTTTGGCTTTGTTGCACTCGTTGGCCGAGGCGGAAAGTCATGTCCATGGAGTTGATATCGAGCAGGTACATTTTCATGAAGTCGCTGATTGGGATTCGATCGCCGATATGGTGGCGGCGGCTAGCTTGATTGAACGAACTGCTGTAGCCAGTTGGAGCTGTGCTGCATTGCCCTTGGGCTCTGGTTTGGTAAAGACAGAACACGGTTTGTTGCCGGTACCGGCCCCTGCGACTGCTTTTCTGTTGAGAGGGATTGAGGTCTGGGATGATGGGGAAGCAGGTGAAAGGGTCACGCCTACTGGTGCTGCTATTGTCCGTCACTTGCTAGCTTCTGGTGAGGGAGAGCTAAATACAGTTTCAACTCGCCCCCGCGGCAGATTAAGTACAGCGGGATGCGGCGCGGGTCAACGAGATTTACAGCACCGACCTAATATAGTGCGATGCACCGTTTTCGATCCAGCGTCTGCCGCTACTGATGTTGCGAATATGGGAGATAGTAGTGCAACCGACCCGGCGGCATTGCGTGATTCAGAAGTCGATCAGGTATTAGAAATAAATTTTGACATAGACGATATGACCGGTGAAGAGATGGCTGTCTCACTGGACACGATCAGATTGCATGATGGTGTGCTCGACGTTAGCCACCATTTGGCGGTGGGTAAAAAGGGGCGCTCTGTTTATCGGATCTCCATCTTGTGCGATCCAGTGGCAGAGCAATCGGTGTGTCAGATGTGCTTTCATGAAACTACGACACTGGGAATGCGCCTGCAACGTATTTCGCGGCGCGTACTAAGACGCTCAGAACATAAGATCTCTGATGCCTTTGGCACTGCTCAGATCAAAGTAGCAGAACGTCCTGATGGCCATACGGCTAAGGTTGAAAGCGATGATCTGGCAGGTTTGCCGGGATTGCAGGTCAGGCGTAATAGAGCAAGGCGTTTGTTGGACAATTGGGAATTCTGATAGCGCCTGTGAGAAATACGACTGCCGATCCCGCGCACGTTACCGATGCCTTGCAGAGGCTTTGCACCCAATTGCAGCGTTATCCGCGCCTGGCAGTTGCGGTGAGTGGTGGAGTGGATAGCATGACACTGTCAGCTGTCGCACACGATGTGCTGGGAGAGCGCTTGCTGTTAGTGCATGCATTGTCGCCAGCGGTACCCGCCGAAGCGTCACATCGAGTGCGCGAGTACTCTGAACGTTTTGGCTGGGCGTTAAAACTGGTTGAAGCGGGTGAATTTGCCGATGAACATTACCGTGCCAATCCGGTTAATCGCTGCTACTTTTGCAAAACACATTTGTACGATCGCTTGCAGGATGTTTGGGATGGGCCTATAGCATCCGGCGCTAATCTTGATGATTTGGGTGATTATCGCCCCGGCTTGTTGGCGGCAAGCGAAAAGAACGTCGTACATCCGCTAATCGATGCAAAGATATCCAAAGTGATCGTCAGGGCAATTGCTGCTCATAAGCAGCTCAACGATGTTGCTGAACTTCCTGCTCAGCCTTGCCTGTCCAGTCGTGTTGAGACCGGGATAGCGATCAATGCAGCAGATTTGATGTTTGTGCATCGTATCGAGCAGTTCCTGACTAAGTCGCTGGGTCCTGGCGACATTCGTTGCCGGATAACTGCCAAGGGTGTGCGTGTAGAAATACCAAGTGGTTTGCGCGAAGGTAATGAGTCCGAATGGTCGCAAGTTCGCTTAGAGCTGGAGCAGCTGGTTAAAGCTGATAGGCGCGTTCTGGTTGAGGTGAGCGAGTATAGTCGGGGCAGTGCTTTTCTACATACAGGCAGTGAGTGAATGGATTCCAGTAAATCAGATGTAAAGCTCGATTGGCGGCGCACGGCCCAGACTGGATTGCCAGAAGTTGTGTTAGGGCAGAGCAAGTCTATTGATCAATTGCTGAGTATTGTTGACTCATGCATCGCTGAAAAGCGCATGATTTTTATGACACGAATTGCTAGCGATAAGGCGGATGCGCTTATCGAGCGCTTTGCCGATAAGATTTATTATCACGTTGAATCTCGTACCCTGTCTGTTGGGATTACTACTCAGACTGACGCGAACTCCGAATCGGACGATGTTGCGCAGGTAGCGATTGTGTCGGCAGGCACGTCGGACACCCCGGTGGTTGCCGAGATAGAGCAAACATTGCGTTATCTGGGTGTTAGCTCTGATCGCTATATCGATGTAGGTGTTGCGGGTTTGTGGCGCTTGACTGACATAGCGGAGCAGTTGAACCAGTATCCTGTGATAGTGGCTGTAGCTGGAATGGAAGGTGCGCTGTTTAGTGTGCTTGCAGGTCTGGTTAAAGCACCCGTTGTGGCCGTTCCCAGTTCGGTGGGGTATGGCGTGTCGGCGGGCGGGCATATAGCGTTGCATTCTGCCTTGAGCAGTTGCTCACCAGGCCTGGCCGTAGTCAATATAGATAACGGTTTTGGAGCAGCTGCACTGGCTGTAAAGATTTTAAATGCTTCAGGTGCCTGCGATGTATCGCTGTAAGAACAACGTGCAGGCAAACGCTGTGAATCCAATCGCAGCCAGTAGGTAGTTATAAAATTCAATCGACGTTGAGCTGTTCAACAGGCTCATCGCGCTGAGCATCAACAATGTATCGATTATCGATATACCCGCAATGAGTCGCACTACTGCAACCGGTATGTCTCCTGCTTGCCGGCGAAGGATTCGAGATAGGCAATGTGCAATCCAGACCGCTAATATCGCAACAACGAAAAGTATAGACGGGTAATCAGTGGCTACATAGATGCCCATCAGAATGGGTGCGCTAAGGAATGCTAATGGCCAGAGCTTACTGATACGACCAAAGTGTTCTTGCTTGGCCGTATAAGTTAGACCAATCAGATAGCTCAACGTAATCAACGAACCAATCGCAAGCAGCATACTGATTTCATTGCTAACGACCAGGCCACAGCAGATATACACCATCATTCGGCATAGCCCCATGAGAAGCGGGCTGATCGGATTCTCCTTGTGCCAGCAGTTGTACAGGATGATCAAACTGACTAATGCCAATGCGGAAACGGTGGCAGCCGGGTTGCCGGGGCTGGCTAAATGGATAAGGGCTACGCTAAGAAACAACATCGCAAAACCTGCGATATACACATCTCTGGCGCTCACCAGGCCTGCAGGAATGGGCCGCTCTGGTCGTTGAATCGAATCTATTTCATGATCAAAAGCATCGTTGAGAAACATGCCACCAATGTAGGCAAGACTCATAGCGAAGAGCAGGGCTGCGCTTTGGGTTCCGAATATACCGCCGCCGGCCAGGATGATTCCAGCCAGGGCATTGGTCCAGACGGTCGGAAGATTAGAGACTCTGCCTAGCGTTAGCGCCGTGTCAAGCGTCCAGCCGGTTTGGGGCTCATGGGGTAATTCCGTGCTACTTTGCATGAGTGAGTACGATTAGTGCATAGAGTGTCAGTATCAGCTTACGTGCAGTTTCCATGCTCAAACAATGAAACAGACTCTGGTTATCCTGGTAGTAGGGCTTAGTCCCGCTCTGGTGGGTGAGCACACCCCCCATCTGTCACGCTTGGCAAAACGCGGTGCGCTGCGGCCAATGAAGGCCGTTACGCCAGCGGTTACTTGTACTGCGCAATCGACTTTATTGACCGGCTTAATGCCTAGCGAACATGGAATCGTTGGCAATGGCTGGTACTTCAGGGATCTGTCCGAAATCTGGCTTTGGCGGCAATCCAATCGTCTGGTAAAAGGCGAAAAAATCTGGGAGGCAGGCAAAGTACGAAATCCGGAATTTACCTGCGCAAAAATGTTCTGGTGGTACAACATGTATTCAAGCGCAGATTGGAGCGCCACTCCGCGCCCCATGTACCCGGCCGATGGTCGAAAAATTCCTGACCATTACGCTCATCCAGCAGAACTTCATGATGAACTGGACGATAAATTCGGGCAATTTCCGCTGTTCAAGTTCTGGGGACCTTTGGCTGATATCACATCCAGTCGCTGGATCAGTGATGCCACTCGTCACGTTATGGATACTCGCAGCCCTACACTGACATTAACTTATCTACCTCACCTGGACTATAACCTTCAAAGGCTTGGCCCTGATCTGGCCCACCCGGCTATTCAAAAAGACCTCGCCGAAGTAGATGCGCTGTGTGGCGAGCTGATCGATTCTGCAGATAAAACGGGTCAGAACATTATCGTTGTGTCTGAGTATGGAATTACCCCGGTTACCGATGCCGTTCATATTAATCGTGCCTTGCGTAAGGAAGGGTTGCTTCGAGTTCGTAACGAGCAGGGCCGGGAGCAGATAGATGCCGGTGCGTCTGATGCTTTCGCTGTAGCGGATCATCAGGTTGCACATGTCTATGTAAACGCTCCAAGCAAACTAGAGTCTACGCGCGCTGCTATAGCAGCGCTGGACGGTGTGGAACATGTATTGGGTGCAGAGGAGAAAGTGCAGTGGGGACTTGATCATGAGCGCTCGGGGGAGCTGGTAGCGATATCCAAACCGGATCGTTGGTTCAGCTATTACTATTGGTTGGATGATGCTTGCGCACCAGACTACTCGCGTACAGTGGATATTCATCGAAAACCCGGTTACGACCCGGTCGAGCTGTTTGTAGATCCTGAGATTGGTTCACCCAAATTGGCAGTTGCCTCGCGCCTGCTACGAAAAAAACTGGGTTTTAGGACACTGCTGGATGTGATTTCTAACAAGGACACGGCGATCGTGAAAGGCTCGCATGGCCGGCCCACTGATCGTTCAGAGCACGGTCCTCTGGTAATCAGTAGTGAGGCTGCACTGCTGCAAAGCGATGAATTTGATCCAACACAGTTCAAAGCACTAGTGCTGGAACATATATTCGGTAATGAGGCTTAGTGCTTGAAACTGTGCCTGGCAATGAGCTTGAGTGCTTAGTGGCAGAGAGTCTTGTTCACTCAATAATCAGCTTATCTGTGTTGCGCGATTGAGCAGTGCTTTCTACCAGCGGCTCTCTACCGCCTCTTAAAATACTATTGCCTTCATACACGGTGCGTTGATCTATCGGCGAGGGATCTAACCAGTCGCTCTCTTTCATCTGGCCGCTTTGTCCATAAGCATCCAGCGCGTTTTGATAACACACCAGTTTGATGGTCTCTTCACTCAAGCCGCGCTCGAGTCCGAGCTTGGCTGTCTTGGCTACTCCTAGCGGTTCTGATATTCCCCAATCACAGGCTGAGTCCACGATGATACCTGTTGGGCCGTACTCGCCGAGAATATCGACCATTCGCTCGTTGCCCATCTTGGTTGATGGGTATATCGAGAAAGCCGCCCAGAATCCGCGATCAAGTACCTCTCTGACTGTCTCTTCATTGTTGTGATCAACAACGACCATTGAGGGGTCCAGGCCATGCTCTACACACACATCCATTGAGCGGGTTGTACCGCGCTTTTTATCCCGATGAGGTGTATGAATCATTACGGGTAATTCCAATTCTTTCGCCAGTTCGAGTTGTTGGCGGAAGTAACGATCTTCCAACTCGGTTTGCTCGTCATATCCGATCTCGCCAATGGCAACGACACCTTCCTTGAGTGCGAATCTTGGTAAGACCTCCATCACAGCTTCTGCCAATTCTTCGTTGTTGGCCTCCTTGGAGTTGAGTCCTATCGTGCAATAGTGACGAATACCAAACTGCCCGGCTCTGAAACGCTCAAATCCCAGTATGGATGACAGGTAATCAATATAAGAGCCCACATGGGTGCGTGGTTGACCTAGCCAGAATGCAGGTTCGATGACAGCTACAACACCTGAGGCCGCCATTGCCTGATAGTCTTCTGTGGTGCGCGAGATCATATGCGCATGGGGGTCGATGAACATCATTGCCAACAACTACCTTTAAAAACTGATTGCTCAGGATTATAGAGTGCTTTGGCAGCCAACGCAGCGCAGTTTATTGCTTGCGTTGCGCTAGCTTGAGTGAGCGCTATAACGTCGTCCAATGCTCTCCCAACTTATTTCTCCGCTCTTGATCATGGCAACGTGCTGCGCATGGTTTGCGCTTAGTTGTTGCTGATCGTATCCCGGTGCGCTAAGAAGCGCCAACACCCCGGCCTGTTGTTCAAGAACATCTTTAGAGGCGATAACTCTATTGAGATCATCCAGCATATTGTCGGTTGCAAACGGCCCCACGCATCGCCAAAGTTCAGGTGTGACTGCGCGTTTCGCCGCCCATCTCTCGTGAGCATAGTCGCAAAGAATGGAAGCAAGCTCTGCATTCGCCCTTCGATCCAGGTCTTGGATTGGCCAAAGGTGACTATCAATGAACAGCGTTTTAAGAACCATGTGGTTCCACCTGTGCTGATCAAAATGTGCTGCAGGGTAGGGATTACGATGTGCAATGGCTTCGAATATGGCTCGAATGTGCGTACGTAACCCTGCACCTAAGGGTTGATCCATTGCCGGATCAGCAGGAATGACAGATGTGCATCTATATAAGGCAATAGCTTCATTCAACTCCGCAGTCGCGCATAGGTCGCCGAATAAAGAATAGAAACGAGTGGCGTTGTCAGCGAACAGGGTTGTTAAGATCAGGCAACGAGCAGCATTGTCAACGGTCCATTCACTAGGGTCCCAGCTGACACCGCAATTCGCTTGCGCATCTGCCACTTGTTCTGGTGTCAGAGCAAGGTCGGCATGTCCCAGTCTGCGAGGTATCAGTCCAAGCGTTATGTGCAAATCACGATCGCTTGATGATTCTTTCAACAGGGAAACACGTTGGTTGAGCCATTCGAACTGTTTGGCGCTTAGTCTTTTTTGCAACCAGACCGTCAGTGTGTTTGTCACTGCAATAACATTGACAGGGGCAGCGCTACTGCCAGTTGCGTTGGTATCATCGCTACTGCCCGGTGCGCAACTAGACACCAGTTTCAGACTTGTCGGGCATGTGTTATCACGTGCTCTGAGCCATGTGATTGCTGCATCTACCAGCGAGGTATCAATAGAGTTAACTTCCACCCCCTGGCCGATGCCCTCCAGAAGAGTGATAGTCAGTTCTCCACCAAGATGCTCTTTGAAATCTGTTAAGCCCTGTATCAGCGCTACCTCCTGTTTGTCGTTTCGACTGTCAAGCGCTTCATGCCAGAGTTCAAACCCCAGCGCTTGCAACAAGTGACAAACCCGTGTGTCTGCTCCGGCTGCCAATAGCCCGCTGAGAACTGAGTACCGGGTATCCAGAGCAATGCCTATTGCAACCGCCTCACCGTGCCTGAGTTCATAGTGCGTCAGCGATTCAAGTCGATGTGCTGCCCAGTGTCCGAAATCCAGTGGCCTTGCACTACCTGATTCGAATGGGTCGCCTCCCTGAGCAATCTGATGCATGTGCAATTCGGCACATCGCCTGATCATATAGCGCATGGCAGATTCTTCGAATTCTGACAATGCTCGTGCATTGTCTTCTAACCATTGATAGAACGCTGCATCTCGTATAAGGGCAACCTTGACTGCCTCAGCCATGCCTGCAATCTTGTCGCGCCGGCTAAGGCTTCTGATAAATTCATAGTCGTTGAGCACTGCAAAGGGTGGTGCAAAAGTACCCAGATAATTCTTCTGCTCAAACTGGTTCACACTGTTTTTGACACCAACCCCGGAATCATTCTGTGCCAGTACCGTTGTTGGCACACGTATGTGCCTGATACCACGATGTGCTGTAGCGGCCGCCAGTCCCACAGCGTCAAGAAGTGCTCCGCCACCGATACCGATGACAAAAGAATGTCTATCCACTCGATGCCGCGCAATACTTTCTTGCATTGAGCGTACTTGTCTATCATCTGACTTAATCGCTTCGCCAGCAACCATGATGATTGGTGGGCAGACGAGTTGGATGTGTTGCTCGTAGGCCTTGGTATAGTCTTGAATTCTTTCAACAAGATTTGGCCGGGCTGACGCAACTCCTTCATCGATAAAGATGATGATTTTGTGTCGCTTGTTTGTTTCGTTTAGCTGCAGCGTATGCAGTAGCGTAAGATTATGCTGTGCAAAGAGTTCCTGAGTAAAACTGACAGGATAGCTAAAGCTGACAGAAAAATTCTGCCAGGCGGTGTCGTGCGAATTGTCTGCAATCGGACGAGGAGCGAGCATAAAATCTAGTTGGTTGCACCCCTGAGCGCACGGTCCCGCATTGTGAGGACTGACGAGTTTAGGAGCCTTGCTGCTCAGCAGAGCAATTATCGTGTCAATCGGTGCTCGAATTGAACCGCTTTGGGTCTGAATCGCATTCCCGGTAGATGGCAGGCTTCTTGAAGCGATAGTTGCTCACCGAGAGAACCAGTTTTTCGCTACCAAACCCAATGGGCCGACGATGCGCTACTTGCATGTGATTTTCTTGCTACTGATGCTGGTATTTGCTGCTGTGCAATACAACGACCCAGATGGCCTGATGTGGGTGGCAATCTACTCGATCCCGGCATTATGGAGTGCAGTGGCAGCATTTTGGCGCTCTTGGTTTTCTCATTTATCCGCAAGGCTTGCATTACTGGCCAGTATCGCCGCATCTCTTATCGGTGTTGTCTATTTCTGGCCACTGACTCCGAGATTCTGGACAAAAGATGTGTGGTTCGAAGTCGAAACAGCCCGGGAAGGGATGGGCCTGATGATTGTGGCACTGGTGCTCTTGGTCACCTGGTATAGCGGGCACAGACAGCGAAGAATCCTTCCAGTTGCCCCCGCTTGCCCGCAGCAAGCTAACTGACCACAGACGGCAGGCGTGCGGCAGGTGGGGTATTTCTGCTGCGATGTGATGTAACTACACCATCAATCACGGTCATACCGATACCCGGCAAATTTCCCTGTTGGATACTTTCCAGCATGTCTGCACCCGGGGAATGTTGCGCCTGATCCAGAATAATGAAATCGGCAGATTTGCCTATCTCAATGATGCCGGAGTCTAACTCTCGCATGCGAGCCGTGTTACCAGTGGCGAAACAGAATGCAATTTCGGCCGGTACATTGCCCAGGCTGGAGAGCATAGCGATCATGCGTAAGATACCCAAAGGTTGAACACCTGAACCTGCAGGTGAATCCGTGCCGAGAATAACGCGCTCCGATTGGTCTATTTCAAAAGCGGTGCGCATAGCAAGCAGTCCGGCGCGCTCATTACCGTTGTGCACAATTTCGATGCCTCTAGAGCAGGATTCACATAAGCAGGTGATTTGATCGTCAGGCAATGCGGTATGGCCACCATTGATATGACCGATGATATCGGCGTCGGCCTCCAGCACGATGTCCTTGTCTATCAACCCTGAGCCCGGGATTGAAGGTCCGCCAGTGTGAATTGTTGACTGGATCCCGTACTTTCGTGCCCACTTGACCATTTGTGCAGCAGTTTCACCTGCTTTGACTGATCCCAGCCCGACTTCTCCTAGCAATTTTACACCTGCCTCGGCCAATTCCTTGAAGTCATGTTCCTCCATGCCTTCCTCTAATACAGGTGCGCCCGCGAGCATCTTGACACCCGACGGGCGAAAGTTTTCATACCAGCGCTGCGATGCGATGGCCATGGCCTTCAGACCTACGATATCTTTAGGGCGACCGGGCAGATGCACTTCACCCGCAGAAATCATCGTGGTAACACCACCATGCAAACATGAATCTATCCAGTGAATTTGTTGCTGCCGGGGCGTGTAATCTCCTATCACAGGGTGCACATGGCTATCGATCAGCCCTGGTGCTAGCCAGGTGTCATTGGCATCAACTGTAGTTGTGGCCTGGTCGGTATCCAGGTCGCGCTCGTAGCCTATGTCGGTTATTTTTCCGTCGATGGCGATGACGCAGTCGCCATCAATGAGGGGAGCCTCAAGTTTGCCGGACAGAATACGCCCGATATGCCGGATAACGAGTTTGTTCGCTTGATCGCTCATATGTGCTCCCCGAGAGTGCGTCTAGAGTTGACTATTTCCAATATACAGACACTGTCAGGCTTGACCTTAGCAAAAGATTCGGTATAAATGTTAGTGTACAAACGATTCTGGTTGAAAAACACTCTTCTGAGTCAAATTCCTAGTGCTGAGTGTCGAGGCGCGCCATAATTGGATCTACCGTTGGAGAGTTACCGCTATGCATGATGTAATTGTTAGAAAATCCAGCTTGAGCGTGGAGGAAATTTTTCACGAAGGTGGTGAGCCGCAATCGAGTCCCTTACTCAAAGCTGCAGCTATCGCGGTTATTCAGAATCCGTTTGCCGGGCGTTATGAGCAGAATATAGAGCCTTTTATGGATGATCTGAAACCGTTGGGTATTCAGATGGCTAAACGCCTCGTGGACGCATTGGGTGGCGTTGACAAAGTACAGGGCTACGGCAAGGGCGCAATCGTGGGAGCGAATGGAGAGCTGGAGCATGGTGCTTTGTGGCACGTTCCTGGTGGCTATGCCATGCGGGAGGTGCTGGGTGATGCCATGGCAATAGTGCCCTCTACCAAAAAACTTGGATCTCCCGGCACCCGCTTGGACATCCCCGTGACGCATATCAATGCCTCTTATGTACGCAGTCACTTCGATGCCATGGAAGTTGGATTGAATGACGGCCCCAAGGCAGACGAGCTACTGCTTGCATTAGTGATGAGCTCGGGCTCACGTATTCACGCGCGAGTCGGGGGTTTGAAGGCGGACGCTATCGCTGGCAATGATGGCTTACGCTGAAGGCACTAAAGCCTGTACTGGTTCGTTAAGCGCCGCACAGGCGTGGCTGTTAGATGATGGCGCTCGATTACATTTGCACCATGGGCCTATCGATTTATTGATATCAGCCACGGGCACGGCGTTTGAAGTAAAGTCTGCGTACAGGCAGGGAACTCTGGCGTTTCAATCTGTATTGGATGATCTAGTTGCCCAATTGCCTTTGCTTAGAACCAGGCTCTCTTGTCAAGGCGCATCAGAAGAACTCTTTAATGGACCCGTAGCGCGAAGCATGTTTGCGGCTTCGAATCCGTTTGCCTCAAAAGCGGTAACGCCGATGATTGCTGTGGCCGGGGCGGTTGCGGATCATGTTATGCAAGCACTGCTTGAAAATCGGCGACTGCAACGCGCATGTGTAAACAATGGCGGAGACATAGCACTGTACCTGTCTGACACCTCCAGCTATCGTGTTGGAGTTTGTCGCAGCCCCGATGCTGGTGGATTTGATGACACAATTACACTTACATCTGCGGATGATGTTGGCGGAATCGCAACCAGTGGGTGGCAGGGTCGCAGTCATTCATTGGGTGTGGCTGATGCTGTCACCGTGCTGGCAAAAACCGCAGCCATGGCTGACGCAGCTGCCACCATTATAGCTAATGCAGTAGACATCCCTCATTCTCCCCGCATTAAACGGGTTCCAGCTTGCGAGCTCAATCCAGACAGTGACTTGGGTAAGCGCCTGGTGACAACTGACGTATCTTGTCTGTCCTCAGTTGAATGTTCGATTGCGTTGGATGCCGGGCGACGAGTTGCCCAACAGCTGTGGGCTGATAGACTGATCGCGTCTGCATACTTGACTTTGCAGAATAAAAGCCTTGTTGTCGGCCAACCCACTGAGTCTGAATCGAGTTTGATGTCGCCCCGGGTAAAGCACAAGTTTCAGCTTTCGCAAGAACCTGTGGCAATAACTTTAAAGCCGGACAGAAAAAAATCCAGCCAACATCAATCTGTTGATTTTTGTCATTACGAAGTGAGTACTTAGATATGGGTGTAGCCAAAATTCGCAAACTCGTTACGTTTGTTGATGAAATATTTCTTGAAATGGGTCAGACAATAAACCCGCCCACGCGACGAGCAGCTGCAGTTGCAGTAATCGAGAATCCTTACGCGTCACGTTATAGCGAGGATCTGGAAGAGTTGATGGTCATTGGTGAAGAGTTAGGTGCTTTGCTGGGAGAGAAATGTGTCAGCATGCTGGGTATCGATCCGTCACAGGCACAGAGTTACGGCAAGGCTGCCATGGTGGGTGAGAACGGAGAGCTGGAACACGCCGCCGCCATCTTGCACCCTCGTCTAGGCAAACCATTGCGCGCCGCTGTAGAAAAAGGCGCAGCGCTGGTTGCTTCGAGTAAAAAAATGGGTGCTATGGGACAAGTACTGGATGTGCCCTTAGGGCATAAGGAGGCTGCCTATGTACGTTCGCATTTCGATGGCATGGAAGTACGTATCAACGATGCACCTAGAGCCAACGAAATTATGGTGGCTGTGGCGGTGACAGATTCCGGCAGGCCACTGCCACGTGTAGGTGGTTTGACTCATGATGAAGCACAAGGTGAGGATGGACTAAGATGAAATATGTTCGTAATGCCTGGTATGTGGCAGGCTGGTCCTCAGAATTTGATGACTCGCTCAAGCGCGTAGTCATACTTGAACAGCCGCTGGTGATGTATCGAAACAGTGGTGGCAACGTTGTTGCTCTGGAAGATCAATGCCCACATCGTCTGTTGCCTCTGTCTAAGGGTAAGCGCGTTGGAGATGATATTCAGTGCGGCTACCACGGCATGACATTCAACTGCCAAGGTCAGTGCGTGCGGGTGCCCGGGCAAAGCAACATTCCATCGTCCGCTTTTGTTGAAAGCTTTGCTATCCATGAAAAGCATGACATTGTTTTCGTATGGATGGGAGACGCTAAGGATGCGGATGTGTCAACGATATTCGATATGCCGCAGTTTAGTAGTGAGAACTGGCATGCTCACCAAGGCGATGCCCTTCACCTTAAATCCAATTACTTGAATGTTGCAGAGAATCTGGTGGATCCTGCACATGTCAGTTTCGTACATCCAACTACTCTGGGTAATGCTGCCAGTGAAAACGTGCCGGTACATGTTGATACCGAGGGTGAAACGCTTTTGGCCTGGCGCTGGATAAGAGATGCCCCTCCCGTTGGTTTTTTTCAGAAGTTTGGTGGTTTTTCTGGCAATGTGGATCGTTGGCACTATTACTACCTGCATTTACCCTGTACCGCCGTTATCGACTTTGGTAGCGCTGATGTAAAAGCAAATCTGGGTGAAGATGAACGCGACAATGGGGTGCGCATCTTTGCATTACACTTTCTGACGCCAGTCAATGATCATTACACCATTGACCGGTGGATGCATTTGCGAAATGCTGCGGTAGGCGACGAAGAAGCGTCTGCGCAAATGGATGCGATGTTTCGTGTTGCGTTTAATGAAGACAAGGAGATACTTGAGGCGATCGATGAACAGGAACAGCTGCCTCAGAGGCGTCGCCCCATTCGATTGGCTATCGACAAAGGGCCAACGGTTTATAGAAAGCGGATTGATTCAATGATTGAATCGGCCGGGACGCAATAGTGATGCTTTGCAAGACGATGTAGATGAGTAGTTTTTAAACGTGTTAGGTAAACCTGCAGTGAAGTCTTCTTCACTGTCGACAACAAAAGGGCTGCTTCTAGGCCTAGGGAGAAAACGTCAATGAGATTAAGCAAGACACGCAGTGTTTTCAGAATGTTTGCAAAACCTGCTGCAGTGATGTTGGCCGCCGCTTTTAGCGTCTCGAGCGTGGCCATGGCTGCAGATCCTATAAAAATAGGTGAGATCAATCACTACAAACGTATGGCTGCTTTTGCGGGTCCCTACAAGAATGGTATTGAGCTTGCTCTTGAAGAAATTAATGATGCTGGCGGCGTGCTGGGCCGACCTCTGGAATTCATCTACAGGGATGATCAGGGCAAGCCCGGTGAAGCAATCAAGATTGCCGAAGAGTTAGTGAGCCGCGATGAAGTTGCGATGATCACCGGTACCATTTTAAGTAACGTTGGACTGGCTATATCTTCATTTGCCGCAGAAAAAAAGGTTGTTTATCTTGCTTCCGAGCCACTAGCGGATGGACTTGTCTGGGAAAAAGGTAATGACTATACCTTTCGTCTACGAGCTTCAACGTACATGCAAGCGGCCATGCTGGCTGAGGCTGCTGCCAAGACTGACGCTGTAAAGTATGCAACTATCGCCCCGAACTACGCTTATGGCAAAGATGCGGTCGCTGCATTCAAGAAGGCGTTGACGGCCTTGCGCCCCGATGTCGAGTTTGTTACCGAACAATGGCCTGGCGTTTTCAAGATAGATGCAGGTGCTGAGGTACAAGCGCTGGAACGGGCCAAACCAGATGCAATCTATAACGTAACCTTTGGTGGAGACGTAGCCAAGTTTGTGCGTGAAGGCACGACACGGGGTTTGTTTGAAGGGCGACATGTTTATGGGCTGCTTACAGGTGAGCCTGAGTATCTGGAGCCGCTTGCGGATGAAGCGCCAGAGGGTTGGGTAGTGACGGGCTATCCCTGGTACGATTTTGAAGATGGCCCTAACAAGGTCTTCGTTGATGCTTATATGGCAAAGTACGAAACAAACCCCAAGATCGGTTCCCTGGTGGGTTACATGACCGCGCAATCAATCGCTGCTGCAATAACCCGGGCCGGGGGTACTGAAACCGAAGCTCTGCGTACAGCGTTTATCGGTTTGGAACTTGATACACCGGTTGGAAAAATCGTTTACCGTGAGCAGGACCATCAATCAACAATGGGTGCTTTTGTCGGGACCACCACGGTTAAAGATGGCGGTGGTGTGATGGTTGATTGGAGTTATAAAGAGGGTGCTAACTACCTACCATCAGATGAAGAGGTTGCTAAGTTGCGGTCGTCTGGTAACTAAGCTGCGCAGGACCATCTGAAACAGGAACGCGAGTTATAACCGCCATGGGACTGTTTATTGCCCAACTGCTAACAGGCCTTGCCAATGCGGCGACGCTGTTTCTGGTTGCATCCGGGTTGTCACTGATATTTGGTGTCACCCGGATTGTTAATTTTTCACACGGTTCTTTCTACATGCTAGGCGCATTCGTTGGCTATTCGCTAATGCAGGTATTACCCGGTGCGTTTGGCTTTTGGGCATCTGTTCTGCTGTCAGGGCTGATAGTGGGCGTGATCGGAGTCATTGTTGAAATACTGGTTCTGCGTCCTGTTTATAAGGCCCCGGAGCTGTTCCAGTTGGTAGCCACATTCGGGGTGATTCTTATCATTCAGGATTTGGCATTACTGACTTGGGGAGCAGAGGATGTTCTCGGGCCGCGTGCACCCGGGCTAAAAGGCATCGTACGTTTTATGGGTGAACCAATTCCCAAGTACGACCTTGCCCTGATAGCTATTACACCGTTTGTCTTGTTTGGACTTTGGTACCTCATTACCCGCACACGGGTAGGAGTGCTGGTGCGGGCAGCTACCCAAGATAGAGAAATGGTAGCGGCCCTTGGTGTTAATCAGTCCTGGTTATTCACAGGTGTGTTTTTTCTAGGCGCTGCGCTTGCCGGATTGGGCGGTGCAATTCAATTGCCTAAAGGTGGCGCTGATCTACTGATGGATTTTAATATCCTGGCGTCGATCTTTGTCGTGGTTGTTATCGGAGGTATGGGTTCATTACCCGGTGCCTACATCGCGGCTGTGCTCATATCCGTACTCAATGTGTTTGGCGTCTCTTACCTGCCGCAAAGTACATTGGTGCTCATGTTTGTGGTCATGGCGATCGTGCTTACTATTCGCCCCTATGGCTTACTCGGGCGTGAAGAAGTGGCTGGTGAACATGGGCAGGTGGGAGAACCTGAAAAGCCCATTAAACCTGCAGGACTTCGAGGTCGTATTCTCGTGGCACTACTGCTGCTAGGATTGGCTTTGCTGCCGCTCTCGGGCTCACATTTTCTGGTAATCCTGGCTACAGATATCATAATTTTTTGTTTGTTTGCTGCCAGCTTGCACTTCCTGCTCGGGCTTGGCGGGCTCGTCTCGTTTGGCCACGCCGCCTACTTTGGCGGAGGGGCGTATGTGGCAGCTTTGTTGGTGAGTCATGCCAACACTCCGATGGAACTTGCGTTTTTACTTGCACCCTTGGGTGCCGGTCTGGCCGCTTTGCTGATTGGTTGGCTCTGTTTACGTTTAACTGGTGTGTACTTCGCCATGCTAACAATGGCATGTGCCCAGTTATTGTGGTCGCTGGTTTTTCAATGGGATGAATTTACCGGAGGCGATGATGGTCTGGTGGATATCTGGCCGGCTGCCTGGTTGTCTGAAGCAAACAGTTACTTCTACTTCACTATCGTTGTAGGCATCGGCGGCATCATTCTGCTCAGGCACATAGCACACTCTCCGTTTGGTTATGCTTTAAGAGCGTCTCGCGATTCACAGCGACAGGCTGAAGCTACCGGCATCAATACCAAGCGAATCCAGTGGATGGCATTTACCTTTGCCGGAGCCCTGGCCGGTGTTTCAGGGGCCTTGTTTGTATTTTCCAAAGGCAGTGTTTTTCCAAACGAGCTTGAAATTGCCAAATCCTTTGATGGTCTTATTGTGGTTTTCCTTGGCGGTGTAAAGACACTGTCCGGGGGGGTGGTTGGCGCAGCGTCACTTGAGATTGTGAAAGACTACTTGACTCGTTTTGAATACTGGCGGCTTGCATTGGGCTTATTAATAATCGTGGTGGTGATTCTGGCTCCGTATGGCATCGTGGGAACGTTGCGCAAAATCACCGAACGTTTGTTTGGCTGGTCCAGCGACGATAGTGATGCAGCTGACACAAGTAGCAATGCGAAGGATTCTTCCAGCTCACAGGTTGCCAAGTGATGCAAAACACGACGTCAGCTGTTTTGTCGGTTAAACACCTGAGTAAATCATTCGGCGGTATTGATGCTGTCGCGGATGTCTCCTTCGAGGTGCAAAGCGGAGAGCTGTTAGCGCTCATTGGCCCCAATGGAGCGGGTAAGACAACCTGCTTCAATATGCTGATGGGGCAATTAAAGCCAAGTGGTGGGCAGGTTTTTCTGCACGGTGAAAATATAAGCGGTTTGAAACCTCGAGCAATATGGCGTAAGGGTGTTGGTAGAACATTCCAGATAACCGGTACGTATCAATCCATGACGGTTATCGAAAACATCCAGATGGCCTTGATTTCTCATCATAAACGTCTCTATTCAATGAGACCGTATGCGACCCGACTCTATCAGGCTGAAGCAATGCAGCTGCTCGAATTGGTGGGGATGGCGGAGCAGGCACAGCGGCATTGTGCAATCCTGGCCTACGGTGACTTGAAGCGTCTAGAGTTGGCAATCGCTTTATGCCATAAACCAACATTGCTATTGATGGATGAACCCACAGCAGGTATGGCACCCAAAGAACGGATTGGATTAATGCAGCTCACTGCTGACATAGTGCGTGACCGTAACATCAGCGCACTATTCACTGAGCATGATATGGATGTCGTTTTTGCCCATGCCCATCGCATCATGGTCCTTAACCGTGGATCTTTAATTGCCAACGGATCAGCCAGTGAAATTCGAAACAATCAAACTGTTCAGGAAGTATACCTGGGCGGCGGTAGTGTCTTTGCTCAGGAAGAAGGCCTGATCGCAGAAGGGGATGGCTCATCTGCAGGAGCGCCGCATGCTTGAGCTTTCCGCTGTTAATACTTTCTATGGCAAGGCACATATTCTTCGTGATTTAAGTTTTGCTATCGGCGCAGGTGAGGTGGTGTCCCTGCTGGGTCGAAATGGAGCGGGTAAAACAACGACCGTTAAATCGATCATGCAATTGGTGCGGCCTGCAACCGGAACCATTGAGTTTGATGGCCAGGAGCTAACTCGGCTGCCCACTCATCGAGTTGCCAAACTTGGAATAGGCTACGTACCTGAGGAGCGACGAATTTTTACTGATCTCACCATTAGTGAAAATCTGGAGGTGGGACGACAGGCTCCACGTGATGAGGTGTTTGAGTGGAACCACGAAATTTTATTCGAGCTTTTCCCTAATCTGGCTGAGCGTCGAAACAATCGTGGTAAAGAATTATCCGGGGGAGAGCAGCAGATGTTGTCGATTGCCAGAACGCTCATGGGTAATCCACGTTTATTGCTCCTTGACGAACCATCGGAGGGTATCGCACCGGTGATTGTTGAGCAGATGGCGCAGACAATTCTTAAGCTCAAACAGGAAGGCTTGCCGGTACTGCTCTCCGAGCAGAACCTGCACTTTGCCCGACTGGTATCCGATCGCGCAGTCATCATCGAAGGTGGCCTGAAAAAATTTGATGGAACATTCGCAGAGCTGGAGGCTCAACCCGAAATTCGCGATGCGTATTTGTCCGTTTAATGGGATTAGCGGGCCGTAGAAGGCAAAATTAAAGAGATAGTGCAGTGATAGAATCAGACCAGAAAGACCTGAACCATGTGCTGGAAGAGCTTGCCGTCCAGTCCTTGCCAATCCTTGCAGGCGGAACCGATTTTTATCCTGCACTTCAAGACAAGCCTGTTCCTGAGTTCGTTCTGGATCTGACTCAAGTAGAAGGTCTGCGTTACCTGTCAGAGTCGGATGCCGGGTGGGAGATTGGAGCCGCTACCACATGGACTGATATTGTTCGTGCTGAGTTACCGCCTGTATTTGATGGTCTGAAAGCGGCAGCACGGGAAGTAGGCTCCATTCAAATTCAGAATGCTGGCACCGTGGCAGGTAACTTGTGCAATGCATCGCCTGCAGCAGATGGGGTGCCGCCTTTGCTAAGTCTTAATGCGACTGTTGAATTGGCCTCGGCTGCTGGTCGGCGAAAGCTATTGCTGAGTGAATTTATTCTCGGGCCGCGCTCCACTGCATTGCGTGAAGGAGAGTTGCTTGTAGCTCTGCACATTCCCAGGCTTGCGTCACAAGCTCGCAGTGATTTCGTTAAGTTGGGCTCTCGCCGCTACCTGGTCATCTCCATAGTGATGGTCAGTGTCGTTTTGGTGCCTGATAGTGATGGCTCACTTATCGATGTTCGGATTGCTGTGGGTGCCTGCTCAGCGGTCGCGTGTCGGATGAGCGCTTTGGAGGAGGTATTGCTCTCTTGCTCTGTTCATGATGACCTTGCTTCTCTGGTACTGCCTTCGATGTTGAGCAATCTAACTCCTATAGATGATGTTCGCGGCAGCGGTGCGTATCGCTCTCGTGTCGCACAGCAGTTGATTTGCCGACTATTATCCTCAACCGCTAAAGAGTTGTCTGCCGATCTGGAGCTTAAGCGCAGTGCTGAGCCGGGCAATTCTGGTGATTCGCATGGTACCAGCCAATCAGGAAATGACAGGGGGAGCCAGGCATGAGCGAGATAGCGAATTCACAAAACCCTGCAGCAGAGGGAGCCTCCAATCGCAATGCTCTATCTATAAAAAGTATCGAGTTTGAATTTAATGGTCAATGGGTGCAGCCGCAAGCATCGCCCGCTCAACGTTTGTCTACGGTGCTGCGCGATCAACTCCAGGCCACGGATGTAAAGCTGGGTTGCAATGCAGGCGACTGCGGTGCCTGTACGGTTCTTGTTGATGGTGAACCTGTATGTGCCTGCCTTACAGGCATCAATCAGGTTAGAGGCAAGCATGTGCAAACGCTTAGAGGCTTAACAGCTTCAGACGATCAAATGCAGCTGCTGCAGAACTCTTTCCTACATCATGGTGCTGCGCAATGTGGTATCTGCACACCCGGAATGCTCGTATCAGCCGTGGCTTTGCTAAAGCACACGCCTGAGCCTGACGAACAGAGTGTGCAGGATGCACTGGGTGGCGTTTTATGTCGCTGCACAGGCTACCGAAAAATAATTGATGCTGTGATGTATGCAACACGCCTCGAGCAAGAGCAACCGGAAAATGAAAACAACATTGCAGCTGCCAATGTCTCGGTGGGCCTATCGTTGGCAAGGCTTGACGGTGATCCAAAGGTAACGGGAGAGGATGCATTCGGGGATGATGTGGCACCATTGGATGCACAAGTGGTAAGGGTAGTTCGCTCCCCTTATCATCATGGTGAATTTGTTTTGGGCGACATAGATCGATATGTGGATGAACATGCAGGTATCGATTGTGTGCTTACAGCTGCCGATGTGCCTGGTACCAATGCATTTGGTGTAATACCACCGTTTATAGATCAACCGGTATTCGCAACTTCCCATGCCAGGTTTAAAGGGGAGGCAGTTGCGGCAATCGTGGGTGATGCTGATACGATATCATCCTTAAACCTTGATGATTTTCCTATTAGCTGGGTAGAGCTTGCTGCTTGTCTTAGCCCAGCGTCAGCCCAATCTGCCGGTGCAACACAGTTGCACGAGCATGCACAGAGCAACTTGTTGTGCGAAGGTCTGGTTCAATGCGGCGATGCACAAACTGCATTGAGCAACGCTCATATCAAAGTTAAGGGCAGCTTTACTACAGGTTTTATTGAGCATGCTTATATAGAGCCCGAAGCAGGTTATGCGAAGCGTGTAGGTGACACTATAGTGGTGCATGGCTGTACTCAAGCACCTTATATGAATAGAGACAGTCTTGCATCTGTCATGGGCCTGGAGCCTGCTGCTGTTCGAATAGTGCCCACCTCCGTAGGCGGTGGTTTTGGATCGAAACTCGATTTGTCTTTTCAGCCGTTTGTGGCATTGGCAGCCTGGAAATTAAACACAGCAGTGCGCATTGCCTATACGCGCCAGGAATCAATGCAATCTACGACCAAGCGCCACCCATCATCTTTGCAAGTAGAGATAGGTGCAAACAAGCAGGGGCGCATAAGCGGCTTTACGTTTGAGGGTACGTTTAACACAGGTGCTTATGCATCTTGGGGGCCCACTGTTGCCAATCGTGTGCCAGTCCATGCATCAGGGCCTTATTTAGTATCCGACTACCGTGCTCATACCAATGGCGTTTACACAAACACCGTCCCTGCAGGCGCTTTTCGCGGTTTCGGTGTGCCGCAGGCTGCTATTGCACAGGAAACACTGTTTGACGAACTAGCTACCAAGTTGGGTATAGACCGGCTTGAGTTTCGAATAAACAATGCGCTTGATAATGGCGAACCTACTGTCACCGGCCAGAGGTTTGATTCCTCTGTTGGCATCAAGGCTTGTTTCGAGGCTCTTTCGCAGGCCTGGAAAACTGCCTTATCCGATGCCGATGATCACAACCTGGAAGCGGTGGCTCAAGGGTCCGTCACTCGTCGCGGTGTTGGTATAGCCGGTGGCTGGTATGGATGCGGAAATACCTCATTGCCAAACCCTTCCACTATCAAGGCAGGTATTCGCGGTGATGGTTCGGTGTGTCTTCATCAGGGGGCCGTCGATATAGGGCAAGGCTCCAATACTGTGGTGGCTCAGATTTTTGCCGACTCGCTTGGTGTGCCTGTTAGCTGCATTGAATTAGTGAGTGCAGACTCAGCTATTACCCCCGATGCCGGTAAAACATCGGCTTCGCGCCAGACCTTCGTATCGGGTAATGCTGCCAGGCTGACAGCTCTAGCCATGCGCGAGGAAATAGCGCGCCACACCAACTGTACAGAAATAGTCTCTCTGCAAATCGAGGGCAACACCTTGATGGTTAATAGCGGTGCCACTGATGAGTCAACGATTGTTTTGTCGCAGTTAGCTGAAAACGAAGAAGGGTATGTGATTCTTGCCCAGCAGTCTTATGACCCACCTACCAAACCAATGGATGAAAACGGGCAAGGTGAACCCTATGCCATGTATGGGTATGCTGCGCAGATGGTCAGTCTGGACGTTGATATTCGGTTGGGCACGGTGTCACTACAGCGAATTACAGCAGCCCATGATGTTGGTCGTGCTATCAATCCTCAGTTGGTGGAAGGTCAGATTCACGGAGGTGTTGCACAAGGTGTAGGGCTTGCATTAATGGAAGAGTTTATTCCTGGTCGAACCGAGAACCTGCATGACTATCTGATTCCAACCGTTGGAGACATTCCTCCAATCGATACGATTATTATTGAAGTAGAAGACCTGCACGGACCTTTCGGAGCCAAAGGTCTTGGCGAACATGTGTTGATACCTACCGCACCCGCCATTCTGAATGCCATAACTCACGCCTGTGGTGCGCGTGTGAATAATTTACCAGCCACACCTGACAAGGTGCTGGCGGCTATTAATGATCAGGGAGTGAGCTGACCATGGTTCGTTTTGCAGTCGCGCTTGAAGACAATGGCAAGATCCGATGTGATGCCTGCCCTGTGCTTTGCTATATCAAGGATGGACGTACCGGGGCCTGTGATCGCTACGCCAATGAAGGTGGCGAGTTGGTCAGAGTGGATGGATTCACTATTCTGCAAAGGTGTGATAATCCAGAAGCCAAGGCCGTACCTTTCTTGCTCGATGAACCATCCGAACCTGTCGAGCAAACAGCAGAAGACACCTTGAGTTCAGCTCACGAAGCTACCGATCAAATACCGACAACTCGAGAGTGGGATGGCGACATCATTGGCGGGCAAAGAACCTTTGTAACTGCGATTGGTGCAGGAACCACCTATCCGGACTACAAACCAGCACCCTTTATCATTAGTCAGCAATACGATGACGTTGACATGATCACAGTAGTTACCGAAGGTATCTTCAGCTATTGCGGTGTCAAAGTAAAAATCGATACAGATCGCCATCTAGGGCCTGAACAATCGACGGTAAGAGTAGATGGCGAAGCGGTCGGTCATATAATGACCGGTGAATATGGCTCGCAGATGTTGTCCTTGGGCGGCGTCAACCACCTAACAGGTGGTTCCAAGAAGGAAGGGCGTATCACGTGCAAGGCCTTACTCGATTTGTGCAACTGCGAACCTGTAGAGATGAGCATTGATGAAGGGGCACAACTTATCGTTCAAGCCGGCAAGGCGCCGATTGTAAACGGTGTGCAAGAACAGCTGATGCGTGTGGGCTGCGGATCGGCAACCATCGGCATGTTTGCCCGGCAATGGGCGCCTTATGTCGATGAGGTTGTCGTGGTTGATGATCATATAACCGGCGTGTTGTCTGAACATCAGGCTGGCAAGTTGCTGGATATGAAACCAACTGGTATTCGCATAAAGGGCAGACGCTCAACACCGGGGCGATATTTTCAGGTTGCTGAGCCTGGTTCTGGATGGGGAGGCACTGACATTAGTGACCCACTTAGTATCCTTGATACATTCAAACCTGCACAGGCTTGGCCAGGTCTGAGATTGCTCATGGTATCGACTACCGGTGAGCAATGGGCCTACTATGAGTTGAACGATGCGCTTGAGCCCTGTGCTGCTCAACTACCCTCGGAGCTAGAAGTGTCGGTTGAGCGAATTGCCGAAAATTGTGAAGCATCGCTGTGCTCTGTTCTATTCATGGGAGGTGCAGGTGGATCACTGCGTGCAGGGGTAACGGAGAACCCGGTACGGTTAACACGATCAGTGCGCCAGAGCCTTACGTATGTGTCCTGTGCTGGCGCACCGGCCTATGTGTGGCCTGGAGGGGGTATCACTGTTATGGCTGATGTCACCAAAATGCCTCGCAATGCATTTGGCTATGTGCCAACTCCCGCTTTGGTTGCACCCATCGAATTCACGATGCGGCGTTGTGATTATGAGCGTCTGGGAGGCCACATGGATCGCATCATTCCGTTGAGTGATCTATCAGCGGAAGTAGAGCGTTGTGAAAACGTATCCGATTCTCTGTCCTGGCCTAACAAAACTCGTCATTACGCATGGGGCGGATGAACGAGTGGTCATATGTGGCGGCAGTAGCGGTCAAATGACCGAAATATGACGCTATATGTGATTTGCATTGCACTATCATGCTATTTCAACGGTGTTTGTGTGATCTGGATTCTGCCCGATCAGCCAAATTAGCGAGCTGGTCCGTATTCTGAGGCTTATCGGCTTTATACTGTGGCCTGGATTGCGGCGATCAAAAATAGCAATCTGGATATTCGACTTGAGTTTGCCGGATCGTAAACAGCAAGCGAAAGTAAAAAGCGCCGCTCGTAATTACTCTAAGGTTTGAAGGACCAAACGTCACAAAGATGACTAAAAATTGATGAAACAACAAACCAGCCTGCTGGCTACTGCATTCCTGGCACTTACTGTTGCCGCCTGCTCGTCGGATTCCAATCCGGTAGTTACGCCTGTCAATGATCCGACTACTCCCACAACTGGCGGTGATACGACAGGCGGTGGCACAACGGGTGTTGATGAACCTACAACAACGGGCGGCGGCACGACAGGTGTTGATGAGCCTGGTACAACCGGCGGTGGCACGACAGGTGTTGATGAGCCTGGTACAACCGGTGGCGGTACGACAGGTGTTGATGAGCCTGGTACGACTG
>JBGCEO010000142.1:0-35710 GCA_045106475.1 Granulosicoccus sp.
TTTCAGATGCATTTGACGAACTGGACGAACTGGACGAACTGCGGAATCTTACAAAGACTAAGCAGCAATCCCTTATATAAATCCCAAAAGCATTTAAGCTAGCCTTTGGGCTAAACTCCAAAGGCTAAGCTCACCACCTCCAAGAAAGCTAAAGCCCCAGGCTGCAAGGCGTAAGGTGGTACCACCATTGGCTTACAGCCACTTCAGGATCCCTGCTGTTGCTTGATAGTGAGCATGCAGCCCCCACCCGATCCTTGAAAATCCTGATCATGACCATTTGTAAATATTTGAGAAGTAATCGATAATGTTTCTCGTCGGGCGCGGCTTCGCTCTGCAGCAAGCGTAACTCTATCGATCGCTCATGCAATTCATCATCTTCACGTATGCACATTGCTTGGTGTGAGCTTCTAACAGAGTTTTTAACAAATCGTTACGGTAGTTTCAGCAGCTATTTTTAAGGGATTGGGGAGTATTGGATATGAACAACCATGGATTCTATCGAGTCAAAAAGGAAAAATCGTGCAGCAATAGATTGCGTGTTTTTTCGTGCTTGTTGACCATTAATGTTGGAGCAGGCCTGGCATATGCTCAAGACTTCGAACCCGTAACAACACTTGGGCAGACTGCTGGATTTAGCTTACTGCAGCAACGCAGCGGCGATGCAGTGCAAATGGTATGCGGAAGCTTTATAAACGCTGGAGTGGACCAATCACGCGACGACGTAGCCCAGCAACAAGTACTTTTCGACAAGTGTGGAGAGATGGTGCATACCGCTAACTTTCTAGCGGGTACCAACCCAGATGCGCCGACGCGAAAAGCGCTTGGCATCACAGAGGACGAACTCGGTGCGGCTATTCAGAATGTGACCGGTGAAGAAATTGCGGCGGCGGGCAGCCTGGCCACCGAATCTGCATCCAGACAAACCTCCACTGTCGGCCGTCGCTTGTCGAGTCTTCTATCGAGGGTTTCGCCCTTGCAGCTGAGCAGCGCCAACATGAATGGCACCGGAGAGTTGCTTGGCGCAGGGCAATTGGCCAGTGTCATTCAATCAGGTGGGGCAGCGGCAGCTGATACTGCGCTGGCGAGTCCTGTTGGTTTTTACGTCAATGGGATTGGCGCGACCACTGATAAAAAGGCAACCGAAGGAGAGGACGGCTTTGACGCCACCTCTACGGGCATTTCTATAGGCTTCGACTACCTGTTCACCCCCAAATTACTGGGTGGATTGAATCTTGGCTATACATCGACTTCCACAGACTTTGATACCTCAATTGATGTCGAAGGAGGCAGTCTGGATTCACAGCAGATTAATCTTAGCGGATACGGACTATGGTTCTCCGACTCTGCCTACGTTGACGTCATAGCTGGCTTCAGCACAGGTAGTTTCGACATGACTCGTCGCATTGTGATCAACGCGGCAGAGGGTGCGACTGACACGACTCCACCTGGCGGTGGCGATCCTGAGCCCAATGACGGTGCCGATGACACGGTAACTGCAGACACGGACAGTTCTGCTGTGCGTTTCGGTGTGGGTGGAGGATATGAGTTCAGATCCGGTGGAGTGTCCTTTGCACCTTACGGCAGAGCGTCATTGCTATCGGTAGATATGGATGGCTATGAGGAAACGGGGGATTCAGCACTAAAACTCAGGGTCGACAAACAGAGCATAGAGTCTCTGACAGGCGCTGTAGGGTTCAGACTGACAAAAACTATCAGCACGTCAAAGGCTGTCGTGTCACCTCAATTGAGCTTTGAAATAATTCACGAGTTTAATGACGACAGCCGCCAAATCGTGTCCACCTACGTGCATGATCCGCGAAATTTGCCACTGGTTGTGGTAACCGATAGCCCTGATCGAAACTACTATACTATCGGGGCTGGAGTATCCGCCGTTTTGCAAGGTGGCACCCAGCTTTACACCCAGATTCGTTCATTACAGGGCCTGGAAGATCTCAATGAATTATCGTTTTCAGCTGGTGTAAGATTTGAGTTTATGTAGCCATTCAGAGTCTGTTTTTTGTAATGGGTGGTATTTTGTTGGCAGTTTTTCGGTATTTCAAGCACAATATATCAGGGCATCGTTCTCGGTACTCTTGGATGAATTGTTGCCCAGTCAGGTCAGCTACTGACTGATTTATACTTACTAACTGCGTAATTATGTCGATGAGCTGCCATCAGCAAGTAAACTAGCGGCAAGCCCGCTCCTAAGACCGTGCCACATGCAGACCGACACACCCAAAATACCTGGCTATGCAATAGATGAAAAGAATCTACTCGGCACGGGTGGATTTGCCAAGGTATACCTGGCTAAGCACACGGGTTTGCAAATCAACGTGGCGCTTAAGGTCATGGATGCAAACCTGGCGAATGATATTGATTTCTGCAAGCGATTTTTACTAGAGGCACGCACCTGCGCAAATCTTGGCAACCACCCCAGCATCATCCATATCTATGATGTTGGCTGTGTGGGAAACTTGTATTACATCGCAATGCAATATCTCTCAGGATCTAACCTCAGGGAAATAATGGACTCTGGAGAGCCCTACAACCACCCTTTGGAGATATTGAGACCTATTGTGGATGCGCTCGGCTATGCACACGAACGAGGCGTAGTTCATCGTGATGTTAAACCTGCCAACATTCTATTCAACGAGTCAGGCCGCGCAATGCTTGCAGATTTTGGCATAGCAAAGTCGCTACAGAATGAAAACACGCAGCTTACGGCGGCCGGTGCAGCGATTGGCACTGCCGCGTACATGAGCCCCGAACAGGCCAAAGCACTCTCGGATATTGATGGTAGATCTGATCTGTATAGCATTGGCGTTCTGCTCTATGAAATGCTCTGTGGAGAGAAGCCTTATCAGGCAAAAGATCAAATGGGGTTGATGCTCCAGCACGTCAATGACCCTGTTCCAACTTTGCCTGACAGTGAGAAAAAATATCAGAAATTGATATCGAAATTAATGGCAAAGGAACCTGACGATCGGTATCAGGATCATCACACAGTGCTGGCTGAGATGGATGCACTACTACGATCTCCAGAGCAATCTTCAACACCCGTCAAAAAGCACTTAGTACTTGGTGGCGGGATCGCGGCGGCTGCGGTATTGACGGCTGCTGCCGGTTTTCTGTTGCTAAACCAGGAAAGAAGCGAATCGCCTTTTGTTAGTGTGCCCAGTGCCGGAGATCTAGTCGAACCATCCGTAGTTGAAAATAGTGTCGAAGATACACCCCCGCCAAGCGTCGCAGCTAGTGAAGATTCGCCCAAGGTCAAAAGACTTCTGGAACTGGCCAAGATGCATGAGGAATTTAACGAGCTGACCTCACCACCGGGATCTAACGCACTGGAGCTTTATGAAAGCGTACTGCAAGAAGACCCAGAGCATTCCTATGCTCAACAGCGCAGGGATGAACTCATCCAATTGACGGATAACTGAGGCTTCTTTCCAGAGTAAATATCTTTTATTACTGGACTATCTCGAACTCCACCCGTCGATTTCTAGCACGACCCTTAGCAGAATTGTTGGCCATGATCGGTTCGGATTCTCCCATCCCATTGATGTCGATATAGTCGGCAGGAACACCAAGCTCTTCGACCAGGAATAACTTGGACGCGATTGAACGTCGTTTCGACAGTTCCATGTTATAAACCTCCGGACCGACAGAATCCGTATGGCCCGTCAATCGTACTCTCGGCAATTCATTCTGCTCTTGTCGATCAAGCAGTTCACTGCCCAGCACCTCAAGCTGACTTCTACCGGTGGCGGTGAGTACATCTGAATCGTATTCAAAATTAATATCGTTAATAACCAAAGGGCTACTTGTGAGCTCAGGTGCACTTTCAAGAGCTTGGGCTTGGGGAATCTGCACTGGAGAGATGGCCACGACTTCCTCGATACGCTCAGAGATTTCACGCCTGATACCACGTGTGCTGAACTGCGTGTCAGAGTCAACAAAGTACTCATATCTGACGAATGACAGCTTAACGGTATTCGTGTAGCTATTGAAACGAGAAACTATGTCTTTTATCGTACCAATATCATTGCCAAAGCTTGCATAGTCAGTGAATGCGTCAAGACCTAGTTCATTGGCAGGAATCTTTTGATCAGTTGCCACCAGAAATATTGTTTCCTTCCCAAGTGGTTCAGCCTGTTCTATGAAACCCTGACTGAAATCATTTTCACCAATGACAGGGAAGGTCAAATTCTCTGCTGCTCCCGTGATACCACTAGCAGGCAATGCATCAGGTTTCAAAATCGCAGTGTTGCCTTTTGAATCAACAAAAATAAAAACAAAAAAAACAGGATTATTTGACTGGACATGATAGGTGATTCGATCGCCTACCAGAACGCCGGGATAGGGTTCATCTTTAAAATCATTAATCCATACACTGAGCGATAGATCATTCCAGTTATCATTCAGGTTTGCCAGCTCCGCAAATACATCATTTCTGTTAACTGCATGCGCTACACCTGTCAAACCTACCAAGAGCAGCACTAAGAACCAGTGACATACAAGATTGATTGTTTTCATTTTAGTGACTCCCGAAAAAAGATTGACTCTGTCTGCTCTTCCAACAAAGCAATGGCCGTGACCATTAGCTGCTCTCCGGCCAAGCCGGTAGGCTTGTTGCACATCTGAACCCTACGTCTTCACCTGTGTAATCAGACGACTCCAGCCTTCTAACGGAAAGTCTAAAATTCGCTACATTGGAATCAAATCGCGACCCACCTTTTAACAGCGCAGCATTCTCTTTTTCTGAATCAGATGAAGTCCATTCAGTAACGCTACCCGCCAGATCAAAATACCCGCGATCAGTGGCTTCAAAACTGTCAACGGGCAAGAGGCCCTGTGTAGCACTGCCTGCCCAATTAAGCCGAGAAGGGTCCCAGACATTTCCCCATGGATACTTGAAACGCTCAACACCCCTTGCCGTATATTCCCATTCAGCTTCTGTCGGCAGGCGTTTACCCAAAGACTCACAATACTGCTGAGCGTCTCTTCTGCTGACATGAACTACAGGCAGATTTGCATTCCGGCCATTGCCACCATAAGCGTTTTTCCAGCTAACACCGATAGTGCGAAACACTGCAAAACCTTTGTCAGGATCCACTGAATAGCTAAACCCTTCAGTTTCAGCAGTCGTTACCACCTCGAACTGTTCGGCATACAAACGGAACTCGTCAACAGTAACTTCCGACCTGTCGAGCTCAAAAGGCTCCAGTGTGACTGACCTGGACAGTTCATCCTCATACCACTCAGGGACGCAGCTAGCCGAATACTGCCTGCATAGCTCCAGTGCATCCTCAATGTCCTGCTTAGAGCTGCCTATTTCATAGGATCGATTGTTGTTTATTACAGCCTTTAAAAGCTTGCTTTCAATATCTTTCAATTCACTGAAATCTGCTCCAATAGATTCGATCTCCGAGGCCTGCGTGGAGAATTTTGACAACTCAGGCACTTCACTGCCAACAACACCCAACTGCTCCGCTTTATCAGACACTAGATTCACAGCATCGAGCAGTGCCGCCTGGCGTAAGGGGGCTGTTTCATGTATGTGAGCCTCTAGTAACATGTCAGCGCTAACCAAATTATCTCTGATCTCTATAACGCTCCCATCAATTTTTTTTGACTCAATATCCAAACCAAGCTGCTGACTGGCCATAGCCTCCTCGAATTTGCCGCTTATCGGCAATCCCATAAACTCAGCGAGCTCAACCTTACGATCAATTTGGGACTTTATGCCATTGATCACGCTTTCAGGTACTTGTTCCCTACGCATCTGAGACTGCACAAACCAAATCAAAGCGATGAGCACAGCAAACCCTGCACTTGCAGCCACTATTTTCTTTTTTCCAGTACGGGACCCAGTTACCCCAGGCTCGCGCTGCGCCACAGATTGCTCAGGCTGTTCGATAGCCGATCCGGCAAACTGAGTGGCACCATCGTTACCTGCACCCGGGTATCGAGCTACAGTCGCTATGTCTTCCACGGCCAATGGTTCAGGTAGCGCTACCGTTCCCTCCTGGTGTGCTGAAATCTCACTGGCTGCATCAATAGACACATATCCCGATGCCAACGGGTCAAGTGTATCCGCTGAAGTGTTCTCAGACTCTGCACCAAGCAATCTGTTATTTAATTGCAGTGCGCCCTGTATTCGATCTTTCGAATTCAATGAAATTGCCTGGGTTATCGCACCCAGGAAATAATCACTGAAGTCTTTGCGTAACGCAGTATCTGCCAGATTTGGTTGAGGATCAGACCCGCCGTTTAAGCTTTCGGTGTAGCGCTCCATCGCATTAATGACTTTTCTGCCCGTGACAGCCAAGTGAAGACAAGCGCCTACTGCGTAAACATCAGTCCAAGGGCCTTGTCCACTTTTGCCATACTGCTCCGGTGGTGAGAAACCTTCTGTGAGCATGACAACAGATGGTTCTTCACTGTGATCTGAAAACATCGAATATCGGACCGCACCAAAATCCAGCAACAGAGGGCGATCATTATGGCAAATGTAAATGTTGCTGGGTTTGATATCGCGATGCAATAAGTCAACCTTGTGAAGCTCGTGCAAGCCAGACAAAATTGGTGACAAGATGCTTAAGAGATCGCTCTGCGATGGCATCGGATTCTGTCGCAGCCACTCAGAGAATGTCATGCCATCGACGTACTCCATAATGATGTAGGCGGTATTATGGTGTCGAAGAAAGGCGTTTACCTTTACGATGTTTACGTGTTCAAAAAGGGCGAGAGCTTGCGCTTCTTTGACAAAACTCATTAAACCCTTTTGATAGAGAACTTCGCAGTCAGCATTTCGGGGTTCGACATCTCCGGTATCAGAACGCGCCGCGTAGGCTCGGGGCATGAACTCTTTAATCGCCACTACGCGATTCAAATTCAAATCAACGGCTTTGTAGGTTATACCGAATCCACCTTCGCCCAGAACTTGTTCGATCCGGTAATTGTGGAGTTGATAGCCAGTTGGCAGGCTCTCGCTACTCAATTTATTCTCGCTGTCCGCAGGCAATCAAACCAAAGCTCTAAAGGCAAATGTCATTTTTCTGATGATTGCATTATCCACATACCCCTCTTTGGCAGTGGGATCTCGAAACTCAGGTAACTAACAATTACCCGAGGATTCTACTATCTCTTCGTGATCTTGAGAACAACTGATCGGTGGGTGTACTTCTGCCCCAAGCGAGTTATTTCAGTTCATATTCAATACTGAGTGGAATGGTTTCCGTAGTGCCAACTGGCACCTTGTATAGCTCGACCTCCCAGTCTCCTGCCATAGGCATTGCGGTTCCAGAACGAGATGCTCGTGCACCTACTGTGACCATTTCACTGGTGCTGAGTCTCAGAGCCGGCATCATAGCCATAGAATCATCAAGAGTCACCGTAGTGGGAAAATCCGACACCTTTCGGCGAGTGACAGCAAGAGGCATTGACGAATCATCTGCATCCTGTGCATAAATATAAACAATGTCGTCAGGGGAAAACGTGTTTGTGATCTCTGCCGCAAGTGTGATGAAGAGATTGATCGCTGGCGCCACTGATGCAGATTGTATTTCACCCCCTGTATCATTGTTTACTTCATTAACCGTTTCACTGTCTGCCTCCATGTCGGCGGTCTCTTCGACATCTAACTGCCCATCGGTTTGTAACATCGACATTGCCATTGCGGCATCAATTGTCTCGATTGATTTAACTTCTGCGGATAACTCGCGCTTTAGCATCTTAAACAGTATGACAGCTGCCTCATGGTTTCCCATATTCTGATTTACCAAGGCCATCATCCACAAACTCGGTTTATGACCGCTATCAATATCCAGCGAAAGACTCAGTAACTCAAACGGCTTCCCATCAAACGATCCATCGTTTATCAATGCGAGTGTTTGTGCGTGAGGAGCAAGCAAATCAGGTTGATTCGGGAATTGGCTTCTGAGGGTTTCAAAAAGCTCATCAGCATCTTCGTACTTTTTTTCTGCAAAGAGCTGCAGCGCTTCAGCCAACTGCACTTCATACTCTCGAGGCTGTTCATCGAGGTAGGTTTCTAGATCCTGTCTCAGTTGCTCGCGCTGACGATCTGTGTGATTACCGGATTCAACAATCGTATCCGCCACTACTGGCAAATCGGTAGCTGTGTTGTCGATGTACTCGCTAAAACCAACGGCGAGTAACAATGCGCCCAAACATAGAACTAAGAGAGTATTTCGTGACAACATTGTGATTCGTACAAGCCCTTCTTAGTCATGGTAGATGTTCAGAGTGCTAGCTCGAATGGCTAAGCTATCTTTCAAGACTAGCTATCTAACACTGGTGTGTTGAATGGTCTGGTCAAGGTCTTCGGCTGTATGATTTGCACTTGAAGATGCCACCACCCTGATCACCACTGCAGAAATATTGTCTTGCCCACCATTGGTATTGGCCGTTGATATCAGTTCTTTACAGAGTGTTTCTGGAGATTGTTGTAGGTTCTGGATCAAGATGTCCTGCATGACTTCAAGCTCTATCATATTACTCAATCCGTCGGAACAAATGAGAAATACATCCCCTTCACAAACAGTCTCCAGTGTAATGTCAGGGACTATATTGTCCAGCAAGCCAATAGCCTTGATCAGGATATTGCGCGATGGTGCAGTTCCTTTCTGTCCTGCTTCGAACCATTCCTGATACATCGTGTGGTCTCGAGTCAGCTGTTGAAGCTCGCCGCCTCTAAGTCTGTATAGCCTGCTGTCACCGACATTGAAAACAACAACCTTTTTCTTGTCTCTCAGGAAATAGGCACCAACCAGGGTTGTACCCATTCCTTCCCCCAAAGCGGATCCGTTGTCTCGGTTCTTTCCCAGTATCAGCTCATTGCAAGAAACAACCGTTTCCATAACGATGTCGTAGTATTCATCCTGCTTAATTGGCTCACTTGCATTCAGAGCATGGTTTTTTATTTTCTTGATCAGCTCTTCAAGAGTTGCCTGGCTTGCAACTTCGCCATGCATATGCCCGCCCATACCATCTGCAATTGCATAAAGCTCAGATACGGTATCGACGCAAATTGCATCTTCATTGTGGTCTCGCGCCTGGCCGACATCCGTTAAACCGGCAGTCATCATTAGTAGCTCTGATTTCATAGACTCATTTGCCTTGGATACTTCCTAACAAACCGTCGCTTGGTGGCAGCTTTATATGGATCACGGATATCAGCACAAACCTCATACAAATGAAAATCGCGGTCAGAATATCAATTAAACCTGAATTCTCTCATAACTCTACCACCAGCTGCACAGAAACTCGGTAACCAACGTTGCTCATCGAACTAGCAAGCTTTCCTCTGCCAAAGTGCACTGCATGTTTAAAATTAGGTTGAGCCAAGTTTCAATGAAGCTCATAAATGATCTCGTGCAATGATGTAAGAGTAACACCGTCTACACCGACTGTATAAAACTGCATTAATACAAGACGCAGCGGAACATTCTAATGAAGTGAGTCGCAAAAAAAGTGGACATGGTTCTCCCACAGTTTGCTCCAGGACTGAAATTTGATCGCCCAGGCAAGAGCTTGACATCTCGTTTGACACCTCAAAGGCAAAGCCCAAGCACAAAAGATGTGGTGTCGGCTCGAAAAGAAATACAAGTAGGCGGTAAAAACAAGCCTTTTGTATAGGAAAATCTAAATAGGCTTATATCGATTCCCATAAAGACGCGCTTTAATGCACTGGTCGTTACTGCTAACATCAGTTCAAGAATGATTTAGCGGGGTTTAAGGAATTTGGACTATAAGAAGCTTTTCACTCCGAGTGAAATTGCAAAGAAAGCACCTAAATCCCCAATCACGCTGGCTATACTTTTGGCGGGGGCTTTGCTCAATTCTGGCGAGTCGATAGCCGGTTGCCCGGCCGTCGCCTTTCCTGACAACTCAAATCTTGGTCCTTTACCTCCTTTAAGTTCAGACCTCAGTACGATTAATATTGCTAGCGCAGCAGGGCTCAGAACGCTTGAGTACGGGACAAATTTCCAACGACGCTCAGCGAATCTGATTGGGCAAAACCCATTGATCGTTGCATCTAACGATGACAAGCAGCGATCGGGGGCAGCTGCCGGTGACGATGATGACATTGGCAGTAAGCTTGGAGTCCTCATTAGCGCATTTGGTGCTTTTGGAAACGAAAAATCCGACAATCTGGGAACAGATATAGATTGGGATACGACAGCGACAGCCCTTTCTGTCGACTACGCGCTATCGCCCAGCCTGTTTGTTGGCGCAATGATCGGCACCAGCAGCGTTTCTGGCTGCTCCTCACCTCAAGATAACTTCACAACATCTGGTTCAGTGAACGTCGTAAGCAATGATGTTGAAGGTTCGTTCGACGTCTTGTCACTGTACGGTATACGTGAAAGTGATACTTTTTATCTCGATTCCATTGTTAGCTTTGGATCGGGGGATTTCGACTTCAGACGAGCCCAGACTGTTAACGGACTACTCAATGAGGATAACTTCATTATCCTGGACCGGGTAGATGAAGTGATCGTTGCCGATACAAGTAGTGATTTGTTTCGCGCCAGTTTTGCAGCTGGTATCAAGAGACAGTACCGACAGATCGAACTATCACCCTACAGCCGATTATCCTATGCCCTGGTAAGTATAGATGGCTATCGCGAGCAATTGGATCTTGGCAGTTCACCGGGGCATCCCGCCCCGGGATCAGGGGGCGGATTTGCATTGCGTCTATCTGATCAGGATGTGGAATCGCTCACCACAGGCTTGGGTTTTGGATCTACATACGTTTTAAGTACATCGGCAGCTGTCATATCCCTAAATGGGGATTTTGAGTGGGTGCATGAATTCAAAGATACCAGTAACAGCTTGAGGAGCTCGCTGGCCGGATTCAGCCAAGGCACAATTTCCAATGCAGCCGTTGCGCAGAGATTTCCTGAGCGCAGACTTGACTCTGATTATTTTTACCTGGGAGTCGGGGCAAATGCGGTACTGCAAAATGGTTGGCAGCTTTTTGCCAATATACAATCCTTACTCGGCTATCAAAATGTCTCCGAAACCCATCTTGGCGCTGGTGTCCGCTATGAATTCTAGTTTTTCCACTTTGTTTAGCACTGCCTCCTATAGGTCGAATTCACTGAAAGCTCTTTTCATTTCACTGTCCTGCCTGATCGTGTCATGTGGTGGTGGCGGTGGCGGTACAGGTGCCTCTGCTGGCTCTTCAGACCTAAGCGACAATCCCATTACAGGCAGATGGATATCGCCCTGTGACTCATCAAGCGGCGCGCTGTCGTTTGTCAGTGAAATCGAGTATTTTGCAGACGGCACGTTTACCAGGACAGTAGCAGGCTATTTTGATCTTGCTTGCTCCGTTGCAGGATTTGACGCTACAACAACTGGCACCGTGACCGTGAGTAATGCATTTGAATTACCCGACAGGGGACTTGTAAGAAATCTGAATCAAACCACCAACGCCTACTCAATAATACCCAGATCTGCCGAATCCACCGCCTTCTTCAATTCTCAAGCAACCTGTGGAATCAGCAACTGGGAAGTAAACGTTGACTATGACATCAGTAGTTGCCCAAACAGACCGGGCGATGATGCATCCAGGCGTCCAACTCCTTACGCAGATTTCTCAATTTATCTGGTCGAAAGAGGCCAGTTATTCTACGGAAATGAAGTTAGCTTTACTGCCGAAAATCGCCCTACGTCGTTAGCCACGCGTCCTGCTTTTGTTAGCGCAACAGGTGCTGTTGGCGATGAGTTTCCAGACAATTTAAAAGGGTTATGGGTGTTACCTGAATCAAATGAATTTCTGGAACTCTCTGATCAGGGGCTTATCCGCTTTTACGGCCAGGCAGAAGAAGGATGTTTTGGTTTTAACTTTCTTACACTCTTCTCCACCGGTGGAGATAGCTACATTGATCCTTTCCGCATATTTACCTACACGATAAGTGAATCAGATGGGAATTTGTCGCTCACCGCAGGTAACAACCCACAAGTGTTTACCTATATGCCTGCCGCGATTTCTGCCAACCAGCTCGAGTTGTGCACCTGACCCCTATACCGACTTAGCTGTCACCCATTTCAAAAACGTAACTCGCCCAGTAGCTTTGCAATTGTGCAACTTTAACGCCTTCAATTATCTCTGTGCTACCGGCAATGGGCAGGATAATGACGACCTTTACAAGCCAAACGCCCGGCTGATTAATAGTTACGCTAGCCCTGCCGTTCACATCTGTTCGCATTTTCTGCACGTTTTCCCGGTCAATTTTAGCAAGAGCCTGTAACTGGAGGCCTTCGATTGGATTGCCTTTGTAAAGCAATTCAAACTCCAGCGTGTCGCCCATTTCCAGCTGATAGGGATTACTAAGTGGAACCAGTTCTAGTGTATAGCCTAGTTTTTTTCGATAAATGTCATCGTCGGCAGCGCCTGTTTGAATAAGCGCTTTCGCGCAGCGAACAAAATTTTCCAGAGCCGGTGACTCGCTCTGCCCTCGACGCTTACGTTCAGCACGAATGTACTCAATGCCTTCCTCCTGTACATATTTATCAAATTTCTCCGCATCCAGTTCTACAAACTGCGGCACACTCTGGTAACCCAGCAATTGAGCACCTGCGGTGGCGCTCACAGTAGCAGCCGGATCATTACCCTGTATCGACTCAATCTTAGTTCGGCCACTTTGATTGGTTATACTGAAATCATTAAACAAAGCGTTTATATAAGGTAGCGTATCTCCCTTAAGCCCAACGCCGTAGCGCAGTGAAACTGCAACGCTATCATTTATCTCAGGTGTAAATGAATCTGGCTCAAGCCAGAAGTCATGCGCCCAAGTGGTAGCCGAGCTAAGGATCCAGATAACGCCAGCGAGAATGGTGCTAAATTTTGATTTCATGGTCTAAACGCTTGTGCCTTAGCTTGGCAGTCAAAGGATGATAACCTATTTATACAAAACACTATTCTAACGACCAAACTGACGAATTTTATATTCATAGTTTTACTTAAGTAACTCACCATGCGCTTCTGGAATTTCACACATTGGACAGTCTTACTCGGCCTACTCGTAGTGTTGAGCACGGCGTCACTCAATGCTTCTGCTCATACTCTACGACCCGCAGTTGCCACCATTGTGCTAGACGATGCCGGCAGTGTTAGCGTAGAGATCAAGACCAATGTAGAAGCACTCATCATTGGGATCGGAACAGAGCATAGTGATACTGACCACTCTCCGAAATCTGAAGCCTACGATAAGTTAAGGGCTTTAACTTCAACACAACTGGTCTCAGAATTTGACGGCTTTGCCGCACAATTTTTAAGCGACCTGCGGGTTGAGACTGAAGATGGCAAACTCAAGCTTGAGCTAATAGAGGTAATGGTACCCGAACCCGGAGATCTCGAACTCAGTCGCGATTCACTCATAACACTCAAAGGCAATATAAAGCCTGCGGCTCAACAGATCACCTGGCATTGGCCTGAACTATACGGAAGCAGTGTTGTACGCCTTAGCACACCTACCAGCGAGGAACCGCTGACAAGCTGGCTGCCTGCAGGTCAAGTTAGCGACCCACTACCCATAACAGGGTTAAACGAGGCCGTTGACAAAACGAAAGTCATTATCGATTACCTGATTTACGGATTTACGCATATCCTGCCCTACGGGCTTGACCACATCCTGTTTGTCATTGGCCTGTGCCTACTGAGTATGAAACTTCGCCCTCTACTATGGCAGATCAGTGCTTTTACACTTGCCCATACCATTACTCTCGGCCTCAGCATTCATGGCCTTATCAACATACCGTCTAGTATTGTTGAGCCGCTCATTGCGCTGTCAATCGCTTACATCGGCATCGAGAATTGCTTGTTGTCCAAGATGAATTCCTGGCGAATCGTCATCGTGTTTTTATTCGGTTTACTGCATGGGATGGGATTTGCTGGTGTGCTTGGCGACATCGGTTTGTCGGCCAATGCATTCGTAACCGCACTGATAAGTTTTAATATTGGCGTCGAATTAGGACAGCTAACTATAATTGGTCTGGTGTTTATAGTTACCTTAGCAATTCGACAGCGCAGTTGGTATCGATCACGGGTTGTAATTCCGTGCTCACTAGTGCTCAGCATTGTAGGCCTTTACTGGACTTTTGAGCGGGTGCTGTTATAACTCGACGCCCATTACAACAGCACCCGATAACACTTCGTTCGCTTTTTTACACTACCCCAAAAGCCAGAACAGCATCGCCCACTTTCTTAAAGCCTGCAATGTTGGCGCCTTTGGCATAGTTGCAATAGTCACCTTCTAAACCTGCCTCATGACATCGGCCATGAATGCCCCTCATGATGTCTCGCAGCATGACACTGAGCTCGTCTCCACCCCAGGCTCGCTTGCCGGCGTTCTGACTCATTTCCAGACCGGACATGGCAACACCGCCAGCGTTAGCAGCTTTTGCGGGGCCAAATAAAACCTTGGCGTCTATAAATGCTTGCACCCCTTCCGCTAATGTAGGCATGTTTGCACCTTCGGAGACGGCTTTACAACCATTGGCAATCAAAACCTTGGCGTCATCGCCGGTAATTTCGTTTTGAGTGGCACATGGCAGGGCCACATCGCAGGGCACAGCCCAAGGACGCTTTCCTGCGTGATATTCCGCGCCGAACTCATCTGCGTATTCGCTGATTCGCCCTCGACGATTTACTTTGAGGTCTTTCACCCAATCGATTTTTTCCTGTGTAAATCCATCCTTATCATGAATGAACCCGTCTGAATCAGACATTGTCACTACTGTGGCTCCATTCAGCAGGGCTTGCTCTGCAGCATAAGTTGCGACGTTACCAGAGCCAGACACCAGCACGGTTTTGCCTTCTAGCTTGTCATTGGCAGCGGATAGCATATCGAGTAGGAAATAGACACAACCGTAGCCTGTTGCTTCTGTACGCATCGCACTTCCCCCATAGTCCAGGCCTTTTCCAGTCAGAACGCCTGTGAAGTGGTTTGTGATGCGCTTGTATTGACCGAACATGTACCCGATCTCCTTACCTCCTACACCAATATCGCCAGCAGGAACATCGGTATCCTCTCCCACGTGACGATAAAGCTCCGTCATGAAGGATTGGCAAAATCGCATAATCTCGTGATCGGTCTTGCCACGCGGGTTGAAATCCGCACCCCCTTTTCCTCCGCCCATGGGCAAACCTGTGAGCGAATTCTTGAACGTTTGCTCGAATGCCAGGAATTTAAGGATCGACTGGTTAACAGATGGATGAAACCTCAACCCTCCCTTATAGGGGCCGATGGCATTGTTGTTTTGAATTCTGTACCCGCGATTGACGCGTATGTTGTTGTTGTCATCATGCCAGCAAACGCGAAATGAAATTATTCTGTCGGGCTCACACAAGCGTTCCAATACTTGTTCCTGAGCATATATCTGGTGGCTCTGCATCCACGGAATGATATCCGCTGCCACTTCGTGCACTGCTTGATGAAACTCTGTTTCACCAGGGTTTCTGTTTACCAATCCTTCCATGAAGTGCTCGATATCTGTAGCACGTGTTTGCATTCACTCAGCTCCTTAAACGTTTTTTATTAGATCTCGGGTGACCAGAGCAAGAGTCTGGCCGAATGGTTCATTCGGTAGGAAAATCCCAACCAATACCGTTGCCAGACAACAGTCTGACAGCAACACTGTTATGCACTAAATATTTAAAAAATCAATAAAACTTTTGGATAGTCGCCTAAAGACTAAACGGGTAGCACTGCACAGATCGGTGTGTTAGTTTCCAACCTCAAGATCACAAACAAATTATTTACAGGGAACGGTTGGAATAATTCGAGCCATAAACCGGCGGCATTGAACATGGAAA
This sequence comes from Granulosicoccus sp., assembly GCA_045106475.1. GTDB lineage: Bacteria > Pseudomonadota > Gammaproteobacteria > Granulosicoccales > Granulosicoccaceae > Granulosicoccus. The sequence continues at coordinate 15,848 of JBGCEO010000142.1, forward strand.
TTAAGTGCAGCTTTCGTACAGGCTCCGAGAAGGGAATGCAAAAATCTAAATGCGTAAAAATACCGGCTGCCTATCTCACTTATTCACTCAATACCTGCAGGTTTGGTGAGAACATGCGAACTAAGCGACTCAGAGATCATCATCTGACGCGTGATTCAGCAATCAATTTTTTTGATTTAGCAAGTACGTTTACAACACCCATATGGCGATTGATCGCCAACGGGTTTAATGTTCATCAGAATCAACGGCGATCAGCGCCGAGGAGAAAATAGCAATGAGAAAATTCCGATCCTTGACTGGTTTAGTCAAGCAAGGCTGTGCGGCAACAATGTGCACAATGTTGCTGACGTCTGGCATGGCCTACTCTGCCGATCATGCAGACAGCCCAAATCAGCGAGGCAGTCTGGCCATGCGCCAGGCGGACATCACTGATGTATATGCGTTTATGAACCCTAATGGCGGTAACGGACTCCCCGCCGGAAATGAATTGGTATTGATGGTTCTGGTTGGCCCTGATGCATCCGGCGTACTACCAGCAGGCGATACAACACCTAATTTTGCCTCTAATGTGGCCTATCACGTTCTCATGCAGAATTACAGCGGTACCACTGCCGGTGAGCATACTCGAATCACATGCACTTTCACCGACGCCACACCGCAGGTTGTCAGCTGCGAACTGGGTGATCTGACAGTAAGTGGCGAATTCGGTAGCACCGCAGCAGTCGACGGACTCCGAGTATTTACAGGACTTGCTGATGACCCGTTCTTTTTCAATGGAGGCGGTTTAAATGCATCATTTGCTGCCACTCCACCCAGCCCAATGTTCCAGGAAGGGGCTAACGTAGGCGGTCCATTTGCAAATGCCAACGGTCAGCTTAATGGTTTTGTTGGTCAAAACATTCTCGCTATCGTGATTGGCGTGGACAGAGATCTTGTCACTAACAGTCAAGCTAGCCCGGAGCTTCGATTATGGGCTGCAACTGCACCTAACTAAGTTGCTTGCCCAATCGAATGCATCCCAATATTGAAACGCGAGGACAAAAAACATGATCAAGAATTCTTTATTTAAACTAGGTTTAGCTGCAATAGTCGTAATATCTGTCGGTGCCTGTAGCAGCAGTAGTAGCACTCCCTCAGGCGGTACTACAGGTGGTGGCACTACAGGCGGTGGCACCACGGGTGGAGGCGGAACAGACTCAACAGGTGGTGGCGCTGAAACCGGCGTTCTACCCGTCATCCTGGATCGAATGGGTAGACCGGGTGTATCAACGGCACTGGTCGCCGCTAATGATGACAAAGATGCCTATAACCTTTCAGGGGACCCTGCGGAATGGGCAGAGTTGTTCACAGATGCGCTCGTCGAACGAGCCACTATCATCGATAGTCTGGATGGCATAGAAGGAAACTCACTGCTAAACCCAACCACAATAGCTGGTCTTCTGGTTGACGATCGGCTCCGCATTGATACTTCTATCCCGGAATGCGACATCTATCTGGCACTGGAAATCGGCCTAGGGGGTTGTGGTGGACGAACTCTAGAAAGAGATGTTATCGATGACACGCTTCGACACCTGGTATCTCAGGATAATCCGGTCGACGACCTTGCCACTAATGACAGTACATTTCAAAGTGACTGGCCATTTCTGGGCTTAGCAAACTAAATCAGTAGAGTTTACAAGGGCCTGGTGGGCTTATCTGATGATCAGACGGCCCACCGGCACCTTTGAAAAAACCCGGTGTAACAGATTCATCGGTAGAAAGAGCATGAAAACAACTCATGGGTAACCATTATCACATTGCAGTAATCGGATCAGGACCTGCGGGGTTGAGCGCTGCAGCCAGAGCCGCTCAGAAGGACCTGGAAGCAGGTCGGTCCGAACCCACGCATGTGTTGCTCGAAGCCTTCCCCCTGCACGCAAAAACGATTCAACAGTACCAAAAGGGTAAATTCGTGATGGCCGAGCCCGGCTATCTGAATCTTCGCAGCGATTGTCAATTTGAACAGGGAACGCGCGAAAATATCCTCAACCAATGGGAGCAGAATCTCTCTGACAATGGCGTTAATTGTCTCTATAGCTCCGAGGTCAGCAAAGTTAGTGGAGAACAAGGCAACTTCACTATCAACACAAGCACCGGTACAACGCTGACAGCTGAAAATATCGTTTTGGCTATCGGTGTTCAGGGAAATCCCAGAAAACTTGGGTCACCTGGATCTGAACACCCGTTAGTGCAATATCAACTCGACGATCCTGACGAATACCAGGGCGAACATATCATTGTGGTCGGTGCTGGCGATGCAGCCATCGAGAACGCCATAGCACTAACTACCAATAACAAAGTAAGCATATTAAATCGTAAAGACGAATTCAGCCGAGCCAAAGAAGGCAATCTAAACGCAATATTGGCCGCTATCAGCAATGAAAAAGTGTCTCTGGACTGTTATTACTCTTCCGGTGTCAAGCTTGTAGAAGAGGATAAGGATGATCCGAAGACCTTGCATGTCACGCTAAATACTGCAGAAGGCGAAGTACAGGTAGAGGCCAATAGAATTATTGCCAGACTAGGTGCTATACCGCAACGTGCATTCGTTGAATCCATGGGCATCGAATTTCCAAACAAAAAACCCGAGTCCATGCCGGAACTGGATAACCACTATCAATCTAACGTTCCTGGAATCTATATCGTTGGAGCACTGGCTGGTTATCCTCTGATCAAGCAGGCCATGAACCAGGGATATGATGTCATTGAATTTATCAACGGCAATGATATAGATCCTGCTGATCACCCACTTCTTGAGTATCGATTTTCCGGGCTGCCCTTCCGACTCGATGTCAACGACCAGGTGCACCGACTTCAACAGATCATTCCAATGTTCAATCAGCTCAATTCGCTGCAGTTTCGCGAACTGCTCATTGAGAGTTCAATGATTGCAAGTTACCCTCCAGGGCTTGAGCTCAAGGAGGCTGAAACCCGACTGGGCGACATAGCAAAAAAACTGGGAGGTTCGCAGTCTGAATTGCGAATCACAGAGCTGCTGAAAGAAGGAGACGTTATCTACGAGCCAGGTCAGTTTGGTACGTCGTTTTATACGATTGTGGCTGGCGAAGTGCACATAGAGAAGTTACTGGACAGTGGTGAACTTGTTAAATCGACTCTTAAACGAGGCGAATTTTTTGGCGAAATGAGTTTGTTATCCGGTCACCCTCGCCTTGAGCGAACAATCGCCGGTGTGGGTTGCATTCTGATCGAAACTCCGCGCAGGATCATGCTGAAATTAATCAGCTCTAATGAGGAAGTCGCAGCAGGCATTGATTGGATATTTGTTGTGCGTGAGTTGCAGCGACACTTCGCACCTAGCGCGCCAACCAGCGAACTACGCGATCTGGCTGCCGATCTTGAGATCCGCCGAATGCAAACCGGGGAAGTTCTCTATGAACAAGGAGATGAAGAGGAATTTCTCTATCTAATCAAGTCAGGCGGCATTACGTTATCAAAAAACATGGATGGTCAAGAGATATTCATCTCACAAGTTCGAGCAGGCAAAATGGTCGGACAGGTTTCTCTTATGGGCGATCCCGTGCGAAGAAATAAAGCGGTGGCCACTGTAGCAACAGAAACAATACGTATAGATCGACAAACTTTTAATACTTTGATGCAGCGCAGCGATGCCCCGATATCCTCTCTGCAAAGCTATGTTACGGAGCAAATAACCAGTAATACCCGCATGGAAGTAAGGCCAGAGGCCGCAGCCTCAATGGATTTTCTGATGGAAAACGGATTAGGTGAGGCCACTAATACGCTGATTATCGATGAATCTCTCTGTGTTGGGTGCGACAACTGTGAAAAAGCTTGCGCAGAAACGCACAGCGGCATTACTCGCCTCGACCGTCGCCTCGGACCGACTTTCGCTAATATCCATATTCCCACATCCTGTCGGCATTGTGAGCAGCCGCATTGCATGAAGGATTGCCCTCCTAACGCAATTCGCCGCGCCGAATCGGGCGAGGTTTTCATCAATGACTCTTGCATAGGGTGTGGTAATTGCCAGATCAATTGCCCGTATGACGTGATTCGCATGGTGAAGCCACCACCAAAGAAGGCCGGCTTGTTTAGCTGGATGCTGCTCGGCCTTGGCACAGGTCCCGGCGAAGCAAAAAACTCTCAAAAAGGCGGTTCTGCCAACGCTATAAAAAAAGCGGTGAAATGCGATGCCTGCGTTAACTTGCCAACGGGTCCTGCCTGTGTCCAGGCATGTCCGACTGGTGCAGCCTTGCGGGTCGGCCCCGCTCAATTCGTAGAACTCGTCGAGGAAAAACAGCGATGATTCACACGAGCATTCTGGAGTATCGCTCTGCCCGATATCTCTGGGTATCAGTCTTATTGATCGCCATCTGCATTGTCATTTATTTAAGCCAGTCTGATGCAGAACAACCTGCAAATGGTGGTACTTGGCAGGGCTATACCACCGGTACCTTGGGTGCGTTGTTGATACTCTGGTTGTCGATGTTAGGGTTGCGAAAACGGCGTTATCGATCGCGTTTAGGATCGGTCGCTGGCTGGACATCGGCTCATGTTTATCTGGGAGCATCGGTAATTATTATTGGCACATTGCATAGCGCCGGTCAGTTGGGTTGGAATATCCATACTATGGCCTACGTCATTATGTGTGCAGTGGTTATTAGTGGTTTTTTTGGTATTTATTACTACATCTCTCTACCGGACAAATTGCTACGTAATCGCGGTGGCCGGTCGCGCGAGGCGCTGTTTGAAGAACTATACGAACTTGATGCAGAAGGACGTATCGCAGCCGAATTATGCAGCAGTGATATTTCTCTGGGAGCCACCAGCGCAATCGAGCGCACCAGTATCGGTGGTGGCGTCACTGCGCAGCTGCTGCGTTCTGATCACTCAAAAATGAGCATCACAGTCAATGGGAAGCCAAAGATTGTGCAAAACAAAGACCAGGCTCACATACTTGAGATGATTGCTGCTCGTATTCCCGACGCGCAACGGCAATCCGAAGTAGAGCCACTGCGAAACCTGATGTCCATCATGGGAAGACGCCAGGCAGTTATCCGTCGAATTGTGCGCGATATACAACTGCAAGGTATGTTAAAAGTCTGGTTGTATCTGCACATACCCCTAACGTTTGCGCTGCTCGTCTCTCTGACTGCGCATATCATTTCCACCTTTTTGTACTGGTAAGCGTTTATCGATCACATGGATATACTGATTCGACAAACGAGTGGCGTTGATACTAGCGATGCGGCTTTTAGTGATCGTGCTCTAGACATAAAATCACTGCACATTGGAAGCGCTCCAGATCAAGAATTGCAATTGGCTGGCGAAGGTGTCTTGCAGCAACATGCAGAACTAACCGCTAATGCGAAAGGAGCCAGAATTGTTTGCCGCAAAGGTGCTCAGGTTTCGGTTAATGGCAAGGAAGGTAAAAAGTTTGACCTTTCACCCAATGATGTCGTGGAGTTTGGTGGCAACAGGATCGAGATAACAACACCTCCCACCGGTTTCGACATAGCAATCCTTGTTAGCAGAAGTAAAGATAGTGCAGCTACTACCTATGAGCAATCATATAAAACAGACCTATCGCAAACCAAATTAGCTCCCAGATTTTTTGGCTGGGCTTTAACGCTGGTCGTGCTTCTATTGTCTGTCATAATCCCGCTTGCCTACCACTTCGCATCAAAAACTGATGACGGTATGCAATCAACAGCATTGTCTTGGCCTGTTACTGACACGATCTGGTCCAGCGGGCCCTTACACGAAGCCCATGCCTCATTAGATGAATCCTGCAATAGTTGCCATATAAATCTGTTCGAGAAGGTCACCAACGAATCATGCGAAGTCTGCCATGGTGATACGCAGGATCATATAGTGGCCGTTGCTGAGAATCAGCACCTGCCTATTGAAATGAACGGGACCTGTGCCAGTTGTCATCGCGAACACAATGAGCCGGTTTCCAGCCTGATTGTTACCAGCAATAATTTATGCGTCGATTGCCATGCTCCGCATGATTTGCAGACCGATTCAACAACACTAGCTCAAATAGAAGACTTTGGTGAGGGTACACATGCAGCTTTTCACGTGAGCCTGCTCTGGCCCCCTGAAGAAGGATCCTATGATCCTACAGATATATGGCCAATCAACCGAACACCTCTGGTAGGGGCCGAAGAGAATTCGCAGTTAAAATTCAATCACGAGATTCACTATGATTCCAGCAAAGTGACGCTGAATCAGGGAGACAGGCTAGCCTGTGCACATTGCCACGAGCTTAGCGTGGACGGTGAACATTTTGAAGACATCAAATTTGAACAGAACTGTGCAAACTCAGGGTGTCACGAACTAGAACTTGACCCACGCAATCGACTGCCACACGGACAACCCGACGTAACCGTCGCAGCTATCGAAGGTTTCTACTTACGTAAGTTTGGCAATCCTGACAAAACAGACTCTACGACGGTTGTAGAGCGTCGTCGCCGACTGGATCAATCCAACAACGACAATGAGAAATGCACCGGAAGCGCCTACGAATGTGCGCGCGAACTGGCAGCACGCAAGATAGAGCAGCAATTCACTACAACCGGATGTGTCACCTGCCATACAATCAATGATATTGGCGGCGAAGTACTGGATCGCTACCAAGTAGCGGTTGTTAAGCTAAACGAAGACTACTTTGCGAATGCTCGATTTGATCACCTGGCTCACGGCGTTTTAGTAGAACCAGGTGCTACCGAGACGTTTACCGGAGATGATTCGTGTGTGTATTGCCACGAAGCGCCGACGTCTTCGGTCAGTACAGATATATTAATTCCCACTATCGATAACTGCACGACTTGCCACAACGGCCAGGAACGAACCTTAAACGTTTCGCTAGGCTGCATTGACTGTCATGCGTATCATCCGTCATTATAAAACTATAGCGGAGAGGCAATGCTTATGGTCGCAATGCATAAACTGTCACTAACAATGACAGCTATGGCTCTAACGGTAGTCGTCAGCAGTTGTTCGGAAGGCACACCATCTGGAAATCCCAGCGGTGCTGATCCTACCGTTGGCTGTGATGGCAGCTGCTTTGAATCGGGAGCGGCTCTAACAGCTGCTGACGTAGAGCAAGTTATCGCCCAAAGCGTCGAAGAGGCGCTTGCCAGAAATGTTAATGCAACTATTGGCGTTGTAGATAGAGTCGGAAATGTTCTCGGTGTCTATCGTATGGGAGACAGACAGGAGCGCTTTGTCATACTCTCAACTGATGTTACCGACGCTGATGGCATCATCGACGCTGGGTTGGACCAAACCTATGCGATATCGGGTGGTCTGGAAGGTATCAAGCTTCCAGAAGCTGATGCATCTGGCGGTGGTGTACTGGCCGATGTGAATCTGGATCATCTAGCAGCAATATCGAAAGCCATCACAGGCGCCTATCTGTCTACTGAAGGTATGGCGTTTACGAGCCGCACGGCAAATCAGATTGTGCAGGAACACTTTAACCCTGGCGAAGATTTTCAACCCGGTGGCCCGCTGTTCGGAGTTCAGTTCAGTCAACTTGGCTGTTCAGATTTCACACCAATGCAACAAGACAATTTTATTTCCAATGGTGAGTTTGCTGTTGGTCCCCGAGCGTCGCCACTAGGACTTGCAGCCGATCCGGGCGGCCTACCCCTCTATAAGAATGGTGCACTGGTTGGTGGCGTAGGCGTTATGGCCGACAGCATTTACGGCATCGATAGATTTGTTGCAGACTTGGATGCAGACGTTGACGAAACCATTGCTATAGCTGGCACCTTCGGTTTTGGTGCTCCTTTGGATCGCAGGGATCGCATTACGGTCGAGGGCAAGGTGTTCAGATACTCAGATGTAGATTTCGACAATCTGATAACAAACCCCACGCAAGCACGCGACCTTTCTTCAATCGGAAATGATGTTGGATCTTTGATTGCAGTTCGGGGCTTTACCAATGGCGCAGTAAAAGCCGGCACAGTTTTTGGCCAAGCTGAATCCGGCATTCGAGCAGCGGATGGTGTTTCTGCAGGAGAAACTTTTGAAGAATCACTGGACTCGTTCATATTTGTAGATCAAAACAACCAGCCTCGATTTCCACCGGTAAATAGTACCGACCCTACATTGACTGCCGGACAACGACTAAGTTCAACAGACGTTACGGCGATCTTGGAGAATGCGCTTGATGTAGCTAACCGCGCTCGTGCCCAAATCAGACGACCACTTGGTACACCTGCACGAGTAACCATCTCTGTCGTAGATACCCGAGGGGAAGTTCTAGGCGTGATCAGAGGGCGCGACGCGCCAGTGTTCGGCGCTGATGTATCTTTGCAAAAAGCTCGCACCGCTGCATTTTTCTCAAGCCCGGATGCGGCTGACTACTTTCAATCGCCGAATCTGACCGACCCTGTCGCCTTCGAACCAACGACAAATTTTCCGTTAGTGACCTATGTTCAGCCAGGCACTATTCGCGGTCTGCCTCGGCTGGTGACTTCTGACATCAGTGACTATGTCACGGCCGCTCAGGATTTTCTTGGCCCTACCGCACTTACTGATGGTGCAATCGCGTTCTCGGATCGCGCTGGCGGAAATCTCTCACGTCCGTTTTTTCCAGATGGTATCAACGGTGCGAATCCAGGTCCGTTCAGTAAACCAGCGGGAGAGTGGAGTGTATTCTCCACCGGCTTGCAACTTGACGTGTCTTATAACGCCATCTTGACCGGAGTTCTCTTTGCGGCTGCAAACTCAACAGATGGTGTAAACACAGATCCAGCTGCATTAAATACCCAGCTACCGAGACCTCCGTTTGCCGGCGGTTGTGCTGGTAAGGGTCTGCAGACACTTAATAGACCACCGGTTAGCGAAGTATCAGATTCGCGCTTAGCCAATGGATTGCAAATTTTTCCAGGCAGTGTGCCTATCTATCGCGGCGGTACCTTGGTAGGAGCAATAGGTATATCGGGCGATGGAGTAGATCAAGACGATATGATCGCTTTCCTTGGTGTCCACAATGCCGGCTTGGAGGTTGGTGGATTCGGCAACGCACCTATGGAGATGCGAGCTGATCAGTTGACGCCGCAAGGTGTGAGATTGCGCTACATACAGTGCCCACAATCACCGTTTATCGGCTCAACCGAGGATAACGTCTGTAATGGACTCTAAGCGACCAACATGCCTCGTTCAAGGTGGGAAGATATGAACAGATTAAGCTGCAGGCATTCAATTGCCAGCTCCATGCTCTCTGCCACAGCGCTGGGTGCGCTGTACTTGGCAGCCCCCACAATGATGCTGCTACCGGGCAGCGCCTCTGCACAGCAGACGTGCTATATCGATGATCGCGGCCGTATCGTGCAACGTCGTCGGCCCGGATACACAGCCATCGAATGCCCAGGCACTGAACCTGCTCCCGTTGCTCCTGCGTCCACTACAACCCCACAAACCGATGCTGGAAGTGATACCGGTATTGCCCCTGCAGGCACTGATGCTCCTACACCTGCGCCGCGCACAGAGCAACCTGCTGCTCCCGCTGTGCAGTTGTATCGGTTACCGGGTCGCAGAGGCTCATTACCCTCAGAAGATACTCCAGGGGCTGAAGTCCCCCGCCAGCGGCAGCGTGTACGAAATCAGATATCCCCCATTCCTGCTCCTTCGCTATCCGATTACGAGGCATCGGTTCCGATAGCTGATCGTTGGCGTATCGTTGATGAAATTGGATATACAGAGTCCAAATGGGATCCTTACAACCGCAACCCGCTTAAAGCCGACAAACCTATTGGCAATGAGTGGTTCTACAATGTAGCGGTAATCTCAGATACGATTTTGGAATTGCGTGATATACCGACGCCAGTGGGTAGTTCATCAACTCTAAATCCCGGTGCGATAGACGTGTTCGGTGGCCAGGCGCAGACTCTGGCCGTGCAAAACGTCGCGGTTGAATTTGTTTACTACAAAGGTGACACCGTATTCCGTCCACCCGACCATGAATTTCGTTTTACCGCTGCGTTCAACTACAACTACGCGCTGCTCGAAGAAATACAAGGCATCAATGCTGACCCGCGTGATGGCGATGATCGAGTTGACACTCAACTCGGCATCCAGGCCGCCTTCTACGATAAGCATTTAAGAAATGTATCCGATCGCTTTGACTTCGATAGCTTGCGAATTGGCATTCAGCCGTTTAACAACGACTTTCGGGGCTTCCTCTTTCAGGATAATCAATTCGGAGTTCGGTTATTTGGCATACGCGATAACAATTTCTGGCAATACAACCTGGCGTGGTTTCGCCGTATTGAAAAAGACACTAACAGCGGTCTGAACGATTTGGGCAAAGGTCTTCGAAATGATGATGTATTCGTAGCCAATCTCTACCGACAGGATTTTCCAGTCCTGGGCTTCATTTCTCAAGCATCCATTCTCTACAATCGTAATAGAGAGGACAATGAATTCCACTACAACGAAAACGAGTTTATTGAGCGACCTTCCTCACTCGGTTTTGAAGCGCCACGAACCTATGATGTCGTATACCTGGGTTACAGCGGCGATGGACACTTTGGCCGACTGAACTTAACCACATCAAACTACTACGCGTTTGGTAAAGAATCTCGCGGTGTCTTTGTCTACGATGAGGTGGATATCAGCGCATTCTTCCACGCCAGTGAACTTTCCATGGATTTTGACTGGTTCAGACCGCGCGTATCGTTTATCTATGCTAGCGGTGACAGCGACCCGTTTGATGATGTAGCAACCGGTTTTGACGCTGTATTCGAAAATCCAATCTTCGCTGGTACTGATACCAGCTACTGGAATCGACAGGCAGTACCGCTCATTGCAGGCGGCCGTGTAACTATATCAGGACGGAACTCTCTGCTGAACGCATTGCGCTCCTCTAAAGAAGAGGGACAAAGTAACTTCACTAATCCGGGCTTGGTACTCTTAGGCGTTGGTGCAGATATGGATCTAATGCCCTCTCTGCGCTTGAGCGTTAGTCTGAACAGTTTGTATTTCGATAAAACAGAAGTACTCGAAGCTGCTCGAAACCAACCTAATATCGGCAAGGATATCGGATTGGATGCGTCGGTTTCACTAACATATCGCCCCTTAACGTCTCAAAACATTGTGCTGCGAGGTTCTTACGCCACTCTGTTACCAAGTGCTGGATTTGACGATCTGTTTCCCAATGATTCTGCGGGATACTTCTTTTTCAACGCTACGTTGAATTACTGAGTTTGCCAATATGCTGCTATCTAAATCGATGCAAGGTATTCGACATACACTGCCCTCTGCGCGAGTGTTGCAAAATGGAATGCTGTTGTTACTTGGGGCGCTCTATCTAAGCCCTCTGCAGGCAGCTTCAGGAGAAGCTGCGGTTAAACGCGACTACGCTTTCACTCCTGCTGCACCATCCGACCAAAGCGTAGAGGATGTTGATAGAAAAAGTGCGGGCTGTGTCAGTTGTCACGTAGATAACGACCTGCCGTCCATGCATGCCAATCCTGCCGTCAAGATTGGTTGTGTTGATTGCCATGGTGGCGACAGCATGGTGACCAAATCTGTGGGTGCTGAAATAGGTACCCCTGAATATGTAGCAGCAACCGAAAAAGCCCATGTTTTGCCGCTGTATCCAAAGTCCTGGGAATACCCTTCCAGCGCAAATCCTGAAAGAACCTACACGTTGTTGAACAAAGAAAGTCGAGAGTTCATCCGCTTTATGAATCCCTCTGACTATCGGGTTGCAGAGGAAGCCTGCGGTGCTTGCCATCAAGACATTATTGAGGCATCCATCCGCAGCATGCATTCCACAGGAGTCATGCTCATGGGTGGCGCTGCTTACAACAATGGCATCCTTCCCTACAAGCAGTACAACATCGGTGAGGCTTACGACAAAAACGGCGTAGGTGTCAAACTCCTTGGCCCAGTAATTCCTGATGAACTCAAAGATGAGGCTGCGGATGCGGGTATATTGCCTTATATTTATCCCTTGCCTGCGTGGGAGACCGTCAAGCCAGGTGACGTATTTCGAGTATTTGAACGCGGCGGTAGAAACATCACCAATTTGTTTCCGGAAACAGGTATTCCAGGTGCCCTTGGCCTTGTGCAACGCCTGGAAGAGCCAGGACGACCCGATATTCGCCAGTCGAACCGGGGCCCGGGTACCGGTGCACGAATTGCAGTACCTCTCATCAACATTACCAAAACCCGTCTCAATGATCCTCTGACCTGGTTCTCCGGCACCAACGATCAACCCGGCGACTACCGTCAGTCGGGCTGCGCATCATGTCATGTTGTTTATGCCAATGACCGTGACCCTAAGCACTCTGGTTCATATGCGCAATTTGGTCACGGCGGCCTTACGCAAACCAATGATCCTACGATCCCGCGCGAGGAAGACGGACACCCTTTAAAGCACGCATTCTCGCGAGCAATTCCAACCAGCCAATGCATGTCCTGTCACATGCATCAGCCAAACATGTTTCTCAATACCTACATGGGCTATACCATGTGGGATTATGAATCCGATGCACCGCGCATGTGGCCGGAGAAGCAGCAGTACCCCTCGCACAGTGAAGAATGGTCAGTGCTGGACCGCAACCCCGAAGGCGCTTCGGCTCGCGGCAAATGGGCAGACGTAGACTTCCTCAAGGAAGTTTGGGAACGCAACGATGAAATGCAGGACACCCAGTTTGCGGACTATCATGGCCACGGCTGGAACTTCAGAGCTATTTTCAAACGTGACCGCAAAGGCAACTTGCTGGATGCGGAAGGCACGATCGTAGAAGACGACGACCCAGACAAGTTCGACAAGGCCGTGCACATGGCATCCATACATATGGACGTCGGTATGCACTGTGTTGATTGCCACTTTTCGCAAGACAACCACGGCAACGGGCATATATACGGTGAGGTTGCTCTAGCAGTCGAGATCGGCTGTAAAGACTGTCATGGTACGGCGCAGGAGTATCCTAATTTGTATACATCAGGACCAGCGGCGCTGCAGGGCGGCAAGGATTTATTATCATTGCGCACACCAGATGGACGCCGTCGGTTTGAATGGCGCGGTGATGAGCTCTATCAGGCTTCGTCTCTAGACCCGGAACTGGAATGGAAACTGAGCCTTGTCAAAGACACGGTTGATCCTGGACATGCTGAGTACAACAGTAAGGCAGCACGTTCAAAAACCATGAGCAGCAACACAGATACACAGGAATGGGGTCTTTCGGTACCCCCCGATGATTTGGCACATTCCAACGAAGAAATGGAATGTTATGCCTGCCATACATCATGGACAACGACTTGCGGCGGCTGCCATTTACCCATCGAGGCCAATCGCAAGACGCCAAGACACCACTATGAAGGAGGCGAATCGCGAAATTTTGCTACCTACAATCCTCAGGTTGCTCGTGATCAGATGTTTGCCCTTGGTCGACGCAGCCCGAATAAAGACGGTGGCAAGATTGCACCGGTTCGTTCCTCGTCGGCACTGATATTGTCGTCGACTAATGCAAACCGGGAAAAAATCTACGTCCAACAACCTCCCATCGCGGCGAGCGGATTTAGCTCACAAGCGTTTAATCCACACTTCCCGCATACAACCCGAAAGACTGAAACCAAAGAGTGTGAGGATTGCCATCTTTCCCAGAGTGGCGACAACAACGCAATCATGGCTCAGCTGCTGTTGCAAGGAACCAACTTTATCAATTTTGTTGGCTACCACGCCTACGTCGGCGGTGAAGGCGGTATTGCCGGTATCCAGGTAACAGAGTGGGACGAACCCCAGGCTGTTATTGGCAGCTACTTGCATGAGTATGCCTACCCCGACTGGTTCAAAGACCACCAGGACAACAATCAGGTACTAAAAACCAGCTATAAGCACAGCTCTGGTAAATCACAGTGTGTTCAGCTGCGCGGTGAGTACCTGTATGTTGCCGAAGGGCGTAAAGGTATGCAGGCCTATGACGTGGCAAGTATTGCCAACAAAGGTTTCTCACAAAGAATCATAACTGCGCCTGCAAGCTCCTTGGGCCACGACACCCAGGTGTCTAGCCGCAATGCCACCTGCGTGCTATTACCAACAACGCAACCCATTGCTCCTAATCAGAATCAAGGCGAGCTGATGCGTGAAACAAATATGGAACAGCCCTTCCACCCCTTGTTTAATTACGCGTTCGTCTCGGACTCAGTCGAAGGACTGATCCTTGTGGACGTTAATACGCTGTCGGATGGTGAGCCACGCAATAACTTCTTTGAACGTGCACTCACTTGGAATCCTGACAATGTACTGGAAGGAGCTGAACACCTTAGTATCGGTGGACACTATTTGTACATTGCTGCCAGTAAGGGTGTCGTTATCGTCGATATCGATGACCCAATGAATCCGGAAGTCGTCACGATCATCCCGCTGAATGATGTTCGTGCAACCATGTTGCAGTTTCGGTATCTGTTCGCAACAACTGCAGACGGCCTGGTGGCCATTGATGTATCCAATCCTGCCAGTCCTCGCGTAACCGAAAACAACTTGATCCCCATTCAGGACGCACGCAAAGTATTCGTGTCAAGAACCTATGCCTACGTTGCAGCAGGATCTGAAGGCCTGATCATTGTCGATGTCGAAAAACCGGAAGCAATGCGTGAATTCCGCCGCTTTTCAGATGGGCTGCAGGATAGTCAGGATGTTATCGTGGCCAGTACCAATGCATCACTATTTGCTTATGTTGCAGATGGCGTTGCAGGTCTGAAAATCGTTCAGCTGACATCACCTGAGTTACAGCCCAAGTTCTATGGATTTAGCCCCGAGCCAAATCCGCGTCTCATTGCAACGCACTCGACGGGCAAACGTCTACTGAGCTTGTCTCGACCACTAGAGCGTGATCGTGGCGTTGATGAATCCGGTAATCAGATTGCCGTTTTTGGCAGACGCGGCTCACGACCATTGAACAATGAAGAAATGCGTAAGATGTATCTGAACGATCAAGGCCAGCCCTGGTTCGTAACCAACAATCCGGCCCAGTAATGATATGACAAGAAGAAACGACAAACGCTGCATCAGCGCCACCCTTGTACTGTTTTTAGGTGCAGCGCTGTCCGCAGCTTCTAGTCAGTCCACTGCAGTCGATGTGTTTGCAGAGACTCATCTGGGGCCCGCAACTTGCGCAACCAGTCAATGTCATGGCAAAAGTGCGCCGTACCCAGATCGCAATGTAAACTTAAACGAATATACGGTCTGGATCGATGGCGACAGACACTCTATTGCCTACCAGACTTTATTGACCGAGGAATCGAAGCGCATCGCGGCAAAACTCGGACTGGAAAGTGCTCATAAGGCTGATATATGCCTGGATTGCCATGCTGACAATGCACCTGTGGAAAAGCGTGGCCCAAAGTTTCAGATCAGCGATGGCGTAGGTTGCGAGGCCTGCCACGGTGGATCTGGGCGTTGGATAAAAACGCACACTGAATCGAGTGTGACGCATGCAGAGAATCTATCCCTTGGAATGATCGCCACCGAAGACGCTGAAGATCGCGCTGAGCTCTGTCTTAGTTGCCACCTGGGAACCAAGGACAAATTCGCCACGCATACCATCATGGGCGCCGGTCACCCTCGACTTAGCTTTGAGCTGGATTTGTTCACAGCCAACCAACCAGCACATTACACCGTCGATGCGGATTACACGCAACGAAAAGGATCAATACCCAGCTTCAACCTGTGGTTGATTGGTCAATTCGAAAGCGCTGAACAATCACTCAATGTTGGGATTCAACGCCTGCATGATGGTGTTGGGATATTTCCCGATTTCGCATTTTTTGACTGCCAAAGCTGCCACCATTCTCTTAAAAACGAGCGTTGGACTAAACGGCGTACCGACGGTGTGCTTCCTGGTTCCTTGCGTTTACACATGCCCAATCTCGTCGTGCTCGACTCTGTGTCCAGAGCTCTGGGTTCTGACGACCTCCGCCAAAGCTTGCAAGGGGCCAAAGTTACAACCATTAAGGCAGCTCAGCGCGGCAAGCAGGTCTTCGCCAATGCTGCGCAAAACATGTTGGATAACCTAAGTGTCGCAAGGCGGGCCTGGGATCGTGATTTTTCCACGGCTGAAATCGTGGCGGTGCGCCGATCCCTGCTCGATAGCGCAGCAGCTGATCGAGCCAGCGACTATTCAGAAGCAGAGCAAATTTATTATAGCTTTGAAAGCTTGTGCTACACGCTAGGTGAAATTGATCGCTGCGCCGGGGCATTGGACCAACTGTTCGAGTCCATTTCCAACAGCGATAGCTATAGCCCCCGCAATTTTTCCAGACTGGCTAAAGATCTTGCTGCTAGTTTTTAATAACATCATATAACGAGCAAGCCACTAAAGAGATGAGTATTCAGAGGACAGTTCCATGAGCGAAGTGGATGAAAGCAAACCACACTTACGCTGCTTGTTAGATGGCAAAGTCTACAATCTTGAAGGTGAGATGATCGTCGGTAGACTCGCTGAGTGCAGCATAGTGCTAGACAATGAACAAGGTGCTTCTCGCAGGCATGCTAGTTTCGCCGTTGTTGATCAAGATGTGTTCGTGACCGATCTGGGATCACTGAACGGCACGCTCGTCAATGGTGTGGAGATCAAAGAAAAATCCCGCTTGTCCGATGGTGACATTCTTGTGTTCGACAAGAATGAGTACAAAGTGTCTATTCCCGTAAAAAACGAAGAACCAGAGTTCGATCCAAACGTGACGGTTTTTGTCAATCGTGACGATATGCTCAAGCAACAGGAAAGCGAAGCGGCCATAGACTTGACCGATGAGACAAAAAAGGACATCGATTTAGCTGCGTTAGAGGAATTTGACTCCGCAGCAGAAAAGCAAGCCCCAGTAGATACTTCGCCCCAAGAATTTCCGGATCTCGCGCCGAGCGCTAAGCCAGCGGAGCCAGTGCCACCACCCGTAGCCGAAATACCGCCCGCGCCAGAACCACCCGCAGCTGAAATACCGCCCGCGCCGGAACCACCCGCAGCTGAGATACCTTCAGCACCGCCAATGCAGGCTGAAGCTCCACCTGCGCCAACGCCACAACCCGTTGTCGAAGAACCACAGAAACCCGCGGCTATTCAACACCCGCGTTCCTGGGCTGGCTCAGCAGACGTCTTCAAAGAAGAAGGAACAATGCTTGCCCCTGGCGTTGTTGAGATGAACGCGATGGCATCGCAAGTTGACCTAAGCTCCATCTCCGAACCATCATTAGTAGTGCAAACAGGTGATGATGCAGGGACGCTGATGCCTCTGCATGACGATCGCACTGAATGGAGTATCGGCTCAAGCGATGATCGAAATCTTAAAATTGCACATACCGGAGTATCCGGAAACCACGCAGCCATTGTGCAAGAGGGATCAAAATGGAAAGTAATTGATCAGATGTCAATCAATGGCACTTTTGTTAATGGCGATCGCGTCAATGTAAGGTATATCAATAGCGAAGATGTATTACGGTTCGGCCCTATTGAATGTAAATTTGTTGTGCCGGGTGGCTATGCCAGTAAAAACAAAAGTTCAAAAGGCAGTCGTGCTGGGATATCACCCTGGAAAATAGCGATTCCAGTACTAGTACTCCTGATTGTGGGCGGGGCCTACTATGCCTACACCTCGGGGATGCTTACAAATCTGACTCAATAACTCTCTAATCAATAATCTGTTTTTTGAGCAATTTACCGGCTCAGTGTCAGTATGCCGCAGCATGAGCTAACGATTTGATTTATGGCATCAAGGTGGCTTTCAAGGAGGTTGACGAACGGCTGAAACGAGTATCGTACAGATATTTCCAACAGCCGAAGTTCTTTGTGCGTGGATTCAAACCCTAATGGACGTTCAGAGCAAGACTAAATGCTTCTTAGACGGCACGCATAGAATAAGGACTCCTGAGGATACGCTTGAGCGAATGATTCCTCATATGCGGGCAATGGGAATTACGCGCATTGCAGATGTAACAGGGCTTGATGAAATAGGCATACCCGTAGTGATGGTATGCCGCCCAAATTCCCGATCGGTTTCAGTCTCCCAGGGCAAGGGAAGCACCTTGGACGCTGCAAAGGCATCCGGGTTGATGGAGAGTATTGAGAGCTTTCATGCGGAGAGTATTACGCTACCACTGCGTATAGCCAGCACACACGATATGAACTCTTCATCCTACCCGACAATTGTCGAGCAGCTACCGGTGGTCAGGCATTCTCCATTTCACAAGCATCATCCCATTTCATGGATTGAGTCAATAGATTTGGTCAGTGGTAAACCTTACTGGCTGCCTTATGAACTGGTGCATACCAACTATACCTACCCACGCCCTACTGGTAGCGGTTGCTTTTCAGCCAGCAGCAACGGCCTGGCATCGGGCAATAGTATTGTTGAGGCAACGGTTCATGCTATTTGCGAAGTAATAGAGCGTGACGCGCTAACGCTTTGGACTCAAATGGGTGCTTCTGCACAAGATCGAACATCAATCGATCTTGATACCGTTGACAACATTGCTTGTCGCACTACATTGGATAAGCTTGTTGCTGCCAAGCAGGATACCTATGTATGGAATATCACTTCTGATACAGGTGTACCTAGCTACTTCGCAGTTATTAGGGACCAATATTCCCAGTCAAGCCACATTGGTGTTGGGGCTGGCACTCACCTATCTCATGAAGTAGCTCTGCTCAGAGCATTGCACGAGGCAGTTCAGGTTCGTACGACCTACATCGTTGGTGCTCGTGATGATATCTATTCTGAAGAATACACGCCTGAAGGGAAATTGGCTAAACAGAAAGCGTTTGGTCGTTATATCAACGACTGCTCTTTTACAACAGCCTTCCCAGCATCCTCGGGGCTAGCGTCAGATTCCATGGAATCAGATTTACAGACTTTGCTTACTTGCTTGAAGCAAGTTGGTATTTTTAAGGTGCTGCAGGTCGACTTGAGTAAGCCGGAATATAAGGTCCCAGTGGTGCGAGTAGTGATACCGGGGCTTGAAGCACCCCACGATGAAGATGGGTATCTACCCGGCGATCGTGCAGAACGGTTTCGTCAGGCAGCGGGAGAATGAATTTAATTTTTGCAGGCCCAACCATCTCGTGTATAGAAATCACCCAGTACAGCGACTGCGTCTGTCTGCCCCCTATCCGTCAGGGAGATATATTGAAGCATCTTTCAAAGAAACCCGTCTCGATAGGAATCATTGATGGATACTTTGAAGGCGCTCCAGCTATCTGGCACAAGGAAATTTTGTATGCACTGGATCAAGGGGTTTATGTCTATGGAAGTTCCAGCATGGGTGCGTTGCGAGCAGCAGAACTTCACTCCTTTGGTATGCAGGGTATAGGTCAGATTTTCGAATGGTACCGCGATGGCGTAATTACAGATGATGACGAGGTGGCAGTATTACACGGTCCAGAAGAAACCCATTACCTCACAGCATCCGAACCAATGGTGAATATAAGGGCCACCCTTGATTTGGCTACGCAGCGGCAAATCATAAACCGCTGTGAACAAAAATCTTTGTTGGCGGTAGCAAAAAATACGTTTTACAAAAAACGCAGCTGGCGCAACTTATTGGCTGATATGCAAGATTCCATTGGCGATGATCTGTCAAAAGAACAGTTTGTAGAATGGGTACAGCTCAATAAATTGGATCTTAAAAAGCAAGACGCCATCCAACTTCTGCAGACGATCCAGAAAGCTTGCGAAAAGCATACGAAAATACACTGCGCCAATTTCCACTTTGAGTGGACAAACGTATGGGATGCTGCTTACCAGGAGTACGTTGGGTATCAACGTGACTCCAAGTCTGTAGCTGAGCATCAACAGGTTCTTGATCAGCTACGGTTAATGCCAGAT
>JBGCEO010000143.1:0-6479 GCA_045106475.1 Granulosicoccus sp.
TCAGATGGCAGCGGCAAAAGAATCCATTGATAAGGACCCTGTCGTTCAACAATTAATTGATAGGGTTGATGCATCCGTTGATGAAGCGAGTATCCAACCGCTAGGCCAAACTTGAGGTTCCAGCGTGGCCTGCGCCACGTATAGTGAATACCTGGCTTGCACACTGGGCGTTGCTCAGTTACAAATAACTATAAATCTACGGGAGTATCGGTATGAAAGGTGGCATGGGCAATCTGATGAAGCAAGCGCAAAAGATGCAGGAAGACATGCAGCGCGCGCAAGAAGAGATCGCCACGATGGAAATCGAAGGACAAAGTGGTGGTGGACTTGTCAAGGTTGTCATGAATGGTCAACACGAGCTACGAAAAGTGAGTATTGATGATTCCCTCGTTGGTGATGACAAGGACATGCTTGAGGATCTGGTAGCAGCTGCTGTTAATGATGCGTCTCAGAAGTTAGCGCAAGCATCGAAAGATAAGCTAAGCGGTCTAACCAGTGGTATGGAGTTGCCACCGGGTATGAAGCTACCGTTCTAAAGTGAGCAGTTTTCAAGGCATGCAAATCAATGTGAACGATCTTTGCCTGGATACTATTAAATCAATGTCGAATAAGGAGGTTCTGTCGCATGTCGTCCAGTGGCTTGCTTGAAGACTTGATTGAATCGCTACGTTGCTTACCGGGTGTTGGGCCAAAGTCTGCGCAAAGAATGGCCTTGCATCTACTTCAGCGAGATCGTGACGCAGCTAAACGACTCGGTACAACACTGGTTAGTGCGATGGAGAAAATTCAGCATTGCGAGCAGTGCAGAATCTTTACCGAACAAGCTTTATGTCGATGGTGTTCTGATCCGGCGCGCTTGTCTTCGCAGCTGTGCGTTGTGGAGAATCCAGCTGATGTCATGGCCATTGATAGAGCGACAGATTTTCGTGGAAAGTTTTTTCTTCTACTCGGACACCTATCGCCGCTGGATGGGATCGGCCCGAAAGATTTAGGCCTGGATTTGCTTGAGACGCGACTGGCTGCCGGCGATATCGATGAGGTCACGCTTGCCACCAACCCTACGGTAGAGGGGCAGGCTACTGCTCGTTATATTTCCAGTATTGCCGAACGCTACCAGGTGCCAGTGTTGCAAATTGCCCGTGGAATACCGGTTGGCAGTGAGCTTGAGTTTGCTGAGGGTGGCACCTTATCCGTGGCGTTTTCGCAGCGCACGCCTGTTACTTAGCTGTAAGCGGTTAGTTAACGGCTTCTAGCGTGGAGTGCTCCGAGTGCATTGGTCCAGCTGACGTGTCAGGCTAGGTCAAGAGCTTCATAGTTTTGACGATAAAGCTGTTTGAGCAATACTGAATTTCTCCATGGTTTGTATGGATCAGCGATGCCGATCCGTACAAACCATGCTATCAACCTGCCTTGCGGTTATTGCAATGCCAGAACGCTACGACGCCGGTTTGGTGATAGCGACAAAGTTGTTTCGTAAGCAATACGAGCATTTACTTCATCCCCCATTTCTGTCAGCAAGTCACCAAGCAGTTCGCGGGCTGGAAGAACATGGCCGGGTGTGACAGGTGATTTCCCAACGTTATCTTCCATGTCCGCAGCCTTTGCTTGCAGCGTAACTGCCAACTCTTTATTACCCAACGAGAACTCACGCCAGGCCTCAATGCTTAACACTTGTGCTTCGGTCAATGTTTTCCAATAATCCAACCCCTTGGCGTCGAGTGTTGCGTGCAAATCGGCTAGCTCTTCCAGCACATTCGATGCGTTCTTAATATCACCGGAGCGTATTGCACCGATACCTCGAGCAAAAGCATTCATAGAAACACATTGAGGGAACTTGTCCCAGGGAATTGCTGGATGCAAGGTATCGGGTAAGTCAGCAGCTTCACTCCATTTTCCCTGTTCCAGAAGAACGCGGGCAGGTGACGCCGCTAACGCGTATGCCGATCCAAAATTGGGCTGTAGATTCGCAATCGCAAGAAACTCTTCCAGACTTTCTTGCGCCTTTTCAAAATCACCGGTTTGCAGCTGTGCGTAAATACCGTAATCCATCGCATGCGAGAAATGACCGCTGACGAAATCCCCATGAGACTGGGCGATTGCTGCGTCGGCTGAGCGGCGGTTCCATTTTATCGTTTCATCCCAATAGCCGAGGCGTACGAAAATATGTGATGGCATATGAAGCGCGTGAGGGACCGATGGAGCAATCTGGTCGTACATTTGGGCAAAACGCAAACCCTTTTCGGCTAGTAGAGGGTTGTCGTAGGCATGGATCGCATAGTGGACCACACCTGGGTGCTGTGGTGCTTGATCGTGTAATTTTTCCAGAAGCGTTCCAGCGGCTTTGATCTGCTCCATAGATTTATCACCTCGCGGAGCAGTGGCCAGTAGAGACAAAGCATAAAAAGCGGCGGTGTCCAGATCGTTCTGCGACGCACCATAACTGTTATGCATAGCATCCGCCCAGTAAGCAACTCTTTCACGATATGACGCATCGGCAGGTGAATAGAACGCAACTACAGCGTCGACCAAACCCGCTTCAGGTGCGCTGAGATTCGTCATGCCAGCCAGTTTATCGGCGGCAGCAGAACCGTTTTTGGTTTCATCCGTTGACGGTTGTCCTGGCCAAAGAGGGTGAAAGTTGGCCATCGCTACGCCCCAATACAACATGGCACAGTTGTCGTCCTGTTCGATACCTTCATTGAATATCGCCTCTGCTTGCACATACATCATATGGTGGAGCAGGGTGAGACCTTCCTGAAAAGTCGCGTTGGCCTGTTCACTACAAGTAGTTGGAAAGGACACGCTGCCGAGTGCCGTAACGTCTTGATTGCTCGCCAGACCACTCATTGGTGCTACCGAAATGGCGAGAAATGCATTGGCGCATACTGCACGCACAATAGTTGTCATACGTTTCATTTTTCGATCTCCAGTTTGGTTTTAGAAGGTAAAAGAGTGATTTAGAGCAGGCGTCACGTCTTGAAAGACTTCTGAATTTTTTCTGAACTCAACACGAGCTGCGTTCCGCTTAAACGCATAATTCGCTAAATCAGCGTTTTCCCAGTAAGCTTGATCACCATTTCCGGCAAATGCGCACCATTGGTATTTGATGAACGTCGATGGAAAGGCAAAATCAGTAAAATTAGGCGATTCTGTCTATACAGTGGTTCGTGGCGAACTATTTGATTCCGATGGCCAGCTGCTGTCGATGCGCGCCAAATCTGCCAATCTGATGGCGTTGCTGCTCCGTGAGCAAGGGCGAATTTACAATAAGGATGAGATTGCTAAGGAAATATGGCCAGATGTCATCGCGTCTGATGAGAGTATTAGCCAATGCGTTTCTGAAATCCGGAGAGCTCTGAAAGATCGCGAACATGTGATAGTCAAGACCTATCCGAAACGCGGCTACAGCATTAATGCCGAATTCCTCACCGAGCCTAAGCGGGTCGACATTAATTTTTTACATTTGATGGTGGCGGCACTCGTGCTTGTCGTAATGGGCGCGCTTGTCGCGTTCCGGTTTATAGCATCAGACGGACATAGCGAGATAACGCTCGAATCGAAAGAGCCATTACGAGACTTAGTGGCGGTACTGCCTTTTCATAGTCTAAATGGTGCTGGTGATGATGCGTATCTGGCAATTGGTCTGGCTGAGGATTTAGTCATTCATTTGTCGGAGTTATCGGGGGTGAGCGTGATGCCCAGCCCACAATCTTTTGCGTTGGTCGTTGATGATGATGCTCCGGTAGACGTTGCAGATAGTCTTGATGCACGGTACTTGGTGTACGGCCGAATTCATCATGGCAAGGACGAGCTTCAAGTCTCTGTCCAACTCATAGACGGTCACAAAGGCACTCAAGTTTGGGCGAGTAAATACAACGTAGCTCGCGATGATTTACTGACCTATCAACAAGCTGTGCTTGGCAATTTGACAAAGGCCATGTCAGTGGCGATCTCTGAGCGTGATGAGCGACTGCTCACTCTGACAGAAACATCCAGCGAACACGCGTTTGCAGAGATTCTTAGGGGTAGGGTGGCAGCCAACGAATTCTCTAATCAGGGTAACCTACTGGCAGAGAAGCATTTTCGCAAAGCAGTAAAGCTGGATCCAAATTATGCGCGCGCCTATGCGGAACTTGCTGCCGTCTACGCAATTCGCTTTGAGAATGGTTGGTCCGTACTAAAGGAGGCTGACGAAGAAAAAGGTATGTATTTTGCGCAAAAAGCCATCGAGCTTGATACGGATCTTTGGTTAGCACATTACGCGCTCGGACGAATCTATGCGGTTATCAGCACAAGTAACCTGGATGCAGCGGAACGACATTTACGCACAGCAATGTCGCTCCAACCAGATAACGATGATGCGAGAGTGTTTTTAGCGGTTGTAAAGATACTTAGCGGACAGTCTGATGAAGCGTTAGCTATCATTGATTCCGTTTTAGCGACTCATCCTGCACCTGCATTCTGGTACTTTCTCGGTCAGGGAAATGCGCTTATACATCTTGAACGGCATGAAGAAGCGGCGAGAGCATTTGAGAAGTGTCTCGACCAAATGCCGACATCGCCCTATTGTTTGCGGTTTCAGATTGTTAATTTTGGACTTATGGGGCAGCGTGAAGATGCTGAATGGGCGGCTGAAGAATATGCAATGCTTGGTTATGAGCTTTCAATAGACACGATTTTAGGATTGCTGCTGAATACACGTCCAGATCACGTGGAGCGGCTGCGTCGTGGACTCAGCGCTGCTGGACTTGAGTAATCGATTCATGCGCTAACCGTTGATCGCTGTGACAAATTAATATTCGGTGTAGGCATCTCCTCAAAAATAGTGTCAGGCAAACATCAATTACTGCAGGTGTAACTATCCCGGTGGACTCATAGCCCACGACGCCATCGCCTTAGCGTACGATTCCGTGTGCGACACTATAGCCCGAACTTGACCTCTTCCGATTAATGTCCATCTATCTCACAAAGTCGTATTTTGAACCTCGTATCAGTTGTTAGGGTTCTGTGTGGGACAAGACAGTAAATGTGGCAGATTCCGAGTATTGCAATTAGTGTTGATAGAAAGTGGTGTGAGCTTATTGCTGCTAAGGTTTCACTGTTAAACAAGCGAACTTAATTGGCTTGATCGATCGGTTTCGAATTAAGTAGAGATCTGCAGCATTATCTGGCGGATTGTGCGAAGAGCTACCTAACTCTGTGCGCGGTTATGGCAGTTGGGAGAGCGTGGACAGGCACCACTTCGCGGGCAGATCAAACGGGCATCTTTCTCGATGCCGCGACTCAACCACGCAATGTTCAACAGTTTGGCGATCTGTCTTAGTTCGTTTTTGATATCTGCCGGTATAACCACTGAGCCGCCGTTTTCGATGCAGGCATCTTTGAGTGACTGAGCCAATTGGACTGCATCTACACCCTGCGCAGTTAGAGCAGGATTCACATCGATGCCTGCGCAAAGCACATGTCCTGCGCCCGATAGATCATCGACTTTGACCGATTCGCAGCAATAAATTCGTGGTTCATGTCCAACGTCGAGTACCGAAATTTGCGCGGAGCTTTCGCTGGAATCGGTATTGATCATCCTGAACACGGCCCAATGCTGACAAGGGTCCTGCACCATGCGCATATTTCCCCAGGGCAGGGGTATGCCGTTACCACGGTAGACAGCATGCAACCGTCCTGGTGGGTAAGCATCAAAATAATGCCAATGCGGGTATGAGGAGACGACCGTCATTCGTCGCATAACGGTAGAGGTTGTGACGTCGACCATCGAGGCAACACCAAAATCGTGTGCACGTTGTTCGAGCAAACGTCGAAAGGGCACCTTTGGGCATAACAGTGCTCCTGCAAAAAAACTACATTCAAAGTCTCTCCAGGCGTGAACAATATCCTGCGCGTTAAGAGCGCTGGAGGCACTCACATCAAGAGCACTGTCACGAACTGATTCCTCAGCTCTGGGGCCAGTGGTCATCAGGCTTTTAACTCCGTCGCCTTCGTGCAATACCTTGTGACCGATGTAGAGAGCCAAATCGTATTTCAAGCGCGCTGGTTGTTTTTGCATCAAACGATTTACATAGATCGTCGATGGCGCATCAAAATAGGATCGAACTACAGCTGTGTCCCTGAGTTTAAGATCAGACCCGGCTGATTTTGGAAGGCGTGTAAACCACTTGACCTTCAAGCCCATTGACTTGCAGATATCCATCAGCGCATCAACACTTAAAGGCATCTGCTTGTTACCGATTTTCTCGGCCGCGCGTTCAAGCTCAGGGTAATGGTTCTGGTTGTTTTCCTGATGGGCCCGAATGAGCAGATGCGCAAACTGTCGGCCCGAGACGCCGGTTTGCGACAGCATCTCCGGGATCGCGTTTTGGAGTATCTCCTTTGAGAAAAGAAAGCCAGGCTCCAGAGTCATGCCGGTCATGCCGCCTCGATTTCCTTTGTCGGGCAATATGGCGGCTTCCTCAGGCACGCTGTCG
>JBGCEO010000144.1:0-10974 GCA_045106475.1 Granulosicoccus sp.
TGAACATGCTAGATACTTTCACATATTCCTCAGGCCCGTAGGATTCTGCTATGCGCTTTCGGGTTATTGCAACACGGGTAATGAATTCATCGGCCGTGACCCATGTGTTGTTAAAAATGCATGCACGCACGCGATCAGGATAGTCGAGCGCGAGATTTTGCAAAATGCATCCACCCGTTGATGTGCCAACAATATGAGCGCGTTCTATTTCCAGCGTGTCCATAAGTCCGATAACATCTTCAGCGATCGCTTGCGTAGAGTATGCGCCCGGTCCGGTAGGCTTGTCGCTTTCACCCGTGCCGCGATGATCATCCAGCGGGCGAGTGCTGTCGTAAAAATATAGCCACCGGATAACACCTCGGCAATATCATGCTTGGTCTGATGGCACTGAGTTTTGTACCGTTTGTTGCCTGGCAATCATCCAGCGCACGACTCAGGCTGCGTGCTACATGGCTGGCGTTACAGGAACGGCTATCAGATTTAGGTAGAGTTATGGAAGAGAATCTTAGTGGTATTCGTGTCGTTAGAGCTTTTGCCGCACAACACCATGAAATCGCCAAGTTTGCAAAAACACCAGCACCAGCCCTTTCACTTGCATAGGAACGTGTTCAGATAGGGTTTAAACGTTCAAGAACAATGACCTTGTCATTTTTATCGCCATGGGGCTAGTGCTGTGGTTTGGTGGAAGCAAAGTTCTTGCAGACGCTCAACTAATCAGGCGAGCAAGTGGTTTCCAGTGGTTGCAATCCTGTGAGCAAAAACTCCTCCGCGATTGAATCAACGCAGGAACTGCTCCCGTTGAACACTACGGTATGACCAATATGATTCGATTCGAGATAGTAACCCGCAATGGATTGAGCCATCTCTTCAGCCCATTGAACAAGCGTAAGCGTATCTGTGGTCCCGCCTATTACCAGTGCCGGGGGAGCTTGGCTAGTCGTAATCAGCGGTAACTCGGTCAAAGATGCAGGCCAACCACTACACATTCCAGCCTGGGAAATATTAATCTCTGCAAATATGTCAGATACTTCATTGTAGCCTTCTAATAGGGTTCTTAAGTCGTTCACCGTGGGCCTTGTAGCGTCATCGGCGCACATGACGGCTCGTTCCAGGGTATCGTCACCCTCATCCACCAATTCGCTAAGCCCATCCTCATAGATAGTTTGTAGCTCGCTAATATCATCGGTCAGGAGATAGTCATAAAGCGGCGGCAGAAGAAATGGGCCCAATGCCGGGTTTTCTGACGCAAAGTACAAAAGAACAGTGATGATGTCTAAGTCTTCGTCGCTACCTTCACTTGCCAATGCAGAAACCCTGTTCTCTAAGGTTTCCAAAAGTTGTGTTCCATTGCAATCAGAGCTAATAGAGCTACATTCATCTAACAGCGATACAAGACTTGCCTGAAAAGCCTCTACCGCTCCAGACACTAAAAACTCAACGTCTGACTCTGGTTTTAAGCTGCCATCGAGGATAAAGTGCCCGCTGTTTTCAGGATAGGTTTGCAGATAGAGTGCTCCAAGACGAGTGCCGTAGGAATATCCGAGATAGTGCAACTGCTCCTCACCAGTCGCATTCCGTATAGCATCCATATCATGCACAACGTTCTGAGAACCTAATTGCTGTAAATAAGCCCCATACTTTTGTTCGCACGATACCGCAGTAGCCGCTAGCTCTTCCATATACTGATCAATAGCTTGTTCGTTGGCGAGATACTTGTTTATCTCAGTAGTACCGAATTCACTGCAATCAACTGCCGTACTGCCACCGACTCCCCTTGGATCGAAACCAATAAAGTCGAATTTTTCTCTTAATGCTTGCGGCAACACTCCAGGTGCTGAGAGTTCTTCCAGCAACTCAACACCGGATCCACCTGGACCACCCGGGTTTATTAGTACTATACCTTCACGTTCCTCTTGAATCGATGGCAAGCGATTTAACGCAAGTGTTATTGTTTCTGATTCGGAGTCATCCGGATCAGCAAGTACCTCTAGCGTTGTACATTGCAAATCCGATTGATCACTACAGCTCTGCCAAACTAACGTTGAGTTCTGATCGCTGCTGTTATCTGTTGAATTGTTGTCATTGGAAGAGCAAGCACTTATTAATGCGATGCCGCATAAAAAAGACAATATGTCGTATCGTTGTTTCATATCATGTATTTCTAGTTATTAAAGCGTTTTCTAAGAAATGCAGATATTAGGTATTTCTCCAAACCCTGTTTGTAACGAGTTGTATAGTTATGTTTATCGGGTCTCCGATACAGAGATCCTTCGAACCGGGCATTGTTATAAGAGCAGTGTTGATGCCCGGATTTTTGCGAGAATCGCAGTGTAATTCAGCCCTTTGAATGCTGCGTACTGTGGATACAACGTGCTCCAAGAACGTCTATAACTCTTTACCGGGTTGCTCCAACAGCCAGTCAGCGGCCAGGTGAGTCAGTAATGGCATGATGACATAGGTCATTAACGCGACAATCCCCGCCAACTCTAAGCCAACGGTCAATAGTCGCGGACCACTCCATACCGCCGACAGAGCCGGCGGTACAAAGTAGACGGGGGCGAACAGACCGGCAAACGTTAATAGAGCCATCTTGTATCGTCTGGGTTGACGGGATTGTTGGATAGCTTCTCGATTAGTAGTCTGCATTGGATTCTCCATACATTTCAGCTCGGTGACACGTTCCAGGAATCGAACTTAAATTCCGAGTGAGCTATGCAGCCGCACTCACGCGAACTTGACCAACCAGAGTTGCCCAATCCATGCCAAGGGCCGTGTATACCTCTTGAGCCTTAGGTGAGGCGTTGTCCCCGAGTATTTCAACGATCAAACTGGATGCGTCCGCTGTAACGACACCGCTTTGTACCAACCTGACAATTCCGGTTTCTCGTTTAGTGATGTTGAAAGTTCCGCTTGCATCTACTGCGACATAGGCCTCGAAACCTTCTCTCACCGCTCGCATAGCCGGAAACGCTGCGCATACTTCAAGTGATACTCCAGCAAAGATCAGTTTTTTTCGACCTGTGGCCCGAATCGCTGCCTCCACGCGCGGATCGTCCCAGGCATTAACCGTGGTGCGATCTATGAAGCTCTGTTCTGGAAGAGCGGCTTGCAACTCCGGAAAAGCGGGCCCCCAAAGCGTTTGCGAGGATGTCGTGGTAGTTACTATGGGTATGTCAAGTACTCGCGCAGCTTTGGCCAAGCCTACGATATTGTGCTTAAGCTCAGCGATTGAGTAATCGCGGATACCTGTCATAAGGCCGACTTGGTGATCTACAAGAACCACAGCAGCATTACTGGCGTTGAGTGGTTCGGGGTTGTGTGTGTTCATAGACATGTAATTCTCCTTGGTTAACATTAGGAATGTGCTTAGGAAATGCGGCCGATCCGGTCAATCGATTGAACCGAACCGACCCTCGTTAAAGGCCCGTTTAGTCGACTCAATGTCGTCTATCGATCCCATAACAAAGGGACCCTGCTGGACGTACGGTTCTTTCACCGCTCGACCGTCCAGCAAGGCAAATTGCGCTTGAGAGTTGTTAGCAGCGAAAACACCAACGGTGATTGGGTCGCGGCTCTTAGAGTTGTTTATCGCGATTGCCTGACCTTTTCGGAGTCTTACGACGTCTGCTAAGCCAGACACGTCGATCTCGCCATCAATCGCGTGTATCCATGCATTCCGGCCACTAGTGAGTTCGTGCTCAAAGCCACCTTGATGTAACAACTGGCCGTCGAGAATTGTCATTGGCATAGCGGGAGATTGGGCACCGACAACACCATTGGATTCACCCAGAGCCACACGTACCTTGTGTTGGCTGTTACTAATCATGGGCATGTCCTGCTGCCGAACTAACAGCGAAGACGGTTCATCGTACCGAAACTCTTGCGGTACATTGACGAATACCTGGAGCCCGTGAATACGCGAATTCTCTCTTGGCGACTCATTGTGTAGAGCACCACGACCCGCTTTCAACCAATAAAGGTCACCTGGCAGAAGATCGAAATCGTTGCCGAGTGAATCTCGGTTATGGAAGCGTCCTTCACTATCCAGAAAGATCAGCGACATCGTTGATAATCCTGCATGAGGATGTGTGCCGAAGGTCGGTTCGGTCATGACGTAGTGATCGACCATCACCAGAGGATCCATCTCCAGGTCTACATCCCTGGCTCGAAAACTCTGTGCTGAAAAACCGTTCCCGATGGAAAGCGTTTCACCATCCACTGGTCCCGTCACCAGCTCTCCGTTACCTATATCTTTTTTGGTAGCCCTGCTCATGCTGCGCCTCGCGTCATTTGTTGCTACTGATGGACCGAGTATAATTACGGAACAATAGCTAACAGAAGGCCCAAAAATTGAAATCTATGTCCTAACTATGGAACAATAAACTGATCACCAACGTTCAATCGGAAAAGCTAGATGCCCACACCTGATCTGAATGATTACTTTTACTTCGTGCACGTGGTGGAGAAGCAAGGATTTTCGGCTGCATCCGAGGCACTAGGTTTGCCCAAATCACGGTTAAGTCGGCATATCCAACAACTCGAAGAGAGAATGGATGCACGACTGATTCAGCGCACGACAAGGCAATTCAACGTCACAGAGCTCGGAGAAACTTTTTACGCTCACGCTCGTAGCGTGGTTGATGAAATGGAAAAGGCAGAAAATGCGGTGAGGCGAAAGAAAAACCTCCTGTCAGGAAACGTCACGATCAGTTGTTCGGTCGGCGTAGCCCAGTTTGCAATGAAAGAACTTATAGCGCGATTCCTTGCAGAGAATCCTCTGGTCACAGTCTCTCAGAATGTAACAAACCAGAATGTCGACATGGTCGCCTCAGGTATTGATCTGTCAATTCGTGGTCACGCCGTAGCATTACCTGATTCATCGCTCATTCAACGACCGCTTGCTCAAGTCGAGTGGCAGCTATTTGCTGCAAGCAACTACGAGGATAAGCACACGGCATTAAGTTGCCCAGCGGATGTCGATAATCATCAGACACTTGCCCTCGGCTGGCAATCACCTCATGAAAAATGGGTCCTGGAAAACAAAACCGGCGATACGTTTACCGTAAAGATCAAACCCAGATTAAAGAGCGACGATATGTCCACTCTTAAGCATGCTGCGGTATCCGGGGCTGGACTCGTTGCTCTGCCCTCCTATACCTGTCATGAAGAACTAAAACGTGGCCAGCTGCAGCGGGTCTTAACGAATTGGCATGCAGGTACGGCTCAACTGAGCCTGGTTGCATTGACCCGCAAAGGTCAGCCCCAAGCCGTTGTTGCTCTTAAAGATTTTTTGATTGCCGAGTTTGCAAATACTCTGATCACGTCACAAAGCATGAGCATAGCTGACAGTCTTTAAATTGTTCACTGCAGCTGCCTTAGTACGTCCGTCGTGCACAACTTTTTCAATGTACGCAAAAAAGATCACCACGCAAACAGACCATTATTATACGAGAAGGTGCCAGTGGGACTGTCTTTATTGATGAGCGACAGTCGAACAGTATCTGCGGCTCCCTGCTCGACAGTTCTCGCTACCGAGAATGCGTTGAGAACAGTATCGTGTGTTAGGAACGCCAATCTGGTCACTCGGTACTTAATAGTTAGTTAGAGATGTGGTAGCTCCTCACTCAGATTCGCCTTTCAGCGGAGGATTGGCGAAGTAGTGAGAAGGGGAATGACCAAACTGTTTCTTAAAGAACCGAGAGAAATAAAGAGGATCTTCAAAACCTAAGTCATACGCTACTTCTTTGACTGTTTTACGCCCTGAACGCAACTCTACTCTGGCCGCGATCGCAATCCGCTCATTCACCGCTTGCAGTGCTGTTTGCCCCAATTCTGATTTTAAATTTCGATTGAGTACTGTAGGGGATACATTGAGTAAATCACTGTAGAAATTAATATCTTTGTGATCTAGGAAGTATGCCTCCAATAGATCTTGAAAGCGGAGCACTAGTTCCGACATTGGGGCAGCTGTAAGTTCTGCATTGTCCTCTTTTTCCAACTGTTTCATCTTATATTCTGCCGCCTGTAATAATATGGAGCGCAGAGCATTAACTGCCCTTTCGTAGGCCAGGATGCCTTCTGAATGGACGATCTCGCTTAGTTCGTAGAACCTCTCCTGTATCAAACGCTGTTCGCGCAGCGGTAATTTTATTCGTGGTTCACCTGTCAAGCGATTGAAAACAACACCATCGCAATACACCTCAGTACGTTTCACCCTGACGCAATAAAAATCATGGTGAAATGCCAGTGATCTAACGGATATATCGCCATCAAACCGCGCTTTCTCTCCTGGAGATAGAGGGACCAAATCACCGGGAGATACTATCAAATTCCAATTATCGAGCATCGCCTCAGCTTCCCCTGCTTCGATAAAAAAAAGACGATAAAACTCTAGAGTGTATTCAGGTGGTGCTCCAGCGACGCTCTGTAGGACAAAACCACTCGCCTCCGATAGATTAGACCCTTGTTGAAAATGGACTGTTTCCGCCACGGTATTACCCTGTGTATTCATAGCCGCCTATAGATTCGATTTTGACGCAGAGCCATCTCCTCGTTCAACAGGTCGTGAAAGATCACGCTTCCAAACAGAAAACGAATCATCAAATAACGTACTTTCCACGCCCAGTTCTAACAGCGCTAACATCAAGACGGTACCTGAATAGCCCGCGCCGCATGATGAAACAAGTCTCGCGGTACGCCAGTTAGGGATCTGCCTATCAAACAGTGAAATCAGTGTCTCATTATCATGAAACAGGCCACTCTTGTCATCTAGCGTCAAGCTAAACGGAATGTTGATTGCACCCGGTATGTGCCCTGAGCGTTCATCGTCTTCGTTTCCGGCATAACCGTTCTTTCCTCTAGCATCAATGACACACGATGCGTTTTTTATTTGCAGAAACTCCTCCATGCTAACGCGTAATTGCTCATGTTCCACGGGAACAAATGAACCGATGTCGGGCTTGGACTCCGTTGTTGAGGTTTCATAGCCTTGCGCTTTCCAATGTTTCCAACCGCCATTAAGTACTTTGACATTCTCAAAACCCCAAAATCGCATGGCCCACCATATTCTGCCAGCAAGCATATGATGATAGTCATCATACAATACAACGAGATCATTCCGGTTGATGCCCAGATTTTTGAATGACGCTGTTGCCTGTGCAAAATCTGCAACAGACGCCAGGCCAACCTCGACATCAGGTTCGAGAAATTCTGTGGTCCAGTCAATAAGTACGGCACTTGGGATATGGCCTGCAGCATAGTCTTCCGGCAAAGATCTGGCAGGCGATGACCAGGTTCCACGCATGTCAAATAATTTAGTGTCTGGATTATCTAGCGCAGATTTCAGATCTGCTGCGCTAATGAGTGCTGAGTTCTTGTTCATAATCATGTAATGATTTGCATGTGGAGGACAGACGATAACCTTAATGTCTCAGGGGAGAACAGATTTCGCAGTCGTCGATGTGATAGTTTTCATTGGGTGCGCTAGGCTTTAAACCGTCTTTGGTAATATGAAGTAAATATTTTTTAGCCGATTGGGTCACTCTGAGATCGGAACTTTTCAGCGCATCATGAAATACATAAGGGGGCAGGTAGTTCATTCCTACAAGTATTGCTGTCTGTTGGACAGGTTTCATAAACTCGCTTATCGAATAATTGTGTGAACCACCTGCTTGATAGTCTGAATGTTTTCCTCCTGTGGATATCGCGGAGATCCAGTCCTTGCCATGTAGAGCAGTTCCCTCTGGACCATATGCCCAATTGAGTGTTAATACGTCATCTATCCATTTTTTCATCAGAGAGGGTGATGAATACCAATAGAATGGGTATTGAAAAACAATACGGTCGTGTTCTAACAATAATTTTTGTTCCCGGGCGACATCGATGTGCAGATCCGGGTAATTTGCGTACGTGTTGTTGATGGTAGTTTTCTCTGTTCTCCGCAACTCTGAGATCCACGCAGCATTGACTGACGATGATTCCAAGTGTGGATGAAATACATTGACCAAGATCTTCATGTTGTACCCCTTCATATGAAAGGGCAGATTATCTATTGTCCGAACAAGCGTCTATGCACGGAATCATTAATCGAATGGACAAAATGAACAGGGAATTCCGTCCATATCAAAGTTAGTTTTGTGTATGGGAGAAGCGAGCAACAAGTGACACGATAAGTCTCTCACATACATTAAGAGCATTTGATATGAATTTCACAAAAAATACAGCATTAGCACTTATTGGCTTAGCGATAGTGGGTCAAAGTGTTCTTGCGATGAGCTCCGGCAAACCTGTTTTTACAGCGGCAGAAAACGTAGCCTTTGAAGAGATTATTCCAGGCGTTGTATCGTTTGGTACCGTTGCTGGAGATCGCGCTCAAGGCTCACACGGTACGTTCGTACGCATCCCGGCCGGAAAAGCGACACCACTGCATACTCACGCTGCTGAGTATCATGCGGTGATCATTCAAGGGATGATGGAAAATCCGATTACCGATGTTGAGATATCAGAAGAAACCCTCATGGCGGGTAGTTACTACTACGTCCCTGCTAACGCCCCGCATATAACTCGTTGCGCCGCTGATAGCCCGGTGGATTGTATTTCATTTTTTTATCAATCCGTACCGTTTGATTTTGCGGTTGCAGAGTAATCCATGATCTGTAAACCAGGAATTGGCAGAGTTGAGTAGAAGATTCCGCCGATACCTGATCACCTCTTCTGGGTGTACTCAATAAGCAAGACTATAAAATCCGTCAGCCGGCTATACAGCCGGCCGTGGAGTTGATGCACACCTGGGGTGACAACGCGTATGAATGGGCACAGGTTATGGTCACATTGCCGTTGAAGTCGATGATATATACAAGCTCGAAGAGGCATTACAGGCTCATAGTGTGGAAGTGATTCGAGCAGCTGGCCCTATGATGGCAGCAGGCTTCCAGTTTTGTATCGGCATAGTCCACTTCTTCGATGCATCCATGATCGCTAGATGCACCACTATGAAAGCAGATTTCTTGGTAGGAAAAACCTAGCGCTGATGCGTTGCTTTGCGGATAACGCTTTTCACTGACTCGTTCGCTTTGGTCGTGTAAATCTCTTTTCGGATTGCTGGGAGATATCCGATAAATGTATCCAGATTATTCCAGTTGCTGCACAAAGATTTTTATATTTGTGGATAATTGTCACCCTCAGTTTCCTCAAACGCTGCGAGTTGCACCAAAGCGGCCTGCTCATACGGCGCCTGGTAAATGCGCTTTAAGTCTGCCGTGACCGGCTTGTAGTTCTTCCGTTTTCAAAACAACGGGAATGAGTGATCGCGCAGGGTATAACTGTACGAAATTACGATGTCTAGTTTTACTCTACTGCATATTGTTCTATGACATTTTTCCAAGTCTCGTTCCTCTCAAGACTATACCCGGCAACTTCTTCCCAGACTTTATTAAGATTCGTATATCTTGCTTCCGCATTATCGGAAGACTGGGTCATCTGGTATACGTGAATAAGTGCTGAGGCACGGGCATTAGCCCAACAGTGCACTAGAACCTTACGATCACCAACCTCATCCATTGCATTAAGAAATGATCTGATTTCCGATTCTTTAGGCGACTTCCAGTTAACGGGTGTATGAAAATACTCGATACCCTGTTTTTCCAAGATTTCCTTCTCGCGCGGGTTATAGATCGCTTCACTTGATGGAACAATATTGATTACAACCTCCAAGCCATCTTCAGATGCACTTTCCAAATGACTCTGCTTTGGTTGGCCTGAAGACAAGATGTTATCGCTGAACTTATAGAAATTTCTAGCCTCACTAATTTCAGCATAGACCTGAGATACCATGGTAGAGCACACGATGGCTACCAGTGTTGTGATACGAATCATGGATGGCAGAGTACAACGCAATTTCATAGTCTTTACTCCAGAAGTGATAGCGTCTGGTGGGGTGTACGATCAAATAATGTGCACTACCAGCTCTCAGGAAGAGACGCTGGTAGCGACAGGTCATTTCTAACAATGCTGAGGTGCCGCTCGGTCTATGCTCAGGCAGGAGCGAGTGAGCTACAGAAACAATCGTGATGCCATAGCCATTCGCCATTTTCACGTTTCCATATGACAATGAACTTACCTTCATCGGCAACGTTTCCATCCGTATCTTTAAGTACAAACTTTCCTATTTCGTTCACTGAATCTCCGACTTGATCCAACTCTACGGTTGTGAGTTCTGCAGATCCGACGCCAGATTCCAGAACGTTTGTCCAGAATTTGACCCTGTCTTCATGGCCTGAGACGATCGGATGATTTGGCGGCATGATCGTGCCAGTCGATGTATAAACGCCCGCTGCAGCCACAGCATTTTTTGATGCCAAGGCGGCTTCGAAACGTCGGTTAGTCGCGCTGATGGCGTTTGCGGTGTTAGCATCTGGTGAGTTAGCCATTCGTCGTGCTCCTTATGTGGATGTTGCGATTAACGTAATATGGTTAATGAAAGAAAAATGAGCAGATCTGTTGTCCGAATTAAAACAGACTGTCAATCTGAAGATTTGCACGCTGTAAAACCGTTGCCGGGGAAGTCACTGACAGGTCAGCTGCGACAATGTGAACGTCATTTATTCCAATGAAGCCGAGGATGTGACGAAGATATCCGCTTAGATAATCCATCTCGCCACCGACACGTGTTTCTCCGGTGGCAACCACAACGTAGGCGGTCTTACCTGTTGCCAGCCCGACATATCCAGCATCTGGATCAGCGCGAAACGTCATACCCGGTCGTGCAATCTGGTCGATCCACGCTTTCATTGCACTGGGTAGCCCGAAGTTATACATCGACACGCCCAGCACGAGAATATCTGCATCCAACACTTCGTTCGCAAGTTTGTTCGAAACGGCAAGTCGTTGGTTCTGCGCCGCACTTCGATCTTCTTTAGGTGTAAAACTCGCGCCAATCCAGTCTTCAGTTAGAAATTCACCTTCTGCCGAAGCATC
>JBGCEO010000145.1:0-8228 GCA_045106475.1 Granulosicoccus sp.
CAGCACCTCCACTACAACACGACTCATTTGCAGCCTCTGCCGCTTCTTCAGCAGCCGCTTCCGCAGATTGGTTAACTGTTTCGGACTGATTAGTATTTGCTACGGCTTCGGAGGCCTCAGCAGAACATGGGCAAGTGTCTCGCACACCCGCGCCATGTGCGTCGAGCAGTGCGTTGGCCGCATCTTTAATCCCTTGTGGCAAGCCGCTGTTGTTGATTTGCTCGCGAAGACTTTCGATGAACTTGCCTATGTACTGTTGGGTAAGCGCGTTTCCTAGCTCTTGAGATCCAAAATCATCGAGCAGATCGTCTAAGTTCTTCAGAAACTCGACCGGGTTGTTCTGTGCTTGTTGAATCCAGTTAAGGTTGGTGGCTGATACCGCTGATGCATCACTCATGGAATTTCTCCTAATTGATTAGGTTTCTGGAAACGTTGGCCCGGTCACCGTCCAGTGTTGGTGGTTGATTGAGGCTCTTTATTCCGCTTAACAGTATTACAACAACCTATGGCCGGCTTGTATAGTGGTGAAAACCCTAGGTTTGACGAGTTTTTTAGTATCTATTGAAGGTGTGGGGTGCTGCAGGAGACTGCACTATATTAGGCTGACGCGGCAATTTGCTCGCCCGTCGGGGTTTGAGCTATATCTGTCACTGTTTTGGCGTTTTTGCGTGCGGCATCTACAAGGCCTTTCATCCATTTCTCTCGTTCGTCAGGGTTGTTAGAACTCATAACTAAACGCAGTAGGTTTTCGAGTAGGTCAGGCGCTACGGGTCCATTTCCTCGATAGCTCTGACCACCGATGGTGAGTTGCTCATCAGCGGATCGAAGAAACAAGCTGCGTTCAACGTTACCATCTGCGAATATCATTTCTAGAGTGATACCGTCTTCCAACAATTTGTAAGACCCGAACATATCACCTGCAATCTCAGACAGATTGCCAGGACTGTGCAGTGCCGAGCTCAGGGTTCCATTGATTTTCGAAGAACCTGAGAAGAGGGTTTTTCGGCCGCTTGCTGAGTTAACGGTGTGAAGCGCGTAGGATGCATCGCTTATAACGTCTGAACTTGTGGTCAGAGACGTAGTTGTCTGAGTGAAAACCCCCTCTGGAGACAATTGCAGAGTCGTGGTGTTGGTCGTAGTCCAAAGGATCTGAACATCATTCGTGACATTGCTAAATGCCCCTGCCACCTGGTCCGGAGTTTTGGGTGATGTATCAACTATTTGGCCCGTCAACCGACTCCAGACACCCGTTATAGCATCCTGTATTTCATGAACACCGTCTTCCAGGCTTCGCCACGCAGCCCAGCCATTCCCCGGTTGCTCATTAGCGGGTTCAAGCGGCAAATCCAATGGCGATTCAATCAGGTTGGTATAGGCCCAGCCATTTTTTAATAACAAATAATTGGACAGATTTGAGCCCAAATGGGAATCGGCGCCGCTTGTTGCTTGCGTATAGACTGTATCGATATCTGCGGCGCGTATTTTAACCGTTTGCACATTATTAGTAGTTTCTACTTGAACAACTACAGTCCCTGTGGCTTCGATGGATTCGACTGCATCCTGGAGCTGTTCCTCACTTTCGATTGGCAAACTAAGGCCGCTTGGCTGTTCGCCAGTAGCTGCGATTGTACCGGCTGTCTGCAACTTGGCGCTATCGGTCTGCAGCAACACGACGGCGTTGTCATCTACGCCGCTTCTTTCAAGTACATCTTCCAGACTAAGATTTGGGAGCCTGCTATCTGAAGATGTTACTACGAGTGTTGTAATCGTCGTGTCGGCGTCAACTGTTTGTGTATTGGCTAACACAAGTGCCGTAGCTTCTGCATCGGAATTGTCGCTGTTTGTGTCAGCATCAGAGGCTTTAAGATCTGCGAGTGTTGTGGTCCTATTGGTGGTGCTGTTCACTGGGTTCATCCGTGAAAAGCCTTATGTTGCTTCAGTATTCAAATAGTGTTACGAAATCCTTACTGGATAACAATTAGGGCAAACCCTAGGTTTACCTAGCCCGGGTTTGAGAACGATGGAAACGAACCGGTTTCTGTCACGATTATGAATACGCTAGCCATCGAAAATTTGAACATTCCAGGTGCGTCTAATTTAACCAGGCTGTAACCCTGAATAGAGGAGTCGAATAGAACCGACTTGGGAAACTGGCATTTCTGCTTGCATCAACACACTCTCCCGTACACTCTTCATTTAATATTGTGCGATTACACTGTATGAGGGTGTTCGACTATGCCGCAAACAATACGTGCTGTGCTTCGACGAGCTGTCGGGCTTACCTGTGTGGTTTTTATGGCTACCAGCTCCCAAAGCATGGCCCAGCAGTTTGCTCCAGATGTCTCGTTTTCGGGTTTTGGCACGCTGGGGTATGCGATTCTTGACGATGAAAATGCAGAGTATCGTACCGGTGAAGCCATTGATGGCGCGGACGACAGTGGTTCTTTTGAGGTGGATACGCGTCTAGGTCTGCAGATGGACGTTGTGTTCAACCCGAGCATATCCAGTACATTTCAGCTCATCGTTCGGGAAGCCGAGGACGGTGATGCAGCGGTTGAACTGGAATGGGGCTTTCTGCGCTGGCTGGCCACAGATAATATAGCCATCAGGGCCGGGCGTATGAGTTTACCGGTATACAGCATCTCGGATTGTCGGGAGGTAGGGTATGCCATCCCCTATCTGCGGCCTCCTGAGGATCTCTACTCCATGATCCCACTTCGTCGTTTCAATGGTGCTGACGTCACGCTGGATCATGATTGGGGGGATTCGCTCTTTCGATGGCAGTTGTTCGCAGGCCAGTCACGCGAAGAGATTTTTGATGATCTTGCGCCCGATGTAGAATTGGCGGTTGGAATTAGCCTGACCGTTGATCGTGGGCCTATGAGAATACGGCTCAGCCATGTTGATTCAGAGGTGGATATCGATTCTGAAAATGCAAACGTTGCGGCCGTTAGCGCTGGTATTGCCCAAGCCCTGCCTTTAGTGCCTGCGTTAAGTACTATCGCTGATGACTTTGCCGGTGAGCGTGTGCCACTCTCATTTGATGCTGTTTCTCTGAGCTTGAATTTCTCCCGAGTCTTCTTTGATGCTGAATATACCCGTCGTCGGGTAGACAGCTGGGTATCTGATGTGGACGGATGGTCGCTGGCAGTTGGTACTCGTATTGGAAAACTACAGCCCTATGTTCATATTAGTCAGTTATCAGAACCGGAGGGTGATCGTAGAATTGATCTACCCGATAACCCTGCTTTGAACCCACTTGAAGCGGGTATCAACCGTTTCTATGCACCACGCGATCAATCGACCGTTGGTATTGGAGCACGATTCGACCTGGTTCCAAATTTAGCCTTGAAGGCTCAGATAGATCGCATTACCCGAGAGGAAATCGGTATTAGTTTCAACCGTAATAGTGTTGATGATGGCTCGGACGAGGGCAATGATGTCACCCTTTTCAGCTTTGCCCTTGATTTTGTATTCTAGCCATGGGCAGCCTGATCATAAAACCTCTAAACAGTTTATATCTATGATGTTATCTAACAAACTCGCTCTGACGCTGGTTCTACCGTTATTTGTCCTAGGTTTACTTGTTGGCAGTGTTCAGCAGACTAGCGCTGCAAGCGAACCAGGTGATCCACGCGGGCTTGTAATAGTCATGAACGTGAACATCGACATACCCTCTATCGATGACGACGAGTTGCGCCGCCTGTTCACTGGCAAGAGTCGCAGGCTTCCAAACGGGCAACGAGCAGCGCTTGCCAGTTACGCACCGGAGAGCTCGTTTTTCAACGAAAGAATGCTGGGTTTGTCCGATGCCGAGGTAGCAGCACTTTGGTCACGGCTTCGCTTCTCGGGTCGTACACCACCCCCACGCACCTTCGATTCAGTTAAAGCGCTTGTTGACTATGTGGCTTCGACGCCCAATGCCTTGGCCTATATGCCCGCAAGCGTCGCTCGCCAAGGCGTAAGGGTGATAAG
This sequence comes from Granulosicoccus sp., assembly GCA_045106475.1. Lineage (GTDB taxonomy): Bacteria > Pseudomonadota > Gammaproteobacteria > Granulosicoccales > Granulosicoccaceae > Granulosicoccus. The sequence continues at coordinate 3,976 of JBGCEO010000145.1, forward strand.
CAATCTGCCTCGTTAAAGACGGCCCTAAGCGGCCTTTAACGAGGCAAAACAAATCGATTGATTAGAAAAATACGTCTACACCTATATCGGTTGCGGTGCAGGTAAGTTGCGTATTGTTCAAAGAGCTATCTGTGGTGAATACTCGGCCAGGACCTAGCCGAATCGTTGTTAAGTCAAAGGTTGCAGCGGGTGTTGATGTAACGCCGATTCCGGGATAGATTGCCATCATCATGCTGTCCGGGCTTGTAATTATAGCTTCTACACTGACGACTACGCCCAAGTTACTCTCAGTGTCAAGAAAGCCACGAGGGTCTCCGCTCAATACGGCGTCGCGCAATTGCCCCCCGATCAGGAAAGGGTTGAAATCTGGTTCTGCCGGATCGTCAGTACCATTAAAAAAGAAGTAGGTTGGCACTGAATTATCTGAAAAAGTGCAGAGCCAGAATTCCCTAAAGCTTGAAGGACCGAGATCTTGCATCATAAATGACATCAAAGCCTCTCGTGAGGCGGCAACCGTCCCTGTAGAGGATGCTCCAGTATCGGAACCTGCTCCGGTGGTGCCAGCGGATTCTCCGCCTCCTGAGCTGTCGCCGCCGGTTGTACCGCCAGCAGCAGGTGCAGGTGTTGAGCTTCCGCCCCCACACCCGGTTAGTAGTGCCGCGACAAGGAAAGACGTTTGAGCGAGTAGCTTACAGGCAGGTTTTCTATTGACGCTCAGGCGCATGTTAGCGAGATCGTGCATACAGTTCATCCTGAATAGTTTCGAATCTGAGAAATCGAACAACTCTTAATGCATATTCTCATATCCGAATGACGAATGAGCTTTTTTCCTTTTTAAAAATCAATCGGCTCTACATAGAAACCCTAATAGGGTTAGTCCTAATTACTTTCTTTTTTTGTACATGATTTACTTCAAGCCTAATTCGAAGCTTATGTATCCATTAATCTTTAGGGAGCGAATCAATGGGTTTTATAGATAACAACATCAGTTTGTATAGATCCGGCAGGCCCGCAAGCTCGGCTACACATGATACCAATGGTAATTCGCCCAGATTATATACCGCCCTGGCTCCCAGAGTTGTGGAGACTGGTACAGAAGCTACCAGGTTAGAGGCCCATGATGGCAGGACAATTATCCGCGCTGGTTCTGGTGACGATGATATTCGCGTGATCTACCACGCTGATGGCACTGCCAGTGTATTTGTCAATGGTGAGGAACATGAGCTAACAGCTGCACAAGCAGAAAATTTTGAAGTGGATGGTGGTGATGGTAACGACGACATCAAGGTCGAGTTAGCCAACTCTGATGGAAAGACCGGACTAACACTCACCGGTGGGAACGGCAACGACACCATTAATGGTGCAAATGGGTCGGAAACAATCAATGGAGGCGCCGGCAACGACACCATAGACGCTCGTGGCGGAAACGACAAAGTATTTGCAGGCGATGGTAACGATACAGTATCAGGTGGTAGCGGTAACGATGAGGTGTACGGCGGCCGTGGTGATGACACCATCAAAACCGGCTCAGGCAAAGATACTGTGTATGGTGGTGATGGAAATGATGCTATCAATACGGGAACAGGGGATGACACCGTGTTCGGCGGCACAGGCAATGATGATATTTACAGCGGTGAAGGCAATGACACGGTCCATGGAGAAGCGGGTAACGACATTATAAAAACCGGTTTAGGCAATGACACGATCAATGGCGGTTGGGGCAATGATGATATAGATGCTGGCGACGGCAACAATTCGATCAAGGGTGGTCGTGGCGACGACAAAATCAGAGCTGGTGATGGCAACGACACCATCTACGGAGGGCGAGGCCATGATGACATCGATGCCGGGGATGGCAACAACGTTGTCCATGGTGGAAGAGGCAATGACCGCATTGTGACAGGCGATGGCGTTGATTACATTCAAGGCAACCGCGGCAGGGATCATATACAGGCCGGCGGTGGTGATGATGAAATTCATGGTGGTAAGCACAAAGACTATATCGACACGGGAGAAGGTGACGACACCGTAGGCAGAACTCGAAACGGTTGGTTTCGTAGCAGGGATACTGTCGTTCAGTAAGTTTTTCAAGACTTTTTGCAAACACCAAGCAAGCCAGCTGAGTGCTGGCTTGCTCAGTATCGTGGACCGAGCATGGAAGAGCTTTCAAATATGAGAGCAAGGTGGAACAGCGTTAAACTCTACGTAAACGCTAAGGATGAAAAAACACTGATAGCACTTGAAGAGCAATATAGCAGCGGCGCTATGGGGCGGCTGCTTTGTGTTTTTGGAATCGAACTGGAACTGCGACGAAACAGAGCCTACGATCCGATCATACTATCTGCTGTTTCCCATAGTTTTGTGCATTTTCCATTCAGCGTGACGCTACGCTCTGCACAAAACAAGGTCACGACCCAGCTCTTTGTTGGCCAACTGGTTCGTCGAATCAGAAATGGTCTAAAACGCAATGGATGTGATGTTGAAACCGTCTATAGCTGATCTTAGCCATGGCCTGCTTTTATCTGCTACCAATTTAGGTGTGCTACTGGAAGAGTTTAAAGGCATACGGGTAGCTCCTACTAGGGTTTTTCCCAGTTACCAATAAGCTGTTAACAGGTTAGCCTCTTTCGAAGAACAAGGAGAACAGTGAAATGAGTGCGATCAATCAGCCCGTTCGTCATGTGTCACGCGTTTTACAAACTAATTTGCGTGATTCGTCAAAGCCCAAAGATCTAAGTATCGAGGGTGCCGGGCTTGTCATTTCCACTCACACATCGGAGAATGGTGAAGGGGTCTTGCTGCGCGCTATGGATTCAAATTCCAGGCGCAATGCATTGCTTCAGCAAGAAACAGATAATCAATCTGTAGATCAAGGCTCCCCCCATTCCCCTAACACTTCAAGTAGCACTCTAGACTCGGCTAGTCAGGGAGTGGTCGCGGTTAACACGGCGATTGCTACAGATTCCAGCGGCATAGAGGCAGCGAATGCAGCAGTTGCAAATGATTCTTCAGGTTTAGAGGCCGCTAAATCGGCGATGCAGGATAATCTGAAGCAGATGGCGTCAGATCCAAAGGCTTTTCATGAGGCTATGAAGAAGAGTTTCGGCGAGAGCTATGACCGATCTGCAGCTGAGACCATCAGGCAACAGGTGCTAAACGATGATTTTAGCTGGATGCCGGAGATCAGAGTTGTTGACGAATCAGTTTTGCAGGATCAGTCGGGTATTCAAGGTGCAGGGCAAGCCTTTGGTGCTTACAGCAGCGAAAACGACACAATCTACATTAGTCAGCAATTGCTTGATTCCGATCCGGCCAAAGCCACACAGATACTCACAGAAGAGGTTGGACATGCGTTAGATGCGCGGCTCAATACATCAGATGCCGCAGGTGATGAAGGTGATATTTTTGCCCGCCTGGTAGGGGGTGAAGAAATTTCCAGTGCACAACTGTCAGCTTTAAAGGCAGAGAATGATAGTGGCACCATTATCGTTGATGGCAAGGAAGTTGAGGTTGAATACGGGTTTTTTAAGAAGCTGGTTAAGAGTGTCACTAAACCATTCAGAAAAATTGGTAAGGCCATTAAAAAAGGTCTGTCAAAAGCATGGGATGGCATTAAAAAAGGCTTTAAAAAACTGATGCAAAGTCCGATTTTCAACGCCATATTGATGGTAGCTCAGTTTATTCCGATACCCGTGGTACAAGTAGCTGTTCGTGTAATCAATGTGGTAAAAGCCGCCTACCAGGTTTATCAAGGCGCCAAGCATGGCAGCATAGGTATGGTTCTGGGTGGGGTCGCCGGTGTGGCGGGTGGTATCGGTGGTGCAGGTAAGCTATTAGGTGCATCCACCAAGTTTGTTGAGACAGCTGGAAAAATTGCTAACGGCGCCAGAACTGCGAGTGCAGCCTATCAGGCGATATCCAAGGGTAATTTCGCAGCAGCTGCAGGTCTTGCCAGTAACTATTTTGGCGGGTCTGGCACCGAGCTGGGACGTACATTGGGAGCAGCGGGTCAAGTGGCGAGTGCAGTAGACAAGGCACAGGATGGGGACATTTTGGGAGCTCTTCAGAGTGGGCAGGCAGCCTACACTGGTTTGAGCGGTGCAAACTCGACTAACGGAAACTCGACTCAGGGTTCTGCAGGCAATGACGTGCAAAGCAGCGGCATCCAGGGTTTCATCGACAACATAAAAGGCAATGATACTTATCAGGCCATAGTGGAGAACGTCTCAACGATCAGGAACATTGTTAAGGCT
>JBGCEO010000146.1:0-7908 GCA_045106475.1 Granulosicoccus sp.
TCTTTTTCTAAATTGACTGCGTGTTTTCGAGATAAACTCGATGGGGCTGCCAATGTACGAAGACCTGCCTTCAATTCCATGATCGACACTAATCGGCGCTACATTATCTATGTCTCGTTCCCATAGTGAGGTTTTTCCAGTTACCAATGGATGAATAGTGCGAAGCGAAAGCCGGAATCGAGAAATGGGTGCGCCGTGATCAAATAGCATCTGGCCAAGTTCGCGTACTAAGACATGTTCGTCGTCTAACATTCTTCCTTGTTTAAATAGCCAGTCTATTACTGCTTCCAAGGACCAATTCGTTGTGGGATTGTAGGTATTGTCCTGCATGTTAGTTTGACTAATCGATTGAGTACTTTGGGGGAGGTTAGAACAGGCCTAATCAAGTGAATTATGCCTTCGAGACAAGGCTTGCACAATTAGTACATGAAGCTTATTCATTAAAAAGCGTGAGAAATCCATTATAAGGGTCAAACGAAAAAGCATTGAATAACTAAATGGCAGGGTAGGTTCAATGCACAATATGATGTGCGCCGGAAGTTTGCTTAGCTGTTTCTCTTCGATTTATCACTATACTGAAATCATCGACGGGTCGCCGGGCGTTGCGATTGAAAGCGTTCTCTCAAATGCATGCAAACCCTCAGAGATGGCTTTGTTTCTCCAATAGACAGAACGTGGCGCGAATACGTCAAGCAGTTCCTGTTTGGTTTGCGAGTAAATGGCAGTATCAACATCTGTCCAGTGATGAGCCTGATTTTCGCGCCTGAGCGCTGAGAATAGCTTGAGGGGTCTTACTGTGCCTATCTCCACACACAAATAGAGATAGTGCTTATGCTTCAATGCTTGTTGGCACCATGCTCCCAATGTACCGCTTGCGCGGTAGGCGTTGTCGCTGGCGTCATCAAAAATTACTGGTTGCTGGTAATGCGTTTGCAACCACTCTAACTGATTTTCTGCAAACACAATATTGCTGTTGCTTATGAGCGTTGCAGTGCCACCGGGCCCGAGTCCGCTGTGCAGATCCAGTATAGTAATGCGTTCTACATCCTTTGCTACGTCTTGCACGAGCTTTTGCAATATGCTTGCGGACGCACTGAGGGCAGCGCCACCATAGAATAATCCTTTAGGGTAAAGGTATTGACCTTCGGCAATGGGTTTGACCAGTTCCTTGATACCTCGGTTGCGAGCAATCAAGGTTCCCGCACTGAGCCAATATTTGATCTCGCTTAAGGTGCCGGGTGCAAACTTAGGATTGATTGTCGAATCGAGCGAGGCGTAGTTTTTATGGGACGCAGGTTTACTGTTATTAAAATCTATAAAATTACGATTGACATCAATGTTGTTTTCATCAACACGCCGCAAGTGTGCAAAACCGTAAGGGTTAACCGCGTGAATCATGACTATACCGATTCGCTTGGCAATACGTCGTTGCACAAAAAGCTGTAGCGCTTGAATCTGTATGCAGGCACCAATAAATCCTTCGGCACCATGTACACCACTGGTCAGTATTATCCGATGATCGTCGTCATCGGAGACAAATGAAGCTATATCAACTGACAATGCCTCACCCTTTGGTCCGACCGGCTCAACCGCAATCGACTGCATCTGTGCGCCGCAGGCACTGGCAGTCTGGATAAACTGGTTACGGCTGGCAAAATAGTCTGTCGGCCACCAGTTTTTATCGAGCATGTTTTTAGGCAGGTGCCCAGCCTTCGTAGGAAGGGTGATCGGCAGTTAAGGGCAGGGCTACTGCTTTTCTCTCTCTCGCAGATGCGTAAACCGCGCTAACAAACTCTAATGATTGACGGCCGTCTTGCAACGTAACTTCTTGTCCGGAGCGCCCATCCATTGCATCGGCTATGGCTGAGAAAAGGCCGACGTAGCCCGAAGGCGGAATCTGAATGTCAGCCAATGCAGAGTCAATAGCTTGCTGCTCAAACGGGGCTCTTGCCGTAAATGTCCACGTACCTTGAGCTGGGGCATAGGGGTTCGAGCCACTTTCTGCTGTGAGCCCTTCAAAACAGAACCGTAATCGGGAGGTATCGTCTGCGGCGCCGAGCGTGATAGAGCTCGTAACCAAGGCACCACTTTGCATGCGAAGGGTTATCGCGGCGCAGTCTTCCACCTCTATCGTGTTAACTCTTGTGGCAAGTTCAGCGTAAACCGATGCGACAGGTCCGAAAACAAAACTCAACCAGTCATGCATATGAATGGCGTGATTCAGAACAGCGCCTCCTTGTTCACCCGCCCATGTGCCGCGCCAGCTTGGCTCGTAATACACAGCATCTCGATTCCAATGTGTTTCGAGCGTGCCGGTAAAGGCTTTACCTGCAAGTCCGCTATCGATGAGTTTACGCATCTGTTGTCCGCCAAGACCATAGCGATATTGAAACACCGGGTAGATAGCTCTTCCAGTGTCCTTGGCTCGCGCAATCAGTAAATCTGCATCCTTCACGCTCGACACCAGTGGTTTTTCACAGATAACGGTTTTACCTGCCAGCAGTGCTCGCTCGCAGTGTTCAAAGTGCAAGTGTGGTGGCAGGCAAACGTCAACAATATCAATATTATCGTCTGCCAGTACGCTGTCGAAAGATGCAGAGTATTGAGTTTGCGGTGCGTTGGCGAGTACTTCACGTGCTCGCGCCTCGTCCAGATCGCACAGTGTGCTTACCTGAAAACGTTCCGGCAACTGCTGAAAACCTGCCAGGTGTTGTCTGCCTATACCAGCTCCAATGATGGCAACTCGCTTTAGTTGACTCATGAGTTTGCAGCGTCCGCCTGTTGTTGTGCTCGAAGCGCAATTTCCATGGTTCTGAAGGTATGCTCCTGAGTAACTGCCGTTTCGGTGCGGTTTTTAATATCTTCGATGAGCCGTGGAGAATAGTGTAGCTCGACATCGTTGCAATCGATATGCTCTACCGTGCTGCCGTTAGCAAGGTAGAGATGATTACCGGTATTTTCGCGTGCCACATCTATGTATTTTCGCAGTTCAATGTAACCCGATTCACCCAGTAGAAACAGTCTGCCATCACCCCACACGGGCAGGGCGTCTGGCGTAAACCAGTCTACACGCACATACCCATGGCCGCGGTCGCCGTTGAGAACCAGCTCACCAAAGTCTTGAAAGCCCGGATACTCTGGTCGTGTTGTGTTTTCTACCAGCGCATGAGAGATGGTGACATCGGTGGATCCTGTGAAAAAAAGAAACTGATCGATCTGGTGAGAACCGATGTCACAGAGGATTCCACCAAAACGATCTTTCTCAAAGAACCAGGAGGGTCTTCGATGCAAGCCCTGCTGGTGCGGACCGGTACCCATTGTCTGGATAACTCGACCTATTGCTCCTGCTGCAACAAGCTCTTCTGCCTTAACAACCGCAGGTACTTCGAAGCGTTCTGAAAAATTGACCGTCCAGATTCTACCGGTACGCTCCACGCATTCCTTAATGGCTTGTAGCTGCTCAAGGGTTGTGCAACCAGGCTTGTCTACCATCACATCTTTACCGGCTTCCATTGCGGCAATGGCAAGTTCTGCACGATCAGCCGGTATGGCTGATATCAGAATCATGTCGATATCAGGGTCTTCTATAATGCGGGCTTTGTCGTCCACACGCGTAAGCGTAGGAAAGGTTTCACTAAACTTGTCATCGTTGCTGGTGGTTTCGGCACTCCACCATTGATCACAGCGGCAGCCACCTTTGATCATATTGCCGAGCATATTAAAAATATGTGCGTGATCAATACCGAGTACGCCCAGCTTCAGGCCAGTGTTCACAGTGATTCTCCAGCAGTTAAAACGTTAGATAGGAAGTATAAAAATTCTGCGGGTCGTGCGCGTTCTAAAACAACTTAAGCATTTCTCGTTGACCATTCCGCCCGGAGCGCTCCAGTGCATCTATTAATGCATGAACCGACAGTGCAGAACGTGCAGAAGCCAACAGTTGTGTGTCTCCATGCAAAGCTGCCTGGAAGTTCTCAATCATGAACCTATGCCAATCTGAAGTAAAGGCCATGGGATCCGCACCTGCTCCGGTCGCGGCTTGTTCACCAATAGTTTCAGATGATGCATTGTGCCAATCTAGAATGAGCAAACTGGAGGTAAGCGTTGCGCTGACCTTTTCATAATGCAAAATGATCTCTTCGGTGCGCCCCGGATAACTTGCAGTAGAACCGAGCATGGATCCCACGGCACCGTTTGCGAAGCGTAGTCCTGCCGAGACAAAATCTTCTGCTTCCATGCTGTGTAAGCCTGTGGTTGCTGTTAACGCAATGACATCTTTTACGGGTCCGGTGAACTGCAGTGCCAGATCAAGCGTGTGTATCGCTTGACTGATCATGACTCCGCCTCCATCGCGAGCATAGCTGCCACGCCCCGGTTGATCATAGTAAGTTTGTTCTCGCCACCATGGCACACTGATTTCAACAGCATGAAGTGGTCCGGTGGCGTCATCGCTCACAATGTTCTGTAGAGCTTGTGCCGACGGGCGTGCTCGGTGTTGTAGCATAATACCCAAGGGCACTTGGCTGGTTTCGCACAGTTCGCACAGCTCTATGGCTGCTGCTAAGGTCCGCTCAATAGGTTTTTCCATCAATACCGGCTTGCCGGCACTAGCTAAGGCACTGACCAGGGTTTGGCGCGCATCAGGTGGCGTGGTTAGCAATACAAAATCGATTGCCGGGTCACCTGCAATAGCCGCGACACTGGTATAAATTTCGGGGGTTGGGCCTTGTGCTGCAGGGTAGTGTTTGTTGACGAAGCTCTTTGCAGTTTCCGGATGTGAGCTGAGCACACCTTTGAGTTGGATGTTTTCGCCCATATTGCTAAGCGCATCTACATAGGTTGCGCTGACCATCCCAAGGCCGATCATGGCCACGCGACTGGTTTGTTGTGCGCTCATGTTGGTTTGCCTGTTAGTCGTTGCGACGCGTTAGGTTTTTGCCCGCCTCATCATTTGCAAATACATGCAGCGTGGCCTCGTCAAAACTGATGCCGATGGTCTGCTCCCGTTGCAGTGGAATCTGGCTGGCTAATTGAACGGTTAGAGGCTCGCCTGTATCCAGCTTCGAGTAAATGTAGGTTATTGCACCCAGCTGTTCAAAATTTTGTACGGTGGCTGTGGTATCACCTGTGCCATCCAGCGATACGCCGATAGATTCAGGGCGAACACCGACAGTAATATCACTTACACTGGCGTCGCAGTTAAGCGTCTTTGATAGGCCGTTTGCAAAGGTGACTGTAGCGCCGTTACCTTGAGCCACACTGCTACCGCTAAGAAAATTCATTTGCGGCGCACCGATAAATCCTGCAACAAAACGATTGGCGGGGAAGTTGTAGAGGTCCAGTGGTTTGCCGATTTGCTCAACATTACCTCCGCGTAAAACCACAATACGGTTGGCCATTGTCATGGCCTCTACCTGATCATGCGTGACATAGATCATTGTGTTACGAAGTTGGGCGTGCAGTGCTGAAATCTCCACACGCATCTGCAAACGAAGTTCGGCGTCCAGGTTGGATAAGGGCTCGTCGAACAGAAAAATAGAGGGTTCTCTAACGATGGAGCGACCTATTGCAACACGCTGTCGCTGACCACCAGAGAGTTGTCCCGGGCGACGGCCCATCAATTGGTCTATTTGGAGCAGTTCGGCAGCACTTGATACACGTCGATTTATTTCTGCGCGATCCACACGCAAGTTTTCCAAACCAAATGAGAGGTTTTGACGCACGCTCATGTGAGGGTAGAGTGCGTAGGACTGAAATACCATGGACAGCCCACGCTCAGAGGCAGGAACTTCGTTGACTCGTTTGCCGTTTAGAAGAATGTCACCACTAGTGGGGTCATCAAGGCCTGCGATCAGTCGCAGTAAAGTTGATTTGCCACACCCGGAAGGGCCGACAAACACCACAAACTCGCCTTCGGTGATATCCAGATCGATGCCGTGAATAACATCAACATCGCCGAAGGATTTTCGTATGTCTTTGAGTTCCAGTGCCTGGTTCGTCATTTTAATCCTGTCGTCGCGATACCGGTGGTGATGAAACGCTGCAACCAGACAAACACCAGCGTAATCGGTATTAGCGATACAACGGTCATGGCTAGAATGTAGTGATGATCCTGGTCGAACTCACCGGAGAAGGTTGTCAGGCCAATCTGAATGGTATGTGAGGACGGGTCAGATATCAGAACGATCAACGGCCATAAAAAATCGTTCCATCGCCAGATGACAGACAGTATGGCTAACACCGATAAGGCAGGCAGCGATAGCGGGAGCACAATGCGCCAGTAAATTCGCCATTCAGAAGCTGCGTCCATCCTTGCAGCTTCCAGAAGCTCATCGGGAATGGTGAGCATGTACTGACGTAGCAGAAACACACCCGTTGGTGTTGCCGCAGCAGGGATAATGACACCCCAAAGAGATCCGAATATTCCAAATGACCAGACGACGAAAAACAGTGACACTAGAATGATGGTGTTTGGAATCAATAGCGTTGCTACTATCAGCAACGTGAAGGTTAGCCTACCTTTAAACTGGTATTTTGATAGAGCAAAGGCCGCCATTGAATTGATCAGCAGCGTGATCAAGGTTGCCACCACAGTGACAAAAATGGAATTCCATAGCAGCAGCGAGATGTTGAAATACTTCTGCCCGTTACGTTGGAGTAAGGGATCGAGGTAGTTTTCTGTCGCTACCCGAATCTCTTCTGCCGGTGATAGTTCCTTTCGGGGCGCTTTTAGTATGTCTGTTGGATTTTCTGGTGTTGCCACATCAGTGAGCGTGCGGGTAGGACCTGCTTTGAATACTTGTTGCTCAACCCCCTCTTGATCACGCCAGTTATAAATCGCTTTGTTACCGACTCCATCGATGGTCTGTTCAATTTGATCATAGGGCAATAAGCGCGTATCGAAACTCTCAATAGCTTCATCGGGTTTAAAGGAGCTGATGACGGTCCAGATCACTGGCACCAGAATGATCAATATGCCTAGCAGTAGGTACGCGTAGGCCACTATATCTTGAGCACCGTACTTGCTGCTGCCATCGGCAGAGCCCTTGGTGCGTGTTAGGAATGTGATAACCGATGCCATCGTGATCAGAGCTCCGATTGACGTCGGGTTAGGTAGAGCTGCAGAAACGTAAATATGGCTATGACGATAGCCATCAACACAGAGCCTGCTGCAGCTGCACCATATTTGGGATTGTCCCCGGTAAAGGCTGTTTCAAAAATATTTTGTACGACCATGAAGGTTTCGCGACCGGGCCCACCGCCTGTGAGCAAGTAAACCTCATCGAACACCTGAAAAGACCTAATGAGTGATAGTACGATGACAACGGTCATGGTTGGCATGACCAGTGGCAGGGTAATACGAAAGAACACCCTCACCGGGCGTCCGGCGTCCATCTTGGCAGCTTCGTAGAGGTCTGCAGGAATAGCCTGTAGGCCTGCCAGAATGATCAGCATATAAAAACCCATATGCGACCAGGTAAAGACAAAAACGAGCCAGAAGAATGGCCAGCCCGTATTTCGTTGTACCAACCAGTTGACCGGTCGGAACTTATCAAAATTGAATAGGGCATCAAACTGGATAGTGAGCAGCATAGCTACCGCTGCCAGACTCAGGATCATGATGGCTATGCGCGTCCAGCTGTGGGCGTTTGCCGCCAGGTATATAAATGCAGCAACCAGCAACAATGCCACGTAGCCGCTATAGCGTGTCTCAGTTTGCCAAAGTAGCTGCAGGGGATCAGACCAGATTGATACAAGTAGAAAAAGAACCGCAAAGAGAGAGGCCCATAACATAGACGGCTCTTTGTTTGCTCTTAGGGTTCGCTCGGCAGTGATCATCATCAATACTGCAATGATGATTGACACAACGATATCAAAACCTGATAGTTTTGATAGGGTTGTCATGGT
>JBGCEO010000147.1:0-18876 GCA_045106475.1 Granulosicoccus sp.
ATCTCCCGCAATACCATAACCAATTCTGAGCCCTGCCAAACCATAGGCTTTAGAGAAGGTTCTAAGCATAAGGTACGCGATTGAGGAATCGTTTAGCAGGGATAAACAATCGGGATAATCCGGTTCAAGGGCGGCATATTCACTATAGGCCTCGTCAAATAGGAGAAGCGTATGTTTCTGACAAGCAGCAATAATTCGTTCTAGATCAGATCTGCTTAGAAAGGTGCCAACTGGATTGCTGGGAGAGCTAATGCACAAAAGTTTTGGACGCCTTTGAAGTGCCTCAACAATACCGTCGACATCAAACGAGAAATCTGATTTGAACGGGATTTGAGTGACCTTGGCGCCCATAGCCAGAGCGTGAATAGTGTGTAGCCCAAAGTCAGGTGATACGGTGACCATCTCGTCTGATTCGTTGAGAAGTGCTCGAGCGGCAATGACAATGAGTTCCTCTGAGCCATTACCCAGAATGATTTGATGTGCATCTACGTCTAGCTGCCGGGCTAAAAGCATCAGTAACTCAGTACAAGGAGCATCCGGATATTGATTCACATCACTGAACACACGCTCAGCGACCTCCCGGACTCTTGGCGAAGGTCCATAAGGATTTTCATTACTGTTTAGTTTGACGACACGACTCAGGTTGAACTTGCGTTTCACGCTTTCTGCCGATAGACCCGCGTTGTAACTGGGTAGATCGCTGATATGCGCATTAACTGAATGAAAGGCCTTATCGCTTGTCATGTTGTGAATCGCCTGGGTGTTAAATTCCATTAGCCTGTTCGGAAGGCCTCAGTACGCATTTCAGACACTGCATTTGCGTGCGCATCAAATCCTTCGTACAGGGCCATCTCTCGAGCATACGGGGCCAGGTGCTGGTAACCTTTCCTTGTCACGTAGCCAATTGAAACCAGTTTGAGGTAGTCGTGTACACCCAGCGCTGATCGAGTGCTCGCAGTGGCGTTGGTAGGCAGCACAGCATTGGGACCTAACGTAAAATTGCCAATGCAAATTGGCGTGTGTTCCCCTAATAGAATTTCACCGGCATTACGGATAGCTCCCAGATAATCGTGCGGTTCCTTGGAGTGGATCTGTAGATGCTCGGGTGCATAGTCATTTACAAATTCAATCGATTGATCAATGCTGTCGGTAAGAATAATTCCGCCCCGCTTTCCGCACAGTACCGTGGAAGAAAACTCAACGCGTTGATCACTCATGGTTGCCCAGTATCCTGGAATGGCGTCGATGGCTGCAGCGGCGACAGCGTCTGAGTTTGTAACCAAGTAGGCAGAGCTGTCGGGGCCGTGTTCTGACTCGATTAGGAGATCCAGAGCGGCAACGCGCCCATTGGCAGATTCATCAGCCATAATAATCGATTCACTCGGGCCAGCCGGTGGACCGGGATCCAAGCGCTCGGCCAGAACGCGTTTAGCCGCGACCACCCACGGACTGCCCGGTCCTACAATCTTGTGACACCGAGGCACGGTATTGGTCCCAAATGCCACCGCGGCAACGCCTTGCGCACCGCCACATTTGTACACCTGCTCGACTCCGGCTATTCTTGCGGCAACCAAGGTCGCAGCATCAATCTTACCGTCGGGTCCAGGCGGCGTGATAATTACAGGTTGCCGAACACCTGCAACCACAGCCGGTATCGCTGTCATCATCACAACGCTTGGGAATGAGCCTTTGCCTCGCGGTACATAACAGGCAACTGAATCAATCGGTTCGATCTTCTCGCCAGCGAACACACCAGGATGCATCTCCTTCATCCACATCTCTTCTGGCATCTGCGCCTGATGAAATCGCCGTACATTGTCACTATTGAATTCCATGATTTCAATCAGCTTGTTGTCAACCATGTCATAGGCTTCGTCGAAATCAGCCTGAGTTGCAGCAATGGCATCTGCCGTAACTGGAGATCGATCAAACTCATTAGCGAACCGAGCTAACGCTACGTCACCTTCTGTGCTAACGGCTTCAATGATGGGAACTACTTTTTCTAAAAACGGGGCCAAGTCGCCTTCAGTTCGCTGAAGAAGAGATTGCTTTTGCGCGGAATCCAAAAAAGCGTAGTGGTAAGAACTGATTTTGTTAGTCAACGTTTTTTCCTATTTACTTGGATTTTAAAAATATCTCTAGCCCGACCAATCGATCAAGTAACCACACGGCGATTAGTGCAATAACAATGTACAAGACCGATACTGCTGCCAAGTCAGGTGTAATGACGCTGCGTATGGAATTGTATATCTGCACAGGAAGCGTGACGGTTCGAGCATCCGTGAGAAAAAGGCTTACCAGGAATTCGTTAAAAGCTAATATGAACATCAGTAGTGCACCGGTAATGACACCTGGCATAACAGCGGGCAGTGAAAAAAAGAAAAAGGTCTGAACGGGGGGAGCTCCGCAATTAGAAGCAGCATTTTCAAGTTCGGGGTCCAGCCCGTTGACGGTTGCACTTACTGACCAAATCATGAAAGGCAAGTTGATCAAACACAATGCAACGCCAACCGGCCATAAGTTACCAAGAATTCTAACTTCACCAAACAAGATCATCATGGCGATGCCTGATACGACCAGTGGGATCGTAAACGGTAAAAGCAAATAGACTTGAATGGTTTTTTGAAATCGAAGGCGGTATCGAGCAGTTGCTATGGCGGCAAGCGTACCGATTGGAATGGCAACCAGGGTACAGATAAAAGAGACATATGCCGTACGCAAGAAGGCTTGCTTGAAATCGTCAAGTTGCCAAAGTTGTTGATACCATTTTAAAGAAAACCCATCGGGTGGAAATTGGATAATCTCACCAGAAGTAAATGACGCACCAATGATTATAATGGTGGGCAGGCTGAGGGTTAACAAACTAAAGCTCACCAGGGTCCACAGCACAAATTGTTTGTTGGGTACTCGGATCATGGCGTCTGGCTCCGGATACTTAACGTACCTGCTCCGGCAATCCAGAATACCAGGGCCACGAGCAGGCTACCGATTGCGACCAGCACAATCGACAGTGCTGCTCCAAGACCTGCATTGGACAATTGAAAGAAGCTGTCATAAATAGCGCTGGCAATGAAATCCGTCGTACCTCCTCCGAGGATTTCCGGCATCGCAAAATCTGTCATGGTTAGTGTGAAGACCACAATTGATGCTCCCACAATACCAGGACGTGTCATCGGTAATACTACATGCTGGAAAGTGCGTATCCAGTTGGCTCCGAGACTCTCTGCAGCCAGTTCGATATCTTCACTCACGGCGGTCACCGCAGGAACAATCAGTAACACCGCAAAGGGGAGCATGTACTGCACCAGACCAAAAATGACAGCTCCATAGTTGTAGATGAGATCTAGCGACGGCAATCCAATCTTCACTAATATAGTATTAATAATTCCCTCTTTACCGAGAATGATTAACCAGCCGTAGGCTCGCACGACCTGACCAATGAAAAAAGGTAAAAAGAGAGACACCAACAAAAATTTACGTATAAAAGCTGATGGTGTTCTTACCATGACATACGCATACGGGAATGCCAGGAGCAAAGTGATAAACGTGACCAAGCTCGCTGCAATCAATGTTCGGATAAACACACGGACATAGACCGGTTGCTCGGTAAAAAAATAGTAGTTACTCAGGGTGTAGGCTTCTTTCAATCGATAGGTTGATAGATCCAGCTCATGAAGGCTGTACTCCAACATATACCCGAGACCTATCAACAAAATACCAACCAGGAAAAGCGCTGGTGCAATGAACAGCCACCCCGTCGAATCTCGCAAACGTCTGGGCCAGACAATCAATGCTGCAGACTCAATTCCGTCAAGAACAGTCCACTTCAACGGTAAACGAGGGTTTGTTTGATTTGACACTTTGGTCTCAACTATCGTTGTTGAAGCTTCCCCGAGTGAGCGGTCGGGGAAGCTTTGCAGATAATCCTTAACCTTGGAAAATTTCGTTGAATTTGGCGAACCATTTCGGTTGGTTCTCTACCAATATCGGTGATGGCACACTGACCAATTTCGCAAAGTCTTCTTCGCTAGTTGGATAAGATGGATCGCCGACTAAGTCTTCGGGTGGGGCTATGCCTGGATAGACTGGCGGCAGACCTAGCAACGAACACCACTTTTGCTGCGCCTCCTGGGTCAGTGCGAAATTGATAAATTCTTTCGCCCAGTGCTCTTCATTTGCCGGTAATCCCTTAGGAATCCATAATCCATCGGTGTCGACTTTACAACCCTCTTTTGGCACAGTCCATTTAACGTTAATACCGGTTTTTTGTGCTGCCCGAGCATTTACAGAAATGGTGCAAGCTAAATCTATCTCGCCGTTTTGAAACCACGTGGTGAAATCTGAATCTTCACCTAGTAACGGCTCGTTTTCCTTTAACTTTCTATAAAATTCATAGCCTGGTTCCATATTATCGGGGATATCGGCAAAGGTCCCGCCACCTGCAATTACCGATATCGGATTGAATCCGATGCCATCATCGTACAACGCTACCCGACCCTTGAATTTGGGATCAAGCATGACGTTCCAGGAAGCTGGCGGACCGTCAGGAAATGCTTCCGGCCGATAAGCACACACGTACACATAGGCATAAGTATTAACCAGCGGATAACCTTCAAGTCCCACTGGTCTGGACAATGGGAGTAAACCGTCCAGGTTCGATAAATCACTTAAATCAACCGTAGCGCCTCGGAGCGCTGATATCGTTGCATTTGTGGACGTGTCCCAGTTGACGTGAATAGGCGGAATGCGGCCCTGATCCACGGCTGCCCAGATTTTGGGTTTGATCTCATTGTCTTCTGTAAAATCAAGACGAACCTTGATGCCGGTTGCTGCTGTAAATGGATCTGCTACACCGGCTTGAAGTGCCTCACCCCACGCGCCACCCCATGCTCGTACGATGATCTCCTTAGGTTTTTCCTGAGCTCGGAGAATTCCGGGAGCCGCCATAAGTCCCGCAGCTGCGGCCCCTACTTTCAGTACTGTTCTTCGATTTATAGATTTACTCTCGTTCCTCTTCATTCTACATACCTCACCTTGGTTAATGGATACAAGCTACGTAACAACAGGGAATGCATAAAAATGGTCTGCATTCCAACCCAAATGCACAATTTCATTAAACGCATAATCTGCGCGCTGATCAGAATTGTGATCAAACACGAAGAGAGTTGAATCATCCATGTCACTGACACGAACTTCGTAAACTACACGGTCCCCTTCGAAAATGCGCTGTGTAATAACGCCAGAGACAACATTGTCTAAGACCCTATCACTACTACTCCCGACAAATTGGACTTGTTCTGCGCGTACAGCACATTCGATGGCATCACCGTGTTTAAACAAATCGCCGCTACCTCGAGCAATCAACGTCATGTTCCCTATATTAATCTTTACTTTGTTGTTCTCAATACCAACCACCGATGCTTTAAACATGGAGGTCACACCAATAAAGCTTGCAACAAATTGATTCTTTGGGCTGCGATAGAGGTCTACCGGTGTATCAGATTGTTGAACAACGCCTTCACTCATGACAACAATATGATCAGACATCACAAGCGCTTCGCGCTGATCGTGTGTGACATTGATCGTGGTAACCCCTAGCTCCTGTTGTATGCGCCGAAACTCTAACTGCATCTCCTCTCGCAGCTTTTTATCAAGCGCTGATAGAGGCTCATCGAGCAGTAGCAGATCGGGGCTGAAGGACAAGGCACGGGCAATCGCGATGCGTTGCTGCTGGCCACCGGAGAGTTGATGGGGTCGGCGCTCGCTAAAATCTTGAAGCTTGACAAGCTTCAGGTATTTTTCCACCAAAGATGGAATGTCGGCTGGGTTAAAACGACGCATTTTCAATGGAAAGGCTACATTTTCGTATGCAGTCATATGTGGAAACAAAGCCAGTTTCTGGAAGACCATTCCGATGGATCGCTGGTATGGCGGTACTGCCTCAACATGCTGCCCATTGATGAGAATCTCACCATTGGAGGGCGTATCGAATCCTGCGATCATTCGAAGTAGAGTGGTTTTTCCACAGCCACTAGGACCTACGATTGTTAGAAAGTCTCCTTGGTCCAGAGACAAACTAGCGTTGTTCACAGCCAAAGTGTTTCCGAATGCTTTTGACACATTCTTAATCTCAATCATGCTTTGAGACTGACTCATGAATCGCTACTCAAACACGGCAAACACGGCAAACACGGCAAATACGGCAAATACGGCAAATACGACAAATAAGGTTGTGGTATAGACGAATTACTTATCACAGATGGTCTGCATATACAGTTATGCTGAGTAGAATTATTCGGTGTCTTGTTATCTGTCATAGCCCCCCTCTTTCTACATCAAATCCTAATTGCCGATTAAGGCTGTTCGTGCAGCGTTTTTTTACCTGTGAGAGCCATAGCGACTCCCAATTCTTTTTGAAACATAGTCAAAACCTGAGTGACACCTGCTTCTCCCATAGCACCCAAGCCATACAGAAATGCTCTGCCTATAAAAACAGCTTTTGCACCTAGGTTAATCATTTTCAGTACATCAGAGCCTGAGCGGATACCACCGTCAACGAAAACATCGATTCGTCCATCGATAACATCAACAATTCGTGGCAGTGCTTTAACCGTCGAGATGCTGCCATCAAGCTGACGACCGCCATGGTTAGACACGATGATGCCCTGCACATCGATGTCTAATGCCTGAATGGCATCTTGCGGATCCATGATGCCTTTTATGACAAGGTTACCTTTCCACTTTGATCGAACCCATTTCACATCCTCCCAGGTTAACGATGGATCATATTGGCGAGACGTCCATTCAGCCATCGATTTAACATCGTCCATACCGTCAATATGACCCTCCAAATTCCCGAAATTTCTACGTTTACTGCGCATCATGCCCAATGCCCAGGCGGGCTTACTTGCGATATCAATAGCATTGCGCATCGTGAGTCTCGGAGGTACCGACAAACCGTTGCGAATATCGGCGTGTCGCTGCCCTTGCACCGGGAGGTCCACTGTTAGCACCAACGTATCGCACCCAGCATCTTGCGCTCGTTGGATCAGTCTTTCAACAAAGACCCTATCACGCATGATGTAGAGCTGAAACCAAAACGGCTGATCTGTTGCTTCTGCAACCTCTTCCAACGAACAAATGGAGACCGTACTCAGCGTGTAGGGTACACCAAACGAATTGGCTGCCTTGCACGCATGAATTTCCCCGTTAGGATAAATCAAACCGGTTAATCCTGTCGGTGCCAGCGCGAGCGGCATGGCAGATTTTCGACCCAATATCGTCGTCTCCATGGACTGATTCTCAACGCCGACTAACACACGTTGAGCCAGATGAATGGCATCCAGATCATCTTTGTTAGCTGCTAACGTTCGTTCATCATAAGCTCCGGATTCCACGTAATCAAAAAATGCACGGGGAACTTTACGCTGCGCTATTGAGCGAAGATCTTCAAGATGTGTGATGACTGCCATTTAGCGAGTTAAATCCGCAGGATTTACGCGTACGGTTACCCGATAACGATCTCCAGGGTGCGAAAAATAGCCTAGCGTTACGATCTTCCGGCCTACCCAGGTGCGTCGTCGTATACGCAAAATTGGAAACTCTTTACTCACCTTTAATGCTTTACGCTCACTAACATCAGGTGTGCAGGCCTCAACGACTTGCTCTAATTCAGACACCGGCGAAATTGATTGTAAGTAGTTAAATAGAGACTTTTTTGTCAGGTCTTGTTTTAAGAGCTTAGGAGCGAAATCTTCTCGCACAAATCGACGCTCCAATTGCAAGGGCTCCCTGTTGGCGTAGTGCAACATCGTGACATGCAAAATAGGAATATCCCTTTCAAGATCCAATAGGTCGCAAACACTCTTATCTGCAAGGTTGCGTTCAGCAACAAGTAGCTTACACGAGTAGATTGCACCTTCATCCGCCACTATATCCTTGATGTCGCGCAATTCTACCAACGAAGTAGTAGGCCCGGCTTTACTGACAAAAGAGCCAACACCCTGGAGCCTTGTGATTACGCCATCACGTGTGAGCTCACGAAGCGCACGATTGACAGTCATTCTAGAAACGTCGAGAGATTCGACCAGAGCACTCTCAGACGGCAACTTGGCACCCGGTAGATATTCACCTGCCACAATGGCATCGGTGATATGGCGTTTTACCATTTCGTACAAGGGAGCTGGGTTATTCATTAAATACAAATCCTAATGCCAAACGCGTGAACTAAGGTTGCCATTTAAATATAACTACAGCCCTTTAGATAGACGCAAGATAACCGCCATCGACATAAAATATTTGTCCTGTCACATAGGAAGATGCAGCGCTTGAGAGAAATACGGATATCCCAACAAGGTCGTCAAGATTACCAAACCGATTCATGGGTATTTTCGCAAGCATGGCATCCTGCCAAGTTGCATCCTGATAGAACTCCTCGGTCAGCTCGGTTCTGAAGTAGCCCGGTCCAATAGCATTGACTCTAATTCCCAATGGCGCCCACTCTGTGCTCAATGCTCTGGTCATGCCTAAAATCCCACTTTTTGAACAGGTGTAAGCAGCGGCAGTGGGCACCCCAACAGCAGAGGTGAGTGAGCCTAAATTTATGATACTGCCTGCGCGCTTAGACGGCAAAAGAGAGCGCGCGAATTGTTGTGCTACAAAAAATGCGCCTTTAAGGTTGGTGTCTACGATCCTGTCCCACAATGCCTCATCTACATCAATAGAAGGACACACTTTCTCTATGCCTGCGTTGTTGATCAAGATATCCGGTGACAGTTGATCAACGGCCAATGAGGCAAACAGTTTGTTGATTGAAGTTGAATCACTGACATCAAGCTGATACGCATAACATTGACGCTCAAGTGCTTGAATGCTCTTAGAAACCGGCATTAGTGATTCTAACGAACGGGATGTGACCACCACATCTGCTCCGTTGGAGGCAAGTCCCTCGGCAATAGATCTTCCTATGCCCCTGCTTGCCCCGGTAACAAGCACTGTTTTTCCGGTTAGATTAAACAAGCTGCTGGTTGAGTCACTCGGCACGCGAAGGTAGCTCCCAAACATTCTCAATTGAGTGAGAACGATAACTTGTATATACAGGTAGTGTCAAGACTGCTGCAATAGAGTCGTCCTTAGCGATAGTTCTCGCCGAGCAATCGGCGCACGGTTAACCCTGCTGGAAATGAGCGAATCCGCGTAACAAACAGATAACGAATTGTTGGCAGGATTCGAGGGGAATCAGTCCTAACCGTTTTTTGCCTGTGGCGGTAAAGTACGTCCATGGCAAAGATCAGCACATATCAGACACGAGAGCCTCAGTCTCGACACATGGTAATGGTCATCTATCCGGATGCGCACATTCTCGATGTTGCCGGCCCGATAGAGATACTTACCGGCACCCAACTGTTTGTAGAACAGGACATCGAGCCTTATATAGTTACGGTTGTTGCAGAGAAAAGTGGACCTGTGTCGACAACTTGTGGTCTGAATCTCGAAGCCGATAGAAGCTTTGAATCGGCCAGACGAAGCCTGAAGCAGATCGATACACTTTTGGTTGCTGGCGGGCACGGTACCACCGATGCTTTGAAAAACAAAAGACTGCTGAACTTTGTGAATTGGGCATCGACACGTGCCAGGCGGGTGGTATCCATCTGCACAGGTGCGATGATACTGGCTGAAGCGGGCCTCCTGGATAACCGACGTGCTACCACACACTGGTTCTGGTGCCCAATGCTGGCAAAGCGCTACCCCAACGTAACCGTGGATGCTGATGCGCTGTTTGTGCGCGATGATCACATCTGGACATCAGCCGGTGTGACCGCAGGTATGGATCTTTCCCTGGCTTTGATAGAAGAGGATTGGGGACATGACATTGCCTTGCAGATCGCGCGATACAACGTCATGTACATGATACGACCCGGCGGGCAAGCACAATTCAGCACACAACTGATCGCTCAACAGCATGACGATGGTGCACTGAGCGACACTCTGCAATACATACTCAATAACGTCAACGAGCATTTGACCGTGACGTCATTGGCTGCCAGAGCGTGCATGTCGGAGCGCTCCTTTGCCCGCAAATTCAAAGAGGCAATCGGGGTAACGCCGGCACACTATGTTGAGCTTTCAAGAGTGCAAAGCGCTCGCGCGTTACTGGAGCAGACAGATGACCTCATCGAAGTCGTGGCCATGACGGTAGGCTTTGTCAACTCCGAAAGGATGCGTCGTGCCTTTCAACGACACATGGGCATTTCCGCAACGGACTATAGAGAACGGTTTCAGTCACGAGCCTCTATCAGGGAGTTGCCATCATGAATCAACTGCCTTAAGCCCCACAGTGGGGCATCTGCCATGACAGTGCGTTGAGATTTTAGTCACTTACCTACCGCGCAGTCGGCAACTTTATTTGAATAAGCAATGAATCGCATACACGCGATCAAAGGCTCTCTTTGCTTAAAAATCCTGCTGCACTTCTACTCAAATCATCATAAGGAGATATTTATGAAGTTAATTCAACATCATCAAGTCGCAGTACCGCTTGCACTCGCCGTTGTTTTGCTCGCAACTCTTATCCCGGGCAGCCCTGTTGAATACAGGAACTTCTCGCATGTACACCTTGGCATTCCTGGGTGGGTTCAATCTGTTTTTGACTCTATTGAATCTTGGTTCTTTTATGTTGCTGTATTTGATGTGGCGTAAGCAACGTTGGTCGATGAGCGTGCCAGGGTTTATAGGCTTGGCTATCTCATTGTTTTCGCGATTGATCTGGCACAGCTACTCCCCCGCTCACTAACACCCACTTCTCAGTCAAACACTCAACCCTCTACAGGAAACACATTTCATGAAACATTCAACATTAAACCTGAAACAACACGCTCCGTTGAAGACGATCAGAACCATTAGTCTTTTCATAGCAGTCTCATCAGTACTTGCGGCTTGCAGTGATGACGACACCGTTGCGCTATCGGCAGATACTGCACAAGATGTTCAAGGTATCTGGGAGCGATCAGGGTATGGATTGCTACTGGATATCAATGGCAGTGAATTAACGGTGTACGAGGCCACTCGTGCCACTTGCTATCTGCGCGATTCAGGATCGGTTGCGGCATTTATTAGCGATTTCCCACTTGTACAGGCAGATATTGATCATCTGCAACTGTCGGAAAGTGAGCATGGAATACCCGCAATCTTTGATCGCGTGGATTCACTACCCGTAGTCTGTGATAGCCCAATTAGTGATTCAATCACTGAGCAGTTCGACCACTTCTGGCATACGTTCAATGATTACTACGCGTTTTTTAGCGAACGCGGCGTGGACTGGATGGCGCAGTACGATCAATGGCGGCCCACACTGAGTGATCAGAGCACTGAGAATGATTTGATGGAAGCGCTCATAGGTTTAGTCACTCCTATTGATGACAGCCATGTAGGTTTAGCGTTTGACGGTGCCGGGGATTTTAGCCCGGCACGTCCCAAGGGTTTCTTACAGGTGCTTGTTGAGGAGTTTGAGACGCAGACGGAAGTTATCGATCAACAAAGCTATGTCGGTACGGTGCTCAATCAATGGCGTACCGACCTTCAAGCCAACTATCTCAGCGCACCCTTCATAACGCTTGAAGGGAATCATACAGATTTAATTCAGTGGGGCCTGATGAGGCAGAACGTAGGCTATTTGTCGATCAACCAGTTCTTTACGACTCTGGATGCGTCCGAGGCGAGTGATGTCACTGTTTTCGATGACGCTATGGATCGGGCCTTGACTGATCTGGCCGATACCTCAGCGTTGATCATCGATCTGAGGCTCTCTCCGGGTGGACGTGATGCGGTATCCATTACCATCGCCAATCGCTTTGCGGACACCGAACGTCTTGCTGCCACTAAAGCAGCACGAGACTATCAAGGTATTGGAGACAGCCAGAGCTACACGATACGTCCGTCTGACAGGCAGAACTATCAAAATCCCGTCATCTTGATTACCAGTGGATTCAGCGTCAGCGCCACTGAAGCCTTCACGCTATTGATGCGCTCCCTGCCACAGGTCACTCACTTGGGGGAGCCGACAAATGGTGCTCTGTCTGATCTGCTGGAAAAAGAGTTACCTAATGACTGGACATTCTCGCTATCCAATGAAGTGTATCGCGATGCCGATGGCGAGGTCTTTGAAGCTGTTGGCATAGCACCAGACATCGCGGTGCCGGTACTGAGCAAAGCGGCTCGTGATCGCGGTGAAGACTCCGCACTCAACGCTGCGTTCGATGCGCTAGCGCTTTCCAATATCATTGTGCAATAGCGATTTTTTAAAAAAACGATTTACCTATGCTGACCGATCTGGGCGCTGTTTTCGGGCTGCTGCTAATAGTCTGGTTTATTCAGTTGGGCATTGCAATGTGGCGTGATACAAGGGTGACTGATGACTCATCAGCGATGTCGTAGAGAAGCGGTTTACATAAAATTTAACATCACAAGTCAGCTCCATCCAGCTGGATATCCTCGAATGACAAAACCGCTTTATGATCGCCGACTCCTTGTTCGAAATACTCGTCCCCCTGGCGACGCACACCAATAGTCTGGTAACCGGCTTCTCGAGCGCAGTCGAGCTCGACAACCAAGTCAGAGAGGAACAATATCTGATGAGGCTCAACGTTTAGTTTGAGAGCGATGGTTCTAAATGATGATGCTTCTTTTTTCGGACCAATGTTGACGGTATCAAAATGATTCCGGATCATTGGGCGAAGATCCCCTTCTGGTGAAGCACCAAACCAGGCTTTCTGCGTCGGGGCTGCGCCGGAAGAGAATATAGACATGGCATAACCGAGTGAATGCCACTGTCGTAGAACGGGAATAACATCAGGGTAGAAATGAGAGGTCAGTTCGCCACGAGCGAACCCATCGGGGAAGATCCAACCTTGGATAGTCTTTAACGGTGTGATTTTTTGGTCGGTCTCCACCCAGTGTTTTAGCCACCAGACACATCGTTCAAGCTCTGCCGAGGGTTCCTCAATAATCTCTCGGATCTCGGCCAACACTTGATGAACTTCATCGCTGTCACGTCGCTCATTTAGGTAATCAAAGAACCGAGATAGGCCGTAGGGATAGAGGTGCTCACGTACGTAGCTTGTCGAGGATGTCGTGCCTTCGATATCAAGTAAGATTACCTGAGGAGTCATGCAGCTACCAATTCATCAAACGTAGGGTACTTGGAGGAGATCTCACTGCCGGTGAAATCACCGACCCAGCCTTCCGGAATTTTAAACAGACGAATTGCTGTAAAGCTTGGCGTCGCTCCCATATCGAACCAATGTGTAACGCCTGCCGGTACTGAGATAAGATCGCCTGCTTCGCAGATGACCGCAAGCACTTGTTGATCCATACGCAGGTAGAACGCCCCCGACCCCTCAACAAAGAAACGCACTTCGTCATCCGAGTGCGTATGTTCATTCAGAAACTTGGCACGGGCACCCTTTGCCTTTGTTGCCCATTCCGGATCAGTTTTATCAGGTACCAAGCGCACAACATCGACGGTTGAATAGCCCTCCTCGTTCAACCTTGAAACGTCTGCGGCGTAGGCTTGCAGCACATCTTCGCTATCAGCACCGGGTTGCAGAGGGACGGATGCCTCCCAGCGTTCCAGACGAACACCGTGCTTGCTAAGCTGGTCGCTTATCTCACTATGAACGGTTGTTCGTGAAAGCTCGCGAACAGGGTCAAAATCATTAAAGATGGTAAGTGTAGTCACGATGCTGCTCCCGTTAACAGGTCAAGGCTATCTGAGTGAAGACAAAGATCGAATGACCTGACGCATCGGTTCATCAAGTAGCTCTGAACGCACCGATCGCAGATTCGACACCACAGTTCACTCACGATCTATATTTATCATATTTCGGCTCGCATATTCGACCCGATGCTGTTCATTTTACGCAAACCAGGCATTATTTCGGGTGGATCAAAGACTGTTCTTAGTCAAAAGTGACAATCCTGTGCCAATACCCGTGTAGCACTATCTATGCGTAGGTATACGTAGGTATAAGCCGCTATATCGCTTAAGACACTTTCCCAGACTCATCGTTGCTCAGGTGGATATTTTGTTGCTCAGATGCAGATCGTTTACGTGTAAGCCGCAGCCGAAAGAGCCAGTAAATCATAATCAAAAGAATCAAGGGCTCCGGGACTGACAGCAGCCCTGATGCTTGCAACCATGCGGGAAAAGCTGTTGCCCCCGGTCCAGTAAACAGTGAGCCTGCGGCGATAAACAACGCAAAACTCATTCGCCAAACATGGCGACTACGTCGCGCGACAATCGTCGTATCTGCTACCAGTCGGTACCTGAGGTCAAGTGCGGCGACAAGCAACATCAATGCGCCGAAGAACCCATACGGCATAGCCGAGAAACCATCTTTAAGCCCATTGGCGCTTTCCCAGGCCTCCCAGGCAAACACAAGACTGCTCAGACCGATGGCTAATGATGCGACTGGTGCAGCAGTGTCAATCAGTTGCCATGCACAAGGCTTGGAGCGTGCAGCCAGCGAGCCGGTGATCACCAGATGAATGATCGCAGCGCCGGCCACTGCAGAGATTGCCATAGGCACCTGCAGCGCCAGCGCGATGCCGGTAAAACCCAACAGAATCATGGCGCAGGTGAAGACACGGCCTGCAATGCGGTGAGTCACTGAGCCTTTGCTCACAAAGAGGCCGAGAAGCCCCGATGAGACGGCAAGCGTACCTGTAATGATATGTAGAAAAGTAAGCATATGGATTCGCACCGAGGCAACGGATGATGGAAATTTAGAGTCTGCTATGACTGCAAGCTACGATAGCAGCCAATAAAGTAGGCTGCTATCAGGAATCGACTGATTAGAATTGCCAGCGCAATCCAATACCGGCAAAAGCCGTGTCCAGTTCCTTGGCTGCTTTGCCGCGTGACTCGGCTTCAATAAAGAGTGAGGCTGCCTCGTTAACTTTGTAGTTGATCTCTAACCCCGGCACAACAACTTGAGTGGATTTACCGCTCAGATCCAAAAACTGTGCAGGAGCGCCTGTCACCTCGGTCAGTTTGGTTCTATTGTGGGTCAAGGTCATTTTTCCGATCAGACTCCAGCGATCATTGATGGCCACTCTACCGAGTAGTCCAAGTCCAGCCGAGCGGACGTCTCCGCTAAAGCTCCCACTGGTATAGGTTTGGGTAAACTCACCCATATCAACATAGGAAACTGCTGTGCCCCAATGTGGAGAGAACCAATAGCCAGCGGTGAGCTTGCCGACACCATTGTCATGCTCACTTTCGCCTGTCTCGACCAGGCCAATTGAGCGTGGCATGAATCCGGCGCCGCCGAGCGAGAGTCCAACGAACGGGCCCGTGACAAAGCGGGACTCGGCGTGAACGGGTGCGCAGGCAAAGGCCACCGAAGCGGCACACAAAATAGTAATGGTCAGGTTTTTCATTTTTTGATCCTATATCTAAGGTGAATTAACTCGTTTGGCGGTGCTTGCTAGTTGGTCCAGCAAGATCTCGTCAACCGATGAAGTAACTTTAAAATTCACCCCGATCGTTCACCATGACCGCTTGTAACAGACTATTGGCTTTTGGTATCAACCTTGGTATAAAACTTAATTGGCTTCGGATTGATTGATGAAAGACGCAACCGTATCGGCGGGCTTGGCCCGCAACTTCTTGCAATTTTCTGTCGATAAAGGCGCTTCTAAAGGCTCGTTGTTAGCGCGCAGCCAACTCACTGAAGCAGCGCTCGAAGATCAGGATGCGCGGGTTTCAATGCTTGCATATCAATCCTTGATTGACGCAACCGTCGACCTGACCGGTGATCAAGCCATCGCTGTTCGATTTAGCGTTGAGACTCGCATAGAAGCAATTTCAATTGTCGGTCTGATCGTTCATTCGGCGAAATCCATGCCGGACGCAATGACTCAATTGAATCGCTACGCAAAGCTGGTGGTCGAGGTGGACGTAATGGCAGCCGGGGAGCGGTTCTCAGTTGAACCCGCAAACGAGCAGATCTGGATCGTTGACAATCGACCCAATCCCAATGAATTTCCCGCACTTGGCGAAATGGCGTTTGGACGATTCATTGGTGAATTTAGACGGCATTTTCCAGAGATGGTGTTTGCGCTAGCGGTCGAATTGACCCATTCAGAGCCACCGTACGCCGCAACGCTAGCGGAGATCTTACGAGTGCCTGTGTCATTTGGTTGCCGGCGCAATGCGATGCAGATTGCCCCTCAGGTGCTGAACACAGAATTCGATGAGCCTAATGCCTATGTCTTTGGGCTGTTCGCCGAGCGGGCCGAAGCGCTGCTTGCTGAACTTGAGCGAAACCCAACGATTCGAAGCCGGGTTGAGGCTTATCTCATCAAGCATCTTCACCGGGGTGAGAGTCCAATGGAGACGGTGGCAGCGGAATTGGCTATGAGCCGTCAAACCTTGTACCGACGCCTGCGCGAAGAGGGTGTGACCTTCGCTCAGATTCATGACGAACTAAGGCGACAGATGGCGCTGGATTACCTGGGAGCGAAGAAGGCTTCAGTCAACGAGACTGCTTACCTCGTGGGGTTCTCGGAAGCATCTGCTTTTGTCAGGGCTTTTCGGCGCTGGACGGGCATGACGCCCCTCGCCTTTCACCGCGAGCACTAGACAACGCTGACGCCTGATGAGTTCAGAACCTGTAATTGGGTCGAAATGTCATCTACTTGATACCGATGGTCATGGCGAAAGAGGACTCAACACTGGAAACTGTCTGAATTAGCCGGTGCTCAGTCAGTTTCTATTGAGTTTCTGGTTCATCGGATATCTTTCTTTGAGGTGATTCGCAATGCTGATAACGATACTCGTTGTTCTGTATATCGTTATGGCTTTTCTGCTCGCTGAAAGTGTAATTGAGTCAATAAGCGCTATAGATCGGAGAATAAAATGATCTTAAGATATAAAATATATGTTGTAGCGATAGCCATGATATTTTCATCTGGAGCGATAGCAGATGATTTTCACATTGGGATCGATTTTGGAAATTTAAAGTTTGATCAAGAATTTCTAGTTGATACTGAAAACATTGGGCTAGTTGCTGGGTATAACTGGAATGATTGGGGCATAGAAAGTGTTATCAATTTTAGTGAAACAAAAAGTAACTTTTCCGGTGGTGATCAGGCCGTAAGAATGTACCACCTCTATGGTACATACCAAACAGAAGGACAGTATTATTTTAAAGCAAAGTTTGGTTTAACTAACGAGAGATACACCATTGATAATCGCGAAGGCCAAAGAGTCTTTAATGATGTTCACTCAGGTATAGCACGTGGCATTGGCGTTGGATTTCGTCTAAACAGCGTAAAATCCGAGCTAGAATACACATGGCTAGGAGGCTCTCTTGAGCTACTAACATTCGGCATAAGATATGAATTTTAGTAGTTACAAATCAGTGCATGACAAAGCAAGTCACTGGAGTGCAAAAACAGCGCCTTCACAGCCTTTTCTCGTAGCGTTAATGTTCGCTTCTTTGCGACAACTGCATTCTCATACCCAAAAATAGCTTCAGGTGGAATGTCCACGATCTAAGGGCAAAACGGATCGTGTCGATTTTTACAGCTAAACCTAGATTATAGATGGAGTGCAAGTCTGTCATTCCTTTGCCGACGAGTATTCTTTTGAAGCGCGCCGGCGCGAAATGCTGCATCTATTATCATCCAAACCTACCGAAGCGTACTATTGTGGCTATGAACTCGATCGATACCCGGAAGCGCTATTGTTCCCTACAACAGTGATCGAGCGACATACTCTCAGGGATAGGTTGTAATAAACGGCACCTCAAGGCAGCTTTATTTAATGCTTACCTCTCTTAGGTCAATAGAATCAGCATCCAACGGACGAGAGTGATTTAACGTGAGTAAAAAGCTCTTTTCGGCTGATTCGGCATAGATAGTCAAACTGGTCTGTATGATTTCCTGACCATCTACAGTACGTTCGAACGAAACCATCCGGCGGCCTTGTGTTTTTTCTAAACTCGTGACGGTGGAAGGTTCAACGCCTTGGACCATTGCGGCGATCATTCGATCGAGTAGTTTGTCTGAATTTGCTACTTTACTACCATCGCGGATCGTTAATGTTACGTTGTCCTTGAACGGGCTACCATCTTGATCAATCCATAGTGCTTCAACACCGTCTGCTCTGCCACCTACCCAATGCAGAGGGAGCTGCATTGTCAACACTCCCAACTCGTGCGGTAACTCGTATTCTACTTTACCCATGGCTAGCTCATTGGCTCTTGAAGCTATGTCATTCTGTGCTGCTGATACTTGTAACGATGCGTTCATAACAAATAATCCGAGTAAAAGGAATCGTTGCAGACTACCTGCCGAAAAAACCTGAAACTGCATTGAATACATCTCCTGCGTAGGACTGTGGCGGCTGTAGGTCGACAGCCGCCTATTAGGCTTCCCGACAAATACGGATTGAGTTCTGATCTCAGTGAAAACTAAGACTGGCCGGTTCACGCTGTTTGCTGACTCAACTAATTGCTAGACGTAAAACTATTTACGGGCAGGAAGGTTCTCAGACCGTGTGAAAACCCGGCGTCAATTTCAAAAAACGTATTGCCGCAGTGTGCCCAAAGCTGCCGGTCGCCACCCACCCGATCTAGCGCTCTTGCAAAGCTACACGCAGTCCGAGTGCACAATAAATGCTGCCAACGAACTTGCCCTGCCATTTGGCGATTAATGGATTTCTACGCAAGTAGACTCCAATGCGTCCTGCACTTACAGCTACTATCATCGTGGAAAGCAGTCCCATCAAAACGAAGAGAATTCCAAGCTGAGTGAGCTGCAACCATACAGCACCATTCTCCGGTTTCACGAACTGTGGAAGGAATGCTAGAA
>JBGCEO010000148.1:0-4557 GCA_045106475.1 Granulosicoccus sp.
AGTTTTTAAGTACAAGCCTTTTTACTGAACGATCGACTCAGCCGACTTACTGTAGGTATTACCCTTAGAGTCAATGGCAACAACTTTAAGCTCTGAAGCATGTACGTCAGGGCGGAAAGACACGCGAACGACAGGATTTTCGCTCATTGAAAAATTTGTCTCAACGCTAAGAACGTCAACACCATCCAATTGAGCCTTTATGGTGTTGACGTAGAAAGCAGGAATGTAGTTTCTGGATACCTGATCAAACTGCATACCCGAATTGTTTGGATGGCTTATCTTGATAACCGCTTCTGAGGAAGGAAGTGAATCACCGTCGTTGATCTCACTTAACAGCAACTTCATTTTACCAGCCCTTGCCATCGCGGCATCCATGTCGGCCAATGCAGGTGCTGAACAACCGCCGGAGGCCTTCACAAAACGCTGGGACATATGCAGCTCACCGTTAGCAAGCACCGCCACTGCGCGCACATCCGTGTATTCGTTAATGCGGATTCTGGTTTCTAGTGAATTCCAATAGCCAGCTTCTTCTGTAAAACGGAAAATACCTGCCAGGGGTAAGGGATTTTGATCCACGAACAAATATAACTCTCTAATCGTTCTGCCCGAGTCCAGCGCTTTAACTGAAATCGGCACGGTTGCGGCATCGTGGGCACGCTTTGGCGCATCAAGGCTCACAATCGAATCACCGGATACAATCTCTGCATCACCGAAATACGCTTGCTTTAAGGCTGACCAGCGCTCTTCATCTGCCCAGCTTGAGCTTGCAGCGGTAGACAAAATCAATGTCGCAACAATGAGGCAAAATTTTGCATGAAATGCGTTTTTTGCACGGTACATTGCAATCATTATTAACTCCAGTGGATTTCTGCTTCTTGGTGAGCAGTTTCGATTGTTAACACTTGTGGTGATAGAAAATTTGATCAGTTAGCATCTACTGACCACTAACATCCCAACTTTGTTCAAAAATTCGATTTTCAGAATCTATGGCAGACAAAGTCAGCTTGCCGCTTTCATCGGGTTGAAAGTTGAATCCAAGCACCGGGTCCTGACTCATTGAGAAATTAGTTTTCAAGGTAAACAAAGGTTTATCGTTGAAAACAGCGCTCATGGTATGTATGTAATGAGCGGGTATATACGTGCGTGTAAACTGATCAAATTGCATTCCGCTGGCGTTGGGGTGAGTGATTCGAATGCGCGCAACAGCAGGTACTTTCGGATTGAAGAGCTGCTCCAGGCCGCCACTGAATGAGCCGAGCAAATTAGCGTCGGAGCGTTCGTAACTGCTAGGTGGAGCAGAACAACCACCCACAGCCTTCACAAATGAGCTGGACATATACAGACTACCATCGTTCATCTCAGCCACAGCTCGCATCGGGCTGTACTCGTTGACACGCAACTCAGTGTCGAGCGTACTCCATTGCTTGCCAGTCTGAAATTCGAAGGTGATTGCCACAGGCACCGGATTGTTATCAACGATCAGGTAGAGCTTCTCGATGTGCCGTTCTTCGCTCTGCGAGAGCAGTGCTCGCATAGTCACGGGCACTCTAGCGCCATCAAACGCGCGACCCGGCGCTATTAGACTGATGACGGTAGGCTCTTCAGATATCTCCTTTTCACCAAAAAGCTGCAATCGTATAGATTCCCAGCGTTCATTAGTGGGCACAGATGCAGTGGATGCGGCCTGTACAGGACCAATAAAAGAAATCAAGCAAAGGAGTGTAATGCGAAGAAAACGTAGCGAGATTAAAGGGCTTTGTTTGATATGCACTGTCTGCCTCTTGATTGTCTGTGTAGCAATGTGCGATCTTGTGGAAATACCACAAGCAACGCACAGATTTTAGCTGAATTATGGAGTTTGTTGCACCATCTGATATCACAAAACCGGCCAATGCTCAATTGTCCATTGACCCCACACACACCGTAGTGCGTGATGTAACAGTGGTATCGGGCAGAATCAAAAGTGAGTAAATTATTTCAGTGGTGTGTGCTAGGAATGTTCTTTTTGCTAGTCGCCAGTCTGGGCGCTCTCTACGCAAAAGAACGTTGGCCTGCTGACAACTATATAGATTCCATGGCCAAAGGTCAGTTTGAGCGTGCTCGTCATTTTCTTGATGAACAAGTTCAAGCTGGCAATCCAAGGGCACAAAACTCCCTGGCTAATCTGTATTACCTTGGACTCGGTGGCCCCGTTGATTTTGTGGGCGCAGCTAAGCTTTACCATACCGCTGCGACGCAAGGCTTTGGCGCCGCCCAGCTCAATCTTGGTCACCTATACAAACAAGGACTAGGCGTCAGTAAAAATGCCGAACGGGCATTCGGTTGGTATACGCACGCCAATATATCCAATAGCACATGGGCGGAATACTATATGACGCAAATCTCTGTAGAGCTAACGCTTACGCCACTGCAGATGAGCGCTGCTAATGAACGTTGGCTCAAGCTTGATGCCCTGGTAGCAGAACCACTATGAATCGCGCACAAGGCGCAGTACGTCCAAGAGCGACTCCACCCCATTCGGAGAAGCGAATCTATACCCGCCCCATAGCAGAGACAGGTCACTATTACCCGCAAGCATGGCTGTTGATGATCAGTGTGATGATCTTTGGAGCCTACGTTGCATGGGATCTGGGTGTCTTCGGGGTCATAGCTGCATTGGATCAAAGCTATATGGCCTCACTTATCATCGCGCTGGTGATCCTCGCCTCCATTCATTGTGGTTGGCACATAATCCACAACTCGCAAAGAATCAAACACTCTCTGGATTGGCTCAACTCGCGCGACAGCGAACGAAAAGCAAGCGCCGAGTACACGCAGACGTTCCTGCAGGAACTAGTATCAAGCGCCGGTAGTGACACTGATCCATCAGACGATGCAATAGTGGAGATTTATGCAGATCGCTTGCGCGCTCCAGCAGAACTGGGTTGGTTTTTTGTGGATCTTGCAGTCAGACTCGGTCTTCTAGGGACAATTATCGGATTCATATTGATATTTGCATCACTAACCAACATTAAAATCGACGGTGGTGACGACCTTAAAAATTTATTGATAGCAATGAGCGGCGGTATGGGCACTGCCCTGCTGACCACCCTGACAGGATTGATTGGCGCCAGCCTATTAAGTGTGCAGTACCTATTACTGGGCCGTGAAGCCGAACACCAGGTAGGTTTGCTGCTGCGAATGAAAATTCGCAATAAGCAAAAAGCTGCGGGCTTAAATTAAGTGGGCGTTCGACTGCAGCAGCGATACAGAGGTAATGCAGTTGCAGGTTCAGATCCGTTTACTGATCTGCTATTCAACATATTGCTTGGTTTTATACTGCTGTTTTTCCTGGCCATTCTATTTATCAACCCTGCCGAGAAAACCGGCAAGATAGACATCGATGCTCAGTACATCATCACCATAAGCTGGCCTGACGCAAGCCCGGATGATATCGACACCTGGATACAAGACCCGAAAGGGAACATAATCTGGTTCCGAAACCGTAGCTCTAATCTCGTTCATCTCGATCGCGACGACAGAGGAATGTTAAACGATACGCTTGAATTCGAAGGCTCTACCGTAGAAAACCCGTTGAATCAGGAAATCGCAGCCATTCGCGGGGTTGTACCCGGCGAGTATGTAGTTAATGTTCATTACTATGAAACCGAAACCTTTGAATCCGTTCCCGTGTCGGTAAAAGTATCAAAGGTGAATCCGGTATACACAGTAGCGTACTACGGTGTTACGACATTGGAAACTAAAGGTGAAGAAAAGACAGCGGTGCGATTTTCGTTAACAGCAGACGGCAGCGTAACTAACATAAACAAACTACCCATGCGCCTTGTCCCCAATTAAGCGCACGGCCAAACCGAACGGCAAGAACCATAAACAAGAACCATAATAAGGAGAGAGATTATTCCTCAACTTGACATAAATTCACTGATCATTGCCTATATCGCTTTGGCGGTGTTGCTATTGGGCTTGAACCTCTACTCATCCTGGAACTGGTTTGTTAAAACAGTGTCCAATATCGTGGTGGTAGGTTTTTTCTGGGTTACGTATAGCTCGTGGCCGGCTCTAGAGGGTTGGCCTACATCACGTGAGCTGCCAGATCAGTTCTATCTTCATGCAGCAAATATCGCAGAACCCGAGAGCATCTATCTTTGGGGAACCGAATTTACGCAAGGTCTGGGGAAAACGGTTCCAAGAGCCTATCGATTACCCTACACTGCTGCCCTGCATGACAAAGTAGACAAGGCAACCCGTAAACTGCGAAAAGGACTTCCAGTCATAGGTCAAATATCATCAACACCCGGAACCAAAGCAGAACTTACCTCACTGGAACAAACCCAGGTTAGCGATACAAACGTGGTGTTTATCGATGCACCGCAAGCTCTGATACCAGGTAAAAACTAAAATATTTTTTTATTAACGCAAACACGCAATCCACTTGAACTAATCTACGAACTAACGATGAGAAACTATTCGAAGAAACTGCTACAAACCGTAGCTCCCTGCCTTCTACTGCTATTTATGGCCCATTCGGTATCTGCTCACGGGCCGACACGCCAAAAG
>JBGCEO010000149.1:0-7993 GCA_045106475.1 Granulosicoccus sp.
CACTGTGTTGAGCGGGTTGACGCTATGGATGCGCATCTCTAACCGGCACTCTCCCTGCAACGTATCCACCGTTTTGTAATTCACACGCTGAGTAAAGGGCTGCTTCTTGTCGGCCAGTGGCAATGCACCAATATCAAAGCGTGTACCGGGCGAGAGAGTCCATCGTTCAAGCTGTTCTACATTGGATGCAGCATTACCCAATCGTTGTGTATCTAGAAATTGCGTGCAGAACTCAACCGTACTATTTGAGTAGTATTCCAAAGGCAGCTGACAGGCAGGCTCGGCATACCAAGTTGTGGCGTTCAAGGTATCTGTAGAGGGTATCTGACTGGCTTCACAACCGTTATTGGTGAGTTGGTAAACCGGCCTGTGCGCAAGGGATGTTTGTAATATGCCCGCAGCTTCGCACTGGGCTGCACTGCTGATGAGACGACTTATCTCTTCGTTGTTCCCCAATACCAGTGCTGCTAGCAGCTCTACTCTGTGCGTGCGAAGAAACCCTAACGATAAACCGAAATCTCCTTCTGGTGACAGCAGTCTGTACAACGATGATATCTGCTCATCCGAGGGAGACGGTAACTCCAGCGTGATCAGTCCGTTGTCTAGCTCTTCATCGAGGGCTTGCTGTAAATTTTCCCCAAGCTCGATGATGGTTGAAGTCAGCCTTGCGCTATCAAGTGCATCATCGATTTGATCTTCCAGTACATGCTCAAGCACTGAACTCAATAGCGAATCATCTACATCGGTTCTAATGTTTTGTACCGTGAGATTTCCACTTAGTTGCACTACCGGTCGCAAAACCAATTGCTCCCTGCTCTCATCCAGAATCGGGTTCAGTCGCAGTTGCAATTGCAATTGCAATTTCGCATCACCCGTTGCGGAGAACGAGAAGTTGTCACTACCCAGATCCTGACAACTACCCAAACGAAACCCAAAGTTCTGCTTTGCCCGGCCATCAGCCGAAATCAGAGCCGCCAGCTCGATGTTGAGATCAATAGGATCGTTTAATGAGTCAAGTCTCAAGTCCAATTGTGTATCGCCTTGTAAAGCGATACGGGTTGTTACCGTTCTTATTTCAGTACGATTACAACCTGAGCCTGTGTCAATGTCATTGCGCGTATCACTGATCAGTAGTTGTCCAGCATCCAAGACGAGATCAGCCTCGTTCAATTCAAACTGAATTTTTTGTAATGCCATTCGTCGCAGTGCATCAGGCTCCTCTGATAACGAATCTATGGCCTGGCTGAGCTCACTCAGCGATACTGAGACCTCGGCAGCCTGGGCAGTGGAGCACCAGAATGGTGCGAAAAAACCTGCGAGTATGATCTGGGCAAACGTGATCTTTCTGCTATTGATTAAAGCTCGAGTGTTCATGGAATCAGTCTACTTAAAAACAACTTGTAACACCGTGCACTTCAGCGCGAGTTTACAAAACGGCACCATCTGGATCGTTTCTGCAAAACCTTAAGCACGCTTCTCTTAGTGCATTCTGCAGATTTGAACGAGAAACAGTGATCACAACCAGTAACAGTATTTGTAGTCAATCCCATGGTTTCAAGCTATTTGCACAATTGCTTATTGCATTTGAGCCATTTAAGAGCGTAGGCTTGAGTAAATAAGTGTTAAAAGTAATACTCACTATGAATACCTTCAGACTGGGCGCACTGGCAGCAATTGTGGCAGTCGCAGCTTTTCTCTGGTTTCATTTTCAGACTGATCCGCAGCCAGCCACAGACTCAGCAGCGCCCTCTGGCTCTGCAACAGCCAATCAGGGTGCGGGTGCCGGTCAAATTCAGAGAAAGCAAAATGCTGGCGCGCAGAGCACGGCGACAGCGGGCAATGCCAAGGCCCGACCCGGCGGTGCGGCTGGCGCGCGACCAGGTGGTCGAGGCGGCAGGCCTCCCTCTCTGGTGGTTGTTCAGCCGGTAACCAATGCACTAATAAACGATCGCCTAAAGGCTGTTGGTAACGGCAGAGGCGCAGCGTCGGTGAGTGTTGTGCCTCTCTCGGGCGGATTGCTCACCCGGATAGAAGTCAGATCAGGGGAGCGCGTAGAATCCGGCGCTGTTCTGGCAACGCTTGATAGTGAAGAGGAAGTGATTACCCGTGATCGAGCAGCACGCACAGCCAGCGATGCTGCGATCGATGCCACTCGACTGGAAAAACTCTTTAGGTCACGAACATCAACCGAAGTTGAACTTAATCGTGCTAACGCTGCGCTAGCTGATGCTGAGCTTGCTTTGAGAGAGGCCGAACTCACACTGCAAAGAAGGACTATCACTGCTCCTATAGCCGGTATCGTTGGATTGGTATCGGTCGATATCGGCAACTATGTAACACCACAGACAGAACTGGTCACCATCGACGACAGATCCGTTATTGTGGTTGAGTTCTGGGTACCCGAACGTTTTGCCAATCAGATAGCCGTCGGTCAACGCGTGCAAGCAACAGCTCTTGCCTTGCCTGGCGATGTCCACGACGGCATTATCAGCGGTATCAGCAGCCGCATAGAAGCTGATAGCCGAACACTGAAAGTACAGGCGCGCATAGACAATGCTGATGATTCCCTGCGCCCGGGCATGTCGTTTGAAGTCAGCATGAGTTTTGAAGGACAGCGCTTTCCAGCCATTGACCCCCTGGCCGTGCAATGGGATTCTGACGGCTCCTTTGTTTGGAAAGTAGTTGACGACAAAGCGATGCGAGTCCCTGTGCGCATTGTTCAACGAAACCCGGAGTCAGTGCTGGTTGAGGCGCAATTGCTCATGGGTGATAGCCTCGTCACTGAGGGAGTACTCAGCATGCGCCAAGGTGCAAGCGTAAGAGTTCAGGGATCCAATGCAAAACCAACGGCAAGGGGTTCAGGCGAATCCAAACCTCAGGCTAGGCCACAAGCTCAAAAACCTCAAAGCGAAAAGCCTCAAGCACAGAATCCTGACGCTACAAAGCCTGCGCGCGAGTCGAGCGACACAGCCACCCAAAAAACCTCTGAGGCAGGTGCAATAACCGGCAAACAACAAGGCTCATGAGTAGCACACCGATCAATGTCGCCTCTGGCGATATGACAGCACTCTTTGTGCGGCGGCCAGTGCTCGCCATCGTGGTCAGTCTGCTTATCATCGTCGCTGGCATCGCTGCCATTGTTGGCGTCGAGATTCGTGAACTACCCTCGGTAGACAGTCCCGTCATTACCGTGAGTACTTCCTACTCCGGTGCAGCACCAGAAACTATTGATCGGGAAGTCACAGCCATCATCGAATCGGCTGCAGGCCGAGTGCCAGGAGTCAAATCAATATCTTCATCCTCATCGTTTGGCAGCAGTAGAGTTACCGCAGACTTCAGAGAGTCTGTAGACCTGGATGTAGCGGCCTCTGATATGCGTGATGCTATCGCACGTGTGTCACGTGATTTGCCGGACGCTGTCGATGACCCTCGTATCGTTAAAGCCGACAGCGATGCTCAGGCAGTACTTCGACTTGCCGTTACCTCTGCGACACTCACTGCAGAAGAGATGACGATTGTTGTAGAAAATCAGATACTGGATAACTTCACAACGATCAGCGGTGTGGCCGATGTTCAGGTTTACGGCGATAGAGAACAGGTATTTAGAATTGATGTGGATCAGGCCAAACTGGCTAGTCGCGGACTAACCATCGCCAATTTGGCCAGTGCCCTTTCCGATGTCGCCTTCGATACACCAGCAGGTTCCCTGTCAAACGATACTCAGAATTTATCAGTGCGAGCACGTGCATCAGTCGCTTCGGCCGAACAGTTTGAGCAGCTCATTATCACCGGGCGCACGCGTATTGGTGATGTAGCCACAGTCAGCCTGGGAGCAGATACAGGCGCCACATCACTACGCGCGAATGGCCGTACGGGAATTGGGCTGGGCATCGTGCGGCAAGCTGGATCCAACACGCTGGAAATCTCAAAAGAGGTTCATGCCGTGGCGAAGCGATTAAACGGAAATCTACCCGATGGCATGGATATTCGTGTCACTAGCGATGATGCTGTATTCATCAACGGCTCAATTAAGGAAGTGCTCACCTCCCTTAGTCTTGC
The DNA here is from genome assembly GCA_045106475.1 of Granulosicoccus sp. GTDB lineage: Bacteria > Pseudomonadota > Gammaproteobacteria > Granulosicoccales > Granulosicoccaceae > Granulosicoccus. The sequence continues at coordinate 4,060 of JBGCEO010000149.1, forward strand.
GGTGGCGATTGTTATATCGATCATTTTTATATTTCTGCTGAACTGGCGTGCGACGCTTATACCCGCAATCACGCTACCGGTAGCATTGATCGGCACCGTTGCCGGAATCTGGTTAGCCGGCTTTTCCATCAACATACTCACCTTGCTGGCCCTGTTACTAGCCACTGGCATGGTTGTAGATGATGCAATCGTGGTGCTGGAAAACATCGTTAACCGACGTCGTGCAGGCATGGGTGCACGCGCAGCAGCAGTGATAGGCACCCGTCAGGTTTTCTTTGCGGTGGTAACCACCACTGCTGTACTGGCTGCCGTGTTTATTCCTTTATCGTTCTTGCCCGGTAAAGCGGGCGGATTGTTTCGCGAATTCGGGTTTGTACTGGCCATTGCTGTGACCATATCATCAATAGTAGCGTTGACACTTTGCCCGATGCTAGCCTCGCGGCTGCTCAAGCAGGACAATGCAGGCGCGAGTAGTGGGATCAAACCAAACCGCGTAGCTGAAGCGGTTAGACAATTCGGCAGATCCTGCAAACGTTTCTATGAATCCTGCTTACGCGTGTGCCTTGCAATGCCAGCTGTGGTCGTTGTTGTTGCGCTTCTGATCGGTTGTTTGGCCTGGTTTACCTTAACGAAAATTCCCGAAGAGTTACTGCCACGCGAAGATCGCTCAGTTGCTTTGTTGAGTGTCAGAGCACCACAAGGTGTCAGCCTCGAATACACCGCGGCCCAACTTCGCAAAATCGAAGATCTGGTTCAACCGTTTGTAGAAAAGCAGGAAGTACAAAACGTATTTTCTATCGCTGGCAGACGCGGAAACAACAGCAGTGGTTTCATGGTAGTCACCCTGAAACCCTGGGATGAACGTGAGCGCAGCCAACAGGACATTGTTAACGAGTTGAATCGCGGCCTGCGTACCGTACCCGGTGTACGTGCTTTTGCCATTCAACCTAATAGCCTGGGTATACGCGGCGCAGGTTCCGGGTTAAAGGTAGCGATTGCCGGCAATAGCTACGATACGTTGAGTAAAACGGCAGACGAACTAGTAGCGCAACTTGAAGATGATGCACGTTTTGGTCGAGTGCGTCTAAGCTACGAAACCAACCAGGCGCAATTGTCTATCAGTATTGATCGAGAACGCGCAGCAGATTTGGGTATATCCATAGATGGGCTGGCCGGAGCCATGCAATCGGTTCTGGATGGACGCACACTAGGTGAGGTGTTCATTGATGATCGGGCAGTGTCCGTTAAACTGGTATCTACAACACAGCCCATCAATGACCCTACCGACCTGGCTAATTTGTTTCTAAAAGCCAGTGATGGGCGCATAGTACCGATGTCATCCATAGCCACTGTCAACGAAACAGCCATCGCACCATCGCTACCTCGCGAGGAACGCTCACGAGCTGTAACCATAACCGCAGGGCTTACCCCGGAGATGTCTTTGCGCGAAGGCTTACAGGAGTTTTCAAATCTGGCAGAGCCGCTGTTGGATGATGACATGCGGCTGATCCCACTAGCCGAAGCTGCCACATTAAATGAAACCTCCAGTGGAATAGCGCTCACATTCGGCTTTGCCATCGTTATTGTGTTCCTTGTGCTTGCCGCTCAATTCGAAAGCTTTGTCAGTAGCTTGATCATCATGTTTACAGTGCCCTTTGGTTTGGCCAGTGCAGTATTCGCGCTCTATCTATCTGGTACCAGCCTGAACGTTTACAGTCAGATTGGTCTGGTTCTGGTCGTAGGCATAATGGCGAAGAACGGCATTCTGATAGTGGAATTTGCCAATCAATTACGCGATCAGGGAATGGGTGTGGCACAGGCCGCTCATGAAGCAGCCGTTCGGCGCTTGCGCCCGGTTACGATGACGCTGTTTTCCACGGTACTAAGTGGTGTTCCATTGGTTTTAGCATCTGGCGCAGGTGCCGAGGCCAGGACAGCACTGGGCTGGATCGTTGTGGGCGGCCTGGGTATGGCAACCATAGTAACGCTGTTTTTAACCCCCGTTGCCTATCGCTTGCTTGCAGGCTTCTCTCAACCAAAAGCTGCAAGCGACAGACTACTTGAAGAGGAATTATCTTCTGCTCAATCACTGTAGACAGCAGGTTCGCATAGGACTGTAATGGATTCTGTTTCTCAGCTTGTTCTGGGTGCGTCAGTCGCCCATATCACATTGGGCAATAAGCTTGGCAAGCGCGCGATAGTCATTGGCGCCGTGGTGGGTACGCTGCCCGATCTCGATGTATTGGTTCCCTATGCAGATGCTATAGAGAGCTTTACTTACCACCGTAGTTGGAGTCACTCGCTTTTTATTCTGACGCTGTTCAGCTTTGTTTTGGCGTTTCTTTGTCAGCGTCTGTTTTCAAAGTACGAGCTAAACTATTGGCGTTGGTGGCGTGGGCTGTGGCTGGTATTGATAACCCATGCGTTACTAGATGCGTTTACCGTATACGGCACACAGATTTGGTGGCCATTGAATGTGCCTCCTACAGCCTGGAGCTCTGTATTTATAATTGACCCTTTATATACAGTGCCTCTGATCATCGGACTTTTCATTGCACTGCGCCGATCCTGGCATCATTCAAAACACATCGTAGTCACATGCGTTGTGATGAGCTCAGTCTATCTGGGCTGGACGCTGGTGGCGCAACACATCACACGTCAGAAAGTTGCAGACACTCTAACGCAAAGTGGTATTGCAGCTAAGCATGTATTGATTGCCCCCTTTCCTTTTTCTTTGCTCTGGCGCACTGTAGTCGTGACAGATGACGCTTATCTGGAAGGTTACAGTTCGCTATTGGATAAAAACACCAGCATTTCACTGGAGCGATACAACAACGGGAAACAAAGTTGTCAGCAATGGTTAACCCACTGGCCAGTGCAACGCATGGATTGGTTTACAAACGGCGCATTTGCGCTCTCTGTTGAAGACGACGTACTTTTGCTATCAGACCTACGAATGGGTATCGAAGATGACTACGTGTTTGAATTCGCCATAGCCGATTGGAAGAACAACGGTTGGCAGAAAATCGTTACTCGCCAAATGCCGATAAACATAGATGGTGCACGTATGAGTCTGCTGTTTTATCGAATGTTTGATGAGAGTGTTGATTTGAATCCGTTGACTCCGAAACGAAAAATGGATAATAGTAAGTGCACAGCCGCGTCGTAACTATTGCCAGCAATGCTGCGGGACCCAACAGAGTTGTTCAGACATGCTGAGCACCAATAACGACATCAAAGCACTACTGGGGCGAGAATGGGGTAGCACGCGATTTGTCGAGTCGCAGATTCGCAGCTACACGCAAAACGCTGACATGCAGATTACCGAACTGCATTTGGTAACTCAGCAGGGTGACAAAATTCCTGCCACGTTTGTGCAAGCAGTTAAGCGAGCTGCACCTGGGCCAGCCATCCTGTACTGCCATGCACATGGCAATCGTTACGATATTGGCAAACGAGAAATTCTAGATGGTCGTAAAGCCCTGATAAGACCCTATGCACACGATCTGGTGGCGCTTGGTTATCAGGTATTGTGTATAGATATGCCCTGCTTTGGCGAACGCCAGCACCTACCCGAAGCTGCGACTGCAAAAGCCTGTTTTTGGTTTGGCGATACGCTGTATGGTTGGATGTTATCTGAGCTAATCGCAGGTGTTTCTTACTTATCAGAGCATCCTGATGTAGATGCAAATCGTATTGCCAGCTTCGGCATATCCATGGGAGGTACCCATGCCTGGTGGCTGTCTGCTCTGGATGAACGGATCCGTGCATCGGTTGCCTTGTGTTGTTTTGCCGACCTGGCATGCCTCGTTGAACAAAAGCAGCACGATATACATGGGATTTACATGAGTGTTCCCGGCCTGCTTACTCTTACAACAACCGCTAAGCTGGCAGCTCGTGCCTGTCCACGTGCACAGTTTTTTGGCATAGGCCT
>JBGCEO010000150.1:0-14823 GCA_045106475.1 Granulosicoccus sp.
CGTACGCCTTCGCCTCACCGCCCATCTTCTCTGCCTGGCAGATCGTGAGCGCTGCGGTCAGCGTGGTCTTACCGTGATCTACGTGGCCTATCGTGCCTACGTTCACATGCGGTTTTGTACGTTCGAATTTTTCCTTAGACACTTCGGTTCTGGCCTCGTTATCGATTGATCGCCCATGCGACCTTGTTAGTTCACGTCTGGGCTGCGGATGATACAGTAGTTAGGGCTTAACGATGCAGTACTGCATCAACCACCGCCTGAGGTGGCACTTCATAACTTTCAAATTCCATTGAATAAACCGCTCTGCCTTGCGTGGCTGAACGTAAAACTGTGGAGTAGCCGAACATTTCGGCCAATGGCACCTGAGCACGGACGACTTTACCGCCGGGCTGCTCATCCATACCAACTACCACACCTCTGCGACGATTCAGGTCGCCCATGACGTCACCCATGTAATCCTCCGGAGTGACGACCTCAACTTTCATAACCGGTTCAAGCAGGGTCGGATTGGCATCATTTGCGCCATTTCTGAACCCCATGGAGCCCGCTATTTTAAACGCAATTTCGTTCGAATCCACATCGTGGTACGACCCGTCATACAAGGTGACACGAATATCTACCATTGGATAGCCACCCAGGACGCCATTTGCCAGCGCATCCTCAATGCCTTTTTGTACCGCCGGGATAAACTCCTTGGGCACACTACCACCGACAATTTCGCTGACAAACTCGAAACCTGCCCCTCGTTCCAGAGGCTCCATGCGCAGCAACACGTGGCCATATTGCCCCGTGCCACCGGTTTGGCGGATGAATTTGCCTTCAGCTTCAACTGATTGTCGAATTGTTTCACGATATGAGACCTGCGGCTTGCCTACATTGGCCTCCACATTAAATTCGCGTTTCATCCGATCAACAATGATATCGAGATGCAACTCGCCCATGCCGCTTATTATAGTCTGACCTGAGTCATCATCCGTTCTAACTCGAAATGATGGGTCTTCACGGGCAAGTCTTCCTAATGCCGATGCCATCTTCTCTTGATCAGCCAAAGTTTTCGGCTCAACCGCGACCGCGATGACGGGCTCAGGAAATTCCATACGCTCAAGGGCTATCGAATGCTTTTGCTCACACAGAGTGTCGCCGGTGCCCACCTCTTTGAGCCCGACTGCTGCTGCTATATCACCAGCCCGAACCTCTTTGATTTCTTCCCGATTGTTCGCGTGCATCTGCAACAGGCGGCCGATTCTCTCGCGCTTTCCGCGTAGCGGGTTAAACACCATATCACCTGTCTTGACCACACCCGAGTAAACACGCAGAAACGCAAGCGAACCCACGTAACTGTCGTTAGCAATTTTGAATACGAGTGCTGAAAAGGGTGACTCATCATTGGCGGGCCGCTCTGCAACGGTATCGTCTGCAAGCACCCCTTCAACCGCCGCAACATCATCTGGCGCCGGCATATAGTCAATAATCGCATCCAGCAGTGACTGTACGCCTTTGTTTTTAAACGCAGAACCACACAATACAGGAACGGCTTGATTGGCCAGGGTTTGCAGGCGCAATCCCCGCCTTATCTGCTCTTCGCTCAGCTCACCATTTTCTAGGTAAAGATCCATCAAAGCCTCCTCGCCTTCCGCAGCTGCCTCGATCAGTATTTCCCGAGCCTCATTGGCGGAATCAAGCAGCTCCTGGGGAATTTCTTCTACTGCGAAGGTGAGCCCCTGATCTTTCTCGCTCCATAGCACAGCCTTCATGCTAATCAGATCAACAACCCCTGCAAAGTCCTCCTCAGCGCCAATAGGAATCTGAACTGCCACTGGGTTAGCACCCAGACGCTCTCGAATCTGCTCGACCACCCGGAAAAAATCTGCGCCAACTCTATCCATTTTGTTAATGAAAGCGACGCGCGGCACCGAGTACTTGTTAGCCTGACGCCAAACCGTTTCGGACTGGGGCTCAACACCGCCCACTGAGTCGAACACGGCAACGGCTCCATCGAGCACGCGCAGTGATCGCTCCACCTCTATGGTGAAATCTACGTGCCCGGGGGTGTCAATGATATTGATGCGGTGTTCTTTGCGACTACCGTCCATTCCCTTCCAGAAACAGGTCGTAGCAGCAGAGGTGATGGGAATGCCGCGCTCTTGCTCTTGCGCCATCCCGTCCATGGTGGCAGAACCATGGTGCACTTCGCCTATTTTGTGCGAAACACCTGTATAGAAAAGTATGCGCTCAGTAGTGGTCGTTTTGCCGGCATCAATGTGCGCCATGATGCCGACGTTTCGATACAGCGTAATGGGCGTGTTACGAGCCACAAAAGAGATCCTGGACCTGCTTCACACCCGACCCGCCTACCAGCGGTAGTGAGAAAACGCCTTATTTGCTTCAGCCATACGATGCACATCGTCACGCTTTTTGACAGCTGTGCCGCGCTTTTCAGCTGCATCGCTCAATTCACCAGCCAGTTTCAGCATCATGGATTTCTCACCACGCTTACGCGCAGCATCTATGATCCAACGCATGGCTAGTGCACTACGGCGAACCGGACGCACCTCGACTGGCACCTGGTAAGTGGCGCCACCAACACGTCTGGATTTGACTTCAACGGCCGGGCTGACATTTTCCAGCGCCAACTCCAGGACTTCGACAGGTTCTGCTACGCCTTTGTCCTTAATCACGTCCAGAGCGCCATATATAACTCGCTCTGCAACAGCCTTCTTGCCGTCAAGCATTAGGATGTTGATAAATTTTGCCAATCGAACACTGCCGTACTTGGGATCCGGCAGGATATCTCGCTTGGGTGCTTGAACTCGTCTAGACATACTGGATTAACCTTTCGGGCGCTTGGCGCCGTATTTAGAACGTCCCTGACGACGTGAATCGACGCCCTGAGTATCAAGGCTGCCGCGAACGGTGTGATAGCGAACGCCAGGCAAATCCTTTACTCGGCCACCGCGGATCAGAACAACCGAGTGTTCCTGAAGGTTGTGCCCCTCTCCACCGATGTATGAAGTAACTTCATACCCGTTGGTGAGTCGCACACGTGCAACCTTACGCATGGCTGAGTTCGGCTTCTTTGGCGTAGTTGTATACACACGAGTGCATACACCACGCTTCTGCGGGCAAGCCTGCAGTGCCGGTACATTGGATTTCTCCGCTTTACGCTTACGCGGTTTGCGGACGAGTTGATTTATCGTCGCCATACAGTGCTGTCGTTAGTCCGACTCGGCGGGAAGTGCCATTGGTCGGTACAAGATTCGAAATAAGGGTCGGTAAATTTCAGGATTCCTGAACGAATGACAGACCGGATGTAATCGGCCTGCTATCGAGCTCCGGAATTGTAAGGCGACCTTAGAGGGGTGTCAACCATCTCACAGTGTTTTGGACGCAATTTTTCGCCTCGATCGGCAGTTTAGTCCAGAATTCCTGCTGGAAGCTCAGATATTGCGAAAGCAGCTCGTTTTCAGGCTACCTTCCGCTCGTCGCGCAGATCTTCGAGTACCAGGCGCAATTCGGCCAAATCAAGCTCAGACACTCCCAGGGCCTGAGTTTCGGGCAGCGCCTCGAGATTGACCGCATCTCTATCCGGTCTATCGCTGATACCCTCCAGCACACAGGCTTGATTAACCACTCTGACCAGACAAAGTATGACGTTGGAATCATCGAAGGTTTCGTCGTCCTGATGCAGCACCACCTCTTTAAAGGTGTCTGGCAAATTCCATATATCCAGCAACTTCGCGCCATGTTCGCAATAGAGCTGCTCAATAGTGATATCAACAATTTCATCGGTCAGCATCAAATCGCTGGATACCATGAGGCTTTCTATGATGCACAGAAGCGACAATTTTCCGACATCATGCAAAAGTCCGGTAACGAAGGCATCATCGGCCAACTGTCGATAACCCGCATTCGTCGCTAGATGACGCGCACCCATAGAAACTGCCGATGAGTGCAGCCACAGTTGATACAGGCGATCCTTAAAGGGACCATCCGATGCGCTATACATTTTCTTTTGATTGACGGAGAGGACAATAGCGGCAATCTGCTTTATGCCTAATCTAACGGCCGCATCGCGTAAATTGGTCACCGGTGAAAGTCCGGCGAAAAATGACGAATTGGACATTCTCAATATTTCCGACACCAGCACAGGATCTTCTTCGAGGATCTTGCACAGACTATCGGCATCCAGCTTGTTTTCCCGAACTTCCTTATGAACACGCAAGGCAATGTCGTCGAAAACCGGCAGCTCCACGTCACCACTACTTAGACGTTCATCGATCAGCGATATCAGTGATTGTTCTTTGCTCATAAATCGGTTCCTATGACTGACCGGCGCTCTTAGAGATACTGCGTAATTCACTCAAACTGGAGGATCCAATCAGGAAAGCACTCTGATGGTTCGCTCCGGGATCTCTATAGTCCTTGCGAGCCAACAAGCAGTTTAAGCAGCTGCCTGTCTTTCTTCACCCCTTACCTGCACTAAAACCTCTCTCAATTCTTCTACATCAGTTTCTGATAACGATAAGGCAGCAATTTCGGGTAGTGAAGCCAGATCGATAACCTCATCTGTTTGCATGTCGCCAAGCCCATCCAGCATGCAAACTCTGTCAACCAGGCGGATCATGCACAACACGGTGTTACCAGTATCCAGATCCTCGTCAAACTGTTGCAACACAATCGTTTTAAAAGACTCTGGGAAATTCCATGAGTCGAGTAACGTTGCACCATGCTCGCAGTTCATGGCCAGCAGTGTCTGATCAATCACCTCATCTTCAATTTCAAGGCTTTCGTTAACCATCAAATCCTCGATGATGCACAGCAATGAGAGTTTTCCTATGTCATGCAGCAAACCACCAACAAAGGCCTCGTCAGCGAGGTTTCTGTAACCGGAATTGGCCGCTACCCAACGCGCGCCAATGGACACGGCAGATGTGTGTTTCCACAAGTTTTTCAATCGCTCCTGAAACAATCCTTTGGAAGCACTGTAAAGACGTTTTTGACTGACTGAGAATACGATTGAAGCAATCTGTCTCACACCCAGCCGCACTGCAGCCTCCTTAAGACTGCCGACCGGAGACATACCCGAGAAAAATGCGGAGTTTGCCATTCGTAGTAGCTCCGTCACCAGGGCGATGTCTTCCTCCAGAATCTTGCAAATGAGATCAGCATCTAGTTTGTTCTCACGCACTTCGCGGTGTATACGCAGTGCGATGTCATCAAACACAGGTAATTCCACATCACCACTTTCAAGGCGAGAGTTAATCAACGATTCCAATGCACTTCGATCTATCATTTTTTTAATCCTGTCTGCTTAAAAATATAAAAACTAGAACTTGAAGGCAGCATCCTGTTGCTGACTTGCTCGTCGCCGTATTTAGTGCGAATAGCGATGCGACTACTACGCCGAGCGCTTTGTTTTGTCGATGCCTGGATGATGGGGGTCATTCGAAGCCTTGTTCGAATAGCGATCACGAACCTCTTCGCGCAATATAGAAACATCTTTTGGAGCATCCAGACCAAGACGGACTCTGTTGCCTTCTATATCTAAAACACACAGTGTGATGTTATCTCCTATAAAGATTCGCTCATCAACTCTTCTTGTGAGTATCAGCATGTGTATAATTTTCCTTGTAAATTGTGTGTTTGGTGTACTAAGCAGTTGACGGCGAGTACATAAAAACACTGAGCAGATTGAGCCCGGTAGAGTGTTACCCCGGGTTAGCTACCCTCGATTTCAAGGGTAATCAAGAGAGTTTTCGCTATTAGTCTTTCGGTAAGGCTGGTGAGTAGGCTTGCAATACATCAGGTGTAAAACCTGATGAAATCATCAAATCGAAATATTCCTGATGCATGGTCGCCACGATTTCGTTTTTGCGCACATTGGCATTGAACAAGCGCTCTTCGACATCGATAACCTCAATGATGTTAATCGTACCCATCTTCAGATTCTGCCGATTCAGGCGCTGCAGCTCTTGATTGGCAGCAATCTCATCCTTAACGGCATCCAAGGTGAGACGAGCTGCAGTGATGCTATTGTAAGACTGATCTATCGCTCTAAAAACATCTCGTTCAAGTTGCGCACGTTCCGCTTCAAGCTCTCTAAGCTGCGCTTTGGCACGCTGCACGCCCCCTCTACGTTCTCCACCACTGTATAAGGTGTAGTTTAATAAAAGCTTCGCTGCCGCTTTGTCCCTTTGTATTGAAGGCCCGCCTTCATCGTCAATGATTGACCCACTGAGTTCAAAATCTAATGAAGGCAGGAACCTGCCTTTTCGAGATGCGACCCTCATACGAGTGGCCTCAATGCTGAACTTGTTGGTTACAAAGCCACTGTTACTCGCAGCACCCTGATCGAAATATTCTGACAGTGGGAGTAGCTCCATAGTACTGAACACTTCAGGAGATAGAGCTCTGAAGGGTTCCAAACCCGGTGACAGGTACTCCAATTCACTCAATGCATTGTTGAGTGATGCCTTGGCGGCACTCGACAAACCACGCGCGGATGCCAATCTAGCTCGAGCGAAGTCAACCTCCAGTTTACTCGCAGCCCCACCTTGATACATCTTGTCGAGATCACCAACCAGCTCCTGCATGGTGGCAACAAATTTCTCTGCCTGAGCCAATTCCACCTGATATCGCCAATAATCTATGTAATACCTGACAACCTCTAGAAAAAGTTCTTCTACAACGATTTGCGCCTCGGCGACTGCTGCGCCCTCAAGGCGTTGACTGCGACGAAATTCAGAGCGCGATGTGCCTCCATCAAAAAGCAGTTTGGATACAGTAAGTTTCAGATTGCGGCCATTGGTCGTGGCTTTTCCGCTTTCAGTTCCGGGAGCCGGATCATTGTGCTCAGGACCAGCTGCTCCTGACAATTCTACCCTTGGATAGCGATAGCTTCCATTTTGACGTGACAAATGAACAGCTTGTTCGACTCTTGCATCAGCGATATCTATTCCGGGATTATTAGACATGGTTTGTCGCAGCATGTCTTCAAACGAAAAAGGTGCAAGGTCTTCGGCTTGCACCACACTGTTGCTATCATCTGCAAGCTCACTAGCTTGTATAAACGGCATCAATAGCAAGCAACAAGACGTTAGGATGAGTACACAGCCAAATCGCATTGGCTTGCGCCTACCTCGTTGATTACCGGAGAGCTTTGTCGTATTCATTTCAGGACGTTTACCTGCAACCGTGTCCAGTTGGCTGACTCTTCGATCTCTTCGCTTTCCACCACGGTCAGCTGGATATTCTCGCGATTTACAGTCGACTTGAGCAGCGCATTACGCACATTGAGCATTCTGGCTACTGCAAGACGCTTGGCTTGATTTTGTGTAGACGCATCGGCAAGCTTTGGCGAGTTCAATACAATCTGTAGATTTTCAGCGCCGTGCCGTTGCGTTAGCTGATCAAGGAAATCAGTGATTCTCTCCTCACTCTCACTATCTACAGTGATCGCGCCCACATCATGAAACAGCACAAGCGACCCATCATCAAGCGATGAGGTCAATGCCTGTTCAGTATCCTGAGCTCCAAAGGTTTGCGTGGCTTCGTTTTCGTTGATTACTTCTGCATCCTCAGCACCACCACTAGGAAGCGCTTTAGCCAAATCCGCTTCTATCTGTTCGCGTAGTTCCTGATTCTCACGCTCTAGCGCCTCGAATTTTAATGTATCAACGGTTTGCTGTACCTGTGTTGTGACAGCTACCTGCCCTTCATACTTGGCTTTGTACGTTATCGTGTAAAAATAGAGAACAGCCGCTGTAATCAGCACAAAGAAAACGAACATGATTACAACTGCCGACAATATATCAACGAAGCCCGGCCAGGCATTCGCCGCCATATCCGCACCACCATCGGAGCTCACGACTTTAGAATCCGGTTCATGCTACGTTTTCACCCGGGTCTTGCTTGTCATCCTTTCGACGGCCATACTTTTTGTCGATAATGCGGGCGAGCTTTTGTAACTCTCTTTGTTCCTTGGCGATAAAGGGTATAACGTCCTTGTTAACCGTTGACGCAATGTTGTCGCCAATGGATTTCTTCAGCTTATCGGACTCACGTCGAAACTGATTCTGTAAATCGGCTTGTGCATGCTGGTCACGTTGGGCTGAGCGTTTTTCCGAGCTAACGACCAGTTTTTCCAGCCGCCTTATTTGACCCGCTAACTCACCAACCTGCGCTTGATCCTGAGTTGACAGCCGAGCTAACTTGTTACTGATTCTAGTTAGTGCCTTGTCCAGGCGATCAGATGTTTGCAGCACATGACGGGGAATCTGATCATTAAGCGTAGTCGACAGGCCATTCATGCTACTACTTACCTGCACCTGCGACTGAGTAAACTTATCCATCTGCATATCCAGCGCGCCTATCCTGTCTGCTATGTGTTGCTGAGCTTCAAGCAGTGATTGCGTAAACTCCGAACTAATGACCGAATCGAGTCGATCCTGATACCTAACCATGGCAACGACTCCTTTGTTAAGGGTCGACAGATTACCTATCAGCTCACCCTGTTGCATGAGCACGGTCTCGGTGTTCTCTATTGCGCGTGCAGAGGCATCGGACGACACCAGAATCGCATCCACGACGTCGGCTAACTCGCGCTGAGTATTCTGAGAAGACTGTATAAAGCCGACTATCCAGGCCTTGAGTTCCGCGTCTGCTACTGGCGGTGCACTTGGGCTGCGACCTGCAGCCTGATTGGCTTGACCCATACCGGGTATCTGCTCATCTAACCAGCGACTGAAACTTTCGATAAAGCTATCCTGTGCGCCAGAGGAGAAATACTGGAAGGTACCTACGAGCAGTGAACCGGATAATCCAAACAACGACGAACTGAACGCCAGCCCCATACCTTGCAATGGCGCAGCAAGACTTGCAATGAATCCCGACATGCCGCCACCTTCGCCTGAGTCTGATCCAATGCTGGCCATGCCAGCCATCGCCTCACCAACGGCATCAATCGTACCCAGTAGTCCTAGAAAGGTACCTAGTAATCCCAGCATAACCAGCAGACCACTAAGAAAGGTGACTTTACCGCGACCGCGACTGATCCGGGCACCCAGCTTTGACTTGATCATCCTCGCGTCAGTGTCTGTGACGTTTAGAGCACCCATGTTCTCCAGGTTGTCGAGCAGATTCTGCATGTTCTTACAATCGAGAATCGATGCTTTCTTTTTAAGAGCACGCTGCACATATTCTATTTCCTCATCACGAATCCTGAACTGCATGGAAATAGCGTCGAGTCTGTTTAAAAACAATCCTGTTGTCCAAAGCCTAAGATTTCCAACCACTGACATGCCAACACCAATCAGCATGATGGCTATGATAAGACCATTAAGTGGCACATTGGTAAGGAAGGCATCTCGTAGCGTACCGAAACCAATAGCAACCAATACCACTACGGCAAAGAAATTGAGCAATACGGATACTGGAACATACTTGACAATCGACAACGGCAGTAAAGGATGCTCATCCTTTAGGTGCAACCATGCAGACACCCTCGAAACCAGCGATGCTTTCTCAGCAGGTTCTGTATCGTTTTCAGAGAGATCAGGCTTGTTCATTGTTTTGATTCCATTGCGGTTTAGCCCTCTCTTAAAGCAGCGCCACGAAGACGGGTTAGCGGTTTGAGTAACGCATCCAGAACCGATATCCTTCCAGTGAGAATATTGATTTCAGCGGTCATACCCGGGCGAACTACGCGATCGTCATCAAAACGATCCGAATCAAGCGCTACACGAATCTTGTAAAATTCCCTGGAGTCGGAGCTGGTGAATGTATCGGGGCTTATGTAAGACAATGTTCCCTCTAGACCACCAAATAGAGCATGGTCATAGGCACTGATATGCGTCATCGTCTTGAGTGCAGGCCAGACCTTGCCACGATCTTCTGTAGACATATTGCCTTCAACCACCAGGGCTTCGCGAGCGGGTGTGATCTCAGCCAAAGGAGCACCGGGCTGAGATACGCCACCCACAGTATTCATGTAAAGCTGATTTACCCGACCGTCTATCGGCGACACAATTTCCGATCGCTCGACTTCATCTGACAAGGCAGCCAGTCGCTCTTTGATACTGCTTAATGCAACATCCACCTCGTTTAATTCAGTCTTGGCGCTAGACGCGTATGTGCGCTCTGCCTCTGAAATGCCGCTCAGCGCTTCATCTCTCTCGGCTGAGATAATCGGGATCTGCATCTGCGCATTGGCACGATCGGCTTTTAGCCTTTCCAATTCAGCTTTCACTTGCAGATAGCTGGCCTCTGACATCACACCTGATTTATATAAGCCGTTTTTTATTTGTACCTGCCGCTGCAAGACACTAAGCTCTGCCACCATATTCGCAATGCGTGATGTCAAGGCCTCTATTTCCAGTCTTTTCTGCTCTTTTCTTGTCTTTAGGCCAACTAGCCGCTCCAGGTGTTCTTCTCGGCGTAATGCGAATAGCTCTAGCTCCGCTGCAACAAAGGCTGGTTGTGCTTTTTCCAGCTGCGCCGAATATTCAATACTCGAAGCATTGTTGACTTCCGCCAGTAGCCTCTCTCTTTTGATCATCAGAGAAAGCTGTTGCAGCTCACCCTCTTGTAAGGTGGTTTTAACACGCGTATTGGCGATTTGAAATAATGGTTCGCCAGCGGAAACCCGATCACCCTCTGCAACAAGAATCTCCATAACGATGCCTCCTTCCAGATGCTGCACGGTGCGCGCGTTACCAGCGGGCACAACGCGCCCGCTGGCACGCACATGCTGATCAATTTCAGAAAAGCCTGCCCAGAGCAGAAACGATATGATCAGCATTACGACGCACAGCACAGTCAGATGGCGGCGTGGTGAATTGACTGATGAACTAATAAGCGAGTCATCAAGTCTGGACTGATATAGCCGGGATAGCCTGTTAGAGATCATGCGGCAAACCGTTGCATAACAACCCCCGCTTCATCATCTGCAACAACCGACCCTTTATCCATCACAATGACTCTATCAACCAGAGAGACTAGCGACATGCGATGTGTCACCATGATCAGGGTTCTATGCTTTGCAAATGCTTTTATGTTCTTCATGAAGTGCTGCTCGAGGGCGGAATCCAGGCCATTGGTGGGCTCGTCGAAAATGAGGACTTTTGTATCTCTCAAGATCGCACGGGCTATTGATATTGCCTGCCGCTGCCCGCCAGACAATTGCTTGCCATTTTCACCAATGTCGGTATCCAGGCCGCTACCGGTGTTGGCAAGTACCTGATCCAATCCTGACAGCGCAGCAGCCGTATCCAGTTGCTCTTGCGTGCAATGCGATATTCCTAAAAGCAGATTTTCGCGCACAGAGCCTTTGATAAAGAATGGGTGCTGAGGAATAAGCGCAATACTGGATCGCAGTCGCCCCGCGTTTAAGGCACTGTAATCATATCCGTCAATACTGATTCGCCCTTGATCAGACACCAAGGCGCCCGCAAGTGATCTTGCCAAGGTACTTTTCCCTGCTCCCGAAGGACCAATAAGACAAAGGTGTTCACCTGCCTTTATCGACAAATTAATATTCTTAAGTGCCACATCGGATTGATCAGGGTAACTGTAACTGTAATCACTGACTTCAAGATTGCCGCTCAGTGATCTACCTGGTAATACGCGACTCTTCGAACCATCAACTGCCCGTGTAAAAAGCTCATCGATGGTTCGTAAGCAATCACGGGACTGCGTCCAGCGAGCCACAACACCATGTAGATTCATAATAGGCGCAATGGTCCTGCTTGCCAGAATAGTACTGGCGACCAATCCACCAACTGTCAGTGAACCATTTTGTATCTGATAAACACCGACTACAACAATCAGAACATGGTTGAGTTGCATCAATCCCAATGAACCGTGCTGGCCGATCGATATCCAGCGCTGACTTTTGCGTGCTTGCTCAGAAGCCTGCTCTGTTGTCGTACTCCATCGGTTAAGACTCACTCCTGTTGCATTTAGCTGCTTTAAGGCAACACTGCCACTTAACATTTCAACCATCATCGAGGATTTTTCCTGAGTGGATGAAAACAACGCCAGGGTGGAACGCTTGATGGGAATCTGCGCACAGGCATTCAATGCCAGAATGGCACAGGCAATACCAATAGGCACTAGCGTTAATACAGGTGACACCAAATAAATAACCAGCAAAAACAGCAAAAAAAACGGAAAATCCACCAATGCGGGTACCAGCCGGGTTGCGTAGAAATCCCGCAAGCCCTGCAACTCTCTAAACAAGTTACATCGCTCACCTACTGATAAAGGCATTTGCTCTTCTTGCACGGATAACATCCGCTGCATAAGCGTTGTATCAAATTCAGCACCTGTCTTTGCTGCGATGCGTTCAAGCGTGGAGGTGCGCGCTGTCTTGAGCAACACATCAAACAAAATCGCGATGCCAACGCCCAAAGCCAGTACCGTAAGTGTCGACATGGCCAGATTCGGCACAACCGCATCGTAAACATTCAAGGTGAACAGCGGTAGAGCAATCACCAGCATATTTATGAATACCGTACACAGAACAACTTCGGCAAAATTTGGAGAATATCGAAGAATCGGTTGCCAGAACCAATCAATCGGTCTATCGACCTGCATGTGTTCGGTAGCAGTTTCAGTTACCGCACGTTTGGGCATCAGTAAAATTACACGCCCGGTGCACCAGGCACCAATATGCTCCTGCGTTATTGATTGCGGTGATTTACCGGGGAGAATTACGTTTGGGACGGCAGAGTCGCCAGGTAGTACTACGGCAAACTGATTGTTCTTCATCGGAAGAATTACAGGTACACGCGTGCCATGTAACTCCTCAGGTGTTGTCTTTATGAGTTTTAGCTCACACTCAAGCCGCTCGGCAATACCAGGTAATGCAGCAATGGTCAAAAAACCAGCTGGTATGGGTAGCTCTGAAACAAGACCGGACAGGTCAACGCGACGACGGTGAAAATCAAGCACCGTTTCGACACAGTCCAGTAGCGGATCAATAACAGATTTTTTTTCGGTAACAAGCTTGAGCATTGCAAGCGTTTAGCAACTCTGGTAGTAATGCCCGGAATCAGCGCAGACTTCATACCAAATAACGTGCGTATTACCTGTCAACCATTCAAGATCAACTGCACTCCGTTGTCCCATTCGACAGTTCTTATGTTACCTAGGGTCGTATCGCTGCTTACCAAAGCACCAGCCTGCTCAAGAACGGAAACATCTGTCAATGCGATGCTAGCCTGATTTAGCGTAACATTAAGAGTATTGCCGCCACCAGTGATGCCGCTGATATCGGTATTACCTATATCAAAACTATCGGCACCGGTTAGATCGGTACTGGTAAAATCAATCGTTTCCACATCTGTAAACACTGATGCTAAATCGATACCGTCTATTCCTGCATCGCTAAGATTGTCACCAGTCAAGGAGTCCAGAATAGCCAGGGTATCGTTACCCGCTTGAGCGTCTAACACGGCTGACGCCAGTGCATCGACATCAAAACTTAGCAGATCGTCCTGGGCGCTTAATACGAAACCATCTATAGAGCTGAATGTATCGGTGTCCAGCCCTTGCTCTATGCTCCCCGCTGTGCCACGCACCGTCCCGCCACTGATTGCATTCGCGGAACTTGAGTAGTCCAGGGTATCTGTTCCTGCCCCGCCCACCAGAGTGTCACTACCGCTACCACCAACAAGCGTATCGTTGCCATCATCACCAAACAAGGTATCATCGCCCGCTTCCCCATACAGGGTATCGCCGTCAATACCACCTAGCAACATATCGTTACCACTGCCACCAAGCATGGTATCGGCTCCTGCGCCACCTTCGAGGCGATCAATTCCTGCCATGCCGTTTAATTGATCATCACCCAGTGCACCGACAAACAAATTGTCGTTACCATCGCCTGTCAGCGAATCCGCACCATCAGTACCGGTGATATTCTCAACGTTGCGAATACTATCGTTATCAGAACCCGTTACCGACACTGTTGCGACGGTACCGCCATTTAAGGTAACACTAACAGCGGTAGCGGTACTGTGGGAGCTGTAGTCAAGCGTGTCAACGTCAGCGCCACCATCAATGGAATCCTGCCCCGCCGCTGCAATAATCAAATCAGCTCCGGCATTGCCCGCAATAACATCATCGCCAGCGTTACCGTTCAAGGAATCGTCACCATCGCCACCATTCAGGGTATCAACGCCATCGCCACCGCTTAGTGTGTCGTGATCAGCACCACCGTTTAGAGTGTCATCTCCCTGGTCACCAGAAAGCGTATCATCCCCGTCGCCTCCGTCGATATCATCAGCGCCACTGCCGCCGATGAGATTATCAATGCCATCGCCCCCGGTCAGAGTGTCGTTGTCAGCGCCACCGTTCAGCGTATCGTTTCCAGCTCCGCCTGCCAGCACATCAGCCCCGGCCATGCCGCTGAGCTGATCATTGCCTGCAGCACCCAAAAGTTGATTGTCGTTGAAATCACCCGTGATGATATCGAATCCACTGGTGCCTTCGACATTTTCTACATTACGCACACTATCGTCGTCTGAACCTGCTACAGAGACCGTTGCTATCGAACTGCTGTTTAGTGTGACACTGACAGAGACTGCATCCGGATGGCTGCTGTAACTTAGTGTATCGTTACCACTTCCTCCATTAAACGTATCTGTACCAGACCCGCCACTGAGCACATCGTTACCGGCACCACCTGTCAGTGCGTTATCGTTTGAATCGCCATTTAAAGTATCTGCACCGCTTGTTCCTACCAGATTCTCGACGTTTCTGACGGTGTCATCAGCTGCACCGCTTATCGATACGGTGGTGGCTGTTGCACCATTGAGCGTG
>JBGCEO010000151.1:0-5262 GCA_045106475.1 Granulosicoccus sp.
AAGGACATTGAGCCGTATTCGGATTTTGATCTATTTGCAACCGTAGCCAATGATTGCGAACGCTTTGCCAGTCAGAATGCGCGATTTAATCCCGATTGCCTAAACGACGTTCTTCAGTACGTCGATGGTCAATCAATAGAAAATCAGGACATTGTTCTATGGCATCGCGTCGGCTTTCACCATGTGCCTCGTAGTGAAGATCAGCGGCATATGCACACACATTGGGATAGCTTTGTTATAGAGCCTGTCAATGTGCTCTCAGGAACCAGTACGCTCAATAATTTGCCCAACTCTGCTCCGACGTTCGCAGAGTTACCTGCGCTGAGTTCCACGCTGGGTGAGCACGTTCATCGATCGATATCAGCAAACGATTCTGATCAGGATGTGCTCAGCTATTCCGCTTCCGGCTTGCCAGAAGGAGTTAGCATCGACAGACGCGGAGAGCTTCATGGTGAAACTCAGATGGTCGGCGTTTATGAGGTAACGATTACTGCACACGATGATCACACATCTTCAACTCAATCTTTCGAATGGACGGTTGTTGCAGACGCAGCCCCCCAAAGGCGATCAGGTTTTACGCATCATCTACTGCTACTGCTATTGGGATCTCTACTGATCAGGCTAACCCGCAGGATAAGCAATCGCTAGAACACTATAAGTGCGACTCACTCCCTCGACCTGAATAGTGACATCGTCATCAACTTGCTTTTTTAATAAAGCTCTAGCCAGAGGCGAATCAATGCTGATGTGTTTTAGCGCCGGATTGATCTCATCTGCACCTACAATTCGCACAAGCGTTGTATCTGTTTCTGATTCCAGTTCAACCTCAGCCCCAAAGAAAATCGAATCACTTTCAGCTCTGCGATCGACTACCGTGAGTTCGGGAATTCTTTTTTGTAGATACCGTATTCGCCGGTCAATTTCACCCAGCTCTTTCTTGCGGTAGATATATTCTGCATTCTCTGATCGATCGCCTTCGGCTGCGGCAGCGCTCAAGGCCGCTGTGACATCTTTGCGTCGAGCCCATAGATCTCTTTCTTCCTGTTTCAAACGCTCAAAGCCTTGCCGCGTGATGTACGGAGAAGATTTTGGCTGCGGCGGGCGGTATCGGCTCATGATAAGTTTGACATTTAATGTCGTAAGAGTAGCTCATATCACTTGATGGAAATAGAGAGAAAAGCAAGTTTTAGCCGCTGTAAACGCTATCGCTATCAGCTACTACGACGTTGGGAAGGTGGTCATGGCCGCTGCGTCATCGTTGGCTTGAATCCGAGCACGGCAGACGCTCAGGTAGATGACCCAACCGTCCGGCGCTGCATGGGTTTTGCGCAAGATTGGGGGTTTAACGAACTGCTTATGGTTAATCTGTTTGCTTTTCGAACGCCCCACCCTGCACATTTAAAAAAGTGTGACAGCCCGATCGGGCCAGGTAATCGACGTGCACTACAACGTGCCTGCGAGAGTGCGAAACGAATCGTCGTTGCGTGGGGGACACATGGCACCTATCGTAATCAGGCCGTTAAGTTTGCTTCAATAGCTAGGGAGCAACCACTCTACTGCTTTGGCTTATCGAAAAACCATCAACCGCTGCATCCGCTTTACCAAAGGCGAGACACAGTCCTTATGCAATATAGTCCAGCAGTGCCTCGGTAGTTAACGAATAAACAGATAGAACACGAACATAGCCGCAGTCGAAAGTGCTGAAAAGGTCAGCACAAAAATAAGGCTGTGCATTGCTTCCTGTGTTCTTCGTCTCATAAGTAACCTCTGGACACATTTTCGTGTAATTACTTATCAAGGTTTGTGCCGATTCGGCACGAATAAGAACTGAAGGCACTCCGTTTCTGAACCTGACAAACTGCCCCAGTATGCTGGGGATGGCTGCAGTTCACCATCGTCAAATCTGTCTAGGTGCTTGATTTTAAAAACTTAGGACTAATTTCGTTGTGCTGTCCCCAGGCAACTGGGGCAGTTAGGTGCGCTTTACGTTGTGGCGTGTTGTTGACTCAGATTTGAGTGTAACGTTAAGAGGCTGACACAGAGCGCGCAAAGCAAGACGATACAAGCAAGCCACTAATTAGACGAGCAACACAGCGCAATGCCTTACAGCGCTATGCCTTTTGTCTGAAGATCATTGATCGCTGCTTGTGTAAACCCGCTCTCCAGTAAAACTCCTTCTGTATGCTCCCCCAATCGAGGTGGTTGACGCCGCAAACCCAGGCGTTTTCTGTCGTCACCAAATTCCAACGGCAATGCCGGAAGCGCAACCTGTGCACTGCTATGTTGTGCCGGGTCTGCAGGATTAGTTTCGTTCGAAATATTTATAGAGTCCAGCGCAGTGTCAAGAAGCCCACCTGGTGCTTGCAGCTGTTCATTAGTGAGGAGGTCTTCTGGTCTGCCAACGGGTGCCCATGAGATATCGGCCTCGTGGCAACCATCAATCATACTTTTTAGACTGAGTTTTCTGAAGTGCTCGGCCAGACAAGGAATCAACCATTCCCGCGCATGCGTTCGTTGCGGATTGGTAGCCAGCTGCTCATTATTCTTCAGGCTATCCAGACCAAATACCTGGCAAAACCTTTGCCATTGAACATCGCTCGTTACACCTATGAACAACGGTTCCCCGCTCTCGGCTTTGAATACATCATAGACACCCCACGCACCCTTTCGTGCAGTCATAGGGGGCACTGTTTCCCCCATGGCAGCTCCGCCTGCAATATGTGATGCCATCAGAAAGGCTGCCGATTCAAACAGTGAGCTTCCTACTCTTTGACCAACACCGGTTGCGTCGCGTTGTCGGAGAGCTGCCAGAGCTGCCGTCACGCCAAACACCGCACCCAGAATATCAACGATAGATGCACCCGCTCTCAAAGGCTGACCAGGTGGACCGGTCATGTAAGCGATACCGCTATGAAACTGAACCACTTCATCCAGTGCAGGTCGGTTTTGCCAAGGCCCCTTTAAAAAACCTTTTAATGACAGGTAGATGAGCCGGGGGTTGGTAGGCGCTAGATCCTCCCAGTCACATTTTAGTTTTGCCATGGTGCCAGGGCCATAGTTGTCCAAAACGATATCAGCCTGCTCTGCTAACTTATGTATAACAGCTTGTCCCTCGGTTGTTTTTAGATTGATTGCTATGCTGCGCTTGTTGCGATTAAACGTCGAAAAAAAACCTGATGCAAAGCCAGGCAATAGCCGAGTCTTATCACCATCCGGAGCTGGCTCTACCTTGATCACATCAGCGCCTAAATCGGCTAATAATAATCCAGCACAGGGACCCATAATGGTGTGACTGAATTCGAGCACCTTGAGACCAGCCAGAGGCGCAACTGTTTGTTGATCGGTATTGCTCATGTTAAATAGTAATAGAATCAGCTCTTGAGAGACTGCCTGTAGGATTGCAGACTTCCACCGCGTAAGGCTGCACTGGGTAAGGTATGACCGACGATACTTTCTGCCTGTCTTCCTACATCGATAAGGGCGTCGATGTCCACACCGGTTTCAATACCCAGCTCCATGGCTAATAGTACAAGTTCCTCGGTTGCGATGTTGCCCGGTGGAAGCGAAGGCCGGGGGTGCGATGACGCAGACTGCTTAGCAGCAAATGGACAGCCACCAAGCCCACCGACTGTGGTGTCAAATCGCTCTACCCCTGCATTTAAGCCGGCATAGGCATTGGCAATGCCCAAACCACGGGTGTCATGTAAATGAAGTCTGATTGGGATATCAGGCCAGGAATCTCTAACCTGACTTACCACTCGTTCGATATGTATCGGGTTAGCCCAGCCCATGGTATCTGCCAGCATTATTTCAGTGATAGTTTCGGACGCATCGCTGGCAATGCTCATTCCATCAGCAACAGCTTTAACCACATCTGACACCTTTACATCACCCGAAAAATTACAGCCAAAAGCAGCCATCACACTAATTTTGTTCACACGCAGGCCCTGTGCTTGATGTGCTTTTGTTTGCACGCGCATGGCCTCTGAGTTCTCGCTAAGGCTACGATTCAAGTTGCTTAGACAAAAAGCCTCGGATGCAACCGTGTGTATGGTTCCCGACAATGCAAGAGTGTCTCGATGTTCCATTGCACGCGCCAGCCCTCGCTCGTTAAACCACAATGCAGTGTAATCAACACCTTCCTGTTTCGTTAGGGCTGAGACCAGTGCGTCAGCATCGGCCCACCCAGGCACCAATCGGGGTGATACAAATGAGCAAACTTGAATGCTCTGCAGTCCCGTCTGTGAAAGCGCATCGACTAAACGAACTTTCTCCCCGGTGGCAATTGGGCCTGGCTCAATCTGAAAACCCTCACGGGGCCCCTCCTCCGTGATGCTGATCCGGGTTGGTAGATCTTGATTGCTCATAGTATCTGCAGCTCTGGCACTGATGCATTTTTACATCGTGCAAAGCATACCAGCGAAATACTGCGCGGCAGAGCCGCTTGTCGCAGATTGCATTCGCAATCTGTCTAACCTCTTTGAAACTGCCCCAGCATGCTGGGGATGGACTTTCCTGATAGGCTAGGTTTGACACTATAAAACTGAGAGTTTCACATGGATGTGAACACACGATGCCCGGGCTGCGATGCGCCCAGATCCTTTTTCGTACGCGATGGCTTCTATGCGCGTGCCGACGATGCCAAATCCATTCAACGCTTTAAGTGCAAACTCTGCGCGAAGAAATTCTCCGCAGCTACTTTCAGCGCGACCTACCGGCAGAAGAAACGGCGCATTAATTCAACGGTGCGATTCTGCTTTGCCAGCAACATGTGTCCCCGGGATATTGCTGAGCTCGTCGGGGTCAATATCAAGACAATCGCATCTCGCCTGATATGGCAGGCCAGGCTCTCAAGGGAAAAGAACCGTCGCTATCTCAAGGCCTTTATCAAGCAGCACGGGCCGATCAAAACGGTCCAGTTCGATGATCTACTGACCTTCGAGCATACCAACTGCAAGCCACTGACCGTGCCGTTGGCGGTCATTGATGGGGTACGAGTCCCGTTGTTCTTTCGGGTAGCGTCCATCCCGGCCTTTGGCCATCTGGCAGCAGTGTCACGCAAACGTTACGGTAAACGGGCTGATCAAAGTCATGCAGCTCGGCATGAGGTGTTCGATGAGCTGCAGCGCTGCTTACCTGCCGATGTGCACTTTAAAACCGATGGGCACCAGCAATACCCGTCGCTAATCAAGCGCTACTTTCCGAACAGTACGCATGAGGTACATATCAGCGATAGGGGCTGCGTAGTGGGTCAGGGGGAGT
>JBGCEO010000152.1:0-4830 GCA_045106475.1 Granulosicoccus sp.
AATCGGAATTGTATGGTTGCTTCGTTTCATTCGGGCCAGGGTGAATCGTTTTAACCGGCAAATCTGGTGCACCACCAAACTAACCGAACGACTAGGGGATCAAAATGATATCTGTATCGATGTGTGGTTTGATCGATTGAAGTTGCTATCACTGCTCATGAAAAATACTGCAACGGTTGGATGATGCAAGGCATTTCAGTCGCTCTCGTCCCCGCCATCACCATCCAGCTGGGGCAGTTTTAAAAACTATCAATTTTGAGATTAAAACTAGAAAATGTTAATTTAGGGGTAGCCTACTAACTCAGTTATTCACTGAGACTGGTATCCAGACAGATCTTGGAGCAACTTTGGTTTCCGGGTTCTGCAACAGTACAAGAAGAGAGTCATAATGCGTACTCCACTATTAGCAGATCTCGAAAGAGCATTGGATTTATTGCGACAGGCAGATGAAGAGAAACTTGACTTCGCACCTGATCCGAATGTGTCATCCGATATTCGAGAACTTACTGGTCTTGAGACGTATCCGACCGAAACCCACCGAGAGAATTTGCAGGCGAGAATCAAGGCTGTCATGCAAGCGGGAGATAGTCTGGCTTCACGCGAACCTTCTGAATATGTTTCAAAACTCATCCTTGTATGCGTAAAGCTTGCACCATCGAGTGATGATTGGTGAGTCAGGCGCGATCATTGTTGTATCGGAGAGGTTAGCGCCAAACTCAGGTTAACGCCTATTGCATGTAAACGCCTACTGCATGAATTCTTGACGCCCATTCCATGAATTCTTGATGCTGTGCGGGCGATCCTCGTCTAGTCGGAGCGTTGTTAGGTCTTCTGTCATCGTTATTGGCTATGCCGTCAAACTCGATCGCGATTGGCGATTTTTCCACTTGTCCCGCATAGTGTTGCTTCCAACCAAGAGTTTCCCCAGGTCTGTGAAGTTGGCAAGGGATGGACTCTTCATCAAGGGGAAAATTCATGTTTCTAAAGAAATTCAAATTGCGTGTGCCATCTAAGCCCTTAGTCGCAGCAACCTTGCTCGCAGGCTCTCTGGTGGCTGCCAGCTCATTGAGTAACTTTGCAGTAGCGGCAGAAAAGGTCGTAATTGCGGTAAGTCCGCTGGGTGCGGATTCAAACCTCTACTGGACAACGACGGGTGCATTCATTCTGCCATCCATGCAGACTCTTGTCGGAAATGATCCGTTAACCGGTAAATATGATAATAGTCAGCTTGCACAAAGCTGGGAACACAACGAAGACTTCACTTCATGGACATTTGTTCTGCATCCTGAAGCGACTTTTAATGAACCTTGGGGGCCTGTTACTGCCGCCGATGTTGTGCACAGTTTTAATCTTCATGTCGGTGATGATGCGAAGTTAAGCGGTATCAAACAGTTTAAGACGATGTCCATCGAGGCAGTTGATGAACATACCGTAAGATTTGATATGGAATCACCTGTACCAAATTTTCTCTTCTCCAATGCAGGGCGGGGATCGCTCGTTATCTACAGTAAGGCACAGTACGATGCCGAGGGCATAGAGGGCTATGAAGCTGCCCCAGCCGGATCCGGTCCTTTTAAATATGAAGGGCGAGAAGTAGGCCAATCCATTACCTTCAGCACCATTAAAGACCATTGGACAGGTACCAGTGCGGAATTTGACGAGATTGAGTTTCGTTGGGTAAGTGAACCTTCAACCCGTTTTGCAATGCTCTCAGCGGGTGAGGCTCATGCAGTGACTTTACCTCGCGACCTTCAAGACGATGCAGCAGAAGCTGGCCAAACGGTACTGACGTCAAGTGAAGGCGCAATGCAGACCACAATGCTGTTTACCGGTCAGTTTCTGAATCCTGAAGCGGAAACAGAGCGCGATGCACGCACATATGCCTGGGCTGACCAGCGCGTACGTGAAGCCGCTAATCGTGCACTTGATCGCGATGCAATTCTAGAGGTTCTCTATGGTGATGCAGGTCGTAAATCTCCGGTATACACAATGGATCCACGTTTTGCCGGTTATTCAGAGGAGCTGACACAACGCTTCGACGAAGATTATGGTTATGACCCTGAGTTAGCTAAAAAACTGCTTGAGGATGCAGGTTATCCAGATAGCTTTGACAACGCAAAAATCCCGTTAGTCGTTACCAGTCTTGCGGGAAATCCTGAATTTGCGCAGATGGCAGAACTCGTTCAAGCCTATTTCGATGTTGTAGGAATAGAGACTGAAATGCGCGAGCAGGATTGGGCCACGGGCAATACGGCAATTCGCGGTTTCACGGCTGATTTCGTCACGCCGATGCGAAATGCTCCTGTTCGACCGAGTGCTCTTGGAGTGCAGATTTTCTTTACAAGCCATGCCAGTCCACATCTCGATGTAGGAGATCCGCAGCTAAATGAACTAGGTGGCCAACTGACTACAGAAACTGAACCTGCGATGCGCGATGAGCTTCTTAGTCAGATGTTCACACGCATTTTCGACACCTATGCACATCTGCCAATGGGGACTGTGCCGGCCAGTGTTGTCGTCAATAGCGAACTTGTTGATGGCTGGAGTTTTCCAGGTGCTACCTCTTCGGGGCTGAGTCATTATCACTTGATTAGCCTAAAGTAAGATCCTCGATAAAACTGGCGATGTCGTGTTAAGCGGCATCGTCCCTAAACAAGGGATCACTGCGTGTTTCGTTTCCTCGCTTTCCGGATTGCTTCCAGTCTCTTCGCACTCCTGATCATTACAATCATTGTATTCCTGTTGTCGCATTTTTCCGGTAGCCCTGTCGATGCATTGCTTCCGGATGATGCGTCACAAGAACAAATTGACACTTTCATCAAAGCCTGGGGGCTGGATCAGCCGCTCTGGCAGCAATATCTGACCTTTCTAGGTAATGCAGTGCAAGGTAATTTTGGTACCTCACTCAAGTGGCCTGGTGAGGATGCAATGGGCTTCGTGCTCGATCGCATGCCCGCTACATTACAACTCGGTGGGCTTGCAATATTGATGAGTGTCGTGATTGCCTTGCCATTAGGTATTGCGGCTGCGGTATTCAAAGGTTCCATTGTTGACAGTGCTGCACAGATTTTTGCGCTGCTTGGCCAATCGATGCCCAATTTCTGGCTGGGTATCATCCTTATCTGGGTGTTTGCGGTGTGGCTGGGATGGCTGCCAACGTCAGGTATGGGCACCATTTATCATGCGATATTGCCTGCTATCGCTATTGCCTGGTTTCAAATATCAGCGCTGGCTCGACTGACCCGTTCTGCAATGCTCGAAGTGCTGGACGCCGAATATATAAAGCTAGCCAGGGTTAAGGGCGTCTCCGAGTGGGCGGTTGTGTGGAAACATGCGTTGCGTAATGCTGCTGTTGTGCCGCTGACCTATTTTGGCATCCTTGCCGCCTCTATTCTGACAGGCTCCGTGGTAATCGAAACAGTCTATTCATGGCCTGGAATGGGCTGGGTAGCCATAGAGGCTATTAGAGGTCGAGACTTCCCCGTGGTGCAGGCGGTCATTATTGCTTATGCAGTGATCTATATGATCTCGAACCTTTTAGTCGATCTGCTTTATGTGATTGTTGACCCGAGGATTCGACATGCTTGAAGCCTCTGATAATCCGAGCATTACCGATGAGCGCAGAAGCCTTTGGAGAAGAGCACGCAGTCTGCCTTTGGTCCCATTGGCAGTTCTTTTAATCGTATTTATAATCCCTGCGTTTTTCGCCGACTTCTTAGCGCCGCACGACCCCTATGTTCCCAACCTGCGCTCACGTCTACAGCCACCGGTTCTCTTTGGCGGCACCTGGGAGTTCCCATTGGGTACGGACAGACTGGGCCGCGATATTCTCAGTCGAATTCTGCACGGTGCCTGGTACGTATTAGCGGTATCGATGATCGGGATTGCAGTCGGCCTGGTTGTAGGTACAACTCTCGGGCTTGTTGCCGGCTATGTTCGCGGTTGGTTTGATACTCTGGTGATGCGCCTTGTGGATATTTCTCTGGCATTACCTGCCATGCTGCTAGCGCTTGCTTTGGCTGCGGCATTAGGGGCAAGTTTTCTGTCGGTGGTCGTGGTGGTAGGCTTTGCATT
Organism: Granulosicoccus sp.; assembly: GCA_045106475.1. Taxonomy (GTDB): domain Bacteria; phylum Pseudomonadota; class Gammaproteobacteria; order Granulosicoccales; family Granulosicoccaceae; genus Granulosicoccus. The sequence continues at coordinate 4,075 of JBGCEO010000152.1, forward strand.
GTGGGCATACTTTGCGCGTCAAGTCAGAGCTGAGGTCCTACTGCTGCGCAATAGCGATTTCGTTGCACGTTCACGGGTTGCAGGTTCGTCGCATACAAGAATCCTGTTCCGCCACATACTGCCCAATGTCACCAACACTATTGTCGTGCTCGCTACCTTGCAAGTGGGTATCGCCATCATGCTCGATGCCAGTTTGAGTTTTCTAGGTATTGGCATTCCAAGACCAACCCCCACGTGGGGATTGCTGGTTTCGGATGGGCGAGACTTTATAGCAACCGATTGGTGGATTTCGTTCTTTCCTGGGCTGGCGATTCTGCTGACGGTTATGTCTGCCAATCTGCTGGGTGATTGGTTACGCGATACGCTTGATCCCAGGCAGCGGCAGGTCTAAACAATGGACAAGGAAACAGAAGTGCCGCTTCTTGACGTTACTGATCTTAAGGTTGAATTAACCACCAAGGCTGGAAATTTTTTTCCCGTTAATGGCCATAGCTTTACCGTAAAAGCAGGAGAGACCTTAGGGATTGTTGGCGAATCAGGCTCGGGTAAGTCTATGACTGCCATGTCATTGGTGCGCTTGCTGCCAAAGCACGCAGCCCATATCAGGGCGGGTAGTGTCAAGCTCGAAGGTAAAGACTTGCTTGGTTTGTCAGAGGCCGAGATGCGGGGTGTTCGGGGTAGTGAGATCGCAATGATTCTACAAGACCCGCAAACATCGTTAAATCCGGCATTCACCGTGGGTGAACAGATAGCCGA
>JBGCEO010000153.1:0-13970 GCA_045106475.1 Granulosicoccus sp.
GGGAATGAAGACGGTTGCTGAATTTGTGGAGAATTACGAAATTGCCGATTCAGTGATCGCTATGGATATTGATTATTTGCAGGGCTATCATTACGGCAGACCATCAACCGTAGCCGATGTTCTTGAACTATACGCCTCACCGTCTCAGGCAACTGGAACCTAGTCAAGGAACGACGCGGCTTGTCTGAATTTCCATCCTTGCCGGAAGTCGTTATTTCAGTTCATTTGAATTCAACTGCAAATGACGAACATGTTTCTTTGGCTGCTGAATTTATAGTGGCTCAACTCGGCAAGCGCTAAACCTCTGATCTGGTTCCATTGGGCTCGCCAAATATCAACCTTAAAAATTGCTTATTCGCTATTGAATGATTTCCAGGTATTCACCATTAATCTTTAGTGTTATTGTCACATCGTGCTTGTCACGGTTTCGCCAGAACCAACCGTGCTCCCCCTTGAAAGGCGCAATAAAACTGCCTTCACCTTCAGTGGCTCCACGCCCTTTTTCGTAAGTCTCGGATTGACCATCGCCATGGGCGTGTAAATCAAAGTTGATCCGCCCGCCCATCGACTTCCAAATATACTTGGCTTGATCTCCTTGCTGCATTACCAGTTTGGTTTCTGCATGCTCCCCCGGCTCAAGTGTAAAAGTTATCGTATCCTTCCAGCCTTCTTCTGCGTATGCAGTACTGACGAAAATGCCTAAAACACTGTTCATCAGATTCAAGGATTGACTGTTGCCATGTAGTTGCTGATCCTGCTCCGCCTCATCATGTAATTCCTGTTTGATTTCTCCCATTTCGGTTAGACCCAATATCCGACCAGCGCCAGTAGGATCAATACCGTATTCCGCAGGTAACACAACGGCAACGAGGATCAACACCCCACCGATGATGGCAACTAAAGTGGAACGCCGCAACAGAGCCAGGCTAGGCAGTTCATCCAATCTGGGTTTTTTAACGTTGAACATGAGTAATCTCTTAATCAGTACCTAGTGAGTATGTGAGTGCAGGTAGCCAAATATATGTTGCGCCATGAGTGCGAGGCCAAGGAATATCATTACAACATTAGCGCTAACGGCGTACTTAGGGAAATTGTCGCTTCTGCGCAGATAGCCCATAACGATCAGAATGACACAGAGTGCCAAAATTTGACCTATCTCGACACCGATATTGAACGCCAACAGGTTGGGCAGGAGACCATCTTCTGAAATCTGGTATTCCAGTATCTTGGATGCCAGACCTGTGCCATGGATAAGACCGAATATAAGGGTTGCAGCTTTTGTGTCGGGTTGATATCCAATCCATTTTTTATATACGCCGAGATTGTCTAGTGCTTTGTAAACTACCGAGAACCCAATGATTGCATCGACGATATAGGCATTGACACCCCAACCGTACCAGACGCCAATAAGCATTGTGATTGAGTGCCCGATTGCGAACAGACTTACATAAATCGCTACGTCGCGGAACTTGTACAAGAAAAAAATGACACCGAACAGGAACAGTATGTGATCGTATCCGGTGACCATGTGTTTAGCACCGAGATAGATGAATGGGACGATGTGTACTCCCCATATCTCTTGGATGTAGCCTGCATCACCTGGCGTCACATTGTGTGCATGTGCGGCAGCACTAAGGATTAAAATTAGTATGGCAAGAAGCATGGAGCTGCAGAGAGTTCCCGGCCGGAGAAGCGATTTCTTCATCTATAAGATTTGCAGTCGGTAAGTACTTGAAATATCCCCCCCTGGGGGGATAGATTGACTATATGGTAAATGAATCCAAACATTCAAGTCATCCGAAAATTATCAATCGGTTAAAAAGGGCGGATGGGCATCTACGACGGGTGATCAGCATGATTGAGGAAGAACAATCATGCAAAGACATCGCTCAGCAATTACAGGCAGTCGAAAAGGCGATTGTTCAGGCAAAACGCACTTTAATCCATGATCATATTGACCACTGCTTTGGTGATTCTGGCGACCAGCACCAAGTTGTCAGCGATCTTAAGGCGATTGCACGTTTTCTTTAGTAAGTGAAGAACGCTCGTTGCCACCAAATACTCGCCTTTCCCCAGACTTACCATGGTCTTAGATATTTCTATGCCGCTTTTCGACATTGCGAACCTTTAGGTGCAAGGCTCGGGCTCATGTCGCTTGGTCGGCTCTGGTAGCGCGATACTTAGCAATACCACCGTTACGCTCATCTTCCTGACTTATCGCTGATGGTGCTTGGGGTGAATTAGTGAAAACTAGCTATTTGTTCATTTTCAATATGTTTTAATACGAAATCAATTCGATCTGCGAGAGGTGACTTTGGCAGAATAAGAACTGAGTAACCTGCCATCCTATAGGTAACTAAGAGGCGATCGTATTCAGCCACAGCGTCTGCAAAGCTATGTTGCCTTTCAGGATCGTTCTCAAATAATTCGGGCCAAGGGGGCGCGATAAATACTGTATTTGCGTAACGACACTGCTGAAGTCTCAGCAAATGGGTCTTAGCACTATCCGGCTGCTCGTAAATCAGCGATGAAACGGCATCAATAAGCGATCGATCAAAAAATACAACAGTGCCTGCCTCTGTGGCATCGGAATATCGATGCACCGATAAGTCCGCACATTTTTCAGAGAAGGCCACTGGATCGACCCAAGGCAATGCATCCCCGCCAGTGTCAAGCTCTTCACGAACGATCTGGCGCCCAGGTTCTTGTGAAATACCGAAACCGCGCGCTGCCAATGCATCTATTAGGGTGGACTTACCACCGCCCGAGCAACCTGAAATCACGTATAACATACGACCATTTTAATTCCTAACACAGTAGACCGTAAGGTAGCTGTTGACGGAGTGTCCCCGGTTCTTTGGCAGCATACCGAACGCTGCAAGATGCCCGAGGCGGGCAACTTCGTATAGCGTTTGTCCGGTCAGATGCCGGCCACTACACCTAGTATGCCGGTAAAACCCTAAACTCGACCCGTCGATTCTTTGCTCGACCTTCGCTAGTGCTGTTATCTGCGATGGCTCGTGATTCCCCGTAGGCTTTAGCACGCAGCCTTTTTACATTGATGCCTGAACTGACTAGATACTGCGCCACAGAGAATGCTCGCCTCTGAGAAAGTAGCATATTTGACTGTTCGCTTCCCAGGCTGTCAGTATGCGCCGATATTTCAATACGGACAGTTGGAAGCTGTTTCATAACACGTAGCACTTCTGCAAATGCCGACTTTGATTGAGATGACAGTTCAGCAGAGGCAGGCTTGAAGTTTAGTTCTTTGACAGCACCGTTAATTATCGGGCAGCCCTGTGGATTCACTTTAATACCTTTTGGTGTAGCTGCGCATTGATCTACGGTATTAGTGATACCGTCGCTATCATTGTCAGTGTCAGTATCAGTATCAGTATCAGTATCAGTATTTTTGGAGTCGTTATATGCTTTCACACCTGTCGGACCTAGATCAGTGTCTGGGATAGCTTCTGCAATGCTGAGCCGCTGCTTGGAGGAAGGGTGATGTGGAGTACTATTCTTGCCAAAGCGATAGAACACTGCTAACTGCTGAACAGAAAGATCAGCATCATAATAGGTGTGTTCTGCCCTTAAGCCTAATCCGTGAGCCATCGTATACTCAATTCCAAGCCCTGCCAGCAGATGCTTAACTTTTACCCGACGAAACCTGACATTGGCGCTGGCATTGTTTTTCATATGTCCTACTCCGACGCGGGCAAAGGCTGTGATACCTGTGCGTTTCCAACGATGTCTTGATGCGCCAACATAGGCAATAGCGCTCAGGCCATAGTGCCGATAACCAATGCTTCCGGTGGGCAAGAGCTTAGCTCTACCGTGATCACCTGCATGTAACTCTGCGGCTAACCACTTGTTTATATCGAGGCCCAAATGGATTTGAATGCTGCTGTCCTTTGATGAGCCTACGCTTACGGTTGGCATACCTTGCGTATCCAAAGGCGTTTGACTTGTATCAGGCACAACTGAGCTATTGCCATATCCAAGGCCGATGTAGATGTGTTTGTCGAGCCTGTTAGATTCAATGGCAATGTTATCGGCAGAAGAGTTTGCGATTTGCTGCTCTTGAGCAAGAATTTGATTAGGGATAATGAGGATCAGATGCGATGAAAGTATGCATAGGTAAGGATTAATACGCCTGTTGTTCGATCCCGCTAGCCCCTTTGTATGATTACGGTATAGAAGTGCCAAGGCGGTTAGCAGCATGAGTCCAAAAGTAGGGTCCAAAGGCAATGAGTTGGCTGCCTTTACTGGCTTGCTAATGGAGCATCCACTGACACCACCCTCAAGACCAGTCAGAATGCTGGGATCTGAATTGCTTATAGGGCCGGATAGAGGCTGATCGATATCGGGAATACCGTTTCCATCGACATCAGGCAATGGTCGATCCACACTTCCTAGTGGGATCAGCATCCCGTCTCCATCTGTGTCGGGATCTGCAGAATCTACAATACCATCCAAATCTTGGTCAGCAGGGTTACTTACAAAGTCTGTATCCGCGGCGTCATCGATGCCGTCGCCATCCTTGTCCTGACCACCGGTGTAATCCACATCAGCTTGATCAACGATACCGTCATTGTCAGAATCAACCCAAGAATCAATCTGCCCATTCTGATCATAATCCTCGCCTCCAGCCTCTATCAGATCAAACAGTCCATCATTATCCGAATCAAGGTCAAGATGATCAGCAAGTCCGTCCAGGTCTGTATCTTCGGCACCAACACTCAAGTATGTTGTGGCATCGTGAATGCCATCCAAGTCGTTGTCAGTGAAGTTGTCAATTCGGCCATCGCCATTTTGATCATAATCAAAGCCTTGTGATTCTCCAGTATCGCTCAGACCATCATTGTCGCTGTCCTGATCCAGATAGTCGTGTATCCCATCGTTATCTGAGTCATTTATAAAAAGCCTGCGTGGATCTATTCGATCGTCCATGCCATCGCCATTGCTGTCGATGAAAGCATCTAGAACTCCGTCAAAATTGCCATCTTCATATCCTGCTTCGAATGCGTCGCTTAGTCCATCATTGTCGCTGTCCCGATCTAACTGATCACTGATGCCATCGTTGTCGCTATCGCGCGGACTGTTGTTTTGGTCTCCTCGTTCGATCTGATCCGGGATGCCATCATTGTCACTGTCTGTGTCCAAACTGTTTGGTACGCCATCTCCGTCTTTATCCTCATCACCTTCTTGCTCATCTGAAATTCCGTCTGCATCCTTATCGCCGATGGGTTGTCGATAATCCGGGATGCCGTTGGCATCATTGTCCGTCAAGCCTTCATCAAGATCACTGATCATGTCGTTGTCCGAATCAAAGTCTTGACGATCAGCTATTCCATCGCGATCCGTATCGCGTTCGATCATGGCGATGTCGTTATCAAGATCATTTCGACCATCAAAATCGATATCAGTAAAACTGTCTACCATTCCATCCTGGTTGGTATCAATGCCTCCTGCCTCCAGAATGTCGGGTATTAGATCATTATCACTATCTAGATCAAGGAAGTCGGGCGAGCCATCTTGATCGGTATCGATTGGCAGGTCGATAATATTGTTTGCGTTGTTTGCGTTGTTTGCGTTGTTTGTATTTGTGTCGACAGTGTTCTTGATTCCGCCAGTGCCGTCAGTACCAATGGTGAAGTTATTGGAGTTATTGGAGTTATTGGAGTTATTGGAGTTATTGGAGTTATTGGAGTTATTGGAGCTATTTCCGATAGCGCTGTCAGTGCCGATGGTGGCGTTAGTAGCGTTGGTTCCATTAGCGCTGTCAGTGCCGACGGTGGGGTTAGTAGCGTTGTTTCCGTTAGCGCCGTCAGTTCCGATGGTGGTGTTAGTAGCGTTGTTTCCGTTAGCGCTGTCAGTTCCGATGGTGGAGTTAGTAGAGCTGGTTCCGTTGGCGCTGTCAGTTCCGATGGTGGTGTTAGTAGTGTTGTTTCCATTAGCGCTGTCGGTTCCGTTGGTGGTGTTAGTAGCGCTGTTTCCATTAGCGCTATCAGTTCCGTTGGTGGCGTTATTAGCGTTGGTTCCGTTAGCGCTGTCAGTGCCTATAGTGGCGTTGTTACCGTTAGCACTGTCAGTGTCGATAGAGGCGTTATTAGCGTTGGTTCCATTAGCGCTGTCAGTTCCGATGGTGGTGTTAGTAGCGCTGTTTCCGTTAGCGCTGTCAGTGCCGACGGTGGGGTTAGTAGCGTTGGTTCCGTTAGCGCTGTCAGTGCCGACGGTGGCGTTAGTGGCGTTGTTTCCGTTAGCGCTGTTAGTGCCGATAGTGTTGTTGTTGTTGTTGTTGTTGTTGTTGTTGTTGTTGTTGGCGGTGGTGGTGGTGGTAGAGATATCAGTGTTGCCAGTGATGCCAGTGTTGCCAGTGATGCCAGTGATGCCAGTGATGCCAGTGATGCCAGTGATGTCAGTTGTGTTGGAGTAAGAGTCGGTTGGAGGAATGGGATTGTTGAGGTTACCTGAACCAGTGAATTCGAGAGCGAGCATTCCGCTATCTACACTGGTTTCAAGGGCATCGGCTAGTCCGTTTATACCGTATGGACCATCTACACGTTCATCCGAGTCTTTATCTAGACGAGCAAGAAAGGGTTCGCTAATGGAAAAATACTCAATCAAGTCGGCTACGCTATCGTTGTCACTGTCCAGATCGAGTTGATTGGGTATACCGTCATTGTCGTTGTCGACATTGACTTGACGTTCGATCGCGTCGCTAGCACCGTCGTTGTCACTATCAAAATCCAGGTAGTCTTCTATACCATCCTGATCACTATCAAGTGGAATTTCCGAATTGTTTCCAGCTTCTTCGCTATCAGGAATACCATCACCATCGGAGTCCGTATCTCTGTAATTACTAATTCCGTCGTTGTCTGTATCGTGTAAGCCTTCGATCTCATCTGCTATGCCATCATTATCTACATCTGAGTCCTGGTAGTCGGGTAATCCATCACCATCAGTGTCGCTAGCGCTCTCGATGGCATCTGGGATACCGTCATTGTCTGAATCGGAATTGAGATAGTCAGCAACGCCGTCATTGTCAGAATCAGCCAATGTAGTTGGATCAGCACCTGCTTCAAGCTGATCTGAAAGTCCGTCATTATCAGAATCAGAGTCCAGAAAATTCGGTACGGTGTCTCCATCAGTATCAATCGGTGAGAAAGGGGAATTACCCACTTCCACCTGATCAGGAATAGTGTCTCCATCAGAATCTGTATCGAGTTGATCCGGCAAACCATCGCCATCGGTGTCGGGGCTTTTAGTTTCAATAGAGGTAAGATCGTCTGCTAATCCATCGTGATTATTGTCGATGAATTCGTCGACCACACCATTCTTATCGGAGTCGTGTTTACCGGATTCAAGAATATCAAACAGTGTGTCGTTGTCAGAATCTAGATCCAGATAATTGGGTACAGTATCTGCGTCGGAGTCCAGTGCACCTTGGGCCATCGTTGCGTCATCGATTCCGTCATTATTTGCATCGATACCGTTACTGGTATCCACATCGAATTTATTCACTATACCGTCGTTGTCGTCATCTTCCATACTGAAGGGAGCCTCTTGTGAATCCGGAATCCCATCATTGTCGGAGTCTAGATCTACGAAGTTGGCAATCCCATCCATGTCGGTATCGACGTTTCCTTCAATGGCATCTGGAATGCTGTCGCCATCGGAATCGACATCCAGCGAGTTGTAAACGCCATCGCCGTCAACATCATTGATAGGGTAGGTATCCTCATCAATGTCGCTTATTCCATCATTGTCGTCATCACTATCATTACTATCGTACTGTCCATCTTTATCGCTATCAGCTTGTTGGATATAAGTGGAAGATATGCTTGATGAAGTGCCCGTTGAGGTAATCAGATCCAAGTAGATCGCCGTTAGAAAATCTCCACCGCTGCTTACCAGACGGCCATCATTGTCCGCCTGGTTTGAAGTATCGCTGCTTGTTGGTAGGGAGCTGTGGAATACACCAGAATCAGCGCTTGTCTCTAAAAGGTGAACTGTTTCAACTTCGCTTGTCGTGTCGTTGACCACTTGGATGGTGACTGTTTCTCTACTGCTTATGTCTGAGTTTTCATCCTGATCTTCAACAATTAAACTGATGGGATCTGTTGATTCGGCTCCTGCCTCAAGCGTTACCACTGCGTCGTGATTAACCTGTGAACTGTCAGTTTCTGTAATACCTACGGGCGTATAGAGCGTTGTAGAAAGCCCGTATACATAGGTATCCATAAACTTTTCGTTACCGATGCCACCTGAATCGAAGCTACCCCATGTGTGCCGACCAGCTGGTGTCCCGGACAGGCCTCCATGGGGTGTATTACTGGTTCCGTTTTCACCGGGGAGCAGCGTGATGTCGTCCCAAAACACCGAAGTAGCGGATTCAGTTCCATCTTTGTTGACCTTGTATATTGTTAAACCGTCTTCATCTCCGCCACTGGTTTCAACATCATTGGCTATAAAGTGATACTCACCCATGTTCACTTTTATCTGTGCGTAGTAGATCGCTTCAGCCGGTATGTTGCCGGTTGCATCTCTACCGTCCCAGGGTATATTCATAAGACCCGGTGATGCGGGTCCCAGTAGTTGACGATCACCAGCGTTACCGTAGATTCCGTCCTGGTTCAAATCTATAAGAATCGAATAGGTACCAGTAACATCGTTGTCGAAACTGAAGTAGCCATCGTCTTCAAAACCCGGGGTCGTGCCGGGTGAGATCGTGTAGTCAATCCCAGAGGAGTCGCGAAACTTTGGGTTTCTTATAACGGGGGGGTGTTCAGGTTCATTGAGTGCTATGGCCGGGATACCTACATATTGAGGAAACTGATACGTTGCCGTGTTGGGCAGCTGCATAGCAGGATTCTTCTCGACGCTGTAGCCCGAATTCGGGGCATTAACTCCCAGAGAATTAGCAAATATGTTGTATGCGTAGCCAGCAAAGTTATTTAGATCAAGGCGCCAGATATAGTGGGTGTCTTCTCTGCCACCTGGCACCAGGGCATAGATATCTGCATCAGTAGCATGAGTTTGAGAAAAACTTTGTGCATTGAACCCGACTGTATAGGCCCAGAGTCTCCCGGCGGCGATGGTGGGATCAGGCAAGGTCGTTGAATCTGGAGTTACAGATACATCGAATCGTTTAAAGTGACTATCGGGCCAGCCTTGTTGCGATGTATTTTGAATGTACAAGCGATACGCACCTGTTTCCTGGGCAACGTATCGCAAGGGATCACTCAATGAGCTATCCAGTGGATGTGTACAAGACACATTAGCAGTGGGGCTACTAATTCTGTGAACGGGCAAATCGTAATTGGATGGCGCGAACAGCTCTACGGTGAACGCATCACTATCTTGACTTCCGCACAGTGAGATATTGATAACTTCACCAACATCCAGAATGTCAATGTAGAACGACGAAGAGGGGATGTCCGAGGCAAAACCTTCAGATAGGCTGGTCTCGGCATCAACGATCAGCTGTCCAAAGCCAAATTGCACAGTACCTTCTGCGAACGAGACAGACGTCGACGCGATAAAAAGACTGCCACAGAGCATGGGCTTTACGCTCTGTGAGAAGCGGCCAAGACTCCTTTTCCTTTGCGCAGCTATATACGAAATCGTTTCGCACAAGAGACTCATTGTTGACTATTAACCCTTCAAAAGGTGTTTTCATGTTTGGGTCAATCAACAAAAACGCTCTCAATGATGCCTTTTTCATCTGGTGAGAGTCTGCATCTTCAATACGTTTGCGTGAGCCAGACTTGCAGGCCTGAATGTCAGTAAAACGCATGTTAATCACCCGGTAGCGGGGGTTACATGCAACTAACGTGCGCAAATGTAACCCCCTGCTAGAGTCAGGTGGCACGCATATTGACCGGGGTGTTCAGTCCAACCGCCCCTTTAGTCAGGCGTGTACTGCCTGGTTGCCTCGGGGTCGTCGTAGGAAGGCGTCAGGTTCTCCAGCTCGTCCCAAAGCGCATCGGGAACCTCTGTTGCCGCCCAGGCGAGGCTCTGCTCAACTCGCTCCGGTTTACTGACGCCGCAGATGGTGCTAGCTATTCGCGGATCGCGCATCGAGAATTGTAGCGCCACTGCCCCTGTCGGCACCTGATATCTGGCACACAAGGCCTCAATTTGTCTTATCGGGTTCAGCAGGCTATCTTCAGCCTCCTGATATACGTAGCGGGGATGTTCAATGCTACCTTTGGCGAAAACACCGCCGGCATAGGGTGCTGCGTTGAGTATGGTTACTCCGCGCTCTTGTGCCAGATTAAACATCGGATCAGCATTGCGATTGAGCAGTGTAAATCGGTTGTGGCTAATCAGTACATCAAAATCCCAATCGCGTAGCAAGGGCATCATGATGTCGATTCTGCCAGCAGCCAGCCCTATGGCTTTACATATGCCTTCCTCCTTCATGCGCAAGAGTTCGGGTAGTGCGCCATTGACGCCTGTGATTTCTGACACCGACGCGGCGTGTTCCGGATCGTGTAAATGCAGTATGTCGATGTGGTCAACGTTCAGCGCCTTAAGGCTTTGATCTAGGGACTCTCTTGCTCGGGCTGCATCAAAGCGCCCGCTTTGCATGTCTCTGTCCAGCTTGGTGGATAGAATCGCTTTAGACGGTAGGCCGCCGAGCTCGCTAATGACATGTCCGATCCGCTGTTCGCTTCTTCCATCACCGTAGTTTCTGGATGAGTCTAAGAATGCGAAGCGGCTTGCCAGGATCGTGTTTACAGTTGAGTAGGCTTGTTCTTCGGGTGTCTGGTAGCCATAGGTGCCGGGCATATTACCGAGTGCCGATGTACCAAAACACAGTGCGGGAATCTCTAATTCCACATTTCTTATACTCGTCTGCTTGTCAATCAAGGACTTGCTCATGTATGTGCTCCTTTCTCCTGATCGTAAGAATACCTTTAAAACTGCTGGAAAGAGAAATGTTCACCTTGAATACGATCGAATTGAACCGTTTGGTGTGAATTTGGCTTGTTAAGAAGAAACGGATACGGTCTTGATGCCACAGACTTTCCGTACAAACAGGGCTAGTACAAAAACGGGAAAAATCAAGACACAATATTGTCAGCTCCAGCTGATGTCCGTGGCATTTTATTTGCGGCAAAACGGGTACCTGTCAATCATTGGACATGTCGCTCATGAGCCTATTCTGTACTCGAGGTGACCACAGACTCTGCCTACTAACAGCAGCTTCTGTTCTCATCGCAGTAGCCGCATTTTTATGGGTTTTAGAGATCGGTGGATACATCGCCGGTACGCTGGTCTTTGCCTTGACACTTGGTCTTGCTGTTCGCTATGTGCTTGATGAGCCACGGCGCGTTTCATTCAAAGCCAGGCAGCGAACACTGGCATTGCAAGATCTGGCCTATCGCGATGGTTTGACGGGTTTGCCGAACAGGCGCTTTTTTAGTTGGTATATTGAATGTTATCTTCCCAGACAGTTGGGCAAGGGTTACGGCGCAGCACTACAAAGCAGGGTTGTCTTATTTGACCTTAATGGTTTCAAATCCGTTAACGATAACCATGGCCATGAGGCAGGTGATGCTCTTCTGAAATTTATTGCAGATACCTTGAACACCTATCTACCTGCCGATACGTTTCTGGCCCGACTTGGTGGTGATGAGTTTGTGGTACTAGTACGTGATAGGCGTCAGGGGCGAAAGATACAATCGGTTGTTAAAACTATAAGGCAGGCAGCATCCAGCACTTTAGTTTTTAATCACGAGCGCATACGGGTTTCCGCAAGTGTTGGTGTGTCATCGCCTGTTAGTGGCAGCCCTATAGTTAGCGAGCTTTTGCGTGAAGCAGACCAACGTATGTACGAAGACAAGGCTTCCCAGAAGAAATTGCCAACTAATAACGAACAAATTATGGGTCAACCCGGAAGGAGGCCTGAAATGGCCTCCTAGTGTTGTTTTCAAATTTCTTTTAGGGTTTGCTGCAGACTGCTTTCTATCCGCCGCATTCGATTAACAACTCGGCCATCGAGTCGGACCCGTTGGCTAGATGAAACTGAACAGGATTTTGTGTCTGGTGGTTTTGCACGTTTATATCTAACCCTGCTGACAGTAGTAGTTGCACAAAATTCATGCAGGCTGTGTATTCAGGTTCTTCATGCAACCACATGCCCAAAATGTGTAACGCAGAGTTACCTGCTGATGTACATTCAAAAGCTCTCTCAGGATTTTCATCAAGTAGGGTGGTTGCGCGTTTAAGATAAGCGCAGAGTGCAACATCAAGAAAGTTGTGAGACTGATCAAGTAGCAGATGCATTACTTCATTTGCGCCCCCATAAGCAGCAAATCCAACCGCTGTGCTTTGATGAGACTTGTCGGGGATATCAAAACGAGCTCCTCTACTAAGTAAATACTTGACCTCGTTGACGTCATTGTTCAATGAAAAGTGATGTAATACGGTTCTACCATTGTCCTCCTGTCCATTGATATCAAATCCGAAGTCTATCAAGCGTCGGTAAATTTCTGAATTACCATAACTTACTGCGTGATGTAAAAGGGAGGCGTTCTCTTTCAAATTGGGATGTTCGTTTAGCAGGAATTGAATAGTCTCCACTTTGTTGTTGCTACAAGCGAGCCTGAACTCATCGTCGACAGACAAACTCTCGGGAGAAGCGCCATTCAGCAAGAGTCTATCGGCAACAGATGTGTAACCTTTGAGTAAGGCATTTGTATGTACTGTTTTTCCATCGTATATATTGATAGCGTTTGGATTTGCACCAGCGTTTAAAAGCATATCGACTCTTTGTTGGTGATTACCATTTACAGCACTCCCTAATTGGTAATCCAGAGTTGTCTGGCTAGGGTCGCCTGCGTCTGTTCCCGCATTGAGCCTATGCTCTGTGTTTAAGCCATGGCTTATTAGTAGAGCTAGCCATTTGTCGCCACTGCTTGTAAACATCGTGTTGTACAGGCCTTGAGCATCGTTCGGGTTTGCCCCGGCGCTGAGCAGTATGGACGCTATCTCATCAGCAAAAGGATGTGCCGGTTGATTAACTCCCTGTTCTCCTTCCCCCAAGGCTCCTGTTAATGCAGTGAAGCGATAGGTATCTTGTAAGATGACATGTGAGTTAGGGTCTGAACCGCACTGTAGAAGCATTTTGGTTATATCGATCGAGTTGCGAGCATCCTGTGGATTTATGACCCGACTATAAGTTGTATATAGTAGTGTCGGCCAATCCAGTGGGCCACCTGTGCTGTTAGCTTTTTGAGGGTCTAACTCCAGGTTCCGGGCAACTGCTTGCTTATTGTTAGCAACCAATGCGGTGTAAAAACTGAAGTCTGCAATGTCTGGAAATTTTTCCAGTAATCTCTGTGCACGCTGATAGTTTCGAAGCCGATCGTTGCCACTGTATTGTGTACAGCCAAGTCGAATAAAGAGTTCGGCTCTTTCTGTCAGGCTTTTTGCCGCGTCATTGGCTTGCTCAACCGCAATGCTTAACTGATTCCAATCACTATAACCATGAAGTCGGGCTATAACGAGCTGAGCATCGCGTAAACCGTTAAAATTCTGGGGTCTTGGGTGGCAGGATTTGACTTTCGAAAAAGCGTCAGAGTCATTCTGTCGATACTGTTTTAATAGCTTTTTTGCCTGTTTTTTTAACTGTTCAATGTCTGCTTGTGCTGGTAATTCCAGGGTCATAAAGACCTCCTTTCATTGGAGTGCCTATGTCCGCGGGTGAAGGCTGAAAAGAGGTGGAGTTCAGCTGAGTAAAACCAAGATGGGATAATCCCTTGCCGCGGACGGGAGGCGCTCTATTGGCACACTGACTACAATCTTATCAAAATTTGGATGAAACTGCCCCAGCATGCTGGGGATGGACTTTCCTGATAAGCTAAGTCTGACACTACAAAACCGAGAGTTTCACATGGATGTGAACACACGATGCCCGGGCTGCGATGCGCCCAGATCCTTTTTCGTACGCGATGGCT
>JBGCEO010000154.1:0-15118 GCA_045106475.1 Granulosicoccus sp.
CTGCTTTGCCAGCAACATGTGCCCCCGGGATATTGCCGAGCTGGTCGGGGTCAACATCAAGACCATTGCAGCCAGGCTGGTGTGGCAGGCCAGGCTCTCACGGGAAAAGAACCGTCGCTATCTCAAGGCCTTTATCAAGCAGCACGGACCCATAAAGGCTGTCCAGTTCGATGATCTACTGACCTTCGAGCATACCAACTGCAAGCCACTGACCGTGCCGTTGGCTGTCATTGATGGGGTACGAGTCCCGTTGTTCTTTCGGGTAGCGTCCATCCCAGCCTTTGGACGTCTGGCAGCAGTATCACGCAAACGTTACGGTAAACGAGCTGATCAAAGTTATGCCGCTCGGCACGATGTGTTTGAGGAACTGAAGCGCTGCTTACCTGCCGATGTGCACTTTAAAACCGATGGGCACCAGCAATACCCATCGCTGATCAAGCGCTACTTTCCCAACGGCACCCATACGGTTCATATCAGCGAGCGAGGCTGCGTTGTGGGTCAGGGTGAGCTGAAGAAAACTCGCTTTGATTATCTGTTCAGCGTTAATCACTCGTTTGCCAACATCCGGGCAAAGGTAAATCGATTGAACCGACGAACCTGGTGCACGACCAAACTGCCCGAACGATTGGCCGATCACATCGATATCTACATCGATGTGTTGTGTGATCGATTGAAGTTACTGTCACTGCCGGTGAGAAAGACTGCAACGGTTGGATGATGCGTGGTAGTTCGGTCGATCCTATCCGCGCTATCACCATTCAACTGGGGCAGTTTACTTGGTATAGAATGGGTGTTCACCACTAAAAATTAACAAAACAATGCCAACATTCTCCACCCGTAAAATAGGCAATACACATCTTGAGGTTTCTGAACTTGGCTTAGGTTGTGCGGCAATGGCTGGTAATCATCGTCCGGTGGCAGACGAGGATATAGAGGGCGCTATAGACGAGGCCTTGAGTAGCGGTATTCGCTACGTGGATACGGCACCATTCTATGGATATGGTCGCTCGGAACACTTTGTGGGTAGAGGGTTACGTCATCGAGAAAACTGGACTCTGTCAACCAAAGCAGGGCGACTCCTTGCGCCTGGTGCACCCAGTGGCGCGGAAGCAGCTGATTGGCCTGGCAGTTTTCCCTTTCACCAGATTTATGACTACTCGTATGGTGGTGTTATGCGTTCCTTTGAGGATAGTCTGCAACGACTTGGTGTCAGTCGGATAGATATCCTGTTGCTGCATGATATCGGCGTCATGCAACATGGTGAGGAGCTTAACAAGTCTCTATTTAAAGATGCCATGAGTGGTGGGTACAAAGCGCTGGATGAATTGAGGTCAGCGGGTGATATCAAAGCCATCGGTTTGGGTGTCAACGAACGGGAAGTCTGTCAGCAGGCTATGGAACATGGGCAATGGGATGCTTTTTTGTTGGCCGGTCGCTATACGCTGTTGGAACAAACGCCACTTGATGATCTGTTTCCTGCCTGCGAAGCAGCAGGTACTTCCATCATTCTGGGCGGACCGTTTAATTCAGGTATTCTTGTTGGTGGCGACACTTGGAACTATGCCAAGGCACCCAGTGAAGTTGTTGATAAGGTAAAAGCAATCGCTGCGGTTTGCGCATCACATTCTGTTCCCTTACCAGCAGCGGCACTACAGTTTCCATTGGGATCCAGTCGTGTCTCCAGTATTATTCCCGGACCGCGCTCTCGTGCAGAAATGAAACAGATTTTGGAATGGTTCCATTTAGATATTCCTGAAGGTTTATGGAGCGATCTGAAATCTGAAGGCTTAATGCATGCCGAGGCTCCACTGCCATCAGACAGATAAACGCCTTCAGGTAGGTAGCCTTACATCAAGCATGTAGGCCGGGATCAGGTATTTAAGGCGACATCGAGCATGTAGGCCGGGATCAGTTATTTGAGCTGACATTGAGCAAGTGGGCCGGGATCAGGTATTTAAGCTGACATCGAGCAAGTAGGCCGGGATCATTTATTTAAGCCGACATGAAATAGGAAGCCCGGCATCATGCAGATAGGGAGGCTAGATACTGTCGTTGTGATAAAAACGAGATAACCGCGCTCTTTTATATTTTTCAGTTGGCGATTGGCTATCTACGCAAACAGTGATTCCATTTGCAGTCGAATCTCTACGGCTTCCAATGTCTTGTCGATATCAACATCCTGCCATCGAACAGGCATACCTTGCTCGACATCATTGATTAATCGAACGTTGTGGGCAAGCCCAATAGGAAGACCACCGATTTGGAGCGATAGTGACGATGGATAGAGCTTTCCCCAAACACTGAAACCACCTTCTCCGTCGAGGATCTCACCGCTTTTAAGCGGTTTTTTAGCGGTTGCAACAACATCTGCCGAGAAATTTTGTGTGCTGCCTGTTGCCTTGTTGAGTAAGGCTGCAGAGAGTATCGACATATTAAGTTCAAGGCCAATGAGGTGAAATGGCTTGAACATGGCTGAGTATTGACCGGTGGCGTCTGTGTTCATTCCATATTGGCGAAAACAGGCGGCTGCATAATCATTCGGCGCTTCAATAACCACATAGACTCCCCAGCGCAAATCCTTATGCACTGGCCGGCCGTCACGTTCGATAGAAGTGACTACTTCTACCTGACCTTTGGTTTCAAGTACTCCACCGCAGCTTTGCGGTCGCAGCACATGCGCCAGATCATCCATACCTGCGGCGGGAAATTGTAACCCTTTGCTGGGTGGACTCAGGTTGGTGGCGTTGGCGATCGCCGCCATCTCTAGAGCTGATTTAGTACCATCAAGAAAACTATTGAACATTTGACTGTTCATACCTGCAGACGCTGCTTGCTCTGCAGTCATACCATAGTGATCCCACACAGTGTCGGGCGTCGAGTGGTGGTAAGAGGGCAGATACTTGGTACCTTTGCCAGCTGCTACAACATCAAATCCAGTAGATCTGGCCCATTCCACCAATTCGCAGGTCAGTGCAGGCTGGTCTCCGTACGCCATGGAGAAAACAACACCTGCTGAGCGCGCTTCACGTGCCAGCAATGGACCCGCCAACACATCTGCCTCTACATTGACCATCACGATATGCAACCCGTTTTGTATTGATTGCCTGGCGTGACGGAGCCCAACGATGGGGTTTCCCGTGGCCTCTACAATAACGTCGACATTTGCAATATCCATTAAGTCGGAAGCATCATCGGTAAAGGTTGTGCTTTGGACCAGCTCAGGTGTCCATCCAACATCAAGGCAGGTTTGTTTTGCTCGTGCAGGATCTAGATCTGCTATGTAGCTGACAACCAGTCCTGGCGTAGAGGGCACCTGAGAAAGGAACATGCTGCCAAATTTACCAGCACCTATCAGTCCAACACGAACGGGATTATCGGTATTGGCTCGTGCTAAAAGTTCGTTATACAGGTACATAGTTGGCTATGCCGGCTCACACATGGTTTGCTCATATAGCTGTGTCAGACAATCATCGTCAAGGGGTTTTATAGGCGTGAAGTCTCGGTGGGCTATCCATTCATCGCGATTAAAAGCTCTGATATGGTTGTCAACATGACAAAGTGAGAGGTAAACGATAGTTCTATCAAATGGCGATATATTAGCTGGACTGGCATGTACCAGCAGTGATGAAAATACAAGCATGCTACCTGCAGGACCTGTTGGGGCAACACAACCGCCCGCTTGAGCAAGTTCTGTTACCTTGTCCCTATCAAGTGTCCATAATGGATAGGATGTGGTTTGCAGGTCATGGCCAGCTTCAACGACGCCTAGTTTGTGGCTACCAGGTATAAACAGCAGAGGTCCATTTGCTGCAGTTACATCATCTACGAATACGGCAATGTTCATGGCACGAGGTTCTGGCATCTCATCATCTCTCTTCCAGGTACCGTAGTCTTGATGCCATTGCCAGACATCACCGTCGAATGCTGCTTTTGCGTTTACTTTGAACTGATGCATATATACCGGGCCGTCTAGTAGTGCTTCGACGGGTTCGATCAACCGCGGGTGCGCGCCCAATCTGCGAAACGCCTCATTGTAGGTATGAGCGGCAAATGCTGTGCGTGCGACTCCGGACGTCTCGCGCCAGACTTCCTTTCTGTCAGAGGCATAGACACGCTGAGCTTCCTGCTTGAGTAATGAAGCTTCATCGGGGCTAAATAAACTGGGAAAAAACAAATAGCCTGACTTGTCAAATTCCGCAAGTTGTTCGGCATTTAATTTCATCTATATTCTCCCTGTTAAAGCGAGAATATACACCGTTTTTAGCTGCCACACAGATCAACTGCGTTTTCAGATGGCCTTTTCAGATGAGTACAACATTGATAAAGAGGGTGTATGACCTCGGAGGACCGGGACCATCTAAAGTCCGGTTCGGGCGTAGGACGGTCACAATGGGACCATCTGGAGTCCGCGCTTTGATTTTGATGTTGTGACCATCTGAAGTCCGCAAATTGTGACCATCTGGAGTCCGGATACAACAGCAAGAATCGAATAGCACCATACGGATCGTGTGGACTCGCCAATCTGCTTCAATTTACAAATTACGGTACTTTCTAAAAATTCGTGGAAGTAAATCAGCGACATCGTGCCGAATCCATTTTTCATGGTGCATGACAATGGTGGACTGCGGAGGTGGGTGTTAGCCTGCAAGCACTCTATTTCGCAAGGATGCGTCATGGTGCGGTTGTCAGCTGGAATGGACGCCAGCGTGGGCACGCTCGGTTACAAGCGTCACCGCCCTGAACGGACTCTTCTTCACCAGCTTGTAGATCAATACTATCCAGTCTTTGTTGCGCAGTTGGCAGCCGAGGGCAAGATGTTGCCTACCTACGGCAACGTATACCGCACATTGGTGACCCATTTGATACACAAGGCCGGCTTTCAAGAAGTCCGAAGCTCGCACCGGTGCAGATTACCCCAAATTAATTGACTCAGTGGTTTATCCAGTTATGACGGTGACTTGTACGCTTGTTTGCACAAAGACATATGTTCATGAGAACCTCGAGCATTGGAATGTTGGATTGTTCTTCTACGCTTTGCCAATCAACAACATTGCAAAACGCAAGTGTAACTACGTCATGCATACGAGTTATATCAACTTAAAATATCACCATTAGGAGAAAAATCATGGCAGATCCAGTAATTTCCGGAAACGATGTCTTTTCCCACGCTACAGTCGGCGCGTCCGATCTTGACGCCTCGTGCAAGTTTTATGATGCAGCGCTTGGTGCCTTGGGCATTAAAAACCTCGGACCATTCGGAGACACAATTATGTTGTACGGTAAAGACAAACCAGCGTTATTGGTTCTCAAGCCGGGTGCAGGCGGATCCCCGTCGAGCAATGGAGTCACCATTGGCTTTGCCGCAGCGACGCCGGCAGACGTAGACGCATTTCATGCGGCCGGACTTGCTGCAGGTGGATCGGACGAAGGCGCGGCGGGTCCACGTGATCACTTGCCGGGCGCGTATGCCGGTTACCTGCGTGATCCGGCAGGCAACAAGGTGTGCGCTTACACTTTCCAGTAAAGAGTTTATCAAGCTATCCCGCGACCGAGTTGACACCACTAGCTCAACGTCGCGGGGGAGCCTGAGTATTTAGGAGGTTACTAAAAAAACGACATCGACTAATCTACTTTCGAGCTATCGAGCTATCGAGCTATCGAGCTATCGAGCTTATGGGTCATTAAGCCCATGAACTATGAGTCAGGAGGCTTGTGCTAAGAGCTATGACCCATCAGCTCAGGGCTCAGGGCTAAGAGCTATGAGCTTAAGAGCTTAAGAGCCATGAGCCATGAAGCGCGTAATCTGCTATTGAACTACGAAGCGTGCTACTTCACGCGGGGCACTAAATGCATCGGGTGGCAGTAGTTCACCGAAAAATCGTTGTACTGTTCCATTAGCGCGCACTGTGACAACGAAGTTGGTTGGCGTGGTTATATCGCAGGCAGAGAAATAATCGACTAATACGATGTACTCACCCGCTGGCGGTACAAAGCCATCGTAGGTTATGTTTTCGTTGTTTATGTCATCGATAAAACAAAAAGGATTGCTATCAAGATCCAGCTGACCTCCAGATGGGGATCCTGTCGAAATAAAATTGATAACATTGCCGTCGGGTTCGGTGAGGTATAAATCAACATCTGTAGGTTGATCCCAACTTACACTCACTTGAAGGTCGCCGGTGCCTACTGCGATTGAACTCACTGATACTGCTTGCTCAGCGCTGGTGGCACCTTGTGCATCTGATACTTGCACACCGATTTCGACTTGTTCTGCATCAAGCAGAAATGTGCTGTAGGAAATGACAAGATTACTGTTTATGGTTGCCTCATCCAGTTGGATTAGAAAGTACCCGCCATCATCGGATAGTACATAAACCGTTGAGTAAGGTTGATTGGCCTGAACGCTCAGCTCACTAGAGCCTCCGGATATAGCTGACAGGTTTTCGTTAGAGGTTAATGCGTTAAGAACGATTGACCCTACTGCAGCCGGCGGAGTGCCCTGAAAATAGGTGCCGACGGCCAAACCAATCGATGCGCCACTAATAATACCGGTTGGTTCTATGTCTTCTGTACCTGTTGGGACTTCTACCACCGGGTTTGTAGTGGGGGTACCTGGAGTATTGGTCGGTGGCAATGTTGGAAATTCGCCTGGCATGTTCCCGGGCGGTATGCTGGTCGGATTTGACGGTGAGCTTGTAGTAGGCTCAGTGGGCAATGGGGGAGATGCCACTGGAGGCTCTTGCGTTTGTGGAGCATCGTTAACCGCAGTAGTCGCAGGAGGGGAACTGCTGCTACAGGCTGCAAGAGTTAAAGAGAATATGCCAGCGCTGAGTAAGGTTCGCGCAAGATGGGCATTGTTCATGAGTTCAGATCCTTTTGGGTCAATACAACACTAAGCAACTATGCAGGAGCTAATCCAAGTGTTAGAAAACCGCTTGTTCGCGGTCGAAAATAGCAAAAACTCTTGCAATGATAACAAGTTAGAGCGGCAGGGCACTACGACTGATTGTGAAATTTGTCGACTGGTAACTGGCTTTCATTGTTTTTTTCGTGATTACAGTGAATTAATAACGGACGCCTATTGACTGACAAAATTAATCACACTAATCACACTAATCACACTAATAACACTAATCACACGACTTCATACGACTTCACACGACTTCACACGACTTCACACGACTTCACACGACTTCACCGATTTCCTACCTCGTCAACCAGCATCGGTGCGGAGCGGGCAGGTGAGCTGCATGATGCGGCAAGCATTAAAATACATGTATCAATCGGCCAGTATTAACAAGACATGCATCATTCGGTAAGCACTAACAATGCATAGATCTTTCGCTAGGCTGTAACAATGCATACATCTTTCGGTAGGCTGTAACAATGCATACATCGGATGTGTTTACAACGCTTGATGCTTACTTATAAACGCACACAGCAGTTCGTTGACCTTGGTGCGTTTTTCTATATGAGGCAAGTGCCCGCAATTATCAAGCATCTTCGCAATGCCCTCCAGCTCCTTGATAGCAAGTTCTTCTGGTGCATTGATCTTATCCTGTAGGCCCCAGATACTGATCGTTGGAATGTTCATGCTGTTTAGCGAGGAGAGTGTCTTGGTTCGTGATGTACTAGCTTCATTAAGTGCTGCACAAATAGTTGCCAGTGAGGATCGAACACCGGGTTTCTGTAGGTAGTGAAGCACCGCTGATGCCAGTTTTGGAGCTATTAGACGGGGATCGTGAACAAGCATCGAAAGAAGCTTGCTGACGGTGTCTTCTGAGTTTGCTTGATAGAAGCGAGTCAGAAAATCCAGATTTATGGATTCATTAACACCTGCAGGTGAGAGTAGGCCCAGTGAAAGAATCTGGTATGGGCGAAGGGTCGCCATCTCCATAGCGATTCGGCCGCCCAGGCTATGGCCAATCAGGTGTAGTTTTTTTATGTTGGCGCGATCAAGCGCAGCGAGAATGCTGTTTGCCAGTGTATGAGGTGAACCATCACCACACTGCGTAGCTGAAGTCCCATGGGCTGGCAGGTCTAGGACCCAAACCTGAGCACATGCAAACAGCGCTGGTGCTGTGGCTACCCAGGAATGTTGATCGGACCCATAGCCATGAATCAGCAGGACGGGTGTACCGTCACCACCTAGCATTGACAGACTGGGGTTTGGAATCATTCTGAACCAATGATCCCTAATACCGCGCCTTCCTCGACAATTTCATCGGCTTCAACGTTTATCGCTTTAAGCACACCCGAAGTCGGAGCTTCTATCTCAAGTGCTACCTTTGGTGTGGTCATCAACAGCACCTGATCACCTTCAGCTACCGAGTCTCCGATCTTGATCAACCATTCTTCAACCTGAGCTTCGCTGACTTCATTGCCAAGGTTTGGTACGACAATAGGTGTGTCCATGTTGTTTCTCTTTAGATAGGATCGGAATAGAAAAATAGAATATCAGGGAGAATCCATCGCAATATCCAGGATGGATAGGTTTTAGCGGATGGTATCAATTGGCCTGGTATGCATGTGAAGTAAGGGTTTCACTTACAAGCCGCGCTTTGCAAGCGACTGATCATCCCATCCACGAATGCTATCTGTGGCTGCTGCCTGTTCCGGATAGAATTCCTGAGTCACTATGCGAACAATATCGTGCGATTGAGGAAAGTAGGTGCTTTCCATCTCAGCACCCGGCACGATCCAGTTAGGTGCGCCGAGGACTCTCGGAGCAGCTTTAAGTGAGGCAAATGCAAAGCGCGTTAGATTGGCCGCTAGCGTCATGGAAAAGCTGCCTCGCTCACAACTCTCGGACACAATGATGATTCGCCCAGTCTTTTCAATAGAACGGAGCACTTGCTCATAGTTGAACGGTACCAGGCATCGTGCATCAATAACTTCGGCGCTAAGGCCAGTGGTCTCTTCAAGTGTTTTCGCGGCGTCAAGAGCAGCAAACAGGGATGGGCCAATGGTAAGAAGAGTTACATCATGCCCTTCGCATTTTATAGTGGGTTCTCCCATGGCTATGGTGTAGTAGTCCTCGGGTACACCTTGCTCGTGCCAGATTTCTGTTATGTCGTATAAGCGCTGACTTTCGAAAAATACAACTGGATCGTTGCTGAGCAAAGCGCTGGCCATCAGGCCTTTGGCATCATAAGGAGTAGCTGGGTAGAGCACTTTCAAACCGGGTACATGTGCCACTAGGGAGGACCAGTCTTGCGAATGTTGTGCTCCGTATTTACTACCAACCGAGCAACGTAAAACCACTGGCACATTCAGGCTACCGCCTGACATGGATTGCCACTTAGCCATTTGATTGAAGATCTCATCGCCCGCGCGGCCTATAAAATCAGCGTACATCAACTCTATCAATGCCCGCCCACCTTCTAATGCATACCCAACTGCTGTAGCAACAATGCAAGCCTCCGAAATGGGTGAGTTGAATAAGCGATGAGGTGGCAGTAAATCTGACATGCCGCGATAAACACCGAATGCACCACCCCATTCACGACATTCTTCACCGTACGCAATCAATGTTTCGTCATGCAGCATATGATGCAGGATGGGTTCAAACAGACTATCTCGCAGGGTGATGGCGCGCATCGGGGACAGTGCTTCGCCCTCTGCATTCAAACCGTGCCGAGATTTTTTGGCATTTTGTCTTACCCTGGCACAGCTGTCGGGTTCCGCTAAGTCTGGAATTCGATGCGCAGGGGTATCAATTTGGTCGTGGCTGAACATCAAGTCTCCAATCAGTGTTGGATTTGAATGAATGTCCACAGGAGGCGCATGGGTGGGGTTGATTGCAAGCTCTGTGACTGCTCGTACCTGATTTACGACCGCTTCTGTCATCTCTTGAATTTGTGTTGCGCTGATGATGCCACTGGATTCAAGTTGAGCACCATAACGTGCGATAGCATCGTGAGCTTGCCATGCTTTGATCTCATCGCGGCTTCGATAGGCATTAGCGTCTGAGGTTGAGTGACCAGAGTTGCGATAGCATTCTATATCCAGCAAGGCCGGACCATCGCCAGCAATGAGTCTTTCTCGTTGTCGTGATACGGCATCGGCCACCGCCAATGGATTTGTGCCATCAACGGTCTCTGCATGAAGGGCATCGGCATTGATACCGGAACCTATGCGTGACAATCGGTCCCAGGCCATCGTCTCACCTATGGTTTGACCTCCCATGGCATAAAAATTATTGTTGAATAAAAAAAGTACAGGTAAGGCTCCTGTAGATTTTGTTTTCCATAACGTCTCGTATTGCGCCATTGAAGCAAAATTCATTGCTTCCCAGACTGGACCGCAACCCGTTGATCCGTCTCCAGAAATAGCGACAGTGATTCCATCACCGTGCAATTTTTTATGCAAGGCGGCACCGGTTGCAATTCCTGCAGAGCCGCCGACGATGGCATTGTTAGGATAGGCACCAAAGGGTGGAAAAAACGCGTGCATGCTGCCGCCCATACCTCCGTTAAAACCCGTGGAGCACATGAATATTTCGCTCAACAGTCCGAACAGCAAGAAGTTCTCAGCCAGCGCTTGATTGTCTCCGCCCAGGTGTGTCTCGACAGTTCGTAGCAATTGCCCATCTGCATGAGTTTGCATCAGATGGCCGAGAGAATTTTGTCCAAGGTTTTCGATGGCGCTTAAGCCTTTGGCAATGAATTCTCCATGGCTTCGATGACTTCCGAAAATGTGATCGTGTGGTAGTAACGCCAGAGCCGTGCCCACAGCGGACGCTTCTTGTCCCACGGACAGGTGTGCTGGACCGCGATAGCGGTAGGATAGGTCTTGATAAGTGCCCATTGAGCGAAGAGAGCCGAGCATCGTCTCGAATTCCCTGACGATGAGCATATGCCGGAGGACTTCTATCAGGGTGTGCTTACCACGACGTTGTTCCTCGTCTGTCAGGCTTGTAGTGTATTGGTACACTGGGATATTGGCGTGTACCAGAGAGCCAGCTTCAGCGAAGCGTTCAGGAAGAACGGAGATTGACTTAGGCATGAGATCTTGTGGCTTTGCTAAGTGGATAGTGTACGGAATATGCGACGAATCGTCTTGCGCGAAAACATGTAAAGCATGTGTAGGTGATACTTAGAATTCGAATTCAGGACGAATCCTACAATCGTTCTTTAACGCTGCGAGGGGCTTAAATAAAACCGTAAGATGTGCTGGCCTTGTATTTTGCTGGTGACGGCGCAGCTCAGCCTTCACCTGGCAACGTTCTATGCGGTTTAATTTTTTTACACTGACGATGTTTTTACAGATGTAGTCATTGTTTTGCCAATAGCGCTTGACACTTGTGAATACCGGTCATAAAGTGCTTGTATTGGAGCTTTGTGTGCAAAGACTATTGCTGTGTTGTCGTGCCTAAGAAAAAAGTGAAGGTCCTGCAGATATTTGTACTGAACAGCATCTGTAACAAGTAGAAACAACCTAAATCATGCTGCGTCAGCGCTCCGATTCACCACCACACCAAAGTTAGACGGGGGAGTCTATATGAAACGAACGAATTTATTATCCAGTGCGATGGGAGGAGCATTGCTGGCGTCAGCAATTGCCAGCCCTACCATGGCCGCAGAGTACGATGGCATCGAAATCAATATTCTGACGCGTCCAGGGCCTGTAATCGCGCAGAGAATGGTTGAGAGAGGTGAGGAATTCACCGCAATGACCGGTGCAAAAATTCGCGTCAATGAAGTACCGTTTGCCGAGCTCTTTCAGAAAATTCTGACAGATTGGGCAACCGGCACCAACTCTATCGATGTGGGTGTGTTTGCTTCTGGATGGGCTGTGGAGTTGGCCGATGGTGATCTACTCGAAGATCTCACGCCCTATGTCGAAGCTGATGAGAAATTACAGTTCGACGATATCGCGCCGTTCTTCCGGGAGTTCAATCAGAAGATTGGTGGCAAAACCAAGTTGATTACGATCGATGGCGATTTCCAAATGCTTTACTACCGCCGCGATATCTTTGACGAAATGGGAATAGCCGCGCCGCGAAACTGGGATGAATACCTGGCCGCTGCAAAGGCAACACATGGCAAAGATCTTAATGGTGATGGTGAGCCAGACTACGGCTCCTGTATTTTCAAGAAGCGTAATGCGCAATCCTACTTCGCCATCATGTCCGTTGCTGCTGCGTTCAGCCAGACACAGGGCACAGGCCAAGGTATCTTCTTTGATACTGAGACCATGAAGCCGCTTATCAACAACGAAGCCTGGATCGAAGCTTTAAATGTTTACAAGGCCACTGGTGAGTACGGACCTGCCGAAGAACTGAACCAGGATATTGGCGATACACGAGCACTTGTTCAGTCCGGCCGCTGTGCGTTGGCGATTGATTGGGGCGATATTGGTCCTTTGTCTATCGACGAATCGGGCGCAGCTATACGCGACAAAATGGGAGCTACACCTATGCCTGGTACATCAAGAGTTCTCGATCGGGAAACGGGTAAGCTTGTTGATTGCACGCCTGAGATTTGCCCCAATGCGGTCGACGGCATCAACATAAGCCCGTTTGCTGCCTTTGGTGGCTGGTCTGGTGCGATAAACAAAAAGGCAGACGATAAGGTTAAAGCTGCCGCCTATGCTTTCTTGTCGTACATGAACCAGCCTGAACAATCCAATGTTGACGTAACAATGGGTTGGACAGGTTATAACCCGTATAGAAACTCACAGCTGGATAACACGGCCAACTGGATTGAAGCTGGTTTTAGTGAAGAGTTTGCGGAGAACTATCTGGGCGCTATCAAAGACAGTTTGAATAACCCCAACATGGCTTCTGACTTGCGCATACCGGGCACAGCACAGTACCAAGGCAATGTTCTTGATCGTGAACTTGCACGCTTTCTGGCTGATGAAATCACTGCTGAAGAAGCCGTTGCCAATATTGAAGAAGGTTGGGAAGAAATCACCGAAGACTTCGGACGTGATTCTCAGCGTGAGATGTACAAAGCATCTCTGGGCATCACCAACTAGCGGTTGAGTACGTAAAAGTGAAAACGTGTTGCCATTGCTGCCGCAGTGATCTGCAGGAGCGGCAGCAGTGAGCAACACGAAAACGCTTGCACAAAATTCTTCCATGCCTGGCCAAACGTTGTCCAACAGGCTAAGTGAGTGGTTCGATAGACAGGCTAGTACCCTGTTCATAACACCGGCTGTTGTATTGATACTGGTGTTTTCCATCTTTCCCCTGGTAGCTTCCCTCGTGATTGCGTTTTCGCGATTCAGGCTTCGAGCGGGCAGTTATCAAGTCCGCTGGGTCGGACTTAAGAATTTTGAAAAGCAATTCTTTGGCTCGGAGCAGTTTCATTTCCTGGGTACTTTTAAAGGAATGAGTGGCCTGGGCTATGTTGTTAGTGCACTCGCCACTGTTTGGGTAATCTGGTGGTTGTACAGGTACTGTCGCCGCCAATTCTGGTGGTTGGGTTTTCTGGGGCGTATCATCAGCGCAAGCGTTGGGCTTGGAATCATCTTGCTGTTTTCTGCAACCCTGCTTAGTGGTCATCAGTTCGGGACACTGGGCGTTACCTTGTTTTATGTCTTTGCCGGATGCCTGCTGCAGTTCGTAATTGGATTGTCATTGGCGTTGTTATGCTCTCAACCAATTAAAGGTAAAACCTTCTTTCGGGTTGTGTTTTTTCTACCTTTAATGATTACGCCCATTGGTATTGGGTATGCGTTTAGGATGTTGGCTGATACAACCAAAGGCCCGTTTTCGCCGGTATGGCAATTTGCAGGCCTGGGTGATTTTTCCTGGTCAACCGACCCTTGGGCTGCTCGCGTGTTTATCATCATCGGCGATTCCTGGCAGTGGATACCCTTCGTGTTCATCATATTGCTTGCCGCGCTTGAGAACATTCCCAAAGATCACCATGAAGCTGCGCAAGTTGACGGTGCCAGCGGTTGGCAGATTTTTCGCGAAATTACCTGGCCACAACTGTTACCTGTGGCTGCAACGGTCATGCTGATCAGGTTTATTGAAGCATTTAAGCTTGTTGATTTACCCAATATCATGACGGCAGGTGGACCTGGTATAGCAACCGAGTCAATGTCTCTGCATTCCTATTTTGCGTGGCGATCCCTGGACTTGGGACAGTCCGCAGCAATCGCATATCTGCTGTTGTTCACGACAGTCGTCGTATGCGTGTCATTTTTTAACTATGTTGTCGTTGGCAAACTTCGCCAGAGCTCCGCATGATTAACAGTCGCGTCTGATGCAAGCACACCGCCGCACGCTTATAAGTATGCTGTTCGAGGCACCTGCCATTGGCCGTATGTCGCCTGTGACAGCGTTGTTTGTCTACAGTCTGCTAGCAATTTGGACGGCGGTCGTCTGCTTTCCTTTGTATTGGATATTGATTACCTCGTTTAAAACAGCAGTTGACGTTAATAGCGGACCTGTCTATCTGCCGTGGATCGATTTTACGCCAAGTCTGCATGCCTGGCGAGAATTGCTGGTCATCGATTATGAGGATACTCTTCGATCCTATTTGAACAGTATAATAATTGCCGTACTGTCGACCTTGCTGTGTATCTCGGTGGGTTCAATGGCAGCCTATGCATTGGCGCGTATCAGCTACCGTCCCAAGTTTGGCAATATTCTGATGTTTGTTGTTGCCATGATTGCAGCTTGTGTTGTTGTCTGGAAGATGGGTGTTGACTGGAAAATTTCGGTGGGTGTAGCCGTTGCGATTTGGTTCCTTCTGGTACGAAGCATAGGACGTACTTTTAAAAAATCGGTGGGTAATGCAGATATTTTATTCTGGATGATTTCACAACGAATCTTGCCGCCAATTGTTACTGTGGTTCCTATTTACATGATGTTTCAGAACCTGCGCATGCTAGATACTCATATGGCGCTGATTCTGACCTACACGGTGGTGAATCTGCCCATAGTAGTGTGGTTGATGTACGATTTTATGAACGGTATTCCTGTTGAGCTTGAGGAGAGTGCGCAACTCGATGGTGCTAGCCGATTGAGAACGTTCTGGGAAATTGTATTGCCCTTAGCTAAACCCGGCCTGGCTGCGACCACCTTACTGGTGTTGATCCTGGCGTGGAACGAGTACATTCTGGCTGTTTTTCTCTCGACATCTAAAGCTCAAACAAT
>JBGCEO010000155.1:0-6612 GCA_045106475.1 Granulosicoccus sp.
ACCGTGAACTTCTCCTGCGATGTCCAGCGATCTGATGAACGATGAACAGTACGCTCTTCAGAACCAACGTTAAACTGTGTTTTCCATTTATGAAGCGTTGACTGGGCAACTCCTTCTTCGATAGCAAACTGACGTTGAGACAGCGGGGAATCTATCATCCGCTGAAGCAATGCCTGTTTGTATTCATCTGAAGTTCGTTCTCTCACAGCTCATTCCCACCGCCCCTCGTGTTCAATAAAAGAGGCGACAACTATCCTGACACAGGGGGGAATCGGCGATCATTTACTTCCAGAACGGATGATCAGATTTCGCCAGAATACGCAGCGAGGAGCATCTTTTGCCGTGTTGTCCATGCTGCCATCAGTAAAATTTGAAATTGTCCTGACGGTACCCTTGTACATGGAATACCAAGATGTACTGCTTCGACCGGATATTTGGAATAATTATTATACCGAGAGCGAAGTAATTGGATTCACCAGGTATCTTGCAAGTATTGCCCACAAACAGCCTATTTACTATTGGGTCTACGCGGATTCGTGTGGGTTGATTTGAGAGTTTTTGGGTAGTGGTGGTAGGAATGAAGCAATGATCTTGAGCTTCAGATATTCTTCATCACGATAACCATAGGCTTTGCGCTGTATCACTCGTATCTTATTGTTGACACCCTCGACCAAGCCCAAGCTAACTTTGTTGTCAGGGTGGCAGTACGATGCAATTCCATCCCAGTGTCTTTCCACCATCGCTGCAAACTTCACATACGGCTTGAGCCTTTTCCAATTCAAACTATCTTTCCATCGATCGAAGAAAGTACGAGCACCACGGGCTGTTTTGTAATCCCACAGTTGTCCAAACATTTCCTTGAGCAGATAGGCTGTATTCAACCGGCTATTGGCAGCTAGCAACTTCTTCAACGATCTGCGCCCGTCTAGATCCAGATTTTCCTTGTTGGACAGGACGGTGTATCGTTGGCCCTTGATATAGCTTCTGTCCTTACCACTAAGTCTCTTGTATTCCTCTCGGCGAACCTGATCAAGTGCTTTGGACAGGTGGCTCATGATATGAAACTTGTCATAGATGATCAACGCATCCGGAGCATTCTTCAGGGTCGAATTCCTGAAGGCTTTCCACATATCCATAGCGGCCAGCTTGATGCGTTTGCTCTTTGTTTTACCGATGGATTCGAAGAACTCATCCAAGTCTTTTTCCTTGCGACCTTCGCCACCAACCCAGATCGGGCGGCGTCGATCCAGATCACTGACAATGACCCGATAGTTGTGACCTTTGCGTATCGATATCTCATCCACGCCAATGGCACGCGGTGTCGGCGCACCCGCCAATTCAACCTGTCGGCGCATATAAAGCTTGTCCAGGTCCTTTACCGTGCTGTGATGCAGACGCTCAATCTCAGCAACTCGACTCACTGTCATATCTCGGCACAGATTACCCACATGCATGGCGAACCGCTGTGTGTATCTCGGATTCTTAGCCAGCCAATCCAGATGCTCTACGTGCACTGACATACAGATTGGACACTTGACCCGCCAACGCTCGAACTCAAGATAGATGCGCCAGGCAGCGACAGACAGGTCACGCACCCGTAGGGTTTTGCGATCGTATCGGGATTTACACCGAAACCCACATCGGGAACAGATTGCTGTTTTTTTCGGCGCT
Source organism: Granulosicoccus sp. (assembly GCA_045106475.1). Classification (GTDB taxonomy): domain Bacteria; phylum Pseudomonadota; class Gammaproteobacteria; order Granulosicoccales; family Granulosicoccaceae; genus Granulosicoccus. Next base: position 1,672 of record JBGCEO010000155.1, read on the forward strand.
GTAGGGTGATGATTCGCGAATGTCGATCACCAAAGACACCCTTCAACATCGCATTAGCAGTGAAGCCTGGAAAGCAGAGCAGTGATCGAATTGACTTGGGGCTTTTCATGCTCGAAGCTTACCTGAAAAACGACACAACTTTGCAAGTCACCGATCTCGGCTAATATGCTATCCATATAGATTGATTAGGGGATTGGTGACCAAGATCAACCCACACGAATCCGCGTAGACCCTTACTATTTATGGCGGCCATGGCTGAAAGACCCGAAGGACGATATGGTGTTAGAAGCTGCGTTCACATCAAAGTCAAAATATATTGTTACTCACAATTTGAAAGATTTTCGCGATAAGGATGTTGAAGAAACAACGGGGATAGTCCCAGTAAGTGCGAAGGAGTTTCTACGAATTATTAGAGAGGAAGATCAATGAGCACAATGACGGTGAGATTGCCTGAGTCGCTCCACGAGAAAATAAAACAACTCGCGCAAGACGAAGGAATATCAATAAACCAATTTCTAGTAGTTGCTGCTGCTGAAAAAATGTCTGCGTTGATGACAGAAGACTATTTGCACAATGAGGCTAAAAAGGGAAATAGGCAGGACTCTGATAGCTTCATGGGTAAAGTGCCAGACGTTGATCCAGGAAAGCAGGATAGCTTATAAATAAAAAACGACATAACAAAGCATTGCACCTGTCATTTGACATTGCTCCCCCGACGCTGACGCTCTGGTCGAACAATGTCAATCGCAGGTGAATGCGACTGTTAGATTTACTCTGATGCGGTTTGGTAGGATTATGTCTGTATCAAACAACGATTGGTTTTGGGCTTTTGCAGGTGCTGAAATATAATTCGGCTTTCGGCCAACAGCAGACTGTCGTATTTGATGTAATTTTTGATAAACACATTCCGTCTATCACGCAAGTGATTTCGTGTTTGTGCAAGCAAAATCATAGTGATTGGCCAAAATACCTGAATTAACTATCAAAATCCGTTTAGTGTCATAAGCAACATGTTTAGAATAGACAGGCGAAAAATTGAATTATTATTCATTGCGATATTTATTTGCTTCGTTACGTATGTGATGACAACTGCGTGGTTTTCAAAAGGTTGCAGAAACAGCAATAAAAATGCAGAGATACGATTAGAACTTTGTGTAAAAGCTTACCAGTTAGGCGATTTTACGTTTACAAGTCATCAGAAAGCATCAAACCTATTTCAAACTGCAATGGCGTTGTCAGATTTAGGGCATACGAAGGAAGCGCATTTCTATTTTCTCAGATCACTTCGCAAGCTTCATCTGCCTTTAAAATCTGATATCGAAAGGGTAAAACAACGATTGGTAGATCTTTCAGGTGGGTTGGAATTTAGCGATGCTTCTACTGAGATACTAAAAGAGGTCCTAGTGCAGCTATATGCACCTGAGAGGCCAGCATAGTAGTGCAACAAGGACATCTTAAAATTCCATATATATGAGGCTTTTGCGACATGCGATAGTTCGGACTGGGCACAGTGCTGTTTTCCAGTCTGTTATTTAACCTCGCGGCGCAAATCTAACAGGACTATGGAGCAATCAGTTGCGCTCAGCGCGCAACACTGGCAACGCCAGAACACACCCTAAGCGCAACTGTTGCTCATCGAGGCTGTTCGGTTTACAAAGGGGAAATCTAAAGCTATTTAAGTTACATCGTTTTATCAATTCCAATTGAGGGAGTTAAATTGAGCGAATTCGACACGTAAACGAGAACGATACCTGATATTAGGTCTTGAAAACGCATCTTAAACGCCTTACAATATCTATAAATGTAAGGATAAATGAAATGGCTGAAGCTGCGATTACCAGTAAAGGGCAAATTACCATACCCGCTGAAATTAGGAAGAAAATGAATCTTGGGCCGCAGGACAAGGTCGTATTCACACTGCTACCTAATGGGACCACAGTGATGCGAGCGAAAAACCGGTCGGTGACGTCATTAGCAGGTACGATTAAAACAAATGTTAAGAAAGTTGCAATCAAAGATATGAAGATGAGCTGAAATGCCTGCTCTTGATACAAACGTCCTGGTGCGCTACCTGGTAGCGGATGACAAGAAACAATTCGAGATCGCAAAAAAATATATTGAAGATGCTTCCACGCACGAATCGTTGTTTATCCCAGTATCAGTCTCAGTCGAACTTGAGTGGGTACTAAGATCACTTTACGAACTTAACAAAGCGATGATCATCGATACTTTTAATCGTCTACTGGAAGTACGTGAGATAGAATTTCAGGATGAATCAGCAATCGAAGTTACACTTAGCCTTTACACAGACAACAATGCAGATTTCGCGGATTGTTTGCATATTGCAAGCGCACAGACTAAAAATCGAATTCCTTTAGTGACATTTGATAGAAAAGCCTCAAGGATAGAAGGTGCAATATTGTTGGAATGATTTCTATTTTCAAATATTCATTGGTGTATTGAGATACATACCTTATACGAAAATGATGTTGTACCAGCATTTGCAGATTGTGACGATATTCGGAGAGTATCAACATTACGGCACCGACCGAACAAAACACTGCTCGTGTCCAGATAAATCTCGAATCTTGGGAAGGAGGTGTTAATCCTGAAATTGATTGATGTTACCCAGCAGGTGTAAATCCTGCCATGCCAACGCTTAGCCAGCAGGCAAGTAGCGAACCTGAGGGCGATCACCAACAGGTGGTGTCTGAAGCAGGGTGTAGCGAGTTCACAGGCCGTGTATGGAGTCCCGAAATATGTACGTTGTGGTCCGAGAGGATGGCTCTGCCTCGGCAGGGTAAAGCCGACAGTTTGCAATGGCTGGAAGGCAGTAGTTCGACACACGATAAGGCGAGTGTGTGAACACCACCGGGATCTGAGACCAGGGCATGTGAATAGAGGGGTAATCGGGGAACTGGAGAGATCCGACCGTATCCTGAACCATCAACCGGACATAGGCAATACCGGTATACCAAAGTGCCCGGCGTTTGAGGGTTGCGTGTCGAGCCCATAAACGAGCCTTCGGGAACACGAATATGTCGATATGGGAAATCAGGTACTGGGGAACAAGTGAATAACGGAGGACCTCAGTATGTGCGGTTGGAAGTCTTAGCGGATCATAGTACCGATGTTCATTCAGTTGTTGTGGTGAGCGGGAAGGTGGCGAACGATTAAGCCCTTAGGAGCCACTGTAGGGAAGGAGAAGCCGGGTATGACGTATTGATGAGAAGACCGACGGGAGATACTATGAGATCAGAAACTGTCTCAACAAAACTTCATCAATTAGCAGAGCAAGCGAGAAGACACCCGGAGAGGGTGTTCACAACGCTGCATCACCTGATTGATATCGAGTTTCTGCAAGTAGCGTTTTTGCGATTGCGCAAGGATGCAGCAGCAGGGGTCGATAACATGACAGCAACAGAGTACGCAGAGGGTTTGGTGGAAAGATTGACCGAGCTACATCTGCGCGTCCACGAAAATCGCTATCGAGCTTTACCAGTGCGACGACTGTGGATCGACAAGGAAGATGGCAAACGCAGGCCATTAGGTATTCCGGCGCTGGAAGATAAGATTCTCCAGCGTGCGGTGCAAATGGTATTGTCGGCAATCTATGAGATACAGTTCCATGATGTCTCGTACGGTTTCCGTGCCGGTCGCAGTGCGCATCAAGCGCTGAGTCAGCTCAGGGAAAGCTGTTTTGAATGCAAGGTGAGCAATATTTACGATGCAGATGTAAGCCACTTCTTTGATGATATTGACCACCGTCAGCTGAATCGCTTTCTGGATATGAAAGTGAAAGACCGGGTGATACGTCGATTGATCAATAAGTGGTTAAAGGCAGGCGTACTCGATGGTGAGGTGCTGTATTACCCAGCCAATGGATCACCCCAGGGCGGTGTGATCAGTCCGTTGTTATCGAACGTCTATTTGCATCATGTGTTGGATGAATGGTTTGTCCACGAAGTACAGCCGAGATTACACGGTCAAGCGTTTCTGGTCAGGTTTGCCGATGACTTTGTCATCGGCTGTGAGCTTGCCAGTGATGCGGATCGTCTTGGTGCGGTCATCCCAAAGCGCTTTGCCAAGTATGGGCTGCAGATTCATCCAGAGAAGACGCGGCAGGTGCCATTTTGGCGTCCGTCGAAACGCATGACACACAGAAGTGGGCTTGGTACATTCGATTTTCTTGGATTTACCCACTACTGGTGCAAGGCAAGAAGTGGGCATTGGGTTGTTAGTCGTAAGACGGCGTGCAAAGGCTGCGCCGATCACTGAAAGCGTTGTGGACGTGGTGTCGCTGGAATCGGCATATGCTGGTTAACGAGCAGCGCCAATCGTTGAGCAGGAAGTTGCAAGGACATTATGGATACTACGGTATCCGTGGCAACTATCGAATGCTTGAGGAGGTCTACGAGAAGACGTTGGATATGTGGCGTCGCTGGTTAGGTAGTCGTTCAAGTAAAGGCTACCTGACGTTTGTAGCATTCGAAAAGTTTCTCGAACGCTATCCACTGCCCAAGCCGCGCATCGTTCATGCTGTATAACCGCTTGCCGGGTTGATGGTCATACGTCAGTGTGCCAAGATACTGATTGCCGAGGAACCGTATGACCGAATGGGTCACGTACGGATCTGTGGGGGGCGCGGCTGGTAACAGCCGCTCCTACCCGGAACCTGTCATTTGACATTGCCCTCCCGACGCTGCCGCTCTGGGCGGGAAATATCAAACGCAGGTGAATGCGGCTGTTGAACATGCCGGCTACCGCCGGAGCTAAGTGTGTCTTGACAAGTCGTGTACGCATGATGTTTGATGTATCAACCCAAGGATGGGACCAGGATACATGGAACGATCGAGTCGATATAGCGTGCAGAACATCATCCGCTGCTATAAAAACCAGTTGTTGTCAAGGCCGCAGCCTTTGAAACATATCAAGGCTATC
>JBGCEO010000156.1:0-6317 GCA_045106475.1 Granulosicoccus sp.
AGAAGCCACCAATGTTGGATCTTATGCGGCTGCGCATCTCTATACCGATGAAGCAATCCGTCGAGCTGTCGAATGCGGAGTTCATTCGCTTGAGCACTGCAATCTGATTACACTTGAAACGGCGCGCCTGGCCGCCAAGGCTGGATGCATCGCCTGTCCAACGTTAATCACCTATGACAAACTTCTGTCTGAGGGAGCTTCGCTCGGTTTGCCGCCGGACTCTGTTGCTAAAGTCAACAATGTGCGCTTAAGGGGACTTGAGTCACTTTCGATCATGGCTGAGGCGAAACTACCCATGGCCTATGGAAGCGATTTACTCGGTGGTATGCAACCCCACCAGTCGGGTGAGTTCGAACTGCGCGCTAAAGTACTTTCCAATCAAACAGTGATAGCCGCCTCTACCGTCATAGCAGCCACTTTACTAAAAATGCAGGGAACCATCGGCACACTGGCACCCGGCGCTTTTGCAGATGTCATCCTGGTACAGGCTAATCCCTTAGAGGATATCTCCATACTTTCTGGCCAGGGTGAGGGCATCTCCACCATCATCAAGGGGGGCGAGATCGTTAAGTCGACAGTGCCTTAACTATCAGAATAGGTTGTTCGCGGATCGCTTCCGCCCATTGTTCTGCATACTTCAAGCACAATGCAGAACCCTAAAACGTGTAAGGCGGGTAGTTGACTGAATTGATTTGTTGCTTGTTTCAAGCACCCGGGTTTTCTTGGTCTAGATAGGATGTTGAGTTAGCATTAAATGGTGACTGGAGCACAGGTGTGATGCTCTTCCATGCGCACCGTTTATCGTCATTGAACAAAGAGGTCGCTTAGATCAAGGGTTTGACCTGGTTTAGGCGTCTCGATAATTCCGGTCTCCGCGGCACGTTCACCAGGTTCGGCCATGGGTTCGTCAGTAAGTGGGAAGGTACCCCAATGCATTCCTATGGCTCGCTTAGCCCCCACATCTTGAACCACTTGCAGGGCTTCTTCCGGATTCATATGGGCGGCCTTCATAAACCAGCGAGGATCGTAGGCTCCAATAGGCACTAAGGCCAGGTCGACCTTGCCCAGCCGTTTTGCGATCGCTTGGAAGTCGTCTGAGTAGCCACTATCGCCAACAAACAGGGTGCGAAGGCTCGGTGAGTCGATGAGAAAACCCGCCCACAGCGTTTTGTTCCGATCGAAGGGGCTTCGGCTGGTCCAATGTTGAACAGGAACCGCATGTATCGTGGTATTGCCTAAAGCTTCGCTAGCCCACCAGTCCAACTCGGTTACTTGAGTAATGCCGAGTTTATCGAACCAGGCCTTCTGCCTTAGCGGTACGTAATAATGTGGAGAATTGTCTACTTGTTTAGCTTGCAATGCCTTGATGGTGGGTTTGTCGAGGTGGTCGTAGTGATTATGCGAGATCAAGACTATATCAATAGGGGGAAGCTGTTCTATCGACAGGGCGGGTGGAGTGGTACGTTTGGGCCCTGCGAAACTGACTGGCGAAGCCCGCTCGGAAAACATAGGATCAGTGATAATATTTAGGCCATCCACCTGCAGCAGAAATGTACTGTGACCAATCCATGTAATCTGTGGTGTGCTTGGATTGACGAGGGCGTCAAATTGAGGCGGTTCGCTAGGTAGTTTAATCGGTGTGACATCAGGAGCTTCGCGTTGCCACTTGATAAGATCGCTTAACGGTTTAGCTATAGCTTCGCCGTTGGTGTTGACAAAAGTACCGTCTAGGCGGTGATGTGCTGGTGCGTTTTCTTCCGGCTCTATAGTTGTGGTACAACCGGCCAGAAGGCCTGCCAGAAGGAGAGTGGGTCGCGGCATTTAATTCTCACTGAAAAAATTTGATTGGGCTACTAATTTTCTTCGCCCATAACTGTACGAGATTAGTAGTACATTGAGATGAGTGGCAATCATTTCGAGATTGTCGATAGCCATTCGTATCCGATAACCGAGCCGAGTCAATGCCTACCGTAAATGTCATTTCTACTGTAGTGCCAGATGGATATTTGTTGGAACGATACGAGAATGTGACGGCTGAGCAAGCTGTCGGTAACTACTGTGATTGTTACTCGACGCTGCAATACCCACAAAGCAAAATATAAGGAAATGTCTGAAGCGCGAGAAAATGAAAAGAGAAGTGATGCCCCACCCGAGAAGCGTGTCCGCAAAGTATTGGGCTGGACGCTATCAATTCTTGGAACACTGGGTGTTTTCTATTACTCGCTGAAAGTATCGTCAGGTTCGATCATGACAATACTCGATTATCTGTTATTTGCGTTTGCCTTCGGCGTGGCGATGGCTGGCTACAATATTAGAAAATGAAAGACTCTCTATGATTGTGCAGCTCATTTTCGACATCAAACATACTGGCATCGACCTTTTTCTGTCGGTCACCGCGAGTTTTACAGCGAACTAATTTAGCGCTTACGCCTGTCACACTTCGCTCTCACGCGAGTAATACAGGATAGATGAACGACTTTCTCACAGAATCCAACGTAGCTACTGATGCGGTGCTGACCGGGCAGCCTGGCCGACCAGCACCCTATTCTCCTATGGGTTAAGGACTCATATCTTTAGACAAATTCACCAAAGACGTGCGAATTCGGCGTAAGTTTTCTTTGACTCGCTCTGGATGCTTGCGAGCGACTCCGGCAGCCAGTACATCAACAATGGCCATGAAGACGAGTCGGGATGCCGAGGGTTTATAAATATCCTGGTCTTCAGGTAAATCCAGCTCGATCGTGATACCGGTCAGTGATACCAGGTCAGTTCCAGTGCGATGCCATATTTATTGATGCACCCAAACGCCTTGAAAATTCACAACCCGTAATAGGGCAGGATAAAACTGGTAACAATAGAGGCACAGTTTGTAGAGGTGAGCTCATTCGAATGCCTGTATCAATTATGTGTAAAAGTGTCACTACCAAGGGAAACCGTCGGTCTAGTTACCGAGCGGCCTTGTCGCAACACTCTATTAGCTGAGCCACACGCCTGCAAAGCAGACGTTCAGATTTAAATTTACATGGAGTTTACGAACGCGTGCTTCGTGCCCACAGCTACCATTCGTGAACGAATATACCGCCGCTGTTATAGGGCTTCCGATGGGTGCTAGTGTCTAATTATGGCTTCTGAATTAGCAACCTGTTGCTGTGATCGGGTACAACTAATTTAAATTAAACTAGATCTCAGCGATAGCCTCAATCTCCAACATCCAGCTCTCATCAAACATACCAGCCAGCACAACAGTTAATGCTGGAGTATGCCCTTCAAGTGCAACCAACCGAACTTCTTTATTTTCTTGTATATGAGCTCTATCGGTCAAGTAGATTGTGGCCTTTACAATATTCTCGACCGACATGTCAGCTGCTTTTAGCTGAGCAATGATGTTCTTCCAAACAGTTTCGGCTTGTCCCTTAAAGCTACCTGCAACTTCTCCATTGCTATCCACCGGAGCCTGCCCACTAATGTACAACCGCCTTTTGGTATTAGTGACTTCAAGCGCTTGTGTATAAGGCCCCATTGGAGTTGGAGCGTGTTCTGAATTGATGAGTCGTATTGTCATTAGGTTTCCAAGGTGGTTCGTGAGCGACGATAATCGCTAATATTGTCCAATGCAGTTATGTCGGCAGCAGTAAGCGCGGCATCCAAACCATCGAGCACACCGAAAAGTTGTTCGGGATAGTTCGCTCCAACAATAGGTGCCGATACCCATGGTTTGGCTCTTAACCAGTTTATGGCAACAGCAGGTGCGCTTATAGAATACCTCATGGCAATTTCGACCACTTTTTCAATAATTTCAAAGTTTTTTTCGCTAAAACGGTTCTTTGAATTCTCTTGTGCTCGAACACTTTCGGGCAGCGGCTGACCTTTACGGTACTTACCTGTGAGTAGACCACCAGCTAATGGGCTATACGGAATCACTCCAACACCGTATTCAACGCAAACAGCTGCAAGCTCAGACTCAAAGTCAGCTCTAACAGGAGAGGCCAAGCTGTACTCAGGTTGCAAACTTATGAAATGTTCCTTGCCAGTTTTGTCGGAGGCCCACAATGCTTGCATTAATCGCCAAGCACTGAAATTAGAACAACCGATGTATCGCACTTTACCTTGTCTTACTAAATCATCGAATACCGATAAGGTTTCTTCAATGGGAACCAATGGATCAATGAAATGTGCTTGATACAAATCGATATAGTCTGTTTGTAAGCGGGTAAGGCTATCTTCACAGGCTTGCGTTATCCATCGACGTGATAGGCCTTCTCTTTGTTTGTATGTGGCTCTAGAATCAGAAAACTTGACACCCATTGCTGCTCGAACTTTTGTTGCCAGTACTATTTCGCTTCTGTTATTTCTTTCAGCAAGCCAATTACCAACGATAGCCTCCGACACCCCTCCTGTGTTCTCGAGGCCTTCCATGTTGGATGCCCAGGAGCTATAGCAATCGGCTGAATCAATAAAATTTCCACCACGTTCAACGTAGGCGTCGAGTACTTTGAACGATTCAGCTTCGTTTATCGACCAACCAAACTGCATAGTACCCAGCCCAACTCGATAGACGAATAAGCCACTCTTGCCCACTTGCACATATGGATCTGTTGAATCTGCACCAAAGCTCATGATTGCTTTCCCTGTTTTATTGAATTTTGATAGAAACCGATTTTGTGATCAATTAATTCCAGCGACGCCTGCATTTGAATAATGTCGCTTTCCACTTTGCGTTTGTGGTTGAGTAACAGTGCTAGACGGTCAGGTTCTGTGTGATCGCCTTGTTCACCCATTTTGCAGTAAGTGCGAAGCTGCTCGATAGTCATTCCGGTATCCCTAAGGCAACGCAACACCTGCACCCAGAGCACGTCCGCCGAGCTATATCTGCGATGCCCGCTGCTGGCGCGTTCTACGGCTTGCAGTAAACCTTCACGTTCGTAGTACCGTAACGTCTCTATGCTGACGCCGGTAACGTCGGTCATTTGTGCAGGAGTGAGCGATTCGACAGCTGAGCTATTTTTTTCCATTCAATTACTCTACTACCTAAAGCGCGCTACAGGTCAAGCGCTAATATTTGCAAAGTAATGAGTCAACTATTTATGTGCCGTTGGTTTCAGCCTCTTTAATGCTGAGTGCAATAACCGTTGAATGTCTTCGAACACTCTAGCTGTAGATAGTTCTGTCGAAACATAGAATGCAGGTGGTCTTACCTTTCCTATGTCCGCGAATGGCCGAACCGCGACAGTCAAATTCTGACTGTTCTGAGCATCCGAGGCAAACTACGAACGGCTGCTTCAAGTTGAAATGCCGACTAGACGAAGTGTTAAACGTCAAAAAATTAACAAGGCCGGTCAGTCCATTTAGGCGACGTAGGCAAGGTTTGAAACTGATGCCCGCGACTGTGAAACCGTACCGCCCGTGAGTGACGAAAACACTTATAGCTTACAGATAGATCTGAAAGTTTACCGCGCCCGATAGAGGCTTCTCCTAAGGGTTCAGAGACGTGAATATCTGGTTTTGATACAGCGTGTCATCTATTTTTTCACACCACCCTTTTGTGTTGGTCAAGGTTGATGTTTTTCAACGACTTAGCAAGCGAATATCACATGCATCAAAAGCCAACCCTTTTTGTGCACACAATCTGATGGTAAAGGGGGTATGGTTCAGGCAACGCTTTAAATCATAAGGATTAGATTAATGATTGAACTGATTATTTTTGTTATCTTCAGCGTGGTTATAATCGTGCTCGCAGTTAGGGGAGCTCTAGGCAAGAACGGCAAGAACGACGATTCGGGTTTTTGGTCAGATTCGGGGGACGGCGGCGGCGACTGATATATTAAACGGTAGGTTAGTAACGCACCAAAAACCACCCCTTTCGGTGCGCCCTAGTTTAATCGATATACAAGACGTTTTTTTACGCGCTCTAACGATGTTAATGGCAATGCAAATGACCGCTGCAAGCACATAGCACGCTTTTAAAATTTGAATTTGTAGAGCTTCGCTACGTCCGCTATTTAGAAATCCCGGCACTTCGAATTGATGAACTATTCATATCTTGTTAAGACAAGGCCGCTCGGTAATTAGGCAGACACTCTCCCTGGCAAAGACACTTTAACAGGCTCTACATCATTAACGGGGGACACCGGCATTCATTAGAATGATTTTGCGACAAATTATTTTAATGGAGTTAAACCGATGTCCCTCGCCTCACGAATTGTAGGTATTCCGGGCCTTGAAGTCGAACGCGTTCATCGACGACACGGCATTGAGATCTGGGCTAAGCCCTTTCACAGGCCCTCATGCCTGTATTGTGGCGCCGATAAGCTCAGGAT
>JBGCEO010000157.1:0-9223 GCA_045106475.1 Granulosicoccus sp.
CGTACGCAGCTATCAGCGCGTCAGCAAAAATTGCTGCGCCTGATGATTGGAGGTCAGTCCATTTCTTCTACCGCAAGCACGTTAGGTTTGACACCTGCCAAGGTTGTGACAGAGATGCGTTTGATCTTGGGGCTTGTTCGAGGACGCGGGTTTTAAACTGTGTACGCAAGATAACTACGGCAACATTTGTCAGGACTGGTCAACAAATGTAAGATGACCGGGTGGGCGAGTTGCTTTATCGCTAATCATTGGAAATCGGAAGTTTATTCTGGCAATTTCAAGCCATTGGTTTCTGTGTTTCAAACTGATGCTTCGAGGTTGGTGCGTCAGGTTAGTGCTTCGAGGTTGGTACGTCAGGTTAGTGCTTCGAGGTTGGTGCGTCAGGTTAGTGCTTCAAGGTTGGTGCTTCAAGGTTAGTGCTTCAAGGTTGGTGCTTCAAGGTTAGTGCTTCAAGGTTGGTGCTTCAAGGTTGGTGCTTCAAGTTAGTGCTTCAAGTTAGTGCTTCAAGGTTGGTTACAGGTTAGTGCTTAGTGCTTAGTGCTTTGAGGTGGTTGCAGTTGTGCTTGCCGCGGAGCAGGTAAGTGATTTGAGGTTGATGCAGATTTACTTGGTGGGTGTCACATAAGTGAGTCGAGCTTGATACGGTTTCGCTTGGTAAGTGTCAGATGAGCGATTTGAGCGTGTCACGGTTTTGCTGGTGAGTGCTTGTTAGGCTCGATGTTTAAGTTTTTTGGTATTGGTTCTGGTAACGCTTTGGAAGACTGAATTTATGACTGAATTGGCGATTAGAAAAAAAATAATCGAACTGTGTTTGCTGATGAATTCCTCGGGACTTAATCAAGGTACCTCCGGCAATATCAGTGCGCGCTTTGGTGACTTCATGTTGATCACTCCCAGCGGGATACCTTATGAAAAGCTGCTGCCTCGCGATATTGCAAAGATGCGACTGGAGCGTGATTCGTCTGATTGGGAGGGTCCTTGTAAACCGTCTTCGGAATGGAATTTTCATAAGGCCATCCTGCTTGCCAAGCCGGACATGGGGGCCGTGATTCATACGCATTCGATGTTCGCCACTATTGTGTCGATAGGCCGGGACAATATCCCCGCTTGCCATTACATGATTGCGGCTTTCGGTGGTAACTCTGTGATTTGTGCTGATTACGCGACATTTGGCAGTGTCGAACTATCAGAGAACGTTGTCGCTGCTATGCAGGATCGATCGGCTTGTCTGTTGGCGAACCATGGAATGATTGCTGGCGGTAAAGATCTTGATGCTGCCATGTGGGCAGCCGTAGAGTTGGAGACGCTATCCAAACAGTACTATCACGCCAAGCTTCTAGGCAATATGACCGTTCTTCCGGATGAGGAAATGGACATCGTCGCTGGGAAATTCAAAGACTATGGACAGGCTGAGAAGCCAAAGTCCAAAGCTAAGTCCAAAGCTAAGTCCAAGGCTAAGTCCAAGGCTAAGTCCAAGGCTAAGTCCAAGGCTAAGTCCAAGGCTAAGTCCAAGGCTAAGTCCAAGGCTAAGTCCAAGGCTAAATCCAAGGCTAAATCCAAGGCTAAATCCAAGGCTTAGTGGAGCCTAACATTAAAAAGCCAGGCTCTTAACTGGTAACTGAGGCAGGGTAGAGTGGCAGATTAGGCTGGCTGGAAGCGCTCACTAATGCTTAGTACCTTCGATCCGCCATCTTGCTAGGGCTTTGTCTGTTCAATCAAGCTGACATTGCTTAGTTTTGACGGCACAATAGCATTATCTATCGCCTGAGCCTCTACTTAGCCCATGAGTGAAATAACATCCCGTTTTCCAGTCCCCGCACTGGATGAATTGCCCGAGGATATTCAAGAGCGCATTAGCAGCGTCAGCGAGAAATCTGGTTTTGTGCCGACTGTATTCCAAGTCTTGGCCCATCGTCCAGATGAGTTTCGCGCATTCTTTGCCTATCACGATGCATTGATGGAAAAAGAGAGCGGTTTAACCAAGGGCGAGCGAGAGATGATTGTTGTGGTCACCTCTGCATTGAATAGCTGTTTGTATTGCGTTATTGCGCACGGTGCGATCGTACGAATCCGGGAGAAGAACCCGCGACTTGCTGAACAACTCGCTGTTGATTACACCCGAGCCGACATCTCTGATCGGCAAATGGCCATGCTCGATTTTGCCTGTCTGGTTTCTGATTCGGCTTCAGAAGTGGCAGATGATGATCTCGATGAGCTTCGTGAGCATGGTTTCAGCACGGAGGATATTTGGGACATCGGCGCTATTGCCGCATTTTTTGCTTTATCAAACCGCATGGCAGGCTTGACCAACATGCTACCTAATGATGAGTTTTATTCGATGGGGCGTGAGCCGAAAGCTTCAAAGCCCCGACTAGTGAAGTAAGTTCTCGTCAAGTGATCTCAATTCATGAACTCCTTAGTGCGGTGGTGTGAATAGATGTGGTGTGAATAGATAAAGCGTGTCTCTGTAAAGTGCGTCTCTTTAAAGTATGTCTATTAAAGTGTGTCTCTTAAAGTGCGTCTCTTTAAAGTGTGTCTCTTAAAAGTATGTCTCTTTAAAGTCTGTCTCTGTTATGCACCGCCACACCTGAATTGAGGTGTGGCAGTAGTGTCTTGGAGGGTGGGTCCCTGAGCGTGCTATAGAGCCTTAACCAAGTTGGCCATCTCTATCGCTGCCATCGCGGCTTCGGCACCTTTGTTACCAGCCTTGCTTCCAGCGCGCTCGATAGCTTGCTCGATGGTCTCTGTGGTAATTACTCCAAACGCAACCGGAACACCGGTTTGCCATGATGTGTTTCCAATGCCTTTGGTCGCTTCGCCTGCAATCAGTTCAAAGTGTATGGTGCCACCCTTTATCAGTACGCCAAGACAAACAAGGGCATCGTACTTACCGCTCTCTGCCATTTTCTTAGCAATCATCGGGATTTCGAAGCAGCCTGGAACTATGGCCACGGTGATATCGTCATCAGCAACATCATGGCGTATCAAAGCGTCTTTGGCACCTTCTAGCATGCGCTGACCCATAAAATCATTCCAGCGTGTGCTGATTATGCCGATCTTCATACCGCTGCCGATTAGTTTTCCTTCGATTAGATGTGCCATAGTTTTCAGATGCTTTTGCTAGTAGTGTGGGAGATTTCTGGTTTAGTGGTGCGATTTATTCGGGTCTTAAATGATCTGCGCAAGGTGTGGTTTCGAAGACTTTATGCGCGATAACTCAATTAGTGCAAAACCGATCAGGCAATTGTCATGCTTCATCAGCAAAGTAGTTGTGTCCCATCTTGTCCGCTTTGGTTTTTAAGTAGTCCTGGTTTTGCGGGCGAGCATCGATCACTAACGGTGTGCGTTTTACTACCTGGATTCCAAAGGATTCGAGTGATGATCGTTTTATCGGGTTATTGCTGAGCAGCTCGAGTTGGCCGATGCCTAAATCAGTGAGTATGGCTGCGGCCACATCATAGGTGCGTGCATCAGCAGGAAATCCCAGTTCGTGATTAGCATCAACCGTGTCTCTACCGTCATCTTGAAGAGCGTAGGCGCGTATCTTGTTTCCCAGGCCAATTCCACGACCCTCTTGTCGCAGGTAAATGATGGCACCTTGACCTTTGGATTCAATTTTTTTCATAGCGCTCTGTAGTTGCTCTCCACAATCACAGCGAACGGAACCAAATGAATCTCCGGTTAGGCATTCAGAGTGCAGGCGAACTACAGGGGTACCTATTGTGACATCCCCTTTGATCAGGGCACTGTGCTCAAGCCCTTGTTGATCCCGGTAGACCACAAATTCAAAATCGCCATGTGCTGTGGGTAACTGACTGCGCCCGATCTCGGTGATAATCGGGGAATCGTGTTCTTCTTCTGGTTTCAAGGGCACGGCTTGCGCCATATTGCCTCGCCCATTGGCAAGGCGGTATTGAACAAGCTGCTCAACAGAAATAATGGGTATGTTGTGTTCCTTGCCGAATTCACTCAACTCATCAAGGCGCATCATCCCGCCATCATCCCGCATAACTTCGCAAATGATTCCGGCAGGTGTTAATCCTGCTAAGGCCGAGATATCAACACTCGCTTCTGTCTGACCTCGACGTTCAAGAACGCCACCATCTCGTGCACGCAAAGGGAATATATGCCCGGGCATAGCAATATCGTTTGGTTTAGTATCCGGATCGACCAGTGTACGAATGGTCTGGCATCGATCCTCGGCAGATATGCCCGTTGATACTCCTTTGACGGCCTCGACTGAGAGCGTAAACCCCGTGCCAAATCCGCTGCGATTTTGTGCCTGTGGCACCATCATGGGAATTTGCAACCGGTCGAGCAATGCACCACGCATCGCAAGACATACCAGCCCGCGACCGTGCGTCACCATAAAGTTGATTGCCTCTGGTGTTACGAAATCTGCAGCCAGAACCAGGTCACCTTCATTCTCGCGGTCTTCGTCATCAACAATGATAACCATTTGTCCAAGGCGATACGCTTCTAATGCTGACTCAACACTAGACAGAATCGAATCAGTCATAACCATGCTCTTTTAAAAAATCCGAAGTGATTCCCGCGGGAGCTTGTGCGGGATGATTTGACGCCCCGTGCTGGATAAGTCGCTCAACGTATTTGCCCAGCACATCTACTTCGATGTTGACCTTGTCGCCCTGTTTTTTAAGGGGCATGACGATGTGAGCCTGGGTGTAGGCTACTAAAGTTACGCTAAACCAATTTGCGCCCACATCAACAACGGTCAAGCTGGTGCCATCTAGCGTGATGTAGCCTTTAGTGACGATATAGCGCATCAGGCTATCCGGAGCACTAATGGTCACCCACAGGGCATCTTCGTCTCGTCTGAACTCTTTGATAGTGCCGGTTGCGTCTATATGGCCTTGTACAAAATGGCCTCCCATTCTTGTTGAAGGCGTGACCGAGCGTTCGAGATTAACAGCCGTGCCAGCTGCCAGCGACTCAAGGTTGGTACGTTGACGTGTTTCTGGAGCAAGGCCGGTTACGAAGCCGCGATCATCCAGTTTCGTGACCGTCAAGCAAACACCGTTTACGGCGATACTATCGCCCAGTACTGTGCCCTCAGTCACTGTTTTACAGTTAATAGACAGTGCGAAACCATCGCCATCACGACGGCATTCTCGAACTGCACCTAGTTCTTCAACTATTCCAGTAAACATGTTATTTGTTCTTAGCCAGGGTCGAGTCGTTGATAGCTGAGTTAATCGCATCATCGACAGTCTCTTTTGCAAGCTCCATTGTGTTGTTGGACACGACCTGTGAGCGAATCAGCAAATCTCGTCCAACGTTTTCAATATGAAGGCCATCAAGTTGGGTGGCATCGCTCAATGCAGCACTGCCAAGTCCGGCAAACGTTGATCGAGCTGAGTCGCCGCCTATTATTATGGGAGCCATAAAAGTCCAAACCTCATCGATCAGATTCGCATCACGAAAGCTACCGTGTACGGCAGCACCACCTTCTAGCAATACGCTATGAATGCCGCGTTGGCCCAACGCATCCAGTATGGCTGAGGGGTCCGCCCCGATGCCGCCTGCATTGTTAGCAACCGTTAGCACTTCGTAGCCACGAGAGGTGAGCACTTGGCGATGTTCGGCCTGCATTTGATCTGATGTGATAATCAGGGTGCGTGTCGGCAGAGAACCATCGAGTAGTTTTACGTGCAGGGGGATGCGCCCTTTACTATCAAGAACTATCGGGCGAGGGTGTCGAATCTGATTTTTGTCAGCAATGGTCTCTGGCAAACGCACCGTTAGCGAAGGATCATCCCCGAGTACGGTGTCAGCACCGACTATGATGGCATCGACCGCCTGACGAAGTTCATGCCCACGTTGCCTTGCCGCCTCACCGGTTATCCATTGACTGTCGCCGGTTCGCGTCGCTACTCGACCATCCAGACTGGTTGCTGACTTAGCAATTACGTAGGGTCGCCGTGTAGCAACATGCTTTAGAAAAAAACGATTTTGATAACGTGCTTCATCTTTCAAAGGCCCGTTCTCAACTTCGACGCCTTGAGAAGCAAGGTAACGAGCGCCACCTGCTGCACAGGGGTTCGGGTCGGCCAGAGCATAGAAAACCTGTTTGATTCCTGCATCAACTATCGCTTTGGTGCAGGGTGGCGTAAGGCCGTGGTGATTGCAGGGTTCAAGTGTGACGTATAGCGTCGCTCCTTGAGTATCGGCAGCTGAGCCCCTGTTTTTCACATCTTCTAAGGCATTAACCTCGGCGTGAGCCTTGCCATATTGCTCGTGCCAACCTTCGCCGATAATCACACCTTCACGCACCCCGACGCAGCCCACCAGCGGGTTCGGACTGGTACAGCCCGACCCTCGACTAGCGAGTTCTAACGCTCGTTGCATGAAATGTTCGTGTGACTGCACTTGAATGCTGACAACCCCTTATTACTGCTAAAAATCGGGGCGGAAGCGCACACTGGACACCACCGGCAGGGGGCTGTTATGCCCACTGCTGCGTGTCGAACACGCACACGAGTGTGCGTGATTCAGTGACCAAACTTCTCTCATCCGGACTCTAACCGTCGGCTCTGGAATCTGACCAGATCCACCGTTTGGTGCCAAAACCCAATTGGCACCAAACGGGTCACGGGCTTGGCTACGTGCTGAGATCAGCAGTAACCCTACCGTCGGTGGGGAATTTCACCCCGCCCCGAAGATTGATACTTAGCGTGGAAATTACTCCAAAGCGGATCTTTTTGCAATGCTGCGGGCGTCAGAATATTAATAAAATCAGGGAATAATGACGACTTGTAAGCTGACGCCATGGCGTTCCAGCAATTGCGAGCGTGCGGCCTGTATCTGTAGCCAATGTTGTGGGCTTGCCATGCCATGCTGAATCAAGAGCTGAAGTGTAATCTGTTGGTCGCCCGATGCATCTATTCGCGTTGTCATTCCAAGCTCGGTGGTGCTGACAAATCCATCGGTAAGTAAAGGTGTGAGAAATTTGGACTGTATTTCTTCACCGTCTTTCAAGAGCCTGTCGAGAAGTGCTGATTCGTTCTGAGGATCATTGAACGTGGGGCTTGCCAGATCTCGGCTTCTGACGACAAGCAACTGATTACCGTCGATGAAATCCACAATGGGAAAGGAGCGGACCGTGGCTGTCATCGATGAATAGGGTGGTAGTAAGGTCATGCCATTTTCAATCTGAGTACCTCTCTCTGTTCCGTAGTATTCAACGAAGTAACTTTTGCAGGACGCGGGACGAGCGTCGAGTGCTATCACTTCGTTGGATGTTTCGATGGTGTCGAATCCCGGTACTGGATTAGATAGCGTGTCACAGGAACCTTCTTCAGTTGGATTTGTGTTTTCAGAGTTGTTTGCATCTACGTTTTGGTGAGTGTTTGAGGGGGGCGTGTTGTCGGGGTTTATGCTCGGCACGTCTAAATTACTTGAGTCCGAGTCCGAGTCCGAGTCCGAGTCCGAGTCCGAATCCGAGTCCGAGTCCGAGTCCGAGTCCGAGTCCGAGTTTGGATTTGAGTTTGTGTTTGTGTTTGTGTTTGTGTTTGTGTTTGTGTTTGAGTTTGAGTTTGAGTTTGAGTTTGTGTTTGTGTTTGTGTCTGGGTTTGGGTTTGTGTTTGTGTTTGTGTTTGTGTTTGGGTTTGTATTTGGTGCGTTGGCGTAGTCGGGGGGACACTCTTGCTCTTCTGAGCTCAATGCAGCTTTTGAGTGCGAGTTAAACAGCTGTTCCGGTGTATCGATGGCAAGTAAGGGTAAGCTATGCGGTGTCGATTTTTTGTATATCAGAGTTGTATGATTGGGTAGCGTTAGATGTGTCAGTTCGTCGTTGTTATAAAAGAAGTCGATTGCCTCTTCTGCATCATTTTTTACCTGCGACAGCAGGCCATTTGAGTAGGTCAGATTGAGTTTTTGACCATTGGGTTCTGTAATGCTAGTGAGTAGTGATCCAGTAAATTCATGAACTACGTTCTGTGCATTGGTCCATCGATAATAATTGGCCTGCTGTATCAGTGAACCATTGCCTGGCTTTGCTAAGCTGTAGTTCTGATCATCTATCTTGATAAATGTCCACTTATCACCGTGTTCATCGAAAACAACACGCTTATTGCCATCTTGAGTCAGAACAATCTCGTATCGATGCCGCCAATTAATGAGCGAATCGGCATGCTTATGTGCAAGTTTGACAGGGTGTCTAGAAAATTCGAGCGTAGAACCAGCGGATCGGTAGTCGAAGACAGTTGCGCAATGCTCCGCGCAAAGGAGGGGCTGCGCTAAACTGGACTGTAGGGGTATTAACAGTAGCAGCATCGTTACTAAGAAATTGCCCACTTGCTCTGTAGACGTCCATGATTTCATTTCTGTTCCGTTGACAAACTATGTGACTCTGTTAACAGTCGAGCGTATTGTCCGGCTTTATTCCGTGCAAGCCTGTTTTTAGTTACTACTGATTGGATATGCAGTGCGCTGCAAGAAGGATTGAAAATTGAGTTGACGGTCCTCCGGTACTCGTTTAACGTCGTCTCCTCTCTCACCGACATGGAACGTCTTCGTGAAGACTAATGCTGTGCTACTGCATTTTCTTGCATTTATATGCGCCGCTGTTTTGTGCACGGCCTGTGTGCCTTTCGCATTCGCGAATGGTTCGGAGCAGGGCGCTACCACAACCTTACTTAACGGCTGGGTGCATCCTGCGTTTTCGGCCACTTATAGGTACTCACACCAGCCTTCAGAATTACAGCTAGATACTGCTAGAGTTCGGATCAGTGAAGTAGGCTTTAGAGTCGATCACTCCATGGATGATTCGGCAAATACCCTGATAGCCAATTTCGTTACCGATCAAATGTGGTTTGTTGATACCCAACGAAAGCTTGTTCATGAGGTGCCTGTGCTCGCCACTGATTTGCAGAGCGAGAAAAGTCATGAAGGTGGTGTAACCCTGTTCCCCGGCTTTATTCAGTTCATTCCATGCCAGGGAATGATTGCAGAATTTAAAAATCGAGTAATCAGGCAGGACGAAGAGCTGGAGCTTTGGTCTTGTCAACTGGACTCTGGTGAGATGGTTCAAGAACAATTGTACTCAACACAATTGGGCGTTGTGGTGAGCTCGCAGGATTCAAACGGCTTTCTATCGCAATTGGATAATATTCCCCAACAGTCATTCGACCCTGACGTGTTTAGACCACCAACTCACTACCGAACAGTGGATATAACTTAGCTGATAAGGGGCGTTAGTTCG
>JBGCEO010000158.1:0-10837 GCA_045106475.1 Granulosicoccus sp.
CACAACTGCGTCACATAGTGTAAGTGGCCCTGATCGAAACATACTTGTGAACGCCGAGCAAGTTGTTTCATTCAGTTACGGATCGTTACGACACCGCTTTACGAAAAATACAAAACTGTAAATACGCAGCAAGACACTGGTCAAGCTGAAAACAGATAGTTCACGACAGATTCATAAGTGGTTTTATCAGGGAGTGGTTATGCAACGGTCTTTGCGCACGCTAGGACTCTTAGCATTGCTAATGGTTAGTACGAACGTGGTGTCGGCGACCAAGGCAGTGGACAACGAAGACTACAACACCGGATGGGCATTTCATATCGACAACGATCTTCTAGTGGGCGGAGACCGGGATCAGGATTATACCGGTGGAATGTCCTTAGCGTTTTCGGGAAGCCGCGCCGCAAGACACACACTATCAGTTGACGGCACACGTAAATCACTCAACCGGCTATCAGGATTTAATCGGGCGTTTGCAAATACTCTGCACTTTACCTTACACAGCATGGATGCAGGATTTGCCCTTTTCACACCATCCAACATCACCGAAACCGCTGCACAGCATCAGGATCATCCCTATGCCAGTTTGTTCTTTCTGAGTAATTCTGAGCAGATCGTGCTCGCCGACCGGCGTAGCTCATACCAATCAAGTTTTACCATTGGCTTGTTGGGCTTGCCGTTGGCAGAGGATATTCAAAGTGCCCTGCACGAAAGAACGGGCAGTGATACCCCCAAGGGCTGGAAAAATCAGATATCAGAAGGAGGAGAACCAACGGCTCGTTACACGATAGGTGTTCTAAAGAACATTCTGCATTTCACCAATCAGGATAGACTTGGCTTTGAGATAAACCTGACGGGTGAAGCAGATATTGGTTTTACCACTGGTGCTCATGCCGGGATAAACATCCGAATGGGTCGTTTGGCAACCCCCTGGTGGAGTTTTTCACCTCATCAAGCAGAATACGTCAACCAAGGTGCTGCAACGCCAAACAGCCCGAACTTTCTGAGAGCACGTGAGTTTTTCTTCTACATGGGAGGAGCAGTAAAATATCGTCTCTACAATGCGCTGTTGCAAGGTCAGTTTCGTCAAAGTGAAGTTTCATTCGACAGAAGCGAATTAGAATCGATTATTGGTGAGGTTTGGGCCGGAGTGCATATGGAGCTGCCATCCAGACTACGCATCGGCTTGTTTGCTCGGGCGCGGAACTCTGAATTCAAAGCGCAGGGAGCGCGCGAGCCCGTTTGGGGTGGACTATCAATTAGCCGTGCTCTTTAAACCCTGAGCTGTAGAGAAGGTCAGGGTCAAGCTGATAACTACCAAAGAGCGGGCAAAGCCTGGTCAAGTTACCCAGGCAATGTCCTTTGTTCGCTTTCTAATAAGCTCGAAGGTTGATTCGTTGTATTCTTCGTGTTCACCGTCAGACCAATAGACAGTAAGCACGATTTTGCTGGCCTGAGCAAAAGTATCTCCGTTGGCAACGTTATTTATCCGCACCGTTGCCACCCATATGCCTTGCTTTGATTCTTTTGCTACTGGAGCCTGACCTAGCTTACGACTGCTGACCTCATCAGTTTGCTCTGCGCTAAGCACAAATCGATCAATATAGATCGAAGTTGATTTTGTCGCGATAGCGCGCAGCGTCAAAGTGCCCGAACCGGCACGTTTGAAATCAGGCACCAGTATAAGACCTTCCATATCAGGTTCGATCACATCTTCAAGAGTACGCTTGTCGTGTGTCCAGTAAAAGGTGTTCAAAATGTGCGCGGTATCGTCATGGACATACGTCTCCACAGTGACAATTGAGCAAGCGCTAACGAACAAAGCAAAGATAAGGACGCTAACGCTATAGAATATTTTAATAGTCACAGAGCTAGGTCTCGATTATTTCCAATACCTCGACAGAACCACCCGATAGTAGAGTTGGATTTGATTGGGTTAGTGTTAGAACTTCGTTCATCGATGCTGCTTCAAACTTCATGAACCCGTTAATTGTACATTCTGTTGTTTCGCGTTGAGACATACACTGCCCGTTACCCAAAGCGCTTCCTCCGCGGAACGTACCGGATGCAACCAAGGTCTCTATATAGGCTGACCACTGCTCGCTAGAGCCACTACCACCCTTCATCAACATCATAAACTGCATTATAACTCCCACATCATATGCAAACTTAGAATTCCAATAAGCACAGGTAGCGCCTGTACATATAGGATTTTCTTCGAGGCTGTTAAGGCACCGTAGAGACCGGCAATTAACACAAACAGTAGAAAGCATAGAGCAACATTGTGTTGCCACTCAGCATTTGAGATCACTAGCGATCATAATAAGCCCGCCGCTAAAAAGCCATTATATAGACCCTGATTAGCGGCCATTGTCTGGCACAGCGATTCAATGGTTGGTATTTGCTTTAAAACCTACGCAAGTCATGGCTTTGCTGCATGCATTGATACTCTGGCGAAACGGTAACTATTGTTACCCTATGAAATATAGGGTCAACTCTTGACTATTCGTTCGGCTCGTCAAGACGTCGAACCAGATCCAAGTGTTTTTCCAACTTACCTAGTAACAGCGCGAAGCTCTGCTTTTCTTCGGCCGTTAAGCAGGCCAGGATATTTTTTTCTTGTTCAAGAATGAAGGGTTCCATCTTTTTATACAGATTTTTTCCTTTCGTGGAGCGCTTGAGGTTTATTTCACGCCCGTCTACCTGGCATTCCTCCCGTTTGATCAGTCCTACATCCAACAGACGCTTGACCCCTCTGCTGATTCTGGATTTATGTGTGCGCGTACATCGCACTATGTGCTGCGCACTACAGGGTTCGTTGCTGGAAAGTGTTACCAATATTCGCCATTCAACAACATCTATATTAAAGCGTTCCTGATACACCATAGCAAGTTCGTTGCTCACCTCAAACGCTAGCCGGTTGAGCCGAAACGGCACAAAATCGAGTATCTCAAGTTTGCTCATTTATAAAACCGCGGTTCGGGAGATAAACTTATATTATCCTGTTGACAGTTGCACGTGCAACTAGTATCTTTAGCCAATACACAGACGTAGAGATCTGCTTATGAGCACGCCCCTACATCAGGCACAGAGCAAACCAGTTACTAACACAGATTCTCTAAGTTACCTCACTGGTTTTGGTAACGATTTTGAAACGGAGTCATTACCCGGAGCTCTACCGCAAGGCAGAAACAGTCCGCAAAAATGCGCCTACGGTCTTTATGGCGAACAACTCTCTGGCACGGCATTTACAGCGCCAAGCCATCAGAACGAACGCACCTGGTGTTATCGAATTCGCCCATCAGTAAAGCATTCCGGTCGATACCGTAAAATCGATCTACCGTATTGGAAATCCGCCCCGTTGATAAACCCTGATGTGGTAAGCCTGGGACAATATCGCTGGGATCCCATCCCGCACACTGAGCAAGAACTCAATTGGGTGAGCGGCATGCGTACGATGACCAGTGCAGGAGATGTCAATACTCAGGTGGGCATGGCCAGCCATGTCTATCTTGTTACCTGTTCTATGGTAAACGAATATTTCTACTCGGCTGATAGCGAATTACTCGTGGTGCCGCAAGCCGGGACACTAAGGTTCTGTACAGAGTTGGGCACACTGCAGATAACAGCCGGTGAGATAGCAATCCTGCCAAGAGGATTGTTATATAGAGTTGAACTAATTGACGGACCTGCCAGAGGATTTGTGTGTGAAAACTATGGCCAGAAATTTGATCTACCCAATAGAGGCCCTATTGGTGCTAATTGCATGGCAAACAGACGAGACTTTAAATCGCCTGTTGCCGCGTTTGAGGATAGCGATGCTGCTTCAATTGTCACCGTAAAATGGTGCGGCCAATTTCATCGTACCGATATAGAACATAGCCCACTTGATGTCGTTGCCTGGCATGGTAACTATGCACCTGTAAAATATGATCTTAGTCATTACTGCCCCATTGGCGCTGTTCTCTTTGATCATCCGGATCCCTCCATCTTTACAGTACTTACAGCTCCATCAGGCAGCGAGGGTACCGCCAATATTGACTTTGTGTTGTTCAAGGAACGTTGGATGACAATGGAAGACACCTTTCGCCCTCCTTGGTATCACAAGAACATCATGTCCGAGCTGATGGGGAATATTTACGGACAATACGATGCTAAACCGCAGGGGTTTACACCTGGCGGCCTTAGTTTGCATAACATGATGCTACCCCACGGACCTGACCAAGAGGCGTTTGAAGCTGCGTCTATTGCAGAACTCAAGCCGAAAAAGCTCGAAAACACAATGTCATTTATGTTCGAAACTCGTTTTCCTCAACATCTCACCCCCTTTGCAGCCAATGAGGCCCCGTTACAGGAAAACTACATTGATTGCTGGACAAGTATTGAAAAGAAGTTTGACGGTACACCTGCAGGCAAATGATTCACAAGAGCAACAGTCAGGCTAAGTCACCTATCAACTATTACGGGCTAACAACATGAGCTTGATTAAAAGCTGGGTAAACAGTGCCAATACCTCAGGCTCTGCGTTCCCTTTAAACAACCTACCCTACGGCGTTTTTTCCATCGGCACATCTGAGCCACGCTGCGGCGTGGCAATCGGTGATGACATTCTCGATGTTGCAGCGGCCGAAAATGCTGGCTTGATAAGCCTCGAGCATTCCCCGCTTTGCCAGGCTGCAAGCTGGAACACTTTGATGGCACTCACGCCCGATCTTTGGAGCGAGTTCCGTAATCAGGTAACCGCACTTTTAAGAGATGACGCCAGCGAACGTGAAAAGCTGGAAGGCATGCTGTATCGACAGGCAGACGCCACCATGCACATGCCCTTCACCGTTACCGAATTCACAGACTTCTATGCAGGCAGGCATCACGCGACTAATGTAGGCACTATGTTCAGAGGCGCAGAAAACGCTTTACCGCCAAATTGGTTACACATTCCAATTGGCTATAATGGGCGAGCATCATCCGTCGTCATATCGGGTACGGGGGTCAGGAGACCCTGGGGACAGCTAAAGTCTCCTGATCAGCCGTTGCCTGCTTTCATGCCTTCCAGACGTTTTGATCTTGAGCTTGAAATGGGCGCTATCGTAGGCACCGCTTCGAATGGTCCGGTTAGCGTTGATCAAGCTGATCGCATGATCTTTGGTTATGTGCTGCTTAATGACTGGTCAGCAAGAGATATACAAGCTTGGGAGTACCAACCATTGGGGCCGTTCCAGGCAAAGGCTACTGCTACCAGTATCAGCCCCTGGATTGTTAGCAGCGCTGCACTTAAGCCGTTTCGCGTCTCCACACCTGCTCGCGAATATGCGCTGCTTCCACACTTGCAAGACACATCCGCCATGCTCTTCGACATCGATCTAGCCGTAAGTTTAGCGCCAGCAAATCAATCACCCAGTACCATTGCTACAACCAACTACAAAGAGATGTACTACTCTGCGGCTCAGCAGCTAGCTCACCACAGCTCATCAGGTTGCCCCATGCGCACTGGTGATTTATTGGGCTCAGGCACTATTTCCGGGCCGGAGAAACATCAACGCGGATCCTTACTCGAACTCAGTTGGGGAGGTAAGGAACCTCTAACACTAGACACCGGCGAGACAAGAAATTTTCTCGAAGACGGCGATACCCTCACGTTGACAGGGCAAGCAACCGGCAGCAACTACTCAATAGGCTTTGGTGAGTGCAGCGGTACCATTCTTCCTGCTCTCACCAACCCGTACCAATCATAAGGAATCCAACAATGGCCAAGACATTTGCATCTCAGGGCGATCTAGAAGAAAAGACCATCAGCTT
This sequence comes from Granulosicoccus sp., assembly GCA_045106475.1. Lineage (GTDB taxonomy): Bacteria > Pseudomonadota > Gammaproteobacteria > Granulosicoccales > Granulosicoccaceae > Granulosicoccus. The sequence goes on from JBGCEO010000158.1 coordinate 5,794, forward strand.
TACCGAAGTCGGGTCAGGCTTATGGGCTTTTACAGCTGAGGGTGATCCAAACTCAGGCGTTATCATAGGTGATGACAGCGTTATGATTGTCGAGGCACAAGCCACCCCCAGGCTAGCCGGAAAGGTCATTGAAAAAGTACGCGAAGTTACAGACAAACCGATCAGTCATATTGTTCTAACCCACTATCATGCCGTTCGTGTTCTTGGCGCGAGCGCATACGGCGCCGGTCAAATCATCATGTCTGACATGGCGCGCGCGATGGTGGTAGAGCGCGGTCAGGAAGACTGGGACAGTGAATTTGGGCGCTTCCCAAGACTGTTTCAGGGGCATGAGAGTATCCCGGGTCTTACCTGGCCTACTCAAACGTTCTCTAAAAGTATGACGGTCTACCTTGGTAATCGTCGTATCGATCTCATGCACTTAGGCAGGGCACATACAGCTGGCGACATTGTTATCCATGTACCGGATGAAAATGTGATGTTTACCGGCGATATAGTCGAGTACAAGTCGGCCTGCTACTGCGGAGATGGTCATTTCAAAGACTGGCAGAATACCTTAAACAATATTGCAGACTTTGATGTAGATGCCATTGCACCGGGTCGTGGCGATGCGCTAGTAGGCGCTAAAGCGGTGAGTGCTGGAATCCATAGCACGCGTGACTTTCTACTCAGCACCTACAAACCCGCGGCTAGAGTCGCGGCCAGAGGTGGCTCATTGAAAGAAGCCTGGGATGCAGTGCGAGAAGCCTGTGATAAAAAATTCGCAGACTATGCCATTTATGAACATTGCCTACCCTTTAACGTGGCGCGCGCCTATGATGAAGCTCGCGGCATTGAGACACCACGCATTTGGACAGCTCAGCGCGATCAGGATATGTGGGAGGCTTTGCAAGACTAGGCGTAATTGCAAAAAGAGCCATGATTGAACAACGCTACGAAACTGAATTCACCCTCTACCCTTACGTGCCGCAAGCGGCTCAACCCGGCAGTGAGCTTGAGCACAAACCCGTAGTCATCGTAGGTGGTGGCCCCGTGGGAATGGCTCTGGCTTTAGACCTGGGCCTTAAAGGCATCGAGACGATTGTGCTGGATGATCACGAGGGTGTCGGCAAGGGGTCTCGAGCAATCTGCTTTGCCAAACGAACCCTGGATATCTGCGATAGGCTGGGTTGTGGCTCTGCCATGGTCGACAAAGGCGTTGTTTGGAACGTCGGTAAGGTTTTTCATGGTAAGACTCAGGTTTTTGAATTCAACCTGGCGCCACTAGGGGGGCAACGTAATCCAGCCTTTATCAATCTGCAGCAACCCTACTTCGAAAAATTTCTAGTCGACCAGGTACGACATGAGCAAGCCGCTGGCGCACCTCTAGAGATACGCGGTGCCAACCGAGTAGTCAGTATCGAACAGCACAGTACTTACGCGTCTCTTGAAGTTGAAACACCCGATGGCAATTACCAGATCAAGGCCGATTGGGTTGTTGCCTGTGATGGTGCGCGTTCGCCTCTGCGCTCGGCACTGGGCCTAGAGTTTGATGGGCGCGTATTCGAAGATAATTTCCTGATTGCTGATGTCAAGATGACAGCGCCTTTTCCCACTGAGCGATGGTTCTGGTTTGAGCCACCATTCAAGGATTCAGGGCAATCTGCGCTGCTGCACAAACAACCTGATGATGTCTGGCGTATCGATTTCCAATTGGGTTGGGATATAGATCGCAAAGCAGAACTAGACCCGGCAAAAGTACGATCCCGGGTTGATGCCATGCTAGGTGAAAGTGTGGACTACGAACTTGAGTGGACCAGCATTTATACATTTCAATGCAGGCGCATGGCTAAATTCAGGCACGGCTCAGTACTATTTGCGGGTGACAGTGCTCATCAGGTATCGCCTTTTGGTGCAAGAGGTGCTAATTCAGGTGTACAAGACGCCGACAATCTGGCCTGGAAGCTCGAACTGGTTGTTAAAGGCCTCGCACCAGAAGCGCTGTTAGACAGCTACTCAAGCGAGCGCGTTTATGCCGCTGATGAGAACATTCTTAATTCAACAAGGGCAACCGACTTTCTGACGCCTAAATCAGACATGAGCAAGCTATTTCGTAACGCGGTGCTCGAGCTTGCAAAATCGCATTCATTCGCACGCCCTTTGGTAAATTCAGGTCGTCTGTCTGTACCATGTGTCTATGACAACCATTGTCTAAATGGTCCCGATTTACTTAACGGACCCGACGAAACACGTGTCGGAGCAGCGTGTATTGACGCGCCTGTCGGAAAAGCTCATTTACTCTCTTATCTTGGCAATCAATTCTGTCTACTCGGGATAAATATCGCTTTGCCAGATTCACTTGTTCTGGAGGGTATCGAGTTGTCCTGTACTTCTTTAGTGTCCTCATCAGATGAAACAGGCTTACTGGCAGCGCGATACCTCGGGGACACAGATAAGGCGGTATACCTGATTAGACCCGACCAGCATATAGTTGCGCGCTGGCCAGCCTACGATGTGTCCGAGCTCAAGCAGGCTTTGCGACATGCCATCGCTAAGGAGTAAAGAGTATGAATCAACCCGTACAGTCTAAAACGAATGCGGAATCCAACGAGTCAACTGACTCAACTGACTCAACTGACTCAACTGACTCAACTGACTCAACTAACTCAACTAACTCAACTCTAATTCTATCCCCGAACATTGCTGATGGAGATGACTTTTATGATGAGCTCTTGTACGCACATGAACATTTGGATAAGGAAGCCAGCGATGCCTTCAATGCACGTTTAATACTACTATTGTGCAACCATATAGGTGACAGAGCCATTATTCGCCAGGCTATTGAAGCGGCAGCATCCAAAGACCGTTCTGATCCTGCGGGTTTAGAAGACTAAACCGGGTAGCGAAAACAGAACCCACCACATCGGTATTCTATACTGCTAAACGAGACAATCATGAGCGATACAATCCTATACGATTATTGGCGCTCCACGGCCAGCTACAGGGTACGGATAGCCCTTAATCTTGCAAATATCAAATACCAGTCAACTTCGATTGATTTACTTCAAGGTGAACATCTCACCGATGCACATCTGGAGAAACATCCTCAAGGTTTAGTACCGGTTTTGGATATAGATGGCAAACGTTTCACGCAGTCGCTTGCCATTATTGACTATTTAAACAGTACACATGATCTGAGACTTCTACCCGCTGATCCAGCGCTGCGAGCGACCGTTCGAGCACTGTCATACACCATCGCAATGGACGTTCACCCGGTTTGCAACTTATCAGTAGTGGGATATGCCACTAACGGATTAGAGCCTGCAAGAACAGAATGGATGCAACATTTTATAAGCAAAGGTCTCGGCGCATTCGAGCAACAACTTAAGACATTTGAATCAAGTAAGTTTTGCGTAGGCAATAACATCAGCATGGCCGATTTATGCCTGATACCCCAGCTCTACAATGCAAACAGATGGGGAGTTGACTACTCAGATCATACCCGTATAAAAGGGGTTGCCGAACATTGCGCCACGCTTGAGGCCTTTGAAATGGCAACGCCAGAAAATGTCAGAAGAGCCTGACTGCACTACCTGCACTACCTGCACTACCTGCACTACCTGCACTACCTGCACTACCTGCACTGACTGCACTGACTGCACTGACTGCACTAACTGCACTAACTGCAATCACAGACTGGCAAAGAGGGACATCTCAACGAGTCTTAGGCTGGTTCAGGGATTTCACTCTGCCCATCATCGGACAAGCCATACCCTCGTTGAAACCCTGGGCGAGCAGCAAGCTGCTTGTACCAACGTAAAACATTGGGATAATCATTTAAATCCAACTTTTGAAAATCAAAACGGGATGCCCAAGGCCAAATGGCAAAGTCTGCAATGCTAAGTTCGCCAGCAACGCATTCTGAATTGGCTAACTGCCTATCCAGAACCCCATACAAGCGTTTGGCTTCTCCTTGAAATCGCTGTTCAGCGTATTCGGACTTACCACTATTGAAATGTAGAAAATGATGAGTTTGGCCCAGCATAGGGCCGAACCCACCCATTTGCCACATCAACCATTCCATTGTTTTCCAGTATTGAGTCGTGCCCTCCGGAGCCAGGAATTTTCCGCTCTTTCGCGCCAGATAAATTAATATTGCACCGGATTCAAATACCGATTGTTCACCATCGACAATCGCTGGAATTTTGTTGTTCGGGCTGATAGAGATAAATTTAGGTGAAAATTGATCATCCTTGCCGATATTGATTAGGTGCGTTTCGTACTCAATACCCATTTCTTCAAGCGCGATGGATACTTTTCTGCCGTTAGGCGTAGACCATGTATAAAGTTGGATCATTTGCGTTTGATACCGATTGGCGGTTAGTTCAACTCGCTTTATCTTAATACAATAACCGCCATCGGCACCATGGTTAGTTTGTATGCGAGCTATCGCACGCCTACGTTGATCAAAATACTGCTCAGCGCTTAGGCGTGGTGCTCAACAATATCAATCGCGAACCCTGCCGGATCCCTAACCATAAAATGAGTGACCCCAAATTCTTCAGTTTTTAACTTAAAAAAGATATCTAGACCAGCCTTGGTGGCTTCATCGAATGCCAGCTTGGCTTCAGGCACCTCGAGACTTATCACCATACCAGTACAAGCAGCAGATGACTGCAGAAAATCAGGTTGGGACGGATGATTGGGCACCATGAAAGCCAGTTGAATGCCGGAATCGGGTTGCTGTAAGTGAAGGTAGAAATCTTCCTGAAAAAAATCGGTTCTGAATCCGAACTCTGTTTCATAGAATTCCTTAAGTTTGAGCAAATTCTCGGCAACCAAAACTGGAAACATGGCGATTGGATTGATCATGTGCGACTCCCGTGTTGTATGTTTGAGGTGCACAGATTAGATAGAAAGAGCTAACGTTTATTGTATTTTTCGGCCATATGCCGAATTTGTTTCGGTGTACACCCGGTAAGTCGCTTTAATTCGCGTATTCGGTGCGATTCGTCGTAGTAAAGATCCTGCAGCTGCTTCGTATCGCACTGAAACAATTCATCCA
>JBGCEO010000159.1:0-17863 GCA_045106475.1 Granulosicoccus sp.
TCCCGGCGACAATAGCGTTAGGGTCCCACCCGATCCCATCTCGAACTCGGAAGTGAAACCTTTCTGCGCCAATGATAGTGTGGGGCTTCCCCATGTGAAAGTAGGTCATCGCCGGGTTTTATTTACGTCCATCAAGGCCGCACCCCTCATACGGGTGCGGCCTTTTTGCCATCTGGGCTAACGAGGTTTTAGTTCGAAACGGTCACGTCCTTTGACGAGTTATAAGATACCCATTTAAATAGAGCGCAACGTGATCGAGCACCGCGTCATTTATGTTCAGATGGGCTTTGTTCAAATCCAAACATAGAAACCTAAGCGAATATCTGAGTAAGATCTTGTTGCGAATATGGCTTAGGCAAAAGAACTACATGTCCTTTTAAATCCTCAGGTGGTTTTTTCAATTCTTGTCCTCGACCGGAAGTAACTACTATTTTGCCAACTGAATTATGAGCTAGACAATAGCGTGCTAAATCCCAGCCTGTATTGTTACCTCCTAAATGCACATCTGTAAACAACACACTGTATACCTCTTCACTCAGCAGGCACGCTTTAGCCGCTGGATAATCGGCTATATCGTGTGCTTGCAAACCCAGCTCTTTAAAATACTGTAGGGCTCTAATGCGTGATTCAAGATCATCTTCAACCAATAATATTGGGTGGGGGTTGGTACTTTTTAAGCCGGGATATATTTTTTCTGAACTTACCGTTGGATTATATTGAGGGAATGCTAAGTGAACTGAAGTTCCAACGCCTTCTTCACTATCTATAACCAGATCACCGCCAGATTGCTTTAAAAACCCATACACAATACTTAACCCAAGACCACTTCCACTACGACCTTTATTGGTTGAATAGAAGGGTTCAATCGCGTGAACTAACGCCTTCTTTGACATACCACAGCCATAATCTCTTACCGTTATAACAGCGTTGTTGGAATTATTAACAGAAACACTGATTTTTACGTCGCCTTCATCCTGGGTGGCGTTGGCACTGTTGATAGATAAATTTAATAACGCACTCTCAAGTTGGATGCGATCAACAAAAACGTATATCTGACTATCAGATTCTTTTATTGTTAGATTAATTCTATCGCCCAGACTAAGTGCAATTAGTTCAGATACTCCAGCCACCAACTCGTTTAACTCTACCTTTGCAGGGTCAAGGTTTTGCTTGCTGGCAAAGGCCAGTAGTCTTTGTGTAAGTGCAGTACCAATATCAACTGCGTCGTCGATACGATACAAGGCTGTGTTGTTAACTCTGGTGTCTTCATTTCTCGATAGAGCCAGATGCACAGCTGTCTTAATCACGCTAAGAATGTTATTGAAGTCGTGTGCTACCTCACCCGTCAGTTGTCCTAAGCTTTCTAAGCGCTGAAAGTGGCTTAGGCGTTCTTCAATCCGACGGCGTTCAGTGGTGTCGGAGAACAACCAAACGGCTCCTCCATCCGGTAAATTGCTTCTACGTATTTCTACACTCTGTCCAAGCCCATTGCGTATTTCACGATACCATTGTGAGTCGTTTGACACATCTATCAGATCATCAGAGTCCCGTAGCTGCAATGTGTTTTCAGTCAATTCTGTTCCCAGTGAAATTGCCACATCCTTAGCAAAATAGCTCAGAACTTGATTGAGTCTAGGATTACACGCTAAGACTCGCCCACGATTGTCCGTGATAGCGACACCATCATTAATATTGTTAAATGTTGTCTCAAACAAAGCTGTTTTATGTACAAGCTGTTTATTTAATCGTTTTAACTTAAACGCATTAGCACGAAAAACCTTAAAAGCTTCCTTTAGCCTACCAATTTCATCCATTCTGGTTTCTGGAATGTCGTTCTCACGATTAAAATCATCTCTCGCCAAAGAACTCATAGCCTGTGTCACTGTATTGAGATTTTTAACAACATAGCCAGAGATATAAAACGCAGCAATTAGTGCCATGACGATACTGCTCACTCCCAGCAAGGCCACTATCCACAATGCCACTTTAATATTTTTACTGGTGTTCTCTCTTTGGAGTGCTATTTCCGCTTCTGATCTTTGAATAAGATCGAGCACCAAAATGTTAAGCTGGTTAGCGCTACTACTTATTCCACTTAGTGCCCTTCTTGCGTCCACATTGCTTTGCAAAAGCTGCCTTCGCGCATAAAACAAACCGTATTCGTTTAACGCTAATTGATGTATAGCTTCAAAAGCAGATTCCTCACTGGAAAAACCTTCGTTAAAAGGAAAATTGGCAAATAGCTTGATGATCCGTCTTCGGTACTCACCCAAACTCAATAAACTGGTTTCATATGAAGCCGTAATGAGTAGTTGTGTTGCAACCTGAACTTGCCTAATAGCTTCTCGATGCGACGGAAGACGGGTCTCTTTTAAATTCGCTGTCATCTGCCGTTCGTAAAAGGCAAGCTGTTGGGTAATGAGTCGTGATTCGTCCTCACCTTCTGCGATTTTCTGTACCGAAGCAATCAGTGACGATATGTGACTACGCATGCTCTGTAGCTGAGACAAAATTGGTTTGGGTTGCGCACTTCCATCTGCGCTTACCAAAGTTCCTTTTTCCCAGGAGCCTATTGCGTTGTCTATGGAATCTAAGAGTTTGGAGCCTTCGGTCTCAACCAGATACGGTGACTTTAAGTTTAGTAAAAAAGTGGCGGAAGCTGTAAAAACGGCGCTTTGTTTAGTGAGCTCGTGAGACCTATTAACCTGTTGAATAGTACTGGTATGTAGATCCTCTAGAATTCTATTTGAGTGCGACAACCAATACCAAGAGGTTAGTCCAACAACCAATGCTGATAGAGTAAGCAATCCAACAGCCACGAGCAATCTTGCTTGAATGCTATCGTGATTTGTTTTTTTCCAGATGGACATAGATATTTATGCAATCTATGTCTGAGGGTTCAAAACGAATATATATCCGCGACCACGACGCGTTTGTAAATGAACAGGTTTGGATGGCGAGACTTCTATTTTTCCACGTAAGCGAAGAATCATTACATCAATCGTTCGATCTACACATTGCGATAGATCACCACCAAGGTAATTTAGCAATTCGCTTCTGTCGATTATTCTATCGTGGTTAGTCAGCATATATTCCAACAACCGAAATTCAGCATTTGTAAGAGAGATTTCTTTATGAGATGAATTGTAAATTCGCCTATTGGGGCTATCCAGGTAGTACCCTCCAAAACTAGGTTCGCTGGAAGCTAGCTCATTAGAATTATGCGGGGCGTCCACCGTATGATGTTGACAGCGCCTTAACAATGCCCGTACCCGTGCGATCAGCTCGCGAGAGTTAAAGGGCTTGGATATGTAGTCATCAGCGCCAGCTTCAAGACCAATCGCTTTGTCAATCTCGTCGCCAAAACCACTAAGCATAATAACCGGTGCGTTATGACGCATAACAATTTCTCTGACAATGTCTAATCCGCTTTCATTGGCTAAACGCAAGTCGACTAAATAAATATCGAATCGTCGATGAGAAGAACCTAGCAGTGAAGCACTGTCACGAAATGCGAAGGGCTCGAAACCATTCTCTTTTAGCAAATCGGACAGGGATGCACGAACTAACGGGTCGTCGTCGATGATCGCAACTGTTTGAGCTGTCGTGCTCATAAGTACTACCCTTTCACAATATCCAATCCGCTCTAGACAGAAACCCCCCTTCTCTGTGAGTATCTTGACCAGATAATGCGCGATTGGCAATAACTGTTGTGACCTAAGAGTCTAATATTTCACTATTATCTAAATTTAATTTTGTAACAATTGAAACATTTGCAACACAGACCGTAGGATCAAAGCCAATCCACCAAGCTATTCGGAATAGTTGTCATATTTATGAAATACTGTTTATAGAGTTACAGAATACAGCGCCTCATAATTATTTTGGCGGAACTAATCAATCGATAGTTCTGAAACCATCGAAAATAAATTATTGGAGGCCTATAGGAATATGAAATCATTAATCAGAGCCGCTCTTGTCGGTGTTATGTGCATAGGTGCTAATGCAACCGCTGCTGATAAACTCAATGTAGTCTGTAGTGCAGAACAGCCATGGTGTGATCTCATGGCTAAAGGGTTCGAAAAACAAACTGGAATTGACGTTGCAATGGTACGTAAGAGTACCGGTGAGTCGTTAGCTCAGATAAGGGCTGAAGCAAAGAACCCTAAAATTGATATTTGGTGGGGTGGTACCGGAGACCCACATCTAATTGCAGCTTCAGAGAATCTCACCCAAGCCTCTGGTGTAGATACCTCTGACCTACTCGGCTGGGCAGTAAACATGTCTACCATTTCACAGGGCAAGACTGTTGGAATTTACGCAGGCGCCCTGGGTGTAGCTTATAACCGAGAGCTTTTGAAAGAGAAAGGGTTGCAGGCTCCAAGCTGCTGGAAAGATCTTGCTGATGTTTCTTATGCAAACGAGATTCAAGTAGCTAACCCTAATAGTTCGGGCACGGCGTATACAGAGCTAGCTACATTTGTTCAGCTCTTTGGCGAAGATGAAGCTATGTCGTTACTAGCGGAAATTGGTAAAAACGTAAATCAATATACAAAATCCGGCTCTGCTCCAAGTAAGGCCGCTGCTCGTGGGGAGACTACAATCTCTATTGGTTTTATGCACGATATGGTGACGTTGGCATCAAGCGGATTTCCCTTGGAAATAGTGGCACCTTGCGAAGGTACGGGTTATGAAGTAGGAGCCGTCAGTATAATCTTGGGCGCTAAAAATCTGGACGCTGCGAAAAAGTGGGTTGAGTATTCCTTAGATGCAGAAGTCCAGTCTCGATCAGTAGAAGTTGAGTCTTATCAGGTGCCCTCTAATTCAAAGGCATCGGTAGCGCCTGAGTCTCCAGACTTGGCTTCCATAAAATTGATTGACTACGACTTTGCGACCTACGGCTCTACGGAAACACGAGAACGATTGCTACAACGTTGGGATCAAGACGTTAAAAACGTTGCGAAAAACTAAGTAGATAAACAGACACCGGTTGCGACATCGTAGCCGGCCCCTGTTTCTTCGCACTCGACGCCATAGCTCGCACCTCTACTTAATCTAATGAATAAAACTGCAGCCCTCTGGGTGGCCATGGGATTCCTTGGTTTAATATTTCTACCTTGGTATTCAATAGACTCTGGATTCTGGTCATTCCAGTGGATGTTCAATCAAAACAACCCCGATAACGCTTCTGCGCTCTTGCAGGTCATCATACATAAACAGTGGTGGTTTCTACCATCTTTGTTTTTGTTAGCTGTTGCGAGTTGTTTGCTTATCTTCAATAGAAATCCAAAGAGTCAGGCAACACAACACATTGTAGTTGGTGCATTAGGTCTTGGCTTTGTCTTGGTGCAAGTATTTCTGAATAAGCAGAATGAGCTATTGAGCTCACAAGGTGCAGTCGGCACAGGGGCGTTAATTACCATTTTTGCCTTTCTGTTTTTACTTACTACCGGTCTTTCGTGCCTACGACGTGTAGGTAGCGATGCGTTTATAACCGGTCTTATAGGTACCATAGTTTTACTAGTTGCTACCTTCGTATTTTTTCCGATCTCACACGTGTTGATCCGGGCTTTTGAATATCCTGATGGTAGTTTGGGTGTGGCGAGATTCTTGTCTCGGATACTCTCACAGGAAATTTGGGGACTCAACTGCTTTTCCGGACAAGGTTACTGTGGACCGGCTATCAACTCTCTAATTCTGGCTGTAGCTACCGGAATTGGCACCACTCTCTTAGGATTATCATTTGCACTCATTGCCACGCGTACCCTGTTTCCTGCAAAGAAAACACTTCGTGTACTCACAGTACTTCCCATTATCACACCACCGTTTGTTATTGGCTTGTCGCTCATTCTATTGTTCGGTCGATCAGGGGTTGTTACTGAATGGCTCAATGTGTTGTTTGATGTAGAAAAATCACGCTGGTTGTATGGGTTCACAGGAGTTTACTTGTCTCAGCTTCTCTCATTCACGCCCATCGCATTTTTAGTGCTTATTGGTGTTGTTGAGGGTGTAAGCCCGTCTATGGAAGAGGCATCACTGACAATGAGGGCTAATCGATGGCAGACCTTTAAACGAGTATCCTTTCCCCTGATGAAGCCGGGGCTTGCGAATGCTTTCCTGTTGGGATTTATTGAGAGTCTTGCGGATTTCGGAAATCCGTTAGTGTTGGGAGGTGACTTCAATGTTCTCTCTACGGAGATCTACTTCGCCATTGTTGGTGCAGTGGCCGATACTTCAAGAGCGGCAGTGTTAGGTATAGCGCTTCTCACACTAACCGTGGCAGCATTTTTAATACAGCGAAGATGGTTGGGTAATAAGTCGTACACATCTGTTACGGGTAAAGGGGATTCTGGCCAACACAGCAGTTTAAACCCAGTGCTTAAGTGGACATGCTACTTAACATCTATTCCGTGGGCTGTATTCACACTCATTATTTACGGTATGATTTTGTACGGCAGTTTTGTGTCATTGTGGGGTTACGACAACTCTTTTACACTTAAGCATTACCAACAAGCGTTTGGCATTGAATTTAATAATGGACTCTATTTAGCTGGATCCGCATGGGACAGCTTTATTACAACGCTTCAGATAGCATCCATTGCGGCACCCCTTACGGCACTCGTTGGGTTACTTACAGCCTATCTCCTGGTAAGACAGAACTTCGCCGGTAAGAGTTTCTTTGAATTTGGAACTATGCTGAGCTTCGCCATACCAGGGACTGTTGTCGGCATCAGTTACATAATGGCATTCAATGTTCCACCCATTGAACTTACAGGAACCGGGCTGATTCTTATTGTCGCGTTTATGTTCCGAAATATGCCAGTTGGTGTAAGAGGTGGGATTGCAGCGCTCTCACAATTAGACAAGAGCCTAGATGAAGCATCTCTGATGCTGGGTGCTACAAGTCTCACCACATTAAGACGCGTTATTACTCCTTTGATGGGGCCGGCAATCCTTGCCGCATTGATATATAGCTTCGTGCGCGCTATTACCTCCGTTAGCGCCGTTATCTTTCTAGTCAGCGCTGAACATAATATGGCCACTTCGTTCATCGTGGGGCGTGTTGAAAACGGTGAATTTGGAATTGCTATTGCCTACTCGGTAGTTCTTATTATTACGATGCTTGCAGCTATCACCTTATTACAAGTACTCGTTGGTAAGCGGAACCTACGTAAGGGAAATAGAGTTCATCATTCTAACAAGAATAAAATCCAAGCATCCAACACGTTCAACAAAGGTACCGCCCAATGAGAAATTCGACAGCTAGCGTTAGCTTGAAAAACATAAAGAAGTGTTATGGAAGCGTAACCGCAATTGAAAATCTCTCATTAGACATCCCAAAGGGCGAGATTGTGACCTTGTTAGGGCCGAGCGGATGCGGTAAAACTACAACGCTACGGATCATCGCGGGTTTAGAGCAAGCATCAAAAGGGGATATTTACATTGGAAAAGACAATGTAACTCATCAAACAGCAAGTTACAGAAATGTTGCGATGGTATTTCAATCCTATGCGCTCTTTCCACACATGAATGTATTAGACAACGTTTCATATGGCCTTTCGGTCTCCTCAACGCCTAAAAAAAATATAAAGAAAAAGGTCTTAAAAGCACTCTCGATGGTTGGGTTGTCAGGTTTCGAACGTCGTCTACCCAGTGAGTTATCTGGAGGTCAACAGCAGCGCGTTGCCGTGGCTCGTGCGGTTGTATTAGAACCTGATGTTCTCCTATTCGATGAGCCACTATCAAACCTTGATGCAAAGCTGCGTCGGCATGTCAGAGAGGAAATTAGGCAAATACAGCAGTCATTAGAGTTATCGGCAGTTTACGTAACTCATGACCAGGAAGAGGCCATGGCTGTATCTGACAAAATTGTTGTCATGAAGGATGGGGAAATCGCACAGCAAGGCACTCCAACAGAACTTTATGAAGAGCCACAGTCAGTATTTATTGCAGATTTTATTGGAGATGCCAACATCATTCCCTGCGAAATACAATCAATGAATGGTAGCGCAGCCAACGTAAAGGTCGCGACAACTACAATCGATTCTATCGCTGCGCGCCCCATAACTGGAAAAGTAAATCTCGCTGTACAGCCGCAACATATCCGACTAGCCCATTCATCCACGCCTGGCTCACTAGGCGGAAGAATTCAGCATAGTACTTACTTAGGTAGGCACATGGAGTACATCGTCAACACAGATGCAGGAGATATATTCGTTATAGACACACAAATGAGGGAAAAATACGCCCAAGGGGAATCTGTATATGTTCACCTTGATGCCATGAAAACAATACTGGTACCGGTACAGACATGACAAGCTGTAACAGTACGTCTAATGAATCCCCTATCGATTTTACCCCTGATACCTTCGATGCCATTTTATTTGATTGTGACGGCACATTAGTAAACTCTGCTCCTCTGCACTTCGAGTCCTTCCGTCTAGCGCTTGAAGTTCAAGGTGCTATTTTAGATGAAATATGGTATCGGGAAAGACTTAGTCTTTCACGTGTGCAATTGATTCAGAGCTTCGCAAAGCAATGCTCATCACGAATTGATGTTGACACAGTCGTAACCCAAAGCGAAATCCACTTTCTTAGGCTTGTGCAGCATATGCAAGTACTTCCTGAAGTAGCCGCTGTAGTAAACCACTACTGGAATATCAAGCCGATGGCAGTCGTATCTAGTGGGCAACGTCTCAGTGTTTTGGCATCACTGGATGCCATTCGCCTTCGTCATAAATTTGATTTAATCATTGCAGAAGAAGATGTGCAAGAACATAAACCATCGCCCCAACCATACTTGACGGCCGCTAAGAAAATGAACGTCTCTCCCCGCCGATGTCTCATATTTGAGGATACTGATGATGGATTGATTTCTGCCACGCAAGCAGGCGCAATGACTATTGATGTACGTATGATCGCTAAACTTTATGCCTCATCTTAAAAACATGTTTGATTGGAAGAATATGAGCAGGAACTGAGAATACTAAATATACCGTTGCTTTCCAGTCCAGTAGACTTTGTCTTTTGCACGGTATATATACTGGAATTGACTGCCCAATCCAGCCAGTGTCGTAAACGCATGCAGTTTCTTTCACAACCCGATTGTGACCGCAAAAGGCTGCTCAGACTCTGAAACTCAGATTTTCTGGGTTGGTCACCTTCAATGTGGACTTTGAGTAGTTCAAACTATCTGCAGGCTGGATACTTGATTAACTGGATTACAAAGGAAAACGGCGTGGTATCGTGGGAGTCTATACTCAACACGCTCTGGTCCTTGCTCATAGAGGGGCCAGCGCTGCACAATCATGGCTGGCATTGGCATTGGCAGACGCACTAAGGGCTGATATGGCAGCTTCTTTTGGTGTTCAGCTGCCGATTGAGCCACTGGTAATATGACCCTTTACTAGCCCGTTGACATGAGAATCGCCTGAATTGGCAGCTGCGGAGCTATCTGTGTTACTAAGCAGCACAGACAGGTCCGTACAAATCTCAGTCCTCAATATATATAATAACTTTTTAAAGCGTACCGTCATATGCATATCTTAATCACAGGCAACATGGGCTACATCGGCCCCACGCTGACACGTTATTTCCGAAGCAACCACAGCTCAGTAAAAATAACTGGTTTTGACACTGGGTTTTTCGGGCATTGTCTCAGTGGCGTAGACCAGCTACCAGAAACAAGAATAGATTTACAAATATACGGCGATTTACGACATTTCCCTGAATCAGCGCTTGATGGTGTCGATGTTGTTGTCCACCTTGCAGCAATTTCAAACGATCCTATGGGCAAGAGCTACGAGGAAGTCACGCACGACATTAACTACTCTGCCAGTATAGATCTGGCAAAAAAGGCGAAAGCTCGAGGTGTAAAAAAATTCATTTTCGCCTCCAGTTGTTCAATTTATGGATTCGCTGAGGGTGGACCACGTACAGAACAAGATGAGCTAAATCCATTAACCGCCTATGCGCTCTCAAAGGTAGCAATGGAAAAAGGACTCAATGAATTAGCAGACAGTGCATTCAATGTGACATGCCTGCGCTTTGCGACAGCCTGTGGTATGTCTGACCGAATCAGGCTGGATCTGGTACTTAACGATTTTGTTGCAGGTGCTGTGAGCACAGGCAATATAGACATACTCTCAGACGGAACTCCATGGCGCCCATTAATAACAACGCTTGATATGTCACGAGCAATCAGCTGGGCATCAACTAGAGAGGCGGACAACGGTGGTCAGTTTTTAGCTGTTAATACAGGCACCGAAACCTGGAATTACCAGGTAAAGGAGCTTGCCACCGCCGTGGCAGATGTTATTCCGGACACCACCGTTAGCATTAACGAAAATGCCATGCCAGACAAACGTTCATACAGAGTGGACTTTTCACTATTCAAAAAACTAGCGCCAGAACATCAGCCGCAACAAACACTCACTCAAGCAGTTCGAGAGATTTACGAGGGCTTGAGCAAAATGAAATTTAACGATACTAACTTTCGTGACTCTGATTTAATGCGACTGAATGTGTTAACCAAACTCCAGGCCAGCAATAGAATCAATAAAGAGCTGTTTTGGCAGTAAAGCTATTTACCCATTGGAAACATTAAATTTGCTTGCCAGGCTCGCACGTCGAATTCATCGCAGAATCTACAAAACATGCACCTAATAGATACCGCACTAAGACAACGCAGGACTGATGGCAATCCTATTAGAGTAGGAATGATCGGTGCAGGATTCATGGCGCGCGGAATAGCATTGCAGCTCATTCGCTATGTTGAGGGTTTCCAACTCATTGGTATCAGCAATCGACATCCTGAGGGTGCAACACGTTGCTACAAAGAGGCGGGTGTCGTTAACTCTACTATATCAAGCAGTCTTGCTCAATTTGAAGCAAGTGCAGCCATCGGTATGCATAGCGTTGTAGAGGACCCTTACATCCTGTGTGAATCCACACATGTTGATGTGATTTTAGAAGTCACAGGTGCAGTTGAGTTTGGTGCAAGCGTGGTTTGTCACGCTATTGAAAACAACAAGCACGTAGTGATGATGAATGCGGAGCTGGATGGCACAATTGGCCCCATATTGAAACACAAAGCCGATGCACATAATGTGATTATCACAAATGTTGATGGTGATCAGCCAGGTGTCACCATGAATCTATTCAGGTTTGTTAAGGGACTCGGCGTTACGCCCAAACTGTGCGGAAATATAAAAGGGCTTCAAGATCCTTATCGGAATCCCACCACGCAAAAGGGGTTCGCAGAAAGATGGAAACAAAAACCTGAAATGGTCACCTCATTTGCTGATGGCAGCAAAATTTCATTTGAACAAGCTATAGTGGCTAACGCCACAGATATGCGTGTTGATGTTCGAGGAATGCATGGTCCCACTGTTGAGCCAGGATCCCATGTTGATGACTCTCCATCCTGGTATCCAGAACATATTGTGGAATCACCCACCGGCATTGTTGACTATGTCGTTGGTGCCAGCCCGGGGCCCGGTGTTTTCGTGTTAGGTATTCACAATGATCCTGCACAACAGCATTATTTGGAACTCTATAAACTCGGTACAGGGCCACTCTATTGTTTCTATACTCCCTATCATCTGTGCCACTTTGAAGTTCACAATACACTCGCCAGAGCTGTATTATTTAACGATGCTGCTATAGCCCCTGAGTTCGGACCCAAGGTAGATGTCGTAACAACAGCGAAAAAGGATTTGCGTAAAGGTGACGTTATTGATGGCATAGGCCACTACATGACCTATGGGCAATGCGAGAATGCCGATATTGTACATCGCGACAAACTACTACCTATGGGGCTTGCTGAAGGTTGTAAGTTGTTAAGAGATATCGCTAAAGATACGGTTCTGGCCTACGGGGACGTCGAACTACCAACTGGCCGACTATGTGATGAATTACGTGCGGAACAAAACAAGATGTTTTTCGAATCCTAGTAAATAGACAGCTGCGGTAACACTATCTCAATCAGGAACAATCAATGAAAGCAGTTATTTTGGCAGGAGGACTCGGTACCCGCATCAGTGAAGAAACAGCCATTAAACCCAAGCCAATGGTTGAGATTGGTGATATGCCAATCTTGTGGCATATCATGAAAATATATTCTTCACACGGAGTCAACGACTTCGTCATCTTGTGCGGATATAAAGGGCATGTCATCAAGGAGTTTTTCAATTCCTATCTAAATAGAACCTCCACTGTCGAATTCAACTTCAAGGATAATTCAATGAAGATTCTGGACTCAGAGTGCGAGGATTGGAAGGTAACCCTGGTAGATACCGGGGCGGCCACTATGACGGGTGGCAGAATCAAACGCGCCAGGAAATACATTGGCACCGAACCGTTTTTTCTTACCTACGGCGATGGAGTAAGCAACGTCGATATAACCGCACTACATAAACAGCACACAGAAACCAAATCACTCGTAACACTCACTGCCGTGCAGCCCCCTGGCCGCTTCGGTGCGATAACCTTGAGTGCAAATCAAACTACAATTAACGAATATCTGGAAAAGCCTGAAGGCGATGGCGCCTGGGTCAACGGCGGATATTTTGTTGTCGATCCTAAAGCTATTGACTACATCACAGAGGATAGTGATTCTTGGGAGCAAGCACCTTTGAACACCATAGCGAGCGAAGGGAAATTAGGGGCTTATAAGCACCGGGGCTTCTGGCAGCCAATGGATACGCTGCGTGACAAACATTACCTGGAATCGTTATGGGACAGCGAGACCCCGCCTTGGAAAGTCTGGTCTGACTAACTCATCTCTTGAGAAAACGAGACAACAAATAAACGTCTTTAGAATCGATTGGGCCAGTGGCACCGTAGCTGTTGCACCTTATTGTCATTTGAATCTTTCAGCGTTAGCGATTAAATTTCACGACATTTGATCTTCACGAACCACTAAGCGACATCTCTATCTCTCGTGTGTACAACAGAGTCTGACCGTAACTACCTGCGACTTTCATAAAACGATCACTGTCGACGAAAGATTGAAGTGGCTTCGTGAACGAGTCGATCTATTTCTGAGGCCCTTTGCCTCGCAGGTTTTCGGTAAGGCTGATGATCATTCACGAACACGAAACGCTGCATAACCGCCGGTAAGGATGATTAGTCACAATAAAAACGCTAGGCTGCATGGCATCGATTATATGTATTCCGTATTAGGTTCGGATGCACCATCAGGAGTAGCCCATGGCCGCACGACACGACTCTCAGAAAGATCTGTACTTCAGTTTGCTACGACTCAATCAGGCATGTCACAAGAGCGTTCAACTTAATGCTGCCGCGTCAGTGATGCTTTTCACATCGTTTTTACTGCCGGAAGTTGCTCTGGCACAAGAGGGGCCGGCCGAGGGGGATTCGTTTGTTATCACGATAGGTGCTGGTGTGGTTTCAGCACCTGCTTATCTGGGAGGAGATGACTATCAGACAAGTGTGTTGCCAAACCTGACACTCGATTACAAGGATCGTTTGTCCGTATCATTTCGTGGTATCAAGTACACAGTTATCTCTGATAACGGCTGGGTAGCAGGCCCGGTACTGTCGTACGATTTTGGTCGTGAGGAGCGCATCGATGATAACCCCTTTGCTATCTCAACGGATGATACGACTGATCTTGTCGGGTTAGGGGATATTGACGCTACCCTTCAATTGGGCAGCTTTTTGGAGTATGAAACCCGTTCATTCGTTGCAAAGCTGGAATTGCATCAAGGTATTGATGGTGGTCATGATGGCTTGTTCGGAGAAGCGGGTATCAGTTATCGAGGACAACTATCGGCCATCGGTCGTCCCGCTTTCTACTCGATCGGACCTGCCATGTCGTTTGGCAATGATGCCTATAACAGTACGTTTTTTGATACATCGGCAATCCAGGCCGAAGCGTCGGGTCTCGGCCAGTTTGACGCAGACGGTGGCGTAAACTCGTTTGGCCTGCACACCTCGATATTCATGCCGCTGTCAAAAACCTTATCGCTTGTCGGGTTTGCGCAATACGATCAGCTCACCGGTGATGTCGCGGACTCATCTATCGTGTCTGAGCGTGGATCGAAGGATCAGGTGACCACGGGTTTTTTTGTTAACTACCGCTTTTAATGGTCAACACAAACCAGTAACGCCCCGTCCTTGTTGAACGATGATTGCATAAGCATGTGCATGTGCATGAGCGCTTGTGCTAAGTCATGTGTCAATTGATGTTGCGCCCATCCCATCGGGTCCTGCCAGAAAATCAAGAAAGCTGCGGACTTTGGCCGGCAAATAGCTTCTATCAGGATAGATTGCGTACAAGGGTACTTTTGGCCAAGGTGAGCCGGGTAAAACCGGCTCCAGAACTCCATTGTGGAAATCGTCAGTGACAAGCCAATGCGGCAGGAAGGCAAAACCCATACCTTCACGAGCCCCGAGATGGATCAGGGTTTCGTTTCCACTTTGCAGCACCGGCGAAACTTTGAAGTCCATGGCATCGTCGCCTTCACCAAATCGGAAACGTCCACCTGCTGCAATCTGCGAATAGATCAGAAATGGCGCGTCTATCAGATCATCAACTGAGTCCGGACGACCCTGTCGATTGAGAAATCCGGGTGATCCGACAAGGAGGAATTCCACTTGCGCCAGTTTGCGTGCAATCAGTCCCTCATCCAACGATCTCGCGACTCGCAACGCCAGGTCCACGCCTTCCTCGACCAGGTTGATTTTCCGGCCGCTGAGATCCAGATCCAGCACGACTGCCGGGTTTTTGGTGTGATAGGCGGCGATGATTCGGGCAAAGGACGGGTTGGCCATCCAGACCGGCATGCTTACCTTCAGAGTGCCGGTTGCGGCCATTGTTGCTTCGGACAATTGCGATTCGGCCTCATCAAGGCCTTCGAGTAGCGGCCTCACAGATGCCAGATAGCGAGCGCCTGCTTCAGTCAAGCTCACATTTCGGCTATTGCGGTTCAGGAGTCGTGCTCCGACACGTGCCTCAATATGTTGAACATGTTTGCTGGTCATCGCGGGTGACAGGCCCAGGAGGTTTGAGGCAAAGGTAAAACTCTTGTGTTCTGCCACGGCTGCCAGAACACGAAGGCTTTGAAGTGTATCCATATTCATTTCCTGTAGAGAAACATACCATCAATTATTTCACAGATGATCTTCTAAAAGGAAACCAACATAATTTGCATCATGGAACAATCCTAGTATTGAAATACAGGCCAACCCTAGAGGGATTTAATGTCTGGGGGCGTACCCGTAAAGCGCCAATTGTCTCGAAAGACTGAAAACCTGACCATTGTGCGCTTCGGAGTGTTTTCGGAGCGCAACCAAAAGGAGAACACTATGCAAACCGAAGCATTGAAACTTGCCATGCAGACAGCAAGCGCAAGTCAACCCGAACGCCTCTCATGGGGCGTTGTGGAAATTCAGGTCACCGACCTTGAACGTACCGTTCAATTCTGGACAAGTGTGCTGGGACTTAGCGTGCGTGAACAAACTCGCGAATGGGCGGCACTCGGCACTAGTGCAAAGACGCTATTCGTTTTTCATGCCGGTGCATCAAGACCTGCTGCGAACGGGTATCTCGGCATGTACCACGTGGCTATCGGCATGCCGAGTCAAAGTGAATTTTCACGCCTTCTCGCACGCTTGATGTCAATGCAGATCCAGATCTCTCCGGTCGATCATCTGATGTCCAAGGCCATTTATCTCCACGATCCTGATGGGCTGGAAATAGAGATTGCGTTTGAAACACCAGAGCGCTTTGATCGATTCGGAGATATGTCCCGGGGTCTTGTCCTGTTTGATTCTGAGGGTCGACCCCATAGCGGTCGAGAAAGGCTGCCTGTCGATGAAGAACTGTCGTATGCACATGGGGCAGATCTTCAGGCAGCACTACCTGATGATGCGTTTCTTGCGCATATGCATTTCAAGGTATCCGATCTTGAATCCGCAGCTTCCTGGTTCGAAGGGCTTGGGTTTGCTCGAAACCTGATGCTGACTAACATGGGTTTAGCCGACATGGGCGCTGGTGGTTCTTATACACATCGCGTTGCGATGAATACCTGGAACGGGCGTGACCTTGATCCGACTCCAACTGACATGGCTCGCTTGACACGTTACGAGCTACTCTTGAACGATCCAGCTGTGTTGATTAATGCAGATGCTCTTCAACCTTCGAGCAAAGGCTTTACCGGTCTGGATCCCAGTGGTGTTGAAATGGTCCTGAATTTCAACTATTAAATACCCTTTAGGAGAAACTCGATGAGCAATCGCCCAACTCCCGAGCATTATCGTCCAGCACAGATCATTCTTCACTGGGTTGTCGTTGTTGGATTCATTACCCAGATGGCTATTCACGAATCGATCGTGCGGGTATACACAGCACTTGGCAATGGCGATATCCCAGATTCGCTTGACAATATTCTGGCATGGGTACACGTCGGAACGGGTACGACCATCTTGGTGGCTGTGCTGGCGCGTCTGTATCTGCGATATCGATACGGTGCACCTGGTCATGCACCAGGCACGCCTCCAACGCAGGCTAAAATCGCAGATATCATGCACCGGACGCTGTATCTACTTCTGATTGCCATGGCACTGACTGGCATGGTTACGTGGAACGGACTTATGGATCTGGGCGATATACACTTCTATATCAACGTTGTGCTGTTTTTTCTGGTGTTAGGTCATGCAGGCGCGGCAATCCACAATCAGTTTGTACGTAAAGATGGCACCCTTCAACGCATGTGGTTCTCTCGTAGCAAATTGTAAAAGACGAATGTACTTCAAGAACATCTCTGAGCTTAGCCTGAAGTCTCAGCTCCAGCCGAGCAACGATAGTGCGGGGCGAGAAAAATTTGATGCTTTCCTGTGGTTTGATGCTGCATTTTCGGTATGTGCAGCGCAAACCATTCCTGATACTCTATTTTTTCACTATCACAAGAGACTACCTGGATGATGAAATTTATTAGCACCGGTAAACGAGCTGGCATTGTGCTAGCGGTTGTTTGCCTGGGTATTAGCTATTCCTCGGTTGCCGCTGATGGCCCGTTCGACAAGGCCATCAAGGCGCGACAAGCCATGTTTCAAATCTATGGGTTTAACATCGGCTTGTTAGGCGCCATGGCGAAAGAGAAGATGCCTTACGATGCTGCTATTGCAGCCGAGGCGGCTGCCAACCTCAATGCTGCTGCCAATTTGGGTCAATCCCAGATGTGGCCACCGGGTTCAGACAACGCAACAGCTGGCAATGCCACCAACAGAGCGCTGCCTGCACTTTGGGAGACTTATCCGGCTGCGGTTGAAAAGGGCGATGCTTTGAAAACGGCTGCTGCAACGATGGCGGCGGTTGCCGGAGACGGTCTTGGTGCCTTGCAGGGTGCTATGGGCGATTTGGGTGCGTCGTGTAAAGGTTGTCACGACGATTTCCGGGCAAAGAAAAAGTAAGATTTTTGGTATGCGCGGCAGGGTACTTCGGCATAAGCTGTTCCTATCCTGCCGCGCCAGTACACAAAGTCGGTTTCCAATTCCCGTTTTCGCCACTGTTTCAGCGGCGCGGTAATCTTGCCTGGCTTCGCCACGCTACTAGCGACGGTGATAGTTCACCAAACATATCGTAGCGCAGCCGGCCCGTCGCAAGGCACGCTAATCGATTGAAGAATCCAGTCGATAGTGGCGATCGGCCCATCTCTCTGCAATGTTCAGATCGTGTGTAACCAGCACCACGGCAATACCACGTTCGGCGGCGATGTCTGCAATCATTGCCAGAGTTTCGCGCTGGGTAATAGGGTCGAGGCGGGACGTTGGCTCATCTGCCAACAATATAGTGGGATTTGCAGTAAGCGCTCGAACAATAGATATTCTTTGTAGC
>JBGCEO010000160.1:0-4644 GCA_045106475.1 Granulosicoccus sp.
TAGCTGATTTTCTTAGCTATCCCAGTGAGCTGACCGCCATATGGCCAGCATCGGGAATTGCTGCGTTTGCTGTTCTGGTTTATGGCTATTAAGCTTTAGCGGGAAATTTTTTTGGCGTATAGCTTAAACAATTGAGTTGGATAGTAAGAGCTGCATACCGACTGATAAGATACAACGCAAACATCACATGAGTCTTAGGTGTTTCAGATCCGACTGTTCTAATGAAACTCAATTGGCTCGGCTGTTTATGGGAGCGGGATAGATAGTAAAAAAGGTAAACTAAGACAATCGCAGCTTACCTTCAGCCACCATGAATCGTGACTCTATTCTTATCACCGGTTGTTCGTCCGGAATCGGGCTTGATGCAGCGCGCACTCTTGCACAGCGGGGTTGGCGGGTAATTGCCACTTGTAAGCAAGAGAAGGATTGTGAAAGCTTGCGTAGCGAGGGTCTGGAGTCGTTTGTTTTGGATTACGCCAGCAGTGAATCGGTTCAAGCTGGTGCACAACAGGCATTAGAGCTCTGTGATGGAAAATTGCACGCCCTGTTTAACAACGGCGCATACGCCATCCCGGGCTTAGTAGAAGATTTATCCAGAGACGCTCTCAGAGCACTGTTCGATACCAATTTATTCGGCCAATTCGAATTGATCAATGCGCTCTTACCTTCCATGAGAGCCAATGCCGGTGGCAGAATCATCAATTGCTCGTCTGTATTGGGATTTGTAGCGATGCCGTTTCGCGGTGCCTATAACTCCAGCAAATTTGCGATGGAGGGACTAACTGACACATTGAGACTTGAGCTGAGTGACACACCCATTCATATCTGCCTTATAGAACCAGGTCCGATTAATACCCTCATCAGGAAAAACTCAATACCGCACTTCGAAAAGTGGATCGATTGGCAATCATCAGCTAACAAGCAAGCCTATGAGACTCAACTGCGCCCCCGACTCTATGAGCCCAAAGCTAAAAAGAATCGTTTCGAACTCCCCCCGAGTGCCGTCACCGAAAAGCTGATTCAAGCTCTCGAACACCCAAAACCCCAACCGCGATACTACGTTACTAAACCCACATACATCGCAGGTACACTGAAACGGATCCTTAGCACACGCATGCTAGACAAAGTACTACTGCGCTAGATCGCTACATCGCCTGATCGCCTGATCGCCTGATCGCCTGATCGCCTGATCGCCTGATCGCCTGATGGTTCAGCTTGACTGTACTTGTGAGTCTTTCAACTCCACTTGTCGCTCACGGAACCATATGAACAAACCACTAGCCACGATGATCAACGTACCTAGTAGAGTTTGTTGATTCGGTGGTTCACCGAAGATAATCCAGCTCAATATCGCAATGTAAATGACTTGCGAATAGACCGCAGGCGCTAATACTGAGGCTTGTGCATACTTGTGTGCATTCGTTAGAAACGAGTGACCGATCATACCAAGACTACCTATGAGCACTATCACGCCCCAGTCTTGAATTGATGCTGGCCAGACCCAGTACGTTAGCGCAAAAGGAGCAAGTAGGACGGTGGCTAACCCAGACACATAGAATTGAGTCGTCGCATTAGAATCTGATCCTGCAATAAAACGACTCATTAGAAAATAGGCACTGGCACAAAGCATGGCCAATAAAGAAAGTACGATATGCGGATCAAAGGATTGACTCCAGGGCTCTACAATCACAAGTACGCCTCCAAATCCAACCAAAACCGCCAACAGCCTTTTAATACCAACTTTTTCTCCCAGCACGGGAATACTCAAGAGACACACAACGAGCGGAGCACCGAAAAAGATCGCAATCGTAGTGGTCAAGGGCAAATATTGCAGAGCGCTAAAATTTAGAGCCGTGGCGCAGAGAAGAAAAAACGCCCTTAACAACTGAAACCCTAGACGTTGAGATCGCACGATGTCACGCCCCTCTGACGGCAGGTAGATCAACAGCGTGCACAAAAAATGCCCCAGATACCGAAGCCAAGCAACCTGCAACGCGGGAATGGCTGCTGCAACCAGCCATTTAGCGGAGGTATCCATTACTGCGAAGCAAAAAAAAGCTACCAGCATCATGCTGTAGCCAAGCGTTAGAGATGACACATGTGCGCCTTGAGTAAAAGGGGGAAGTTATGGGTAGCGAGCTTTTCCCGATGGACGTCTACATTATACCTGCAGACAATCTGGCTAAACCGGTTGACTGAAGACTCCCACCCAAAAAACCCCTTTCGCTCAGAAAAAGCACACCGCCTTGATCAGTGCTGGGCTTGCAATCAGTCATCGCTTTGGCCGACACTACACACTGGCACTATTATTAGCTTTGGGTCACATGTTCTCTAGAAAAACAATCAAATTTCTCAAAGAACTATCCGTTAACAACAATCGCGACTGGTTTAACGAGAACAAGCAGCGTTACGAAGATGAAGTACGAACTCCTGCTCTGGAGTTCATAGAATCCATGGCGCCGGCGCTACAAAAGGTTTCGCCCTATTTCGACGCCAGCGCTAAAAAAATGGGTGGATCGTTAATGCGGGTATACCGAGATACGCGCTTTGGTCATGATAAAACGCCCTACAAAACTAACATTGGGATACATTTTCGGCATGTAAGGGCAAAAGATGTACACGCACCGGGTTTCTACGTTCACATCGAGCCTAAAGAGTGTTTTTTTGGTGCTGGTATCTGGCGGCCCGAAAGCAGTACCCTCAAAGCGGTCAGAACCCTGATCGACGAGCACCCGAAGGAATGGCAGAGTATCAAGCGCAAGGTGACCGCTAAATCCGACCTGGAACTTGAAGGAGATTCTCTCAAACGAGCGCCAAAGGGTTTTGACCCCGAGCACAAGCTGATTGATGATTTGAAGCGTAAGGACTTCATTGCAACCTGCCCCTTGCCAATCAGCAGTGTTTACGGCAAAGATTTCAACAAGCAGGTGGCCAAGCTGTTAAAAACCGGAGCACCGCTGGTGGAGTTCATTTGCTCTGCAGACGATCTCATGTTTTAGTTCGATCTATCGCCACAGCGGCCTGATCTTCAAAAACAAGCGGTAACCCGGCTCTAGAAAAAACAACAGCGGTGCACTACCCAGAATATGACCAAGCCAGCGAGTTCGCGGTAATCGTTGCCAAATGGCCGCAAAAGCGGCCGCTCCGCTAATTAGCTGGCCAGATTCATCACGCACATGCATCCTAGCCAGAGCAAGTTGGGGATCCAGATCCCGCCCCAGCGAATGTTCATCCGCTTCGGAGGCATCAATCCACGCTAGATTTTCTGCCCCATTGGCTTTTCGGTACATTTTAATTTCCTTACTGCAAACGGGACAGGCCCCGTCGTAGTAGATCGTAAAGGGCTGTGATTCGGTAGCTTGGTTGGGCATTCGCGGCTCTACTCGATTTTGATACGTTCTGGTACGCAAGGCGTCTTAAGCCTGATCATCGAAATGCAGCAAATTGTAGATGCCAGCACGATCTGAAGTAACATATAGCACTCAGACAATCATTAGCCCCACGGGGCGCAGAGCAGATCGAGGGCAATGGCACTAACAAGCAGTAAATCTCTTGGTTTTGGCCTGATCATCGCCTCACTGCTACCACTGTCACACGGTGCCCAACAGTTTTCGGCGCAAAACAAGTTCATGCAGGAATCTACGGCTCGATTGGCAACAGTCGTGGGCCTGGACGCAGCGGATCCTGCGCCGGGGAAAAAAGCATCGGTAGAGCTCTATTCGGTTGTAGAGTTTACCGATGATGAAGGCGCGCGCCGAACCGCACGAACCAATATCAGCAGCTATCCAGCACCACATACCATTGGCGAGGAAATCAATATTCGGTTTCATCACACCAAAAAGGACGACGTGCGCGTTGCATCATTCACAGGCCTCTGGTTTCAAACAGCGTTTTTCGTGATTCCGGGTTTGATTACTCTGCTTGGCGGCGTTGCCCTGATAAGAAGCGGTCGAAAGCCACAAAGCTGAATTCCCACACTTTTTCAACCTCACTACACCGAGTGTGATCTGTGTCGCTGTACTTCCGCACAAAACCTCGATAAAGTTTCTTGCAAGTCATCATGGCCGATGACGCTTAATACTGACGATGGGTATATATCCATCGAAGGCTAGGGATTGCTTGTTCGATCATGGAAGATACAGAAAGTACAGTTTGCCTCCTCCCTCTCACGCCAGCTTCACATTCGAAAAGCGTGGGTTTAGCCTGCCAGGCTATTTTTATCCTGCTTGTGCTAGTTGGCCTTGAGCCAGCCTATGGGCAACAATGCGCCATCGAAGCTGGTAGCCCGGCTTGCAGTGCAAATCAAGACGTCGGTAGCAATCCACAGAATTGGATACCCGGGCAACATGTAGGCAATCCAATCGACGTAATCACAGGCAATAAATATCAGCTTGAAATCGACTATCAGGCCATCGGATCAGCACTAAGTTTTAAGCGGCAATACAATACGGCATTGGTAAGTCACGACAATCGACTCGGCTATGGATGGCGTCACTCCTACCACGTTGTACTAAGCCGAATAAATGATGATCAATACCAAGTGGTGCAGAGCGATGGTCGGCGCATAGTATTTTCCAAGTCTTCGAGCAATGCTGAACTAGCAGTGTTCAAAGCAAAGCATATATCAGATGGCGAACTGCAAAA
>JBGCEO010000161.1:0-4723 GCA_045106475.1 Granulosicoccus sp.
ACGCCTGAAGAGAACAATCAATTTTTAGCAGCCCTTGAATCTTCGCTTCAGCAGGTGCATTCATGAAAGCCGTTCAACTGTATGCAAAGGGAGACTTGCGTATAGAGGAGGTAGAAGCACCTGATGCAATAGAATCCGATGAAGTTCTGTTAAGCGTAGAAGCTGCAGGCATATGTGGATCCGATCTTCACAATTTCCATACCGGGGTGTGGATCTCTCGATCTCCGTCTATACCAGGACATGAATTCTGCGCCAGAGTGCTAAAAGTAGGAGAACGAGTAACAACACTACAACCGGGGGACCGGGTGGTGGCGGATAGTCGAGTTTCTTGTGGAGATTGCGACGCCTGTAATTCTGAGCAGAGATATCTATGCGCTGGGATGGGTTTTGTCGGGGAAGTTAATAATGGCGGATTTGCAGCTTACACCGTACAAAAAGCGTCTCAATTGCTTAAGCTGCCATCATCAGACTTGCCCGCAATGGTAGCGGTGTTCGCCGAGCCATTGGCGGTGGCGCTGCATGCGGTTAACCGGGTCAATCCGAGAAAGGGTGATAGAGCACTTATTGTCGGGGCAGGAACAATCGGGGTCTTGTGTGCGATAGTGCTACGTCACAGAGGTATTGATGCCTTACAGGTAGCAGAGCTTAATGAACTAAGACGAAACCATGTGTGCGAGAAATTTGGAATGACGGCGTTCGAGTTATCTAAAAATACGGTGCCCAACCGGCAAAAGCCTACTATCTGTATTGATACCACTGGTTCAGCTGCTGTATTGGATAGGGTGTTAGAAAACCTATCTCGCGGTGGCAGGCTCTCTATCGTCGGTCTATATCGCGATAATGTGTCCATTGATATGAACGCTGTTGTAGAAGGTGGAATCACATTGTGTGGTTGTGCAGCCTTTGACAATGAACTTCACGAATCCGTGTCATTGCTGCCTGAGCTTAGGGAGGAGATTATGAAAATAGCCGTACAAGAAATTGATATCGAATCGGTTCCAAGCTGGTACGACACACTCTCCAAAGGAGACTCGCCCATGCAGAAGATTATTATCCAACATTGAACCTTTTGGGCAATGGATGCTAGTGGTATGGAAGATCAAAGAACGGTTGCCGATGCCGCTGAAGAAGATAATGTCCTCACCACCATCAGGCGCTTAACGAAAAACAACAGAACCATCGAAAAAGCAACAACGTTAATGGTTGCTCTGTTGAATACAAAATTCGAGTTTAGTGTGCTTCCTGACAGCCTGAAATTCGACACCAATAACGAGCTTGCTCTTAACTCTCTGCGTGCTGAATTTAAAACCAAGGATGGGCAACACTTATTTTTAAAGTGCCATCATGAAGAGGGGGAGCTTGCGAGAGTTGGAGAATACTATCGATCTGGCATCCTAGAGCAAGCTGGATTTCCGATTGAACCGGCGCTTTATCAATCATCGATCGTTGGTGAGCAGATGGTGATCTACACCTACAGAGATCGAGATCTCACGCCGGAGTTGCACTCGATAGCCAGAGACATCGAGGCAACCGGCTGCTGCACAGAAGAGGTAGTTCGCATCTCAAATGCCTTTGACAGCTTTCAGCAACGCATTGGCAAACTCTACTTATCCAGTCTGCACTGGGCAACACCATCTCAGGTTGCCGCTGAAGCCGTGCATGGCCTTTATCACCGACGATTGGTTGACCAAGAGGATGATCAACAGTTTGGTGCGCGCATCGGTGAGTTCTACCTGGGTAGACAAGTACCTCTTCCAGGTGGGCGATCAATACCTTTTGAAGAATTCTGGCATATGCGATGGTCAATCAATGGCCGACTGTATAATCATACTTTGCATCATGCTTTGACGACGGCCCGTAAGCAGCTGCTTCCAACCAAACAAGTTCCAATTGCTGCGCTCACGGCACATGGGGACGATCATACGGGTAACTTGCTCTATAACGCCGATGCAAGCCCGGGCAATGAGCTTACCTATTTCGACCCTGCGTTTGCGGGTAACCATATCCCCGCGCTACAAGCGCCATGCAAGGCGCTGTACCATATTTGTTTTGCACATCCCAATATGTTGTACAACCCGAGTGAGCTCGATATCGATATCAAAATGAATATTGACCAGGATGTGATAGTAGTTACTCACAATTGGCAACTCAGTGAACTACGACAGCTATTTTTGAACTCTCAATTAGAGCATGTATGGGCACCATTGCTCTCCGAATTACGCAAGCACAGTATGTTGCCAGATGATTGGGATAACACTATAGCGTCGACGCTACTGTGTTGCCCGATACTGTGCAAGAACCTAATTGCAGGACTAGGTTCGCCCAATCCCTTAACAAAAGAAGCATCGCTATTGACCTTCTCAATTGCGATGCAATTGGCTGAGGGTGATTTAGCAGGGACCAATATTACCATTAGGTCGATGCTACCTAGTTCGTTGCATTGAAAGCTGCCGATATTGCACAGACAATAAAATCTTTCATGTTTGCGATGGTGCGCCCATAGAGTCGATCAGAGTGCATCTTCAGTTTTCTTGAAACTTGATTGGCTCAAAAAAAACTACGTGTTCAGTATGCCTGGTAGATTTAGGCCATGCTCTCTTGCACACGCAACCGCGGTATCGTAGCCTGCGTCGGCATGTCGCATGACTCCTGTTGCCGGATCGTTCCACAGTACCCGCTCAAGTCGACGCGCCGCATCATCAGTGCCGTCTGCGCAGATTACCATTCCAGAATGCTGTGAAAATCCCATGCCCACACCGCCGCCATGATGCAGTGATACCCAGGTCGCACCCGATGCACAGTTGAGTAGTGCATTAAGCAGCGGCCAATCTGATACGGCATCGGACCCATCTTTCATGGATTCCGTTTCTCGATTAGGTGATGCA
The DNA here is from genome assembly GCA_045106475.1 of Granulosicoccus sp. Taxonomy (GTDB): domain Bacteria; phylum Pseudomonadota; class Gammaproteobacteria; order Granulosicoccales; family Granulosicoccaceae; genus Granulosicoccus. The sequence goes on from JBGCEO010000161.1 coordinate 2,886, forward strand.
ACTGAACCCGAGTCCAGGTGATCTCGACCGATAACAATCGGTGCTTCGAGTTCACCGTTTTTCACCATCTCGTTAAAGGCTAGGCCCAAGCGATGACGTTGTCCCAGCCCTACCCAACAGATTCGGGCAGGAAGGCCTTGAAATTCTATTCGTTCGCGTGCCATATCCAACCAATGATGTAAATGTTCATCATCAGGTATCAATTCCTTCACTTTTGCATCAGTCTTATAGATATCTTCCGGGTTGCCAGATAAGGCAACCCATCGAAAGGGGCCGACACCGCGACAAAATAAGGGGCGAATATAAGCAGGTACAAAGCCCGGAAAAGCGAATGCGTTTTCCAATCCTTCCTCTTTGGCCACTTGTCTAATATTGTTACCGTAATCAAGTGTGGGTATACCTTGATTCCAGAAATTAACCATCGCCTGAACATGAATTTTCATGGATGAGCGGGCTGCTGCTTCTACTGATTTTGGATTCTGCTCCTGGGCAGTGCGCCACTGTGCGAGCGTCCACCCAACAGGTAAGTATCCATGGATAGGATCGTGAGCTGATGTTTGATCGGTGACAATATCGGGTCTGATGCCTTGCTCGACAAGGGCTGGAAATATCTCGGCTGCATTGCCCAACAAGCCAACGGACTTAGCTTCTCCGGCCTGCGTCCATTGCTTAATCATATTCAATGCCTCGTCGAGCGTATCGGCTTGTTCGTCCAGGTAGCGCGTTCGCAGTCGCATGGCTATTCGATCCGGATCACATTCAACGGCGAGGCAACACGCGCCGGCCATGACAGCTGCTAGTGGCTGAGCACCCCCCATACCGCCAAGACCTGCAGTGAGTATCCACTTGCCGGCAAGATTCCCTTCATAATGTTGCCGCCCGGCCTCAACAAAGGTCTCGTAGGTTCCTTGCACAATGCCTTGAGTACCTATGTAGATCCATGAGCCCGCTGTCATTTGCCCGTACATCATCAGTCCTTGCCGATCAAGTTCATTAAAATGATCCCAGGTGGCCCAATGCGGTACCAGATTAGAATTGGCGATCAGTACTCGAGGAGCATCGGTATGCGTTTTAAAAACACCCACGGGCTTACCGGATTGAACCAACAGTGTCTCGTCAACATCCAGCGTTTTTAAACTGCCGACTATGGCATCAAAGTCCTCCCAACTACGAGCAGCACGCCCGATGCCTCCATACACCACCAGTTCGTTGGGATTTTCGGCAACGGCCGGGTGCAGATTGTTCATCAACATACGCATAGGTGCTTCGGTGAGCCAACTTTGCGTACTGATCTCTGGGCCAGTGGGTGGATAAACGGCCCTGGTGTTTCTTCGCGAATGCTCGTGCTTAGCCATAATCTTGCAGCCTGAATAAAGTGAGTCTACCGGGTCGGAAAACGTAGTTAGTTTATGTGGTTTGAAACAGTGTTGGCATGGCAACCGTCAAGCCTGCCTTTTGGACTAAGCCTTCTAGTATTAAGTGCGCGGCTTGTTCAATATCACCCGCCATAAAACGATCCTGTTCTAGCGTCGCTACTCTAACTCTGAGTGATTCAATGACAGCCTGTAGAGGTGTGCTTGTGCTCAATGGTGAGCGAAATTCAATGCCCCGAGCAGAACACAATAATTCAATTGCCAGAATGTTAAGTAAATTCTTGTTCATCCGACCTAAGCGAAGTGAACCGTGTGCGGCCATAGACACATGGTCCTCCTGATTCGCGCTGGTCGGAGTCGAATCTGTTGAGCATGGATTTGCCAGGTGCTTGTTTTCACTCATCAGTGCAGCCGTAGTGATCTCGGCCACCATAAACCCTGAGCACAGTCCCGGTTCGGGAGTTA
>JBGCEO010000162.1:0-6129 GCA_045106475.1 Granulosicoccus sp.
AGTTTGAACTTCGAAGCATATTGAATGATGAGCCCGGTATGTCGCCGATGGCTATCTGGAGTAATGAATCACAAGAACGCTATGTGATGGCAGTTGCACAGGATCGCCTGAGCGATTTTGAAAACTTGTGTCTGCGTGAACGCTGCTTGTATGCCGTTGTTGGCCGCGCAACTGAAGAGCGGGTACTCAAAGTCTCGGATTCCAACTTTGATAACAATCCGGTCGACATGCCGCTTAACGTTCTCCTGGGTAAGCCGCCCAAGTTGTCCATTGAGGCTCGGCATAGAGCTTTTGCAAAAGATGATATGAACTGGGTTGATCTCGGTGTAGATCAGCTCGTCACTCGAGTCCTGAACTTGCCTTCTGTTGCTGCCAAGAACTTCCTGATAACCATCGGTGATCGAAGTATCACTGGACAAGTCGCTCGTGATCAATTGGTGGGTCCCTGGCAAATGCCGGTTGCCGATGTGGCCGTCACTGTTGCCGATTACAAAGGTTATTCCGGTGAAGCCATGGCCATGGGAGAGCGCTCGCCAATCGCTTTGTTAGATCCGGCAGCGTCGGCTCGTATGGCTCTTGCAGAAGCGCTAACCAATATCGTGGCTGCCGATATTGGTGATGTGTCCAAAGTAAAGCTTTCTGCTAACTGGATGTCTGCCGCAGGTCACCCGGGCGAAGATGCTGCCTTGTTTGACGCTGTAAAAGCTGTAGGCCTGGAATTGGCCCCGGCCTTGGGCATTGCTATCCCGGTTGGTAAAGATTCCCTGTCAATGAAGACAGTTTGGAAAGAGGATGCAGAAGAGCGCAGTGTGGTTTCACCATTATCTCTGGTTGTCACGGCTTTCGCATCGGTTGGAGATGCGCGCCGAACACTGACACCGCAACTGCGACAGGATTGTGGTGATACTGAATTGGTGTTAATTGATTTGGGTGCGGGAAAAAATCGCATGGGTGGTTCAGCAGCTGCCCAGGTGTTTGAAAAAATCGGCGACAAAGCGCCAGATGTGGATGATGCAAATCTGTTGAAGGGATTGTTCAACGCGATACAGGCACTGATAGAAAAAAACCTGATTCTTGCCTGGCATGATCGTTCTGACGGCGGGCTTTTTGTGACGCTTGCTGAGATGGCGTTTGCCGGCAATGTGGGTGTCAAAGTTAATTTGAACAGCTTGCCAAGCGATGTAAACGCAACCCTCTTTAATGAAGAATTGGGTGGTGTGCTGCAGATCAGAGCGCATCAGTATGCGCAAGTTATGGCAGAGCTTGAAGCTCACGGGCTCGGCGATGTTGTCCACACTCTCGGCGCTTTGAACGATACCCCGGATCTGGAGATCTGGAGGGGTAAGGAGCTTGTGCTCAGTAACCCGATAGCCGAGTTGCGACAGCAATGGTGGCAAACAAGCTATCAGATGCAGAAACGAAGAGACAATCCGGAATCGGCTGATCAAGAATTCATGCACATCAGCAAAGTGGATGACCCGGGTATTTCACCCATCCTTACTTTTGATCCTTCCAATTCATTGATCAACATGGCGCCGCAGATTCTTGCTGCAAAACCTGCCATGGCCATTTTGCGTGAGCAGGGTGTCAACGGCCACTTCGAGATGGCGGCTGCGTTCGATGCTGCTGGATTTCAATGCATTGATGTACACATGAGCGACTTGTTGGAAGGGCGTCACGATCTTGCTGATTTCAGAGGATTGGTTGCCTGTGGTGGTTTTTCGTTTGGCGATGTACTGGGTGCGGGGGGCGGTTGGGCTCGATCCATTTTGTATACCGAAAAATTGTCTTCAATGTTTGAAGCGTTTTTTACGCGCAAGGATACGTTTGCGCTAGGTGTGTGTAATGGCTGTCAAATGATCTCGCAATTGAAAAATCTAATTCCCGGAACTGACAATTGGCCACGATTTGAACGAAATGCGTCTGAGCAGTTTGAGGCCAGGGTAGCCACCGTCGAAATCTATGAATCGCCCTCACTGTTTTTCACTGACATGGTGGGTTCGCGCCTTCCTGTTGCCCTAGCACACGGGGAAGGACTGGCGGTTTTCGATTCCGTTGAACAGGCTAAGGCAGCTCAAGTATCACTGGGTTTTGTGGACAATCACGGCGTGATGACAGAAAGCTACCCTTTGAACCCGAACGGTTCGCCTTTCGGAATTACGGGGCTGTGTAGCCTGGATGGCAGAGTCACGATCATGATGCCGCACCCGGAACGTGTGTTTCGCACCGTTACTAATTCCTGGGCTCCGCCAGAGTGGGGAGAAAATGGGCCTTGGCTGCGAATGTTCGAAAATGCTCGCACTTGGGTGGGTTAGGCGCATACACTGTGTCGCGCATACCAATTGTACCGATAGAGAAACTGAGGCAATCCTGAAATTGCCCAACTAATAAAACGAGGAATTTAACCACCATGAAGAAAACGATTGTTGCTGCGGCAGCTGCTTTGGCCATGAGCCTGTCCATTTCGGCAAGTGCTGAATTTGGACTAGATAGTCGTTATAGCGATGCTGACGGAGATCTTATTGCTGATATTCCTGATGCGGCAGATCAAGTTGACCCGGGTACGCTGATTTTTGCTTACACGCCAGTTGAAGATCCAGCGGTATACGCTGCTGCCTGGGGCGATTTTTTAGCCCATATGACTGCAGTCACTGGCAAAAAAGTGCAGTTTTTTCCGGTGCAATCCAATGCAGCTCAGATTGAAGCGATGCGCGCCGGTCGACTACACATTGCCGGATTTAACACAGGATCAAACCCTCTGGCCGTAGCCTGTGCCGGATATCGACCCTTCACTATGATGGCCAGCGCCGATGGTTCTTTTGGCTACGAGATGGAGATCATTACTTTCCCAGGCTCAGGCATCGAGAAAGTAGAGGACATTAAGGGCGGTAAGCTTGCGTTTACCTCTGAAACATCCAATTCAGGATTCAAGGCACCTTCCGCCATTCTCAAAGCTGATTACAACATGTCAGCGGGCGATGATTTCGAACCCGTGTTCTCGGGTAAGCATGACAATTCAATACTAGGTGTTGCCAACAAAGACTATCCCGCTGCAGCAGTTGCTAATTCGGTTCTTAACCGGATGGTGAGCAGAGACGTAGTCAAATTGGATCAATTGAAGTCTATTTATAAATCGCAAACATTCCCAACTACCAGCTATGGAACGGCACACAATCTAAATGCCGATCTCCAAGCCAAGATCAGGGAAGCATTTGCAACGTTTGAATGGGCAGGTTCTTCTCTTGAAGAGGAATTCAGTAAATCCGGTGAGGCGCAATTTGTGCCAATTACGTTCAAAGAGGAATGGGCCGTCATCCGAAAGATCGATGATGCAAACGGTGTTGAATACACTTGCCAATAGTGTTCTTGCGTAGCTGATAAAGGCCAGCACACTCATGCTGAATAGCTGCTAACAGCTGATTTGGTATTGCAGAAACTGTATGGCAGTTATCAATTCACGCGTCTCTGATTCGTAATTGTTAGCGTTAGAAGTACCCTGAAAAACAGGCCTGAGTCTATTCAGGCCTGTTCTCACTTGGAGATCGATTTTGCTCAGCGTATCCAACTTGTCCAAGACTTACGCCGCGGGCGATAAGGCACTGGACGATGTCAGTTTTACCATTCCCTCCGGGCAAGTTGTTGGCCTGATCGGACCTTCGGGCGCTGGTAAGTCCACATTGATCCGTTGCGTCAATCGTCTTGTTGAGCCGAGCAGCGGAACCATAAAACTAGGTAGTACACCAATAACCGGCCTTTCAACAGGTGAGCTTCGATCGGTACGTCGTCGGATCGGCATGATTTTCCAGGAATATGCGTTGGTGGAGCGCTTGACTGTCATGGAAAATGTGTTGTCAGGGCGGTTGGGATACGTGTCGTTCTGGCGTAGTTTTCTGCGTCGGTATCCTGCAAAAGATATACAACAAGCGTTTGCTCTGCTGGATAGGGTAGGCCTGGTGGATCATGCCAGCAAGAGAGCAGATGCTCTATCAGGCGGGCAGCGTCAGCGCGTCGGTATTGCTCGAGCTTTGGAGCAAAATCCGGAATTGTTATTGATTGACGAGCCTACTGCATCGCTGGACCCCAAGACGTCGAGGCAGATCATGCGGCTACTGATTGAGATCTGCAACGAACGGCAGTTACCGGCCATTATCAATATCCATGATGTGGTTCTTGCGCGGCAGTTTACCGAGCGCCTGATTGGTTTACAGGCGGGTAAAATAGTGTTTGACGGCTCTCCCAGCGAGTTGGATGAATCAGTCCTTACCCGTATTTACGGGGAAGAAGATTGGACCACGCTCGATAGTGAGTCAGAGGCTGCCTGATTACATGGGTGCAGATTCTAACGGCTCGACGTTTGTTTCGAGTGATAGTTCACCGGCCAATCAATACCCTGCTCATTGGAAACGCCCTCCCGTGTTTATTAAAAACGGGTTGTTGCGTTGGGCTTTGCTGTTGTTGGCAATCATATGGTTTTACCTTGCCGTCAGCACCATTGAGGTCAACTGGGTTCGGGTGGCTGAGGGTATGGAGCGTGGTTGGCGCTTCATCAAGGGATTTCTAACACCGGATTTTACGTCTCGCTGGTCCGATATTTCGGCAGGGCTGGTTGAGAGTTTGACGATGACATTAACCTCTACAGTGGCGGGTGTTCTGTTATCGGTACCTATCGGCATTGGAGCGGCCCAGAATGTTGCTCCAAAGGCTGTTTATTATGTTTGTCGATCCATCATTGCCGTGTCTAGATCATTGCAAGAGATTATCATTGCGATACTTTTTGTAACCATGTTTGGTTTTGGGCCGTTTGCAGGCTTTCTTACATTGAGTTTTGCCACTATTGGTTTTCTGGCAAAGCTGCTGGCCGAGGATATTGAAGATATCGATGAAGGCCAGACAGAGGCTATTCGCTCAACCGGCGCATCCTGGCTGCAGCTTATAAACTATGCTGTTCAACCTCAAGTCATGCCGCGCCTCATAGGCTTATCCTTGTATCGATTGGATATCAATTTTCGTGAATCGGCGGTCATTGGAATCGTGGGTGCAGGCGGTATAGGTGCGACGCTGAACACTGCAATCGATCGATATGAATTTGACTCGGCCGGTGCAATCCTGCTGATCATTATTGCCATTGTCATGCTTGCCGAGTATTCCTCCGGCTTTGTCAGAAGGTGGGTGCAATGAACTCAACTTCTGCTGCTACACCCGTTTGGCAACATCGCACGCCGGCAAAGCGCTTGTTGATCTGGGTTGTCTGGCTGGTACTGGTTGCCTTATGTGTCTACTGTTGGCAAGTGATGACCAAGGACACGATTTGGGCCTTTGTCACTGATGCTCCCAGGCAAGCCGCTGACTTGGGAAGCCGGATGTTTCCACCACGATGGAGCTACATTGATAAATTATGGCTACCTCTGTGGGATACGCTCAATATAGCTACCCTGGGCACAATGCTGGGAGTCATAATTGCGATTCCTGTGGCTTTTCTTGCAGCCAGCAATACGACACCCAGTCGCGTATTTGTCAGACCGATTGCTCTATTTATTATCGTGGCTTCACGATCAATCAATTCGCTGATTTGGGCGCTGTTGTTGGTATCCATTATCGGCCCGGGTTTGCTTGCAGGCATTATCGCAATAGGTTTGCGCTCAATCGGCTTTGTGGCCAAGTTGCTCTACGAAGCAATCGAGGAGACAGACAAAACCCAAATCGAGGCCATTGCGGCCACAGGTGCATCTAAAGCGCAGTTGCTTAACTATGCGATCGTGCCGCAAATACTTCCAGCGTTTTACGGTATTTCCGTTTTTCGCTGGGATATAAACATCCGCGAATCTACCATACTGGGGTTGGTCGGAGCTGGTGGTATCGGGGTGCAATTGCAAGCCTCTCTAAATACATTGGCATGGCCTCAGGTCACCATGATTTTCGTGGTAATACTGGCGACTGTCCTGGTGAGTGAATGGGTATCGGCAAGAGTACGTCACGCAATTATTTGACGTGATGTTGCCGGGGATTTAACTGCCTGCGCACTATCGCCAATATAAATCCAGGTGGTAAGTTTTTAAGTTTTTAAGTTTTTAAGTTTTTAAGTTTTTAAGTTTTTAGTTTTAGTTTTAGTTTTAGTTTTAGTTTTAGTTT
>JBGCEO010000163.1:0-38669 GCA_045106475.1 Granulosicoccus sp.
TGAGCAGGGCCAGACCCAGATCTGAATCTGACAGCGCTAACGCAGTTTTGATATCAGGAATCCGCGGAATCCATTGACCAATAACAGCAGACTCAAAAAAGAAGACTGCAAAAATGGCTAGCGTAGCTGATCGGGTATGCATACGGTGGCGTTTTCTATCCGCTCAAAACACTCGCGGATTCAAGATGTTGATGTCCGCCACAGCATACCTACATTTTCGTAAAAAGCAGACTGAATTACTACAAACCAAGCGCTCCTGTTTAAGCGCTTGGTCCCACTTAGCCCTTTAAACTAAACCCTGAGGCTCAACAGATCACTTACGAGCTTTGTTCAACGAGACTACTTTGTCGCTCCGATTCTCGCTCAGCTCGATCAAGAACTGTTTAAAATCCTCGGCTACTTCTTTATGCTCGAGGGCAAACTCTACCTGCGCCTTGAGGTACCCCAATTTGCTACCGCAATCAAAGCGTCTGCCGTCAAAGTTATAAGACAACACGCGTTGTTCTTTGAGTAGATCTGCAATGGCATCGGTCAGCTGAATTTCATTGCCCGCACCCTTTTGGGTATTTTCGAGAAGATCAAAGATACGAGGGGTAAGAATGTAGCGACCTACAACCGCAACATTACTTGGAGCATCTTCAACGGCCGGTTTCTCGACAATTCCTGAAACCTCCATCAAACCAGGCTTTAACTCGACACCATCCACTACTCCATAAGAGCTGACATCTTGCATCGGCACAGGTTCGGTGCCCAGAATGGAACAATGCTGAAAATTAAACAGATCAACCATTTGACTCAAACAAGGCTTCTCAGCAAAGTTGATCAGATCATCTGCAAGTATGACGGCAAAGGGCTCGTCATTAACAACCGGGCGAGCACAAAGAACGGCATGGCCCAGACCCAGTGCCTGCGATTGACGAATAAAAACACATTTCACATGCTTGGGTAAAATGTTGCGCAACACCGCCAGCATCTTGTCCTTGGATTTGGCTTCAAGCTCGCGTTCCAGCTCGTACGCTGTATCAAAATGATCCTCAATGGAACGCTTGTTGCGGCCGGTGACAAAAATCAACGTGTCGATTCCTGCCGATACAGCCTCCTCTGCCGCATACTGAATAAGCGGTTTGTCAACTACGGGCAACATCTCCTTGGGATTTGCCTTTGTAGCGGGCAAAAACCGCGTACCCATCCCTGCGACTGGAAAAACTGCCTTCTTGATAGCTTTCATATTTTCTCCGAATTCGGTGAAATCGCTGCAATAGCTTTAATCGCGATACACTCAAACTCATGGTTGACGCCCATCGATAACTCGAACAGCGTCCTAATTTGCTAAAATTTGCAACACTCGCGCCAACACAGCTTACCAACTTAAGAGATCTGATATGACGTTCGTGGTTACCGAAAATTGCATAAAATGCAAGTACACCGATTGTGTAGAAGTTTGCCCCGTAGATTGTTTTCACGAAGGCCCTAATTTTCTGGTTATCGACCCTGAGGAGTGTATTGACTGCTCACTATGTGAACCCGAATGCCCTATTAACGCCATCGTGGCCGAGGAGGACATGAAACCCGAAGACGAACCCTACCTCAAACTTAATGAAGAACTCTCCGCTATATGGCCCGTGATCACTGTTCAGAAAGATCCCCCAGCTGATGCAAAAGACTGGGAAGATAAAACCGACAAACTTCAGTACCTAGAGCGATAATCAAACCCTCCAAGCGGCATATGATAACGTTGTGACACTGCATGTTTGTTGGGCCGTGTCACACTTTATCTCCAAAAAATTACCGCTCCATGATATTGCGTAGTCTGCATTTATGGGCGTTGCAATGCCGTTAACTATCGGTGACGTAAATCCGACGACCTCTGATTGAGGTCAATAGCTCATAATTTATTGTGCCGGCCGCCTGTGCTAGCGCATTGATTGAGGCTTCAGCTCCCCAAAACTCAGCCATTGTGCCAAGGCCTACCCTGGGTACCGGGCGAAGATCCACAGCGATCGAATCCATCGAGACACGTCCTATGATAGGACAAGGCTGTCCTTGCAAGACAACACTGGCAGATTCGTCCAGAACCCTTGGCAGGCCATCGCGATAGCCCAATGCAATGTAGGCCACCGGCATATCCTCAGCGCAAAAATATCGTTGAGCATAGCCAATACTTGACCCTGCTGATATTTGCTTGATCGAAATGACAGGCGCTTGTACCCGCATTGCAGGCTCTAAAGAGATGCCTGGAGGCAGTTCTCTATCCAATGGATTACAGCCGTACAACATAATGCCGGGTCGTGCCCAATCTGCCCGTGTTTGCGGCCACGCTAGCACCGCGGATGAATTAGCCAGACTTCTGCTCAATGGCTGATCGCTTTCAACCGAGTTAAAAACGGCCAGCTGCTGATCGGTAAATGGGTTGTCTACTTCATCGGAGCAAGCAAAGTGCGTCATCAATCCCATCCAGGAAACATTGTCCTGCGTGTTTAGAATTCGAGATGCCTGCACCGGCTGCACGCCTAAACGGCCCATGCCAGAATCGACTTTTAGCCAGGCCTTCAAAGAACGACAATTAGACTGCTCGCGATACCAATTGTATTGATCAATATCGTGTATTACCGGCCACAAGTTGTGCTCACGCATTGACTCGCAGGCCCCGCTATTTTGTGGCCCTTGAAGAACCAGTACGGGTTGCTCGATGCCCGACTCACGAAGTTCCATGGCCTCGCCAAGCGTAACAACGGCGAACCCATCGGCGTTACCATTTTCGGGTTCAGCAGTAGCTGGTACCCAGTCTAGACAGGACTTTTGCCACTCGATTGACGACAGAGCCTGAGCCACGGCAACGGCACCATGGCCGTAGGCGTCAGCTTTAATAGTGGCAAACTGCTTGGAACCTGCGCTCAAACGTCGCGCTGTTGCAAGGTTTCGACGCAGCGTGTCCAGATTAACCGTTATCGATACTGACCGGCGATAAGACGGGTCGGCACAATCACTGGCACTATTCAATTCAATATCTTTAGAAGGCATAACGCGAGCTGCACTCAATCAAAACCCGACACTATTAACAGCCAACACTGATTGTCAGAAGCGCCCGCATGATCAGGAAAACTCACCTGACATGATTTCCGGGGAATAATTTTCAAAACGCGTGTATTGGCCCAAGAAGGTCAGATTAACCGTACCAATCGGACCGTTTCGTTGTTTCCTGATAAGAATCTCTGCACGGCCTTTGTTAGCTTCATCGTCAGGGTTATACACCTCATCACGGTAGATAAACATGATGACATCGGCGTCTTGTTCAATAGCTCCGGATTCACGCAAATCCGACATTACCGGACGCTTGTCCGGGCGCTGCTCTAGACTGCGATTAAGCTGGGATAGAGCCACAACGGGTACCTGCAGTTCTTTGGCCAGCGCTTTCAAGGAGCGAGATATCTCGGAGATTTCGGTGGCGCGATTCTCACCACCGCCAGCTACTTGCATCAGCTGCAGGTAATCAATGACAATCAGTCCCAAGCCATGTTCCCGAGCTAGACGCCTTGATTTCGCTCGCAACTCTGTTGGCGTTAATGCCGGTGTGTCGTCGATGTACACGTTGCGCTTCTGATTCAACAGCGTAATGGTGGAAGTGATACGAGGCCAATCCTGTTCGGCTAACCTGCCCGTACGAAGTTTTTGCAGCTCGACGCGACCCAGTGATGAGATCATCCTCATTGCCAACTGTTCTGCTGGCATTTCCATACTAAATATGGCAACCGGTGCCGAAGCTTCCATCGCAGCATTTTCAGCGATGTTCATCGCAAATGTTGTTTTGCCCATTGATGGACGACCAGCCACAATCACGAGATCCGATTTCTGCAAACCACTGGTTTGCTCATCCAGTTCGGCAAAGCCTGTCGATAAGCCAGTTATCGATGCATCAGATTCAAACAGGAAATTGATTCGCTCAACCGCGCCCGTTAGCACACTTTTAATATCGTGAAAGCCACCAGAACTTTTCGCGCTTTGATCAGCTATGGCAAATACTTTTGTTTCCGCTGCATCCAATAGTTCTTTGGATGTGCGTCCATCAGCATCATAGGCACTATCGGCAATGTCGTTGGCAACGGCTATCAATTGGCGTAAAACGGAGCGTTCGCGCACCATTTCGGCATACACTTTGACGTTACCGGCACTAGGCGTCACTTCTACCAGTGCACCCACATAATTCAGACCGCCCGCGTCCTCCAATTCACCGTGCGTTTGCAGCCACCCCGTTACCGTCACGATATCCGGATGACGCCCTTCAACTGCCAGCGACGAGATTGCCCGGAAAATCAAACGGTGGTTGTGCTGATAGAAATCTGTTTCTACAACGATTTCAGATACCTTGTCGAATGCCTCATTGGCCTCCAACATCAGGCAACCCAATACCGCTTGTTCAGCTTCAAGAGATTGTGGTGGCGTATGGTTACGGCGTTTTGCCAACTGCTCCATCAGTTGGCGAGTACTTTCCCCACCGCGGCTTTTTCGAGAAGGTCGAGGCGCTTCGAAGGACGCAGGTGCTGAGTTTGTGCCAAAGGCAGAAACCTCAACACCAAAATCCTCTGGAGAGGCGTCAATGGGCACACCGTATTCGTCATGCTCCATTGCCATGGGGATGTCGAACTCATCTGGCGTGTGCACCATCTAAAAACCACTCCTGCAATTTATTGAACTGAACGCTTACTGTAGATGATTCAGCAAATATACGAGGGGATCAAACACTGCGCGGTGCGTAGAGTCGATTCAGAACTTTCTATTACGTAGTCACAGCCCTATGACATCGATTCTGCCCTGCACCGCCAGAATAACAAATCAGAGGATTAAACCTCTTCGCCAACAACGTTGATAACAACTTCAGCGTTTACATCAGCATGCAGATGCAATGTGACTGGATGCTCACCGATGTTTCGCAAAGGACCTTCAGGCAGACGAATTTCTTTTTTCTCAACGCTCTGACCTGCAGATTCGAAAGCTGAGCGAATTTCTTCAGTACCGATAGAGCCAAACAATTTGCCCTCAGTACCCGCGCGTGAACTGATGCTTACCGTCATTCCGTCCAGAGCATCTTTACGCGAGTTCGCACTGGCAAGCGCATCCGCTTGCTGCTTTTCAAGCTCAGCGCGTCGCTGTTTGAATGCTTCTATGTTGTCTGCGGTGGCCATTTCCGCTTTACCTTGCGGTAACAGAAAATTGCGGGCGAAACCTGATTTAACTTCAACGAGGTCGCCGAGCAAGCCAACCTTGTCGATCTTTTCAAGCAAAATAACTTGCATAGTGATTCTCCAATAATAAATTCAAGCGCGCCGCAAGCGAAACATATTGTCTGCCAAGCCCAACGCTGCCAATAATAACAAGGTATGCGGCAAAACCAGCAACACGTAAATCCCGTGCAACCAATAGCGGTGCATACCACGTTGTTTGACCAGCGCGTGAGTCACGGCCAGTCCTTGTACAAAAAAGGCGAATATCACAACCATGGCTATTGCCCCGGCTGTCTGCCCACCTTGGAATACCGACAATGCCACCACCATTACGCCTAACAGAGCCATATTGCGCCCCAATGACAGTGCATGAAACTCTTTTTGAAACCCGCCTGGATTGAATAGGCCAGCTTGCCAATAACGCGCTAAAAACAATGCACCCAAGGCTACGCTCATTACCGATACACCCATTGCCCCTGTCATCATTCTGGCCATTGTGTCGATAAGCGCTACTCTCTGTTCTTCGCTTAAAGCAGCGGCGCCACCAGCATCCTGAGTGACAGAAACAGCACCTGAATCAGCAAACTGGGTACGCCAGAAAGTTGTACTGTCTCCAATAATAAAAGTAAGCCCAACAACGGCTATGACGCCGCAAATGACAATTGCCAGTACGCCGAAATCCAACTTTACTGTTCTGGCCAAAACCACTGCCGCTATGATCGCTGGCAACCAAAAGATCGTTGCTACCAGAGGTACATGAACCGCAGATTTGTACAGCACCATCGACACGACTACCAACAACAGCAAACATCCACCAACGACCTGCAAAGCAGACATTTCACCATGCCTGAGAGCAACAAACGCAACAACCGCGGCGCTGGCTATCAAACAGGCCATCGAAATAAAACTGGCCATGACCAATAAACCTGGCGAAATACCACCGCCCAGCAATACCGGCATCCAGAGCGCTGATAGTAGTAGAACTGCTGCAAGACCAGCGGCTACCAGCGGACCTCGATCAGCAATCCTGGCCAAACCGATCATAGTGTGTTGCTCTTTGCCAACCTCGTAACAGGCATACATTATCTACTCGATAGCATCGGTGCCATGCATAGGCGCATGATCACCGACGGTTCGGGTTAGATTCTAGTGCTGATCTGTGTATGGCAACAAAGCGACATAACGAGCACGCTTGATAGAGGTAGCAAGCTGACGCTGATATCGAGCTTTAGTGCCAGTAATGCGGCTAGGCACGATCTTTCCTGTCTCTGTTACAAACCCTTTGAGAAGCTCAAGATCTTTGTAATCGATATCCGTGATGCCTTCAGCAGTAAATCGGCAGTACTTACGACGACGAAAATAACGGGACATTTAAATTCTCCAGGCTTATGTGTTAGAAGCAGTATCTTCAGCTACATCTTCAGCGACTTCCTCGACTGCATCGCCATCGTCTGATGAACGGCTGCGACGCTCGTCATCTCCACGAGACTCGTCTTTCTTGATGAGATGGGAAGCTTCTGTGATGGCTGCGTCACGCAACAGCACCATGTGGCGAATAACTGCATCGTTGAATTTAAAAGCACTGCTAAGTTCATCAAGTGCCTGTTGATCGCACTCGATGTTCATTAACGTGTAATGAGCCTTGTAGATTTTGTTGATCGGGTAGGCAAGTTGCCGGCGCCCCCAATCTTCCTGACGGTGAATAACACCCTCATGCCCTTCAATGATGCCGCGATATCTTTCAATCATCGCAGGCACCTGTTCGCTCTGATCAGGATGGACCAGAAACACTATTTCGTAATGACGCATTATTGCTCCCTTTGGGAAACGCCCGTCTTAAACCCCACTAGGGCCAGACTGGACGAGGAAGTTGACCTTGCCGGTTGACAAAGCCTATCAATTATATCCGGGTTACAAGCTTCTCGCAAGCATCAAAGCGCTGAGAATCGCTGCCTGGTAACCTCGAAAAGGCTGATTCCGGTAGCAACCGACACATTCAGACTCGAGACGGTGCCCCGCATGGGAATCTTGAACAGGCCATCACACCGTTCCCGCGTCAATCTTCGCAACCCGCGGCCCTCTGCCCCCATGACGATAGCAACCGGCCCGGTCCAGTCGACCTGATAAACACTCTGAGTAGCCTCTCCTGCAGCACCATAAATCCATAAACCTGCGGCCTGTAGCTCAGCCATTGAGCGCTGCAAATTGCTAACCTGGAACAACGGTACTGCTTCAGCAGCTCCAGAAGCCACCTTACGCACAACGGGTGTCAAGCCAACACTGTTGTCAGCAGGTGTGACCACTGCATCAACCCCGGCAGCATCAGCGCTGCGCATACACGCTCCCAGATTATGCGGGTCCTGCACCTCATCCAGGATCAGTATCAGCAGCGGTTCAGATCGTTCGGCACTCTGGCATTGTTTGACGAAACCTTGCAGATCCTGGCGCACACCATTCGACGAGCTTCTAAGTACTGCAATGACTCCCTGATGCTGAGCATCACTCACAAGGTCATTGAGTTCCGCGCGCGTTACTTCTCGCGTATCGATAGCGTGCTTACGCGCCAATTCGCGCAAATCTCTGAGCCTCGTATCACGCCTGCCCTTTTGCAGCAGCAGATGCTCTATTTCACTTGCCGACGATTTCAACGCAGCTTTGACACTATGCAAACCGCCGATGTATGAATGCGTCATCTTATGGCTTCTTGGCTGCTTTTTTGGAACCGGTTTTTTTCTTACCCTGCTTGCTGAGCGTTAACACTGAGCTGGATCTCTTTTTTGCGCTCGTCTTAGCCTGCTTCTTTGCTTGCGTCTTGGCCTGCGTCTTGGCCTGCGTCTTGGCCTGCGCCTTAGAACGCGTCTTTGCCTGGGCTTTTTCTACCTTTTTCGGTATTTTCTTCGCTTGCGCCTTGGAACGTTTTTTTGTTTGCGTCTTAGCTACTTTCTTTTTGCTAACTTTTTTTGTTACCTTTTTCGCTTGAATTTTCGCGCGCGCTTTCGCCTGTGTTTTTGCTACGGCTTTTGACTTTGTTTTCGCTTTGGAATTAGTCGCCCCAGCAGCAGAAACTTTTTTCTTCGCTACAGCGCTGCGTTTGGAATGAGTCTTCTTTGATGCAGTGCTTGACGATTTACTCGTTTGTTTTAAGCCGTTTTGCTCTGAGTTCTCCAGCTGGTTTGTATTTTGAGTAACGCGCGTATCAGTATCAGCCAGTTTTTTCTGGGCACGCATAGCTGCGCGTTTTTCATCACGCCGTTGTTGCTTGAGTCGTCGCTTTTGCTGCCTTCTATGCTCAGGGTTAATCGACTTGGTTTTTGCAGACTTACTCTCGTCACTGACAACTGCCTTGCCCTTACGCGACTGTTTCTTTTTCTTTCGTTCAGACTTGGCCGTATCGTCCAGTTTTTTGTGAAGGTCAGGCGATTTTCCTTTATTACGTTTTTGAGTGTTTGTAGAACCTTTGCGCGATCGCTTTGCTGCTGACTCGGTGTGCGCGATTTCAATAAAATCTATTTTACGTTCTTCCAAATTAACCGCAGCAACCTGAACAACAATCGAATCCCCCAAATGATACTGCTTGCCAGTCCGCTCGCCCATCAAGGCGTGAGCAGCTTGCTCAAAACGATAGAAATCGTGAGACAAATTTGTCACATGCACTAACCCTTCGACGTGAATACCCACAAGCTCAACAAACAGACCGAATGAGGTGACGGCTGAAATCACACCGGGAAACTCGCTACCTACATGCTCCTGCATATACTCACACTTTAGCCAAGACACCACATCACGAGAAGCCTCCTCAGCACGCCTTTCTGTCATGGAACAGCTCTCACCTAATACCTGCATCGTTTCTTTCGAATAAGAATAATCAGGCTTCTTGCCACGTAACAACGCATACTTGATAGCACGGTGAACAAGTAGATCGGGGTAACGTCTGATAGGTGATGTAAAATGGGCATACTGCTCTAGAGCGAGGCCGAAGTGGCCTTCGTTATTTGGCTGATAAACTGCCTGCTGCATCGACCTGAGCATGACCGTTTGAATGACACTGCGATCAGGGCGCTCCTGTATGGTTTCAGCCAACGCGGCATAGTCCAGCGCTGTGGGCGACTCACCACCACCCAAGGTTAGTGAACGCAAGGCCAAAAAAGCTCGCAAATCTTCCAGGCGATCGGCTTTAGGTCCGGCGTGCACTCTGTAGAGCGCAGGGATTTCTCGTTCTTCCAGATAAGCAGCTGCTTCAATATTAGCGAGTATCATGCACTCCTCTATCAGCTTGTGCGCATCGTTTCTCTGGATAGGGATTATTTCTCGAATTTTTTTATTGTCATCGAACAGGATATGCGTCTCGTTAGAATCAAATTCAATCGCACCTCTTTTGCGACGCTTCTTGGCCAGCACTTTATATAAGGCATGAAGCTCTTCAATCATCGGTATCAAGGCACTATGCGTAACACGCAGTGCTGATTTTTTATCGGTGAGCATTTCACTGACCTCGTCGTAGGTCAGTCGCGCATGAGAGCGCATGATGCCATTGTGAAAACGTGTTTTCTTGACCACACCCTTTTCGTCCAAGCTCATCTCACACAGCATGCATAAGCGGTCTACATCAGGATTAAGAGAACAAAGCCCATTCGATAAAACCTCAGGCAGCATGGGCACTACGCGCCCCGGAAAGTAGACGGATGTGCCTCGTTCAACAGCTTCTGCATCCAGTGCAGACCCTAACGAGACATAATGAGCAACATCGGCTATCGCAACAAACAACCGCCAGCCCTTTGTGAGCCGTTCACACCAAACCGCATCATCAAAATCGCGAGCATCCACCCCATCAATGGTTATCAGAGCTATATCGCGAACATCTTTTCGGCCCTTGGCCGCCTGCTGGTCAACATCAGTTGAAAAAGAAGCAGCCTGCTCGGTTACCGCTTCAGGCCACTCAGTCGGAATACCATGACTATGCAAGGCCACATCTATTTCCATACCGGGACGCAAATGCTGCCCTAAGACTTCAATGATTTTTCCAACCGGTTGATGACGTCTTGTTGGTTGCTCTACTATCTCAGCCACAACCATATCGCCATCATTGGCATCTGCCAATTCTCCGGGCGCGACTAATAGATCCTGATGTATTCGCTTGTTATCAGGCAATACAACCACGGTACCCCGATCTATAGATAGTCGACCAACCAGGGATTTGTTCGCACGCTCCACCACATCGACAATGCGGCCCTCACGTCTGCCGCGGTGATCGATGCCCGTTATACATACAACTACTCGATCACCATGCAATACCTGACGCATTTGCTTGCCATTAAGGTAAACATCTTTGTCACCATCATCGGCAATTACAAATCCAAAACCATCTGGATGTGCGCTTATGCGCCCGGCGATGAGAGCATCCGTATCAACCGGAACCAATCCGCGTTTGCGGTTCTGAATCAGTTGACCGTCGCGTAACATCGCCCCAACTCGCCGACGAAGTGCCTCCATGGCATTTTCATCCGCAACAAGCTCCAGTTTGACCGCCAGGGCTTCCAAATCCATTGGCCCTTTCTCAGCCAGCAGGACAGTTGTGATGAATTCTCTGCTGGCTATGGGTTGCTCATACTTGGCACCCTCTCGCTGGCGATGCGGATCTGCAGCCACCGCTTTTTTTGCCCTTTTTTTTGCACTCATACCGATTCAGTGTACTGTTCCAATTGCGCAAGGGTACGCCAATGCGTCATTGACAAGTAACTTGCAGATGTAAATGATAGTCGTGAATATTCTCGACGGAGGTTTGACTAATGCGTTGAGCTTCTGTACATTCCGGCTTCTCGGAAAAACACCCGAGCCATTTCGATGCCGAGGTGGCGGAATTGGTAGACGCGCATGCTTCAGGTGCATGTATCTTAGGATGTGGAGGTTCAAGTCCTCTTCTCGGCACCACTACTTTAGCGGTACTCACTTGCCTTCCAAGGTCCAGTGAGTAGCAAAGTGACTAGATACGCTGATGCTACAGCTTACCGCACACTGGCAAAGTAATCTGCCTATCCAGCCTGGATACGTTGCAATTGCAGAGCCAATTGTGGGCTCAGATCAAACCCATCAGCCAGGCTGCTGACCAAATGGCCAGTTGATCACGACATTCTCGTTTCGCTCAGGGCCTGTTGACACCAAATGCACAGGCACTGCAGCCAACTCTTCAAGCCGTGCAATGTAATTTTGCGCTGCTTGTGGGAGCTCTTTTATCTCAGTGACGCCCGCAGTACTGGATTTCCAGCCCGGCATGGTTTCATAGATTGGAGAGCATCGAGCAAACTCATCTGCACCGATAGGCGGATGATCAATCTGCTTGCCATCGAGCTCATAAGCCACACAAATATCAATCGACTCCAGAGTATCCATCACATCCAGTTTTGTCAGGCAAAGGCCAGTGACTCCGTTGAGCAGAGATGCGCGACGAACTGCCACTGCGTCAAACCACCCGCAACGTCGTTGCCGTCCCGTCGTTGCGCCAAACTCATTGCCTCGTTCTCCCAAGACAGTACCCACCTCGTCGAACAATTCGGTAGGGAAAGGACCGGCACCAACACGCGTTGTATAAGCTTTGGTAATGCCCAATACATAGTCTATCGTGCCAGGTCCACAACCACTGCCACTGCAGGCAGCACCAGCCACGGTGTTGGATGATGTTACGAACGGGTAGGTACCATGGTCAACATCCAGAAGCGTACCCTGAGCACCTTCAAACATGATGCGATTGCCTGCTCGCCGGTGAGAATCAATCAAACCGGGTATATCTGCAATCAGAGGTGCCAGTCGCCTGGCTTGCTCACGTGCATCGTGCTTAATAGCCTCTGCATCTATGGCCGGCATTCCATGGCCTAGCAATGTGGCGTTGTGATAGGCACAGGCTGCTTCTATTTTTTCATCAAATCGTTCCAGGGATAGCAGATCCTGTACACGCAGGGCACGCCGTGCAACCTTGTCCTCATAAGCTGGACCGATCCCTCTACCCGTTGTACCGATTGCATCATTTCCGGCCGCTTTCTCCCGTGCCTGATCCAACGCAATGTGGTAAGGCAGGATCAAAGGACAAGCCCCGCTTATGCGAATACGCTGCTCAACAGGCACGCCACGCTCGGTCAGCATATCAATCTCTTTGAATAGCGCTTCTGGCGACACGACCACACCGCTGCCGATGACGCACATGACCTTATCTCGAAGCACACCGCTGGGGATCAGGTGCAGTACCGTTTTTTCATCCCCAATAACCAGCGTATGACCAGCATTGTGTCCACCCTGAAAACGGACAACCAAGGAAGCTTGTTCGGTAAGCACGTCAACAATTTTACCCTTACCTTCGTCACCCCATTGCGTGCCAAGCACGAGCACACTTTTTGCCATACCTTCAGATCTCAAGAGTTATTTTCATTTGATTCGAGAGTTTGCACATCCCAACCGTGCACCCCGTGAACCAGCGATCGATCGCAATGACAGGACGCGGCATCCAGGCCGGTGTCTGCTAAAGAGACAACAACACGTTCACCGGATTTTCGAAGCGCTTGAATGGTTTTCCACGCCCCTGAGTCAACCGGACCTGCCACCCAGATACCACGGGCAGCGGGCGTCATACTTTCTTCCATGGGACGCTTAGCCAATGCCAGGTTGATCAGATCACCACTAAACCCTGTTGCCGGTCGCGCATGCCCGAATGCTTCTCCAATGGCATCGTAGCGACCACCTCTAGCGAGCTCAGAGCCAGACTCGTCATAGACAGCAAACAGCATACCGGTGTGGTAACGATAGCCACGCAACTCTGCAAGATCAACATGCAGATTGATGTCGGGGTAGTGTTCGGAAATGACCTTGATAACTGACTCTAAATTTGCAAGCGATTGAACCACCTCATCTCCCGCTGCTGCCAGCTCCTGCCGCGCTCGTTTTATTACATCAGCGCTTTTGCCATTCATGCTGGCCAAGGCCATAAACTGTTGGCGGACTTCAGCTCGCGTATCGGCGCTATCGAGCACGGCTGCCATTTCAGGCCGCGATCCTTTAAGCAGAGCTTGAAAAAGCTGCTCTCTTGTTTCCTGGTCAAATCCAGCATTCTGTATGAGACCACGATAAACACCAACATGCCCTAAATCCAGCAGGATATCCCCCTGCTCAAGACCCGATATCATGATGTTATCCAGCATAAGATCGATAATTTCGATATCGCTTTCGGGTCCGTGGTGCCCAAATAATTCGGCTCCAAACTGCAACGGTGTGCGGGAGCTACCTGCACCATCCGTGCGGGCTCGCAACACACTTCCGGTATAAAACAGACGATTAGGCGCGCTGCCGTGCATCGCATGCGCATCAATTCTGGCCACCTGGGGAGTCATATCTGCCCGGATGCCCAAAGAAAGGCCATTATGTTGATCGATGATCTTGAAGGTCTGCACATCCAGGGTCTCCCCGGTACCTGTCAACAGACTATCCAGATACTCGATGAGGGGAGGCATAACAAGTTCGTAGCCCCAGCGATAGCTATTATCCATTATCAGCCTGCGAAGCGTCTCAACCCTCCAGGCATCCTCAGGCAGCAGTTCGTTTACACCGTCGGGCAGCTGCCAGCGGTCTGTGCGCGGTTCGTTCACGGTTTTCAAGTTAGCGCACGATGATAAGCAGGACGACACCGGCAATCATACTGGACAAGCCAACAATTCGCATACGGGTGTTGTCAAGATCAAGCATGGAGCGGATTGCGCTTTTGTAGCCATCCGGACTTAGAAAAGGCAATATCCCTTCAAGAACGAGCACCAGACAAATCGCAGTTAAGATATCAACGAGCATAGACGCAACACACCCCTGGGCCGGTCAGCCCTGAAGTGTTCAATAGATGAATCGGTTAATTAGATGTAAAAATAATGGTCGAACTTGCTCAGAATCGACCTGACCCGGCTCAATCTGACTCTGTTCTGCTACATCATCGCCTTATTAGCCCCCGAGAGGCAAGCTTTTGCATCCCGGAAGCATCAAAGAGTGCGTTGGCTATGGTTTTGCCAATAACTGTGGGCCGTTGAAATACTTGAAGAATTCGGAGTCGGGCTTCAGGAGTAGGACATCACTGCCCCCGCTAAAGGCCGAGCGATAGGCACCGAGGCTTCGATAGAGGCTGTAGAACTCCGGATTTTTTGTGTATGCCTCGGCATAGATACGAGCAGATTCTGCGTCGCCATTACCCCGCGTCTGTTGAGCCGTGGAGTAGGCACCCGCCAACAGCTCCTCACGAATTCGATCTGCCGATGCCCTAATCTTCTTCGCGCTTTCCTCGCCTTCGGAACGAATCTCCCGGGCAATCTTGGCACGATCCTTTTCCATCCTCTGATAGACGGATTCTCTAACGTCTTCTGGCAACTCAACCTTCTTTATGCGCACATCAATGATATCAATTCCCAGATTTTCAGCCTGCTCATCTACCGAAGCCTGAATCTCTTCGCGCAAGGTGGATCGCGCAGAGGAGACGACTTCGCGAATGGTCCGACGACCGAACGCATCCTTCACGCCTTCCCTGACAAATTGCGTCAACCGGCTATTGGCACGCGATTCGATTCCACCCAGACGGGTGTAAAAGGTCTCGCTATCATCAATCCGCCATTTGATGAAAGAATCGACAATAACGTTTTTCTTTTCATTGGTCAGAACGCGCTCTGGTTGCACATCAAGCGTCAGGATTCGTTTATCGAATTTATAGACTTGCTCCAGAAACGGCAGCTTGAAATGCAAGCCTGGCTCATAGTCAGCTTCGGTAATCTCACCCAGAAACAGCTTTATCGCTCTTTCGCGCTCATTAACCGTAAAAACCATGGAACTACCCAGCAAGAGCAGCAGGGCCAGTCCAATCAACACCAAAGGATTTGCCAATCTGTTCATCGTATGCTCCCCCGTTCTCGTGATCGCAAACTATCTCGATTGGGTATATTGATTTCATTGGGCAAATCAGAAAAACGTGGCGAGTCATTGCTCAGACTGTTTAAAGGAGAGTCGCCATTCAGGGTATTGTCACCGCCCGTATTGCGATTCTGATTAACCAGTTGATCGATCGGCAGATACATCAGACTGTTGCCACTGTCGTTGTCGATAAGCACTTTACTGGTGCTACCGAGTACTGTCTCCATAGCCTCAAGGTACAGCCGCTCTCGAGTAACTTCAGGCGCTTTACTGTATTCGGCGAGAAGCGACAAAAAGCGCTCAGACTCACCGATGGCCGCCTGTTCGACTCGGGTTTTGTAAGCCTCCGACTCTTCGAGAGCACGTTGAGCATCACCCCTTGCCCTGGGCAAGACTTCGTTTCGGTACGCTTGAGCTTCATTGATAAAGCGCTCTTTATCCTCACGAGCCTTGATGGCATCAGAGAATGCGGCTTGCACCTCTTCAGGAGGCTGAGCACGCTCAAGGTTGACTGCCGTGACAAAGATGCCTGCATTATATGAATCGAGCACCTCTTGAAGACTGCCTGCCGTTGTGTTCCAAACAACATCCCTGCCCGTCGTTAGCACAGACTCAAGATCTGTGGATCCAACAACCTCACGAACGGCGCTCTCAACAACCTCTTCCAGGGTTCTGTCGGGTCCACGAACGTTAAACAAGTAATCTTCAGCGCTGTTGATGTTGTATTGGACAGCCAGATCTATGTCAACGATGTTCTCATCCTGTGTAAGAATGAGCTGATTGACCAGTTTTGCGCTACGGATTTCCTCGACATCAACCTTCTCAACCTCCTGAATCGGCCAAGGCAAGCGCCAGTGAGGTCCTGGTGTAGTGGTTTTTACGAATGCGCCAAACTGTGTAACCACGCCCGCCTGAGCCGGCTGGATGACATAGATACCGGAGGCCAGCCAGACGATTCCGAGGATGGCCGCAATAAGCCCCACCCCCTTTCCGCTGATGCTGCCACCGGGCAACCCACCACCAGCGCGAGGTGTGCCACCTCCACTGCTAGGTTTTTTACCCAATAAGGAATCGAACCAGTTTTTCAGGTTCTTTACCACTTCGTCAAGATCAGGTGGCCCACCGGAATTCTTCCGATTGCCCCAAGGATCGTTGTCGTTACCGCCTGGCTCGTTCCAAGCCATAAGGATCTTTACTCCAAAACCGATTAACCGGCAATTGTATTAACCCCGGTGATTCGCTGCAAGCAGCGGCTCATCGGAGACGATTGATTGTTCAGTAATGCCGTGTTCACGCGACAAACGCGCGTATTCCACAGCATCTATGTCCAGCAGCACGTGCACACTGCCATCTTCTTGAGCTTTTTCTTCCACGATTGCCGACGCTTTGAATAGCTGCGCCCTTAATCGCCCCTGCGACGGTGACAATTCTAACCAACCGGTTGTTCTTTGACACGATAAACGCTCGCTTATTACCCCCAGCAGCTCATCGAGACCGTCTCCACTCACCGCTGACAACCAGACGGCTTGTGCTTCATCATTCTCAGACCGCTCCACTCGTACGGAGTGCCCTGATAAATCGATCTTATTGAAAACCATCAATTGCGGCACTTTTTCTGCACCGATGCCCAACAAAACCTTGTCAACGTCATCCCGACGTTGCTCTCTTTCCGAATCACTGTCATCTACAATATGTAGTAATAAGTCAGCTTCAAGGGTCTCGGTTAAAGTTGATCTAAATGCATCGACCAGCTCGTGAGGCAAATCCCTGATAAACCCGACCGTATCTGCCAAAACCGCGCTGACCCCGCCTGCCAGATCCAGCCTGCGCAAGGTAGGGTCCAATGTGGCGAATAGCTGGTCGGCAGCATAAACGGTTTCGTCGGTAATGCGGTTGAATAAAGTCGATTTACCGGCGTTGGTGTAACCCACCAAAGCAACCGTCGCAATACCTGATTTTCCTCTCTTGCTGCGTCCCTGCTCGCGCTGCTGTCTCACTTTGGCGAGTCTTTTTTTGAGAACCCTCACACGTTCGTTAAGTAATCGTCTGTCTGTTTCGAGCTGCGTCTCACCCGGACCGCGAAGGCCAATACCCCCTTTCTGGCGTTCGAGATGAGTCCAGCCGCGCACTAAACGCGTTGACAAATGAACAAGCTGAGCAAGTTCGACCTGCAGTTTTCCCTCGAAGGTTCGAGCACGCTGGGCGAAAATATCGAGTATGAGGCTGTTTCGGTCCAGAACACGAACACTTAACTCTCGTTCGAGATTGCGTTCCTGACTCGGGCTGAGGGTCTGGCCAAACAGCACCACATCCGCTTCATGCTCTTTGAGAGCAAGGCGAATTTCCTCGATTTTGCCACTGCCAATAAAATGCCTTGCAGAAGGTTTGGTACGGCTTCCAACAATGGTATCGAGGACGTTAAGACCGGCAGAACGCGCTAATTCGTTGAATTCAGCACGTTCATCATCTAGATCGGCCGGGTGTTGATCCGCCTTACCTGCTCGTCGAGCCGCTCCCTGACGCCACTGGCTGATATCAATATGCACCAGAAGCGCATTGTTACCACTGTCTGGACGTTCAAACAATCCTTCGTTTACCCGATGAATCTGAGCTAATCATGTCACTGCAACCCATTAGTCGCCATCATCTTCTTCACCAGGCATGGCCATTTTGACGGGCCTGCTGGGAACGACCGTCGATATGGCATGTTTGTAAACCATTTGGTTAACGGTGTTCTTGAGTAAAATTACGAACTGATCAAATGATTCGATCTGCCCCTGCAGCTTGATTCCATTGACGAGATATATCGACACTGGGATTCGCTCTTTTCGCAGGGTATTCAGGAACGGTTCCTGAAGAGACTGCCCTTTCGCCATTTCTTATGTCCTTGCAGGATGAGCTTGATTGTTCTGAACAGCGCACAGGAAAGCAGAGCGTGAAGCAAAACAGTACGAACAGAGACAGGATTGTCACCGTATGTATAGCAGGTGTCAACGCCAGTTGCGAATCGGAACACAATTTTGATGATCATTCAGCGGCAAGGGACAGTCTTTCAATGGTGTTAAGTCTGGGTTAAGCAGGCGCTGAATAACCTGCAGTTCAAACTTGGAAGCAGGCATGTATCAGTTATGAATTCAGCGTCAGAAAACTCCCGGCAGCGCAAAGCTCTGTCCACCCTCAAAAATCGCAAGCTTTCGCTCACGGCCCCGGTCGCCGGCTTGCTACTCGCCCTGGGCGCAGCCTCCAGCACCGCTCAAGAGCTAAGCGGACCCGAACCCTCTTTGACATTGCTCGTGACTCATTCTGAACAATATCGCGTTTCAGAATCCACGAATCCTGAAGCAGCATCTGCCAATTACATCTCGAAAACTGCCATACAGGACGTCTCCGCGCATCAGATCGTCTGGTTTGATTCAGACACCTGGATCTCGGATATCGGTACATTGCTCTTCAGAGACGAAGACAGAGATGGGTATTTTTCAGGATTCAGCCTCAGTATCGACGTCGACACTCACTTTAAACAGGCAGAGGTCTACCTATCAATTGGGATTCAACGCGCTATCGGGCAACCTGAGCGCTTGCATACGACACAGTCTTTCAATATATATGGCCATAGCCTGGCAGACGAGTACCGCATCGATATTGATTTATTGAGCAATTATCCAGCAGGCGACTACGACCTTAATATTGATCTTCACGACGCTTTTGATCATCGGATACTTGATTCGGTAAGCGCTGCGGACTTCTCCAATCTATTCAGGCTGCCGCTGGAATCCGAAGATATGGACATCGACTATGGCAGTGGGGACTACACAGACGGTTCTGACCATCACGAATCGGTTCAGCCGGCTAACCATGATATTAGAGTCGTCGAATATACGGGCAGCTCGGGTTTGTTTTTCCTTTTGATGTTAATTGCACTCGTCACAATTCGAAGCGGCAAGCAGCAAAGTATTAAATTGCCGCAGCAAGGGACCTGATACGAATGGTAAAGTGACGGCGAGCGGCACTTATCGGACCACTCTTGATACGTGTTGCTCGCCGCCCTTGCGCTCATCAATTTGTTCAGTAAATTCAATATGATCGGAAATCTAAATCATGTGGCCCTGGTGGTGACCGACCTTGAATCAGCCAGTGAACGCTGGCAGCACATGCTTGGAGCGTCCGTTACAGCTGCGCAAGCACTCCCCGAGCATGGCGTTAGCGTTGTTTTTATTGATTTGCCTAATACTCGCATTGAACTATTACAGCCGCTGGGTGATGGTTCTCCTGTCAGTCGTTTTTTAGAAAAGCATGCTGGCGGAGGAATGCACCATGTCTGTCTGGAAGTAGAAGATATAATCACTGCCAGAGATGAGCTGGTGGCTAAAGGTGCTCGTATCCTTGGTGACGGTGAGCCAAAACTCGGGGCACACGGCAACCCGGTTCTATTCTTACATCCCACAGATTTTCACGGTACCTTGATTGAACTAGAAGAAGTTCGCCCAGCCTAATAATGATACTGCTACAACAGGTTTCTATTCATCCAGACACTCTCACACGAGCTTTTACTGCATCCTGCAATGTCTAACCGGCACACCAGATAAAGATGCAGAGTAAGACCCTGTCTGTAAGCAACAACTGATTTTGACTATGACTTTATTTTTTATCTCAGCAGCCCTTTTGGTAGTGCTTTGTCTGCTTTTCCTGCTCTTGGGATTGTTCAAGCAGAGTGGCCCGACAGTCGAGCATGAAGCGGTGAATGTCACTCTCGCCCGTGAGCGTAGAGCTGTTCTGGATACTGCGCTGGCAAACGGTTCAATTGAGCAAAGTACTTATGACTACGAACGGGTTCAACTCGAACATGACCTTGCAGCTGATCTGGATTTAAACACAAATAAACCTTCGAATCGGCAGGGGCACGTAGCTGCGGCTGTATTCGTCACCATTTTCGTCCCGATCAGTGCAGGAGCTCTGTACCTGCATCTGGGTAATCCTGCGGCGATTACGAGTGATCGCAGTACCACCATTGTTTCTGCTGACTCCCCTCAGGCAAATACTGCACAGCAGGCAGCAGGTCAGGCACCCGCCTTGGATGAGCTTCTGCCAAAGCTTGAAGAACGACTGACAAACTCGCCCGATGATATCGACGGATGGCGTTTGCTTGGACGAAGCTACCTCTCTGTCAATGAATTTGCCAAGGCCAGGCAAGCTTTCGAAAAAGCTCTCGAACTTGATAACAATGATGTTCCGACGATCGCTCAGCTGGCCGAATCTATCGCTATGACAAATGACGGCGACCTCTCAGGAGAAGCCACTACACTACTGGAGCGAGCCACGGCACTGGATGCATCCAATGAGCATACTCTGTGGCTACTATCCATTGCCAGGCAACAAGCGGGCGATCACGATGCTGCAATAGCGGGATTTAACAGGCTCGCTAAAATCGCAGGCGATAACCCCGATGCATTGGCTACCATCGAGCAAATGCGCAGTCGCTCGGTTAGAGAGATGACTATAAGCGCTAGTTCCGGTGCAGGGAATGCAACTAACCCATCCACCAATGACAGTACAAAAGTGGATACCGATGAAGCAACTGCCGTTAACTCAGGAGACGACAGCGCCGTATCACTCTCCATAAGCGTTGAAATGACGGAAGAAGTGAGTTCTGCCGTTGATGCCAATCAAGCTGTATTTGTTTACGCCAAGGCCTCCTCTGGCCCGCCAATGCCACTTGCAGTTAGTCGGCATACCGTCAGCGAACTCCCACTGAACATCACCCTGGATGATTCAATGGCTATGATTCCATCGATGAAGCTTTCGTCTTTCTCACAGGTAACAGTGGGGGCCCGCATATCACCATCGGGAAATCCGATAGCACAACCGGGCGACTGGTTTGTGGAAGTAAGCGATGTGAATCTCGACGAGGTAAAAGACTTGATGATAACTATTGACAAGCAAGTTCCCTGATCTGCTAAGCACAATGGACAATCATTGACCATGCCCACATTGCGTTAAGGTAGCGCCAACCTTATGCAAAAAGTCCTGTTGTAATGCGCGGCATAGTCCTCATGGTTATGGCCATCGCGCTCCTGTCCACCATGGATGCCCTGGCAAAATGGTTGGTTACAGAAGAGGTGCCCGCCATACAAATTCTGGCCCTGCGTAGCATTGTGATAGTTCCCCTGATATTACTGGTGTTTCTTTGTCGTGGTCGTTTAGCAGAACTTAAACCCAAAAAAACTTTGCCCCATCTTTACCGAGCGCTAGTCGGCTTTACCGCGCCGTTTGCGTTTTTTTTAGGTATCAAACATATCCCATTGACCGATGCGGTCGTCGTTTTTTTCTCCTCTATATTTACCATCGCATTGCTATCGAACTACTTTCTGGGCGAAGAAATCGGGCGGCATCGCTGGGCATCTATCGTTATCGGATTTTTCGGGGTGCTGATAGTAGCTGGGCCTAAAGGTGGTGGTGAGCTGCACGGGTATATGCTTGTTTTACTAGGCAGCACCTCATATGCCATCCTCTTTGTCAGCGGACGCTTTCTATCAGCTACCGAATCAGTTGCATCACTGGTATTCAGCTTCAACCTGGGCGTGGGAGCAATCAGCTTCGCAATTCTTCCCTTTTATTGGCAACCACTCAGCGGAGACCAATATGGCTTAATGCTACTTTTGGCCTTGTTTGCGGTGTCCGGTCACTTTTTAATAACCACAGCATTTGCAACTGCCGAGGCTTCTCTCATAGCGCCTTTCGAGTACACAGCAGTTATCTGGGCAATCGCGTTTGATCTGATTGTATGGCAAGTAGTCCCAGCCGCAAGCACTGCGCTTGGCGCGGTCGTCATTATCTGTAGTGGCTTGTATATCGCCTACCGCGAACGCATCAATCAATCGAAGCGATCATTGCCTGCGGCATAGAGTTTTCTTTAACTACGCAGATCATCAAAGAACTTTTTTACCCCACCCAGCCAGCTGTGCGCCTGCGGACTGTGTTTCTGCGCATTACTACCGCTGATCGTATCGTGGAATTTTTCAAGTAATTCACGTTGCTCGCTGTTGAGGTTTACCGGCGTTTCAACCCGCACCTTGGCCATCAAATCACCAACTGCGCCGCCTCTGACTGGTTTGACGCCCTTGCCTCGCAAACGAAAGTTCTTCTCAGTTTGTGTGCCCGCTGGTATTTTCAACTTTACGCGACCATCGAGAGTTGGCACTTCCAGCTCACCACCTATAGCAGCTGTTGCGAAATTGATTGGCACCGTACATAAGAGGTCTGCCCCATCGCGCTGAAAAATCGGATGAGCCTTAACCATAATAGCCACATACAAATCCCCGGCAGGCCCACCACTATCACTGGCCTCACCTTCACCCGATAAGCGAATCTTGTCGCCAGTATCTACACCTGCAGGAATCTTGACCGCGAGTGTTTTTTCTTTCTTGACTCGACCCTGACCTCGGCAGTTTGCACATGGATCAGTAATGACCTTGCCTTTGCCACGACAGGCTGGGCATGTTTGCTGTACCGAGAAAAAACCTTGTTGCATACGCACCTGGCCAACACCATGACACGTGGAACAGGTAGTTGGAGACGTGCCACGCTTGGCTCCACTGCCATCGCATACATCACAGACGACCTGATTAGGAATTTTTATTTCAGTTGATGTGCCGGCCACCGCTTCTTCAAGAGTGACTTCAAGGTTGTATTGCAAGTCATCGCCACGATACACACGAGAGCCACCACCACGACGACCGCCACCAAAGATATCGCCGAAAACGTCGCCAAAGATATCGTTGATATCTGCTCCGCCGCCAAATCCAGCGCCGCCTGGCTGGTTGCTTACACCGGCGTGCCCAAACTGATCGTATGCAGCACGTTTTTCCTTGTTCTTGAGTATCTCAAAAGCCTCTTTGGCTTCCTTGAATTTCTCCGTCGCTTCTTCGTTGTCAGGATTCCGATCAGGGTGGTACTTCATGGCAAGACGCCGATAAGCCTTTTTCAGCTCTCCTTCAGATACGTCTTTCGACACACCTAAAACTTCGTAGTAATCCCGTTGCGACATGAATAATCGACCTGATGGCACCAACCGCTACCAATTTCTGTTAGTGGGTAGCGAAGCTATACGACAAAAGGCCGAAAGCTTTAATTGAGTACTGACAATAGCTGCATTGTCTGTTGTTCAATCAAACTTCCGACCTTCCCAGTTAAAAAACGAAGGCTATCTTAAGAGGCCTTGTCTTCTTTCACTTCTTCAAACTCAGCATCGACTGCATCATCTGCCTGAGAGTCATTAGATGCTGTTTGTGCATCATCCTGTCCCTCAGAACCAGCCTGGTCTTGCTGGGCATAGGCTCTTTCAGCCAGTTTGCCGGTAGCTTCTCCGAGAGCCGCGATTTTTACATCGATAGCCTCTTCGTCTTCGCCGCCTATAACTTCACGCAACTCTGCGACCTTGACCTCGATGTCGGCTTTTTCAGCCTCATCGATTTGATCAGTAAGGTCCGCCATCGACTTTTCTGCGGCATGAATAAGCTGCTCACCTTGATTACGCTTATCGATCAGACCACGCAGCTTTGCATCTTCGGCAGCATGCTCCTCGGCATCACGCACCATTGCTTCGATCTCATCATCCGATAGTCCACTGGATGCCTTGATGACAATAGATTGTTGCTTACCCGTTGCCTTGTCTCGAGCCGATACATTCATTATGCCGTTTGCATCAATATCGAAGATGACTTCGATTTGAGGCACACCGCGCGGTGCTGGCGGTATGTCAGCCAAATCAAAGCGGCCTAACGATTTGTTGGTATTAGCAATTTCACGTTCCCCCTGCAGCACATGAACAGTAACAGCCGTCTGATTGTCATCAGCCGTGGAAAACACCTGTTGTGCCTTGGTGGGAATCGTCGTGTTCTTATCAATCAGTTTGGTCATCACGCCACCTAGGGTTTCGATACCCAAAGACAGCGGAGTAACATCAAGAAGAAGAACGTCCTTGACCTGACCACCAAGTACGCCGCCCTGGATTGCAGCACCTACGGCAACCGCTTCATCCGGATTAACGTCTTTACGAGGCTCTTTACCAAAGAAGTCTTTGACGGTCTCCTGCACTTTCGGCATACGCGTCTGACCACCAACCATGATCACATCTTGAATCTCGGATGCACTCAAACCGGCGTCTTTAAGCGCTATCTTGCACGGCTCGATAGTTCGCTGAACCAGATCTTCAACCAGAGACTCTAGCTTGGCACGCGACACCTTGATATTCAGATGCTTAGGTCCAGTTGCATCGGCTGTGATGTAGGGCAGGTTTACATCCGTCTGCTGCGTGCTGGAGAGCTCGATCTTGGCTTTCTCTGCCGCCTCTTTGAGGCGTTGCAATGCAAGCGGGTCGGTATGAAGATCGATACCGGACTCTTTCTTGAATTCGTCAGAGAGATAATCAATTAATCGATTGTCAAAATCCTCACCACCGAGAAAGGTATCGCCGTTTGTAGAGAGCACTTCAAACTGGTGCTCGCCATCCACCTCGGCAATTTCAATAATAGAAATATCAAACGTACCGCCACCCAGATCATACACAGCAACAGTTTTGTTACCACGTTGCTTGTCCATACCGTAGGCAAGGGCCGCAGCCGTAGGCTCGTTGATGATACGTTTGACATCGAGACCCGCGATTCGACCGGCATCTTTGGTTGCCTGACGTTGAGAATCATTGAAATAGGCAGGAACCGTGATAACAGCCTCAGTAACCTCATCACCCAGATACTCTTCTGCGGTTTGTTTCATCTTCATCAGGATGCGGGCAGCTACTTCCGGGGGAGCCATGCCTTTACCGGCTGCTTCGACCCAGGCATCACCGTTATCAGCCTTGACGATGTTGTATGGCACAAGCTCGATATCCTTCTGAACTGCTTCTTCATCGAAGCGGCGACCAATCAATCGCTTGACAGCATAAAGAGTGTTTTGAGGATTGGTTACGGCTTGTCGCTTGGCAGGTTGACCAACAATGACCTCGCCATCTTCAGCGAAAGCAACAATCGAAGGGGTTGTTCTGTCGCCTTCGGCATTTTCAATAACTCGGGGTTTACCCCCTTCCATGACCGCGACACACGAATTCGTCGTGCCAAGGTCTATTCCGATAATGGTACCCATGATAATCAGTCCTTACGTAAAATCGAATTGTGGAAAGCCAGAGCCCTCATATGAGGCATTCTGTTCGTTGCGTTGATGATGTGGCAGCCAACTCATATTTCAATAGTTGGTAACCTTTTTTTGACTGTTTGCCAGGCGAAAAATGCGCTATTTTGCAACCATGACCAGTGCTGGTCGAACCAGGCGCTCATTCAAGGTGTAACCCTTTTGCATGACGACGGCAACGGTGTTAGCCGCCTTACCCTCAATTTCCTGCATGGACATCGCTTGATGAAACTCCGGATCGAATTTCTCATCAACCGGATTTACCTCGTTTATATTATTTTTTTCAAACACTTGCCCCAGCATTTTGAGTGTTAGCTCTGCCCCTTCAGCGAGTGCCTTGGGATCCGCGTCCTCACTCTGCGAAGCGCTTAAACCCATCTCCAGACTGTCTTTGACCGGCAATAAATCACCGACGATACCTTCTAAAGCAAACTTACGCGCCTTTGAAACATCGTTTTGTGCGCGCTTTCGCTGGTTTTCCATATCCGCCTGCAGGCGCAACAGTCGATCCCAATGATCAGATGCCTTTGCTTCAGCCTCTGCCAATTGGATTTTAAGCTGTTCCAATTCATCTAAGGGCTGGTCCGGATCACCCATGCGCTGATCACCGAAATTTAGAGGATCATCGTTTTCGGCGTTAATTGCCTCGTCAAGAGCAGACTCAACGGATTCCGGATCACCGGCAGCCGACACATCAGCATCGACAGCGTCGCCGTTTTGTTTGGTCTCGGCAGCATCAGATTCTGCGGAAGCTTGTTCGCCCGCCACTGTGTTACTGCCTGCGCTCTGGGTCGAAACCACATCATCCTCTGCGTGAGCAACCGAGTCGTCCAGCGCGTTGTCAGACGGGTCATTCTTGTCTGGCATCATGTTTGTGTAATTCTCAAGCTTGAAGTAAAGAAACGGGTTCTTGGCGCACGTTGGATTCGGTAATGCAAGATGCACACCTTCACTAAATTCGCTACGCCGCGCGAATATAGGCTCTAACTGCGCACTTTCAAGGCTGCGCTCAACAATTTTGACGTGACATCGACAACGGGAATAACCTGCGCGTAGGACATTCGCTTAGGGCCGACGACACCAAGCACACCGAGCAGTTTTCCATTGATTTCATAGGGTGCGGTAACTACGCTGCATTCTCCCAAGGCGTCGTAGCCGGATTCGCGCCCGATGAAAATCTGAACGCCATCAGCCGATACGCAACGCTCCAAAAGATGAAAAATATCCCTTTTCTGCTGAAAGGCATCAAACAAATCGCGAAGCTTGGTGACATCACCCAGTTCCGCATGGTCCATAAGATTTGTCTCGCCGGCAACGACCATGTCCTCAATAGGTTCGTCTTCTTCCTCAGGGCCAAACACTTGACCTGCAACGTCAATCATCATCTGCATTGAATTGCTCATGCTTTCACGAGTGTGTTCCAGGTCCTGACGCAGCCGGTCACGAACCTCAGCCAACGAGCGACCTAGATACTCGCTATTGAGTTCGCGGGCAAATTCAGCCAGCTCATCTTTGCTGTAATCACGCTCTACATGGATGATACGATTCTGCACTTCCTCGTCGCTGATGATCAGAATGACCAGCACCCGGCGATCAGACAATGGCAGAAATTCAACTTGTTGAAGTGGTTTCTCTTCTCTGCGAGGAACCGTCACCATGCCAGCCATCTTGGTAAACCCCGACAGATAGCCGGATGCCACCTTAATCAAAGCTTGATCGTTTAGTGAAGGATCCAGCAGATCTTTAAGATGTTTGACGGTACCCGAATCAGGCGGCCGTACTTCCAGCAGATTATCCACAAACACTCTAAACGCTGCAGATGTTGGCACTCTGCCAGCCGACGTATGCGGCGACTTGAGTAAGCCCATGTGTTCCAGATCACCCATCACATTGCGGACGGAAGCCGCACTGATATCAATACCTGGCAGGCGTGACAGAGTGCGCGAGCCTACCGGCGTTCCCTCCTCAATGTAATGATCTACCAGCAACTTGAGGATATGCTGTTCTCTGTCGGTGAATTCGTACACCGGATTAGCAGTCATGTAAACGATCTCGATTCGTACATACTATTGCAAGGATGCCAGAACGCCACTATTCAAATTGAGCGCTTTGTTCATCATTGTTACACCAACAACGATAAACTTAAGGCTCATTTCGCCCTCTATCAAGCTTTAAATTAACTCGATGCCACGCAAAACGACACGATCAGTACAGATTGACCACGTTACTGTGGGAGGAGCGGCCCCCATAGTGGTTCAGTCGATGACCAATACTGACACAGAAGATGCCATTCGGACTGCGGCACAAATCGCCGATCTGGCACGAGCCGGCTCAGAATTGGTGCGTATTACTGTGAATACCGAGGCCGCAGCAAACGCTGTACCAGAGATTCGGGACCGTCTGCTGAGTATGGATGTGAATGTCCCACTGGTTGGCGATTTTCATTTTAACGGTCACAAACTGCTAGCCTCCGTTCCAGATTGCGCCCAGGCCCTTGCAAAGTATCGCATTAACCCAGGTAATGTGGGCCGAGGCAGTAAACGCGACACCCAATTTGCTCAGATGATAGAGATCGCAGCCACTCACGATAAACCTGTTCGTATTGGCGCAAACTGGGGAAGCCTCGATCAGGATCTGCTGGCCAGTATGCTCGATGACAATGCTGCTCTGAAAAACCCGAAACCCCTGGAACAGATCAATCGCGAGGCCGTTATAAAATCTGCGCTCGACAGCGCTGCCCGAGCGGTTGAACTCGGACTGGGTAAAGACAAGATTATTCTCTCTTGCAAGATGAGCCGAGTACAGGATCTGATTCAGGTGTACGACTCACTCGCGTCACAGTGCGACTATGCCCTGCATTTGGGCTTGACCGAGGCCGGAATGGGTTCAAAAGGCATCGTAGCCTCCACCGCCGCTCTAGCAGTGCTGTTACAGCAAGGTATCGGAGATACCATTCGAATATCGCTGACACCTGAGCCGAATGGCGATCGCAGCAAAGAGGTGGTCGTGGCTCAGGAGATATTGCAGACCATGGGACTTCGTTCTTTTACACCAATGGTGACCGCATGCCCGGGCTGTGGCCGAACCAGTAGCACCTATTTTCAAGAATTGGCCAGTCGCATTCAAACCTACCTGCGAGACAGCATGCCGTCCTGGAAGGCTGACCATCCTGGTGTTGAAGACATGTCAGTAGCGGTCATGGGCTGCGTGGTAAACGGGCCTGGCGAAAGCAAACATGCCAACATCGGCATTAGTCTGCCTGGAACCGGCGAGCGACCGATAGCTCCTGTTTACATCGACGGAGAAAAGGCGATGACTCTAAAAGGCGAACACATAGCCGAAGAGTTTCAGCAGATTGTTCAGGAATATGTTCGCAGCCATTACTCCACTGCGCAAAGTTAACCATGACAGGCAAACCTTCTCAGGACTGTGCATTGCAGCGATGACCATGCAATTCGGCGGTAGCCCATCAGGCTCGTGAATGAGCTCAGCTAACCCTCCGTCCTTTCGTCAAGCGATTAACTTGCCGTGGAATTCCTTCACGCCGGTCAAACCAGGGATCAAAGCAGAGGCTGAAGATACCAGGGCACACAACAGAAGCTGCGAGATACCGGTTATTGTCGGAGCCGGTCTAGCGGGTTGCTGGCTAGCTCGAACTTTGGCCGAACGTGGCGTGAGGGTTTGCCTGATTGAGCAAAGTAATTCTGTAGCGGCTGGCGCTTCGGGAAATCCTGCAGGAATTGCCAAACCATTTGTGACCCGGACACCCAGTATGGCGATGCTGTTCTATGCACTTGCCCATGACTATTTACTTCAACAACTTTCTCTGTTGAAACTGGCAGAACAGACCTTCATACCCTGTGGAGTGGCTCAATTGGTTCAGCGGGCTTATCCTCCATCGACCTTGTATCAGTGTATGAATGCCATGCAGACTGATCAGAGGATTGGTCACAACAGCCGAAGCGAGGCTATTTTTTTTGCGTCCAGCGGATGGCTAAAGCCCGATGAGCTCTGCAACTTACTGGCTCGGCATCCACTTATTGATTTAAAACTTGATCACAAACTAATCGATTGTCGGCGCAACTACAAAGTAAATGAACCACCAGGCTGGACACTGAACTTTGAGCAACATGAGCAGCGCGACTGTCAACATCTAGTGTTGGCCAATGGTCACTCCTTATCCATGCTCCCGGAAACACGAGAACTGCCCATTGTGCCAGCTCGTGGCCAATTGAGCCGATTTGAGTTGAGTTTGCCTGGTTCGGCCCCCTCTTGCATTGTCAATGGAAAACACTATGTGATCCCAGACGGCAATACGGTGTTGGTGGGCGCAAGTTTTCAGCGCAACATCGACCACAGCCATATCCTGGAAAACGATCATGAACAAAATCGACTGGGGATTTCCCGGCTGCTGCCCGATCTTCAAATCAATCCAATTGCCCTGGCAGGATATGCAGGCGTACGTGCAACCACACCTGATCGCTTGCCGCTAATCGGACCTATACCTGATTGGTTACAATGCTCAGAGATCTATGCACGGTTACGCCATGGCGACAGAGCCACTCAGTATGCTCCCCTGCCCCTGGAAAAAGGCCTCTATGTGCTAGGAGGCTTTGGTTCCAGAGGTATTGTTACAGCACCGCTGGCGGCAAAGCTTCTGGCCGACTATCTGATGGGGCATAACACTCTGCAAGAATGGTCACCATTGGTGAACCCGGCACGCTTTCGTATCAGAGAAATCAAACGCGGCGTTTCAACCGTGCAAACTCCTTAGCCGTAGCTGATTAGTCAGCGTCGCACTCCTGCACCAAAACCCAGGGAGCGGTTACCACACACCAGAATTCCGGCTCACGATTGGTCCAGTCCCGGGCATTGTCATCAGTCGCGCGCTCCAGCCTGCCTGTGTCGAGCCATACTTGCAATTGCCCGGTATCATCACGTGCCAGACATTCTGCAACGTCCAGAAGATCAAGTTGAGCACCGACATTGATTACCACTCCCCTGGCAAAGTGGCGAACCAGCTCTGACCAGGCAATGATTGCTGTCTCCGAGTTCAGCTTTTGCTCAATATTGATCTGTTGATCGTCAGCACTCATGGGCTAAGCTCAGATGCCATCGCAATAGAGGTATTTTTAAATCGGTACAAAACCGTTGACACCACTAGTTCAGCTGATTGATAAATTCATTAGAACGGGCAATCGACTGATTCATGCGCTCAAGCAGAATACCTATGTCGCCTTCCAATTCGTTAAACGTGGTTCGCAGAGATCCTACGGCCTGAGCATTCAGGTTGTGTTTCAGGTAGAGCACATTGTCCCGCAGCGAGGCTAATACAGGCTGCATACTCGCTTCTGCGTCCTGCATGCTCTTGAGCATTTCCTTGTAACGCGCTTCGGTATCACGCAGTTTATTTTCACTGTCCCTGCGCAGCACATTGTCGGTGTAGAGCTTGTTCTCCTCTCTCCATTCGGCGAAGAGATCGGCGGCAACCTCTTCCACGTCGTCGATCTGCTCACTTACCTCGTCAGCAGCATCAACACTGTCTTCATATTCGTCCTTGAGGTTGTCGTAGGCTTTTTTCAGATCAGTTTCTTCGATGGTCACAATTGTGCCGAACCGCTCCAATGCATCCTGAAACTGTTCCTGCGCTTCCTTTTGAGCGTCGCGTGTGTCTTCAACATTGCCCACCAATAGGTCACGCTTGTGAATACCGATTTTTTCAAGTGTGTTGTACTTGATCGTGGTACAACCGGCCATTGCTACCATGGCCATTGCTAACATCAGATGTTTGATTAGACGCATTACCGTGCCGAGCCGCAAGTTTGAAATCGGTCAAATGGTATCACGCACAGTGTTATTCTAGCTCGAGCTTAATCTTATCTTCTCATTGTTAACAACGCTGATGAACATTCGCGACTCCATACGCACCATCCCAGACTTTCCAAAGCCTGGCATTCAGTTTCGTGATGTCACTACTCTATTTGGCGATGCGCAGGCGTTTCGAATGGCGATAGACAATCTCTTGCACCCCTATGCCGGCGCTCGCATTGACAAGGTTGCAGCCTTAGAGGCAAGAGGGTTCATTATGGGAGGTGCCATTGCTCATCAGCTTTCTGTGGGATTTGTACCGATCAGAAAAGCCGGAAAACTGCCTGGACCACGTATGAGCGAAGCCTATACGCTTGAATACGGGGAAGCCACCATGGAGCTGCACGAGGGAGCCTTGCAAGCGGGTGAACGGGTTCTGCTGGTGGATGATTTAATAGCAACTGGTGGCACCTGTGAGGCCGGTATAAAATTGATTCGGCGCAGCGGCGCGACAGTAATCGGCAGCGCTTTCATCATCGATTTGCCAGCTCTGGGTGGTCGAAAGCGTATCGAGGCATTAGATATTCCGGTGCATATCTTGTGCGAGTTCGAAGGTGACTAAGGAGACTTGCTCATCCGCTCACGTGCGGCATCCCGGTTTGCCCTATCGACTATTTTCTTGACCGCCAGACGAACCTGATTTTCATAGCGCTGTGCAGCCTGCGAATGTTGCCTTGTGCTGGCAGCGTCACCCACGTGGAGCAGCGCACGAATGCCCTGCAAAGTTTTCGGACCAATTCCGTGCACCTCGATCAACTCTTCCAGGGTATTGAACGGGCCGTTAAGATCCCGCCATTTCACGATCCGCGCAGCTTTTGCCGGCCCTATTCCCGGCAACAGGTCAGACAACTGCTGCTCGGTTGCTGCATTCACATCAAGTGTTGCATTACCCAATTGCTCAGCAAGTACGATATTTGAAACAGCCACGAAAAACAGTGTCAGTGACAGGCATCGCACTGATATCGGAAACAGCTTAAGCATAGCGACATCCTTGTCGGGTTACCTAGAGAGATAAGTTAGGCTCCCGAAATGAACGCAGTTATGCAAGTACAAATTCCTGTTGTACTGGTTGTGCATATAGTAAGGCGATCACCTCGCCTGCGAGCCGCTTATGCGTGCCTGGCGGACAGCTCAAGATCCTTTTGCAGTTTTGGCGATGAACTCGCCGCTGTTCGAGCATGCTGCACGATTAGCATAATGGCAAGCTGTGTACCGAAAATAAGCGAAGCAAACCAGAGATGGAGAGGCTGAGCAAACATCGGTAAATGCAGCCGATCCATACTCATACCGATTGCTATAGTGCCTAAAGTGAGCGCAGCCAGGGCAATGCTCAATCGTCGCAGCGACGGTCTTTGTGAGTGGTTAAGCACCATGAGTACCAGCCAACCGTTTAAACCCACCAATGCAATGGCGTAATACTTGTGTATGCTGAATATCAGCGGGAGATTATCGATCCACAAATGACGATCAGTGAAATCGCTGCTGCGAGCAATAAGGTCAACAGCTTCGCGCACCTGTGTGCCCATCACCAGCTGCACAAGCCCAGCTATCATCGCAACGATCATGAGCGGATAGAATAGCTTTGGCAGGCTCTCCAGCTTTATGCTGTGATAACGATGTCGAGCGGATCGAATCAAAGCCGCGATTACGATTCCGACGATGACCTGCGCCAGCAGCATATGCAATGTGATCATGCCTGGCATCAAATTACTCGCGACCACACGTGAACCCAACCAGCCTTGAATGCCAACAAGAACGAAGCCTGCAAGCGCCAGAAAAAAAACACCTGGTTCTGATCGACGATAGGCAAGAGAGAAGATCAGTGTGGCGAGTATGGTAAATCCAGTAAAGACACCGAGTAAGCGATTTAAATACTCTGTCCAGGTTTTTCTGACATTAAATTCAGTATCGGCATATCCGCGCTCAGCATAGATTTCCTGATAATTTGAAGGTAACTGTGATTCGCTGGTCGGTGGAATCCATTGACCAAAGCAAGTTGGCCAGTCGGGACAACCCATGCCTGCACCCGTGGCCCGGACGATACCGCCCACTAGAATCAATGTATAGATAGTCGCGACCGTGCCCGCAGCACACCACCAAAAACGACGTTGAGTAGACAGGCTAGGCATGGTTAGACTTAGTAGACTCCATTGTGGAACAATTTTGCGCAGACACCCAGCTTACGAAGCTCTTGAAGCACTGGTTCTGGATAAGCATGTAAAACAACTGAACTTTTGCGCTTGTCAGCTATTCAGAGCAGACATGTACCAAACACCCCGATGCGAACCTGAATTACATGGTAATCGCAAAAAACAACATTTTAGCGCGTCAAAGCTATTTACGCACAGGAACCCACCTGGGAGCTTGCAATCTGCCTATCTTGAGACGTGGCAGCTGGTTTGCCTGTTTATCTGCTTTTTGGGTTCCACAGGCCTTTCACATGCAATGAGTACAACAGTGAGCCAGGCATCCGGGCCCTTTGCCATAGATTCCCTGGCTGACTGGTCAGAGCGCAGTTTTAAGGGCAAGACCGACTATCAGCTTGTCGATGACGCCGGCGTTCAGGTACTCAAGGGGCACACACAGGGAAATGCGTCGATACTCTATCGGGAGCAGGCGGTTGATCTGCTCAAGAACCCGGTTATCAACTGGTCGTGGAAAATTGACCGAACTTATAGGGATATTGATGAACAGGCACCAGAAGGAGACGACTTTCCTGCACGCTTGTATGTAGTAGCGCAAATCGGGTTCCTGCCCTGGGAGACAGTCGCAATCAACTATGTGTGGGCTTCAGAGTCTGCTAAAGGCGACAGCTGGACCAACCCATATACAGAAAAAGCCAAAATGATCGCAGTGCAATCAGGCGATTCTCATGCAGGCAGCTGGACGCATCAGTCACGTAACGTGGCGGAAGATTTTCAGACTTATTTTGACCTTGATATCAAGGAACTGAGCGGGTTTGCAGTCATGGTAGACGGCGACAATGGGATGCGTGAGGCCACGGCCTGGTTTGGAGAAATCGGTTTCAGCGAGAAATAATCTCAGCTCATTGATCGAACACATCACCACGATCCCCCTATAATGTTGTCAGGAAATGAGAAGGGACAATTGTGGACAGACGTCAATTCAATAAACTCTGCGGTGGGCTATTGGCAGGTGCAGCCGCCAGCCATTCAGCAGCCAACGGTACGCATACTCCTTTTCCTGCCAGTCAACTGTATTTCTCTGATAACTCCCGCGTTACTTTAGACAGCCTCGAAACCGGAAAGGCCTTCATCTTCAGTTACCCTTATCGCACGACTCCATGTTTTCTCGTCAAGCTGGCAGACTCCGCGCCGGCGCAAGGCTCTTGGCCCGGCGGCCTGGGAGATGATCAAGCTGTCGTGGCATTTTCGGCTATTTGCAGCCACAAGATGTCGCATCCGGCCAAACCGATTAGCCATATATCCTACCGTCCAGAACCCGTCAGTTTTTATGACATAGATGGCAAACGACAAACCCGCGAGGGGATGATCAGTTGTTGCTCTGAACGCAGCGTTTACGACCCTGCAAAGGCCGCAACGGTACTTTCGGGTCCTGCGCCCCTGCCACTGGCGGCCATAGCGCTGAAAAATGATAAACAAGGCAGGCTGAGCGCTGTTGGCAGCATCGGCCCTGATCAATATGACAGATTCTTAACCAAATTCGGTTTTAGACTAGCCATGGAATATGGAGTGACCGATGTCAGAACGCGCAGCACAGACAGGGTTGAAGTTGTCGCTGCGGATATTTTTTCACAGCAGCAGGTGCTATGTTGAATGAAAGTCGTGCAGTCAAGCAGCTAAAGAAGCTGCCATTGCTGCAAAGTATTGATACGACACTTTGGGACACGCTTACACCGCACATCTCATTCATGGATCTTGCTCCTGGCGAGGAGATCTTTGCGGCGGGCAGTCAAGGCCAGAATTTGTATATGGTACTTGATGGAGAGCTACGGCTATTCATGCCATGGAGCAGCTCGATCGAAAATTTCTATATTCAATCACGGGTGAAAGGCGATACGGCAGGTGACTTTGCCGCTCTCAATGGAGGGGATCATCTTGTCAGTGCGATTGCCCATAAGAAAACACGAGTCGCCCTATTCCCAAGGTTTGCCTTTGATCGACTGGCGGGTATCGACTCAAGCATCCTTGCACACATCTATGACGTTGCGGCAGAACTATCGCGCCGCGTCACATTGGCACGCGCCTATCTCAAACTTTTTGGCGATGTCAGCAAAGAGACTATGGATGAGCTGCTCGATAAGACTATTGTAAAACACTATCGCAGCGGCCAAACCATCTTTGAAGAAGGCGATGCGCCGGACGGTCTCTATGTCATAGTTTCTGGCAAGCTTCTAGTACAGGCTGTTAACCCGGATGGATTGACTCGGAGAATGGCAGAGGTTCGGGCCCCTGAAACCGTTGGTGAACTCGCATTATTGGCAGACACCAACCGCAGTGCCAGTGTTATCACTGCAAGGGAATCAACAGTAGCACTGCTAGCCCGCAAAGATTTCGACGAACTAATCGCACCACGTGCGCAAATGCTTATGCGGCTTTCGCGCCTTGTAGTAAGAAGACATATAGACAATGTTCGACAGGATAACGCCGGGCCAATCGACCACAATTTTGTTCTGGTACCACTTGATTCGCGATTGCCACTACGTCGCTTTGTTAACCAACTAAAAAGCTCATTGCGTGATTTAGGCTCGGCATTGTCACTGGACTCCCGCCGCTTTGATACGTTGTATGGTCGTGCCGGGGCATCTCAAACTACATTTGATGATGTCTTCAATTCTGCCGTTGCTGAGTGGTTGGATGATAAGGAGAATCGCTTTGATGCTCTTGTGCTGGTAGCCCACAACGTTTGGAATTCCTGGACTGAACGTTGTATTAATAGAGCTGATCGCATCGTATTCGTTGCTAATGCCGGCAAGGATCCCGACGTCAGTATTCGAGATATTGAAACCAGATTAGAAGATTTCCTGAGTCGATCCAAAATCAGACCCAAGATTGATCTGGTTTTGCTCCATCCCGCCGACACGGAATCGCCGACCAATACAGCGCGCTGGTTGGAGATCAGACAACTCGATGCGTTCTATCATGTCCGAATGAATGATTCTGCTCACTTTGGGCGACTTGCTCGTCGGCTACGCAAGCAGGCACGTGGAATTGTATTCAGTGGTGGTGGAGCCAGAGGCTATGCACATCTAGGTGTTCAACGCCTTATCGAAGAACAGAACATCCGCATTGACTACATTGGCGGCTCTAGTATGGGAGGCCTGCTAGGTGCCGCCATATCGATGGGTTTGAGTTACAAGGAAATTACTGAGTTATCGGCAGTTTTTGCGAATAAAAAAGCGCTGTTTGACTATACGCTACCACTGGCATCGCTTAT
The DNA here is from genome assembly GCA_045106475.1 of Granulosicoccus sp. Lineage (GTDB taxonomy): Bacteria > Pseudomonadota > Gammaproteobacteria > Granulosicoccales > Granulosicoccaceae > Granulosicoccus. Next base: position 36,609 of record JBGCEO010000163.1, read on the forward strand.
GAAATCAGCGAAGTTAACTCGTTTTTGCCGGGACGTTTATGGTGATACTCGCATCGAAGATCTCTGGACACCTTTTTTTTGCGTATCGTCCAACCTGGCTGATGGTCGGGAAGTGATCCATGATCAAGGTCCTTTATGGAAGATTGTCAGAAGTACCATCTCCCTGCCCGGGGTTTTCTCTCCAGTTCCAACCATCAACGGTGATCTGCTTATTGATGGAGCGGTACTCAATACCTTTCCCGTTGACATCATGCTTAAACGACTGGGTGGTAAAGGATACATAGTGGGTATTAACGTCAGTCATATACCCGAACAGTTTCACTACTACGACTTTGGATCGACATTGTCTGGCTGGCAGGTATTTTTGTCCAGAATCAACCCGTTTGCAGAACGCATTCGTATCCCTCGGATCGCAGAAACTCTGCTGCGAGCAACCGACATCAAGAGTATTGAAGGACTCAATGAATCGCGTATGTCGCTGGATGTACTGGTCGAACCCAATGTCCGTTCGATTTCACTACTGGACTTTAAATCCTATGCTCAAATCAGTGAGATCGGTTACAAAGAAGCGCAAAGAGTGTTCTCAAGACATGGTTTGTGCAGTGAATCAATTGTTGAAGACAAATAGATCGCTAGCGGGAATTCTGCACGGCTCTAGAGCGATTCGTATCTAGCAGTGCTTCAAGTTCACTATTACCCTGCGCAAGCTCTAGCGCTGTTACACCATCGCGATTAGCCAGCTGCACATTTGCATTGTGTGTAATCAGTAGCTTGATCATGTCTGTGTTTCGGGCAGAGACCGCATGGTGCAGTGCGGTGTTGTCATACTCATCCTGAGCATTTACATCGGTATCGGGCAGCGCAAGCAGCATTGCCGCTGCTTTCTCATAGCCATTGTCTACCGCTCGCAAGAAAGGAGTAAAGCGATAGACATCGCGAATCTGCGTATCGGCGCCAAGATCAATGAGCCAGCTGAGCAAATCAACGTTACCTTTAGCAGCCGCTATAGTTAATGCACTCCAGCCATTGGATCCAACTGAGTGAATGTCAGCTCCCTGGTTCACCAGCCACTGAGCCATTTCACGTTTGTTACCCAATACTGCAAACATAAACGCCGTACCGCTGGTCTGCGTCATTTCATGCACATCGGCCCCCGCAGCGATCAATGCCTTGGCCAAAGATAGATCACCCCTCTTGCTGGCAACCATCAATGCCGATTTTCCATTGGGTGCACTCAGTCGCAGAAGTAATTCAGCTTGATTGTCCTTCAATAAATTGGTGAGCAAATCAGTGCGATCGTTGCCAATTGCACTGACCCAAGCCTGCCGCTCGCTCTGCTTCAGTTTGTCGGGATCCTGACCAGGCCCTGCTTCTGCTTCTGCTTCTGCTTCTGCTTCTGCTTCTGCTTCTGCTTCTGCTTCTGCTTCTGCTTCTGCTTCTGCATTATTGACCTTGTCTGGATCAGAAGCTATCACTCCAAACACAGTGTTGAGGCTGCTTGATCGCATATGCTCACTCGCAGGGCCAGCCCAGACAGTATCGCAAGTGATTGTTGCCGCGATGAGTAATACGGCTGCCACTGGAAAACTCATTAATCGAACAAGCACAGGATCAGGACAATCGCAAAGCCGCTACTACATCCGAAAAGACCACATCCGGATCGTAGTGCCCAGTCATACGAATAACAGCATCACGCCCTACTGCCTCATCGAGCAATTGACGAAAGCCGTTACGCATTGAATCACTCAATGTAACTCGCTGCTGTGACAACACCCGGCAGTATTCATCCCCGATAAACAAGGGTAGATCCTGTTGCTCTGTTAATAACCTCAGCGTATCAAAGCGCGAACTGCTATGGCCGGTTAAAAACAGCAATGTACCCCTGCTATTCTCGATGGGAGTCGCGATGTTGATGCCGATCTCAATAAGGGTGCCTTTCTCTTGTGCATTCAAATCAGCTTCGAACTCCACTGAAAAAGGCCCCCCAGCTAATTGCCCGTCAACAAGGCTTGGGGCATTAACTGGCAATACGGTGAACACTGCTGCTTGCCAGCGATCGTT
>JBGCEO010000164.1:0-24617 GCA_045106475.1 Granulosicoccus sp.
TTCCCGTTGAACAACTTCGGTATTGTTTTGGTGTCTACGCTCACTGCCATCGTCCTCTTCGGCGAACGCCCTGCTACTGCCACAAAACTCAGTCTTTGTTCAGCAGTTGCGTCAATTGCTCTGCTTTACGCGGCGAGCTAGTGCGTTAGATAATGCAAGGTTCAACAAGAACCTAAATCAACCCGGTGAGTCAAAACAAACGACGACTTACCGGGTTTGTTGTTGCAGCTACCTCGCCAGCAGCGCGCTAAAATCCTCACTTTCAGCACTTGCTAAGGGTGTAACCGCGATTGGCTCTTCGCTGGGTTGGCTACTAAGCGTCACTATTTCACCGTTACGAAACACTGATAGGTCTAACGATGTGTGATCAGCCATAACACCTGCTATATCGATGACTGATAAGTCCTTTCCCTCGTTCGCGCAACTTGTGCATTCTACTGACAGAATCACATCACCACCCAACAGCATCTTTCGATCCGCAATAGTGGCTGAAATGCTACCTGCTTTTAAGCCAAGCTCGTCTGCGATAGATCCCTTTACCACTCGCTGAATCAGCACGCCATCATCAGGAATATTCAAGGCGCGTGATTGTAAGTTTGTTAATTGCAGACCATCGAAACCAGCAACGGTCCCTGCGCTAGCCATCAAGGCCTTGCGTGCCAAGGTGACTGAACTGGCAAATCCAATTCCATTGAAGCCACCGCTTTTACTGAGTATAAAACTGACAACGCCAATCACTTCTGCGTGTTCATTGAACATGGGGCCACCTGAATTTCCAGGGTTGATGGCCGTATCAGTTTGCAGAAATTCAACAGCTGTACCGTCTGGGGCTTCACCCCGCTCCATTCGCCCGGAGAGGTGTCCTACACTGAGCGTCTGCTCTAGTCCGAAGGGCGCACCCACGACAAAAACCGGAGAGCCAACTCGTGCATCATCAGATAAACCCAGAGTAGCGATCTTGGCATCTGCGCGAGGCTCGTTGAGTTTTAACAACGCCACGTCGCTTTCATCAACCAACGACACCAGCTCGGCTGTGGCAGAAGTGTCATCGCTAAAGCCAACCTCAATGACATCGACGCCTTGCACGACATGAGCTGCTGTCATAATCAAATCCGATTCGATTATAAAGCCGCTACCAATCCCGGGGCTAACCCGGAATCCCTTTTTTTCCATGTGAAAAGTTTGAGTCTTGATGGTAACTACCGAAGGGCTTACTTTTGCAAATAGCTTGGCATAGTCGATAGCCAGGGCAGATCCAGGCAGTGTGGTTACAGCCAAAAAAACGGCTGAGATCGTTGCTCGTAAAATCGCTCTGATATTCATATCAACACCCTCGTTTGTAATTAGATAAACTTTTCTTAAGCCTTTATTTCCTGTGGTAGTGCGTGTTTTATTGAGTGTTCAATGTGTGTTTTAAATTGAGCACGTTAGAACCATAGTTGAATCAATGAACGCAGGCGTTGATAAAATATGCCCCTGTAACGGTACTATTCACCAAAAACAACCCTGCCATCTCAGTCACTTAGCCAAAGTGGCTCATTGACAGACTATGACTATACGATTGTAGTTGGCTCAGACGGGCACGGAGCTGCTGCAAACACTTGTGCCTATGCAGAATATCGAACGGCGTTAGCTAGAGAATTGCCATTTGCAGGTATCAACAAAAGTGCAACTTTTTACACGATGACACGCTGGAATTTGTTTCTAAATAAACTGCCCTAAACTGCCCCGGTAGGCTGGGGATGGCTGTAGTGCAGTGCCGCCAAAACTACCTATGTGATTGATCTCAAAGGCATCGGAATGAGTTCACGGCACTGTCCCCAGGCAACTGGGGCAGTTAGTACCGGATAGGGTTTTACGCTGATTCGGGTTGTTTCGGCTCACACAGCTTTTTCGCAAAAAAATGTGGTGAAATAATGCAGATTGTAAATCCGGGCACGTAACACCAGTCGGTCACGTAACTCCCAGGGTGGTTGTTTTCTGCCTGAGGTCAGACCCTCATATCATCCGCAACAAAACCCCGCTGCTTTTAAAGCGCGGCTTTCAGTTTTTGGCCGGGGAATAGTCCCAGGGCTGATTTAGTCAGGATCTTTCAATCTTGCGATGCCATAACAACCGGCAGCCAGAGCCAACGGAAGCAAGGCGGCTTTGGGTTCTGGGATTGCGGCAAAAAAGGCGATAAACAGAAACATGCAGCTACCTGCAACCATGGTGTTCTCAGCAGCTTCAGCGAGCAGGGCTTTCAGTTTGTCCAATCTCTTAATCCTCTCTAGCTAAAAAGTCAGCGTTACGGCTAGCACGTTAACGCAGCTATTCGAAACTCCCCACCTTATGATGGAGAACAGCCAAAACGGAACGGAGCCGTCTTTGTGCATGATATTGATCGTCGCAAACCAGGAAAACATTAGCAAGTGCCGTATCATTACCACTCAGATCGACCAGCTTATTCCGCGAAAAACAGCATTTTGCCACCATGAGTAAAAACCAAATCTGGGTGGATGCAGATGCCTGCCCTCGTGTTGTCAAGGATATCCTCTTTCGAGCTGCCAAAAGGCTGGAACTTCACGTCACCCTGGTGGCGAATCAGACGATACCTGTTCCGAAATCACGATTTATCAGCGCCATACAAGTTGCTGCCGGATTTGACGTGGCAGACAATTACATCGTGCAGCATGTCTGTGCAGGGGATCTCGTCATAACCGCAGATATTCCGCTAGCGGCAGAACTTGTGGAAAAAGGCTGCGCCGTCATCAATCCTCGCGGTGAGCTCTACACAAGCGAGAATATTCGCGAAAGGCTCAACATGAGAGATTTTATGGATTCTTTGCGCAGTAGCGGGATCGATACTGGTGGACCAGCCAGCTTGAGCCAAACTGACAGGCGTAACTTTGCCAATCAGTTGGATCGCTCACTCACAAAATTGTCCGCAGCCAATCAACTAAAAAACTAAAAAACTAAAAAACTAAAAAACTAAAAAACTAAAAAACTAAAAAACTAAATACTCCAATTCATACGAGAAGATGGCGAGGCAACTTTGCAACCATCTAACATGTAACCTAAACGCTCCGGACCCATTGGCAGGATACCTGAATGCCTTGTGTTAGCCATAGAACAACATGCAAACCCAAGGATATTCCGCGCTTTACCTGTAGCACCTCTTTTATGAGGCAGCAAAGCAGTCAACGGAGAGTTCAGATTGTTATATTTTTTCCAGCAGAATCAATGGAACGAGCGGTATATACCGGAAGTAACTCGAGATAGCTTCAGCACAGTCGCCGCCAGTGATTACTACGATACAGATCTTGATATCGATCTAACTGCCCAAGATACTTTGCACGTCATAATTGGCAGTGACTCCGGCCTGCTGCTAAAGTATCTTCTGGATCAGAACATCGGTGCTGGATCCCGAGTAGTTGTTATAGAACCCGATGATCTATTTGAAGTCATAAACGCTGAGTGCAACGAAGCCCTTGCATTGCACTCCAAGCAGTCTAAGAACAAAGCTACCATCACTTTACATGCACAAAGTTCCTGGCAGGGGGAGTTTTTTGATGGACAAGATAGTGCCTGGATACTCAGTGGCAGCGTCTCCTTGTTTAGATCAAAATGCGCGATAGACGATTACCCACGAGTCTATTTTAATCTCTACAAGGATACACAGGCCGCATTAGCTGATCGGCATCACCACACCTTAGTGCATTTGAATACAAAGGCATTCACCGATGCTCAAATGCGGCTTATTGCAGACAACCAGCAAACCCTGAAAGCCACGGCTGAGTTTGGCAGAGACAGAACGGCAGTTGTACTTGGTGGTGGCCCTTCACTGGATAAACATCTCGATTGGATTATAGAAAACAGACAGAAACTCTTTCTCGTGGCAGCCTCCCGACTCTGCGAAAAGCTCCATAACATTGACCTCAAGCCGGATGCGGTTGTTTCCATTGACCCACATCCGGCGATGTACAACGTGAGCAAACACGGTGTTCTGTGGAAAGATGTACCGCTGGTTCATAGTTATCATGCAAGTGCATGCCTGGTTCAACAATGGCAAGGCCCCACCTACTTTCTAGGTCATCGATACCCATGGGATATTGTCAATGGGCGAACTTATACAAACATCTCATCTTGCGGACCGACCGTCAGCCATGCTGCGCTGCTATTTGCCTCACAACTCGGCTTTACTCAAATCCTGCTCACAGGCGTTGACCTTTGCGTTGACAGCCAAGGCAGCACTCATAGCCAGGACTCCCCTGAAGCCGCATTGGTAAAACTTCCAAGCTTCTATGAGGCTCAAGTTAAAACCTATAGTGGAAGAATGGCGGGCACCCCGATCTACTTGTACAGAAGCATTGAATCACTGGACATAATCGGGAAAAAAATCAATGAATTTTGCGATGTAGTCTTTAACCTGAATAGCGAGGCCGCAGTTGTTGATTCGATCAAGTGCATTGATACACGTGATGTTGTACTCAACGGAGAGAAACCAGACTTAGACTCTGCCGAAATTCAGGGAAAACCCAATGAATTTTCTGATCTAAAGATAGAGTTGGCAAACGCTAAGCGTCAATTCAGGTCAATTCTACAAGTGAGTAACAAAGCAAAAAATATTGTTAAAAAACTATATGGAAATACTGCCAGCAGATCCAATTCAGACCACCAGACACGATTAGACGTACTGGAAAAACGATTAGAGAAACAAGGTGGATATTCACTTCAGACCATTCGCCACTACTACGCGCCGGAATTCGCTCAACTGCGAAAACCCAGTGGCTTTGACAATATGAACGACAACGAGTTAAGACAATGGGGCCTGGACTATTATGAGCTCTCCGCTATGGGAGCAAAGCTGTTTATAAAGGCCATCAACAAAGCAGAAAAAACCATTGAAGTTCGAGAAAGAGAACTGCTGGCAGAACCCGGTGTTGAAAGTCTACTCACTTTGTGGGCATCTGAATCCGTACCAGGGAGAGTTCTACGATTTGAAAAACACCTGAAATCCGGAGCGAACGCATCAGAGGTAAAGTTGATTGACAGCGCTATTGAAAATTATATCGAGAGCGTAACAAGTGTTGATGAGTACTTTAAGAAAAGAACCATCAAGCGTTATGAATCAATCAGTAAAACCGTAGAGTCTCTCCTGTTTTTGTATCATAAAAATAGTAGGGGTGATCTTGCCAGCTTCTCCGAAAGACTGCTCCCGCTGGCGTGGCCCTACAACACAATCGCATATTTCATAGATGGCCTGGTTGCACAGCTCGATGAAAATGAACTCGAGGCAACCATTGCGTTTCAAAAAGTGATTGATAACTGTGCAGACCAGCTTGCCAATGGTAAAGATGATATGAGCAACATTGGTCGCTTGGTCGAAGAGACGCTTATTCGAATAACGCGTTGCTTTCTTACCTTGAACGACGGCGAAGCTGCCTGTCCCGCTCTCGGAACACTGTGCGAAATCTCCCCGCAGTACATTCCCTCCTATGCCAACTTGCTTAATCTTCTGGGTAAATCTGAAAACGCACTTGAGTTTCTTGAAGTGTATCTTGGCAACTATTCACAAGACTGGCGTGCAGCGAGGCAAATGTCTGAAATACACGCTGAACGAGGGGAAGAGATGGCCTCTAAGTTGGCTATGGACTTAGCCGACGGTATTCGCAACGGGCAATTGATATCAGATGTCAAGCAGGTGGCATAAGCCACCGCACCTCGCTGCAGTCAACGTCGCACGAACACGAACACGAATAAGGCCACACTCAATTAATCAGATCGTTTTGATCTAACCAGGATTTAAATACCGGCTCGAAGCTCTCGCGCAGAAGTTCCACAGTACGAATTGCCTCAGCTGGAGAAGATTGAAATTTTTCAGGGGCTGTCAATGCGTTAAGTGAGGCATCAAAAAGGGGCTCTACGAATCCCGGATGAGAGACGTCAATGGCCCGTTCATCCTGATTGAGTTCCTTATACAGATTTGCGATCTGTGGATAGCAATCGAGACCCAGTGTTTGAATACCCATTCCGATAGGACAAACATTGGCATGAAACCGCATGGCCAACACTAGATCACAACTGGCATAGATAGCTAGAGTCTCTAAAGCTGCCCGATCTCCCGATCCATAGGAGGCTACTGATAGTTGAGTGCGTCGCAGACGATCAGGTAAATGGTTGATCAATAGTGAAATGATTTCAAGATCACGAAAGATATGTGGAAACAACACAATCTCAGTATCAGGGCAAGTCTGAAGGAGCTTCTCAATGACGCTGGCAAATTCTCTTACAAAACCCTGAATCCCATCGTCCGATGCAAATCCGCGAAAACGAAATTCGGGCATATCGCTGGCTATGTTGATGCCCAGGCGATAAGCATCAGCCTGCTTGCTTGCCGCTACTTGCGGCGGTACGAAAAATCCGCCGTCGGGCACGCGATGCACCCTGCCAGCATACTCCTCACCCACATAATGCCGCAGATTGCCGTGTGCACCGTCATTGCGCACGCTAACCAGAAAGCGCTGGTCAGCTAACAAGGTATTAAGAAATCCCTTGAAACGCGCAAGAGATACATCAGGCACACCTTGCCCCGGATCAACACCCAATGCATTAAAGAACACGGGTACGTTTATTTTGGCGAATGTTTCTGGCGTTATGGCCACTGAGGTTCCGGTAGGTGAATTCTCGACCCAAAGCTCGAAGTAATTTCCTCCGCCGATAATCACCACGTCATGCGCATTTGCCGTTGCTATGAACGAATCATCCCACTGCCTTTCATTCCAGTAAAATTCGCGAATTTCCAGGCTTGTCCACTCTACAAGGTGACCCAACTGATTTTGAAACCAGGGTCGAAAGCCAAGATGATTGGCATTGTCCCCGATGTTGCCGTGAAAACTGGCAACATGCAGAACTCGCAAGGGTTTAAGCATCATTAATAAACCGTGTGTCGAAGCTGCCAGTCATCGCCCACCTTTTCCCACAGATGTGGAGAACGAAAGCGATCAACCGTTTGCCAGAAGTCTGACTCCGTCATATCGATATAGTCGAGAAAATCAGCAAAATAGCGCTGCGGAAACTCATGATCGTATTTGCGCACCAGATGCACAGCCTCTTCGCGATCAATCTTTCCGTTGCGCACTTCCTGTGCAGAGTCATACGTGGCACGGCCTATTCCGAACTTGATCAGTGTCGTGTAGTAGTGAAACATATCGATCTTGTCGTCGATACTGGAGTACTTCGAATAGGTACCGCTTGTCCTTTCAGGATTTGCCTGAAAGCCCGTGTTTTCAACAGCGTAGTAGTAGCACTCTTGAGGGTCCCACGGCAGGTAGTAGCCAAGGTAGTGCACTTCGACGTTTGCTTTTTGCAAACTCTCTGCGGTGGGCGGAATATAAGGAGCAAAATCATTGAGTGTAAAGCCATGATCCCGAATGATCTGGTCTATCGATAGGCCGCCGAGCATCATTTGCGCAGGATCCTGTGCGCAGAAGAATTTCGTATCCATTGTAGGCACGTAATTCTCGTTGACGTCGTTACCATACTCGGCCTGATTTTCTCCGTACATAACTAGCTCAATGCCATGTTTGGCAGCCATTGCAGGGCCGATGATACGTTGGCCCACAATAAAAGGCTGAAAGGGATGAAGCAGATTCTTAAATGCTAGTTGCGTCAGTAAACGGTGTAAACGTCCGTTGGGTGTGAAAAGAATATTGTCATGGCCTCCTTCATGAATCCAGCTGGTAAAATTCTTCCAACCGATATCTGTATACAGATGCGGTGCCCAGGTTACTGTTAATGGATTCATGCCGTATCGATACTTTAGAATATGCGATGTAAAGGCACTATCCTTACCCCCACTACCCGGCACTACAACATCATAGGTTCCGCTATTTCTGCGAAACTTATCCAGTGTGGCAACCAGTTGTTCTTCACGTTGCTTCCAGTCTATTTTATTGGCCTTTACACTGTGATAATGACAAGCATCGCACACGCCGTCATCTGCAAAGCCGATGGTTTTCTTCTGCTCATCCTTACGATGTTTGAACTCGACGGTTGAGCTTGGGCGCTGATTGGAGATAACACAGCTGCGACAAAAACGCACATCAGTGGGAAGTCCGTAAAACGCTTCGAGCTCTTCGGTAGTTGTCACTGTTTGTTTCCTTTAGATACAAAATTTCCCAACATTTTCAGACCCTGGGGTCCGCTTTTCTCAGGATGAAACTGAGTGCCAATGACATTGTTTCGAGCAATGACAGCGGCAAACTCTACACCTGAGTGCTCTGCCCATGCGGCGATGTCTGGCACGTCACCCTGAACGCCGAATGAATGTATAAAATAAAATCTGGCCGCTGGATTTACGCCTTCATAAAACCAGTCAACAACTCCTGGCTTGCGTCTAAGAGTTTTCCAATTCACATGCGGCAATCTAAAATCGGACGCATCTTTCGGCGCTTGGAGCTGTGTGGCCTGGCCATCAGTAAACCCTAAGCCAGCCGTATCATCGAACTCAAGGCTTCCCTGTGTCAGTAACTGCATTCCAAGACAGATTCCCAACACAGGTCGGCCGTCTGCAACGAAATCGTCCAGCAGTTTATCCAGTTCTCCAGCACGCAATTGTGCAATGCCATGCGCGAACGCTCCAACACCCGGCAATATGAGTCTGTCGCATTGCATCAGTTGCTCGACATCAGCACTTAATAGTGGCGTACCACCCACTTTTTCGACAGCATTTTGCACGCTTCGAACATTGCCTATGCCATAGTTGACTATACCGGTCAGAGAACTCACAGTCATGACATGGGTACCTCACTACCATTACGATGAGCGACACCTTTTAAATCGCTAATACTGCTTCGTTGATAGTGCAGCACTGAGGCGAAAGCCACCGCAGAGGGCTGTACTCGTGCAAGCAAATTCTCAAGATGCACAGGCTTTCCGTATCCACCAGACACTATAAGCGGGCGGCTGATTCTATTGTTTACTTGCTCAATAACATCAACGTCAAATCCGCGTGATGTGCCCTCTTGATCCACTGAAGTGAGCATGATTTCACCTACTCCGGCTTCCTGTAAGGTATAAGCCCAATCAACCACATCATGATCGGTTGGTTCGCGGCCGTTATCTATATAAGCTTTCCAGCCGCCTTCTCGTTGCTTCGCTTCGATTGATCCCACCAGGCACTGCGATCCAAAACACCGTGCAGCTTCTTCTATGAGCTTGATGTTTTGAACCGCACCCGTGTTAATGACCACTTTATCGGCGCCCGCTGAGAGAGCACTGGACACATCTTTAACGGTTCGCAATCCCCCGCCTACGGCGATGGGTACAAAGACATCCCGGCAAGCTGCTTCAATAATATGAAACAGATTATTCCGATCATAGAGACTTGCCACAGCGTCCATGAAAACGATCTCATCAATCCCATGATCGTAATAGTTGCTGGCCAGTTCATTCGGATTACCAACCTTTCTGAGGCCTTCCAGGTGGATCCCTTTAATGACAAACTCGTTTTTAATATCTAAACGGGCAATAACTCTCATAGAGATACACAACCTTGCTCTCTATCTGCCACAACACCTGATCTTACAAGTTGTTCGACATAGAGAAAATCATCTAGCGTATCAATATCAGACGATCTATCACTCGGCATTTCAACGGCCCCCACTCTAGTCGTGGGAAACCCCTGGCAAGACATGAAGCTTGCTGCAGAAAACACAAAAACGGCACCGTTGGGCTTATGGACTTTTGGTAAATTCTGCCTGTTTTGAAAACAATGGGAAGTGTCGCGCATAGCGGTGAAGTCACTCTCGCTGAGCGTACCGTACTTAAGAGTGCCGGGATCACTTTCGACCACACTCATTACTAAATCATGCCTTCCTTGATCATGCAAAGACAGAGCAGCCTGGATGTCATAGTCCTCTCGTAGGGGCGTTGTCGCTTGCAACAACACGAGCGTCTGTTCTTGCAGATTCATGCTGTTGATAAGATGATCGATAACCGGAGCCATCGGCGTATCATCGGCAGAGAGCTCGGCCGGGCGTGGGCACAACGTACAACCTTCGGGTAGATCGTCCTGATTAATCTCTTTGATATCGGTACTGAGCAAAACACGACCTATCGTACGCAGCCCCTGCTGCACAGCACGCAGGTATAGCGGAGTATCGTCAATGCGGAGCAGGTTTTTGCCCTCCAGGCCTTTTGAACCTGCGCGCACGGGTACTACGGCCACCCGTGGCTGGTGTCGACTGCTTAGCGTATTCATGCGGCAAAGTACTTCTGCATCGGACTTGACCAAAACACACCGCTATCGAGAAGTTTTACAAAGTGTTGTGCTGCGTTGCCCGATCCAAAGCTTTTGCTGCACGGGTACCTGCATCCCCAATCGTTCGCAATGAAGCGATCTATGCTCGTTCGATCCTGTGCTTTGCACTGTTTAAGTGATGAGGCCATCCCTCGATTTGATTGACGCGTACCAATATCAAGCGAAGGCACCCCTAAAAATGGCGCTTCACGTACTCCCATGCTTGAGTTACCGATAATCGCACTCGCACTGCGCATCAATAAAGAAAAGTAGGAAAACCGCATGGATGGTAAAACCCGAAAGCGCTCTGTTGGCAGTTCATCTATAACTTTTTTAATGGCATCTGACCCCGGATCATTGTTAGGCAGAATGACGACGTAGTAACGATTCGAATCCACTAGAGCCTGAAAAAGTGAGGCTGCTTGAACGTCTATCGTGTCAAGCTCAGACGTGACCGAATGAAAAATGCAAATACCATAGTCGCGACTTAAAATCTCGTAGCGATCAAGCACTTGATCAATGGTCAAATCGGTGGGTCGTGCATGGATATCGAGCTCAGGAGAACCGATCACGTGAACAGCGTCTGGAGATTCTCCCATGCGAATGACTCGACCCCTCGCCTCTTCGGAGCTAACCAGGTGAACTGAAGAGAGCTTGGTGTTGCAATGTCGAAACTGCTCATCTATCGTTCCTGAGACTTCTCCACCCTCAACATGTGCACAACGAATATAGTTTGTAGAACAAACGAGGGAACAGGCCAGAGACTCAATCCGGTCACCATGAATAATGACAAGATCCGGCTTGTGCTCTTGTATAAAATCAGAGAATCCGGTCAGGGTTTTTGCAAATACAGCATCTTGAGGATCGCCATGACGCTGATTCGTGTACTCGACTACACGAAATTCTGAGCGGCGATGCACCTCCATCTTGGTTAAACCGTATTGGGCCATCATATGCATACCGGTAACAAAAAATGTTACCTGATATCCAGCTTCTACTGCTGCCAAGGCAAGTGGCTCGAGTTTGCCATAGTCCGCCCGCGTACCTGTTACAAACAGCAGTTTGTTATCGTCCAACTTGGCACTCACGACTGTGTTACCTCTTTAGCAACATCAATCCATCTAAGTTGCTGATTGCGTTTTAAAGTACTGCTTGTGTGCATTCCGATCAGACTGTCAAAATGCTCCACCGAAATCTCACCTGAGCCCGGACGACGTGCCCAGATGTCTTTTTCGGTTATACGATGGCCCGCTGGAAGGTCGCGATCAGCAACAATAGATCCACGTGCAAACCGGTACACATCTTCCTCAAGCCCCGTGCGAACCTTAGGGTTATTAACGGCAGTATGAATCTCTTTGGATCTGTCGATGATGAATCGCAGTTCTGCGGGATCCATTGAGCAGCTTATATCCGGCCCGGTACGATAACGCGTATCTGTAAAGTGGCGCTCCAATATGCTTGCGCCAAGTGCGACCGCACTTAGAGCCATACTAGGACCAATACTATGGTCGCTAAAACCCACTTCGGCTTGCGGGAACACGCTTTTTAGCTCAGTGATTCCTTGGAGACTGACAATTTCCGGCGGTGACGGATAAAGGTTGGTACATTCCAGCAACGCATAGTCAACGCCAGAGTTATCTAACACTGCCACTGACGGATGCAGACTATCGATGGTTTGCATACCGGTACTCATAATTATTGGCTTACCGAAGCCTGCGATATGACGAATGAGTGGAAGATGATTACACTCGCCAGACCCAATCTTGAATGCAGGAACCCCAATCTCAGCCAGAAAATCGGCTGCGGCACGCGAAAATGGCGTCGATATGTAAATGAGTCCAAGAGATTCACTAAACTTCTTCAGCTCAACCTCATCGTCCTTTGAAAGCGCACACTCTTCCATTACATCCCATATGGACTTGTCCGCGTTAGGCGGAAAAATACTCATGGCTTCTTCGGTCATTTCATCACTGACAAAGTGAGTTTGGTGTTTAACCATTTCACAACCAGCAAGCCTGGCGGCGGTGACCATCGATTTGGCTACTTCCAGTTGGCCCCCGTGGTTGATGCCGATCTCAGCAATCACAAGCGGGGAATGTTGTAAGCCAATGTTCCGGTGCGCAATTTTCATAGCCATAGATTTCTAGCGTCGTGTAAAACGCAACAGTTCGTACCTTGCAGCTGAGTGACAAGCAGGCACTGACTTAACTCCAATTCCTATCCATTGCCGGGTGGCTGCATATTGGGTGCCGCTAGTCATTTTTTGAGCTGGCATGTAACCCTGCACAGTCTCATGTGCAAAAAAGTCAGCTGTGACCCTTTGCTCACCTTCCCCCGTTACTTTGATAAAACGTGTATCCTCCAGCCATCGAGAGGTTCTCTAAGAGATGAAAAGGGAACGAGGTGAGAATCCTCGGCTGCCCCCGCAACTGTAAATGATGTGCATACGCTGTAGTCCCACTGGACAATAAGTCTGGGAAGGGAGCGTAATATCCGGTTTGTTACCGGCCATCATTAGCCAGGAGACCTGCCTGTCGACACATGTTATCCACAGATAGGCGGAGGGCCTGGACTGTCTGGAATTGTGAAGCCTTTGCCCTGTAGGTCGATGCTCACCACTCCTTGCACCCCCTCATTTTGCCTATCTCTTTAGCGAGGTGGCGCGGGGTGCGTTCCTGTAGTCGGGCAGATTTGATTGCTGTATTTAGTGTGTTGCTCGCAGGTTTTGCAGGGGTATCATCAAGTGTGCTCGCAGTGGACACGACCGATGTCCCATCCGCAGAGAACCAGTCAGCGCTGGATGAAATTGAAGCTGTTGGGCATGCTACGTTTAGCACAGGCGATGTTGTTGCTGAGGAATTCACCGGTAGCTCATCGCACATTCCCCGAACCACCCTCGAAACGACATCCAATGCGCTCGGTGAGGTACTGGCTAGAGAAATGGGTGTTCAGAATCGTCAATCGGGCGGATTCGGTAGCTTTTCCAGCATCAGTATACGATCGGCTAGCGGCGCTCAAACCGCCGTTTACCTGGACGGTGTTTTACTTAATAACAGTGCCAGCCCGGTACTTGATTTTTCGACCCTTGAGCTTCTAAATCTTGAATCTATCGACATCTATCGTGGTAGCACACCGCTTCAACTAGGCCATGCTGGTATAGGCGGGGCAGTTAATTTAAAAACACTTGGCAGCGGCTCCTCAGACAGCGACTTACCTGCTACCAAAATTCGCCTGGGTATCGGGAGTTTTAACCAACAGGATATCCAAATCAGTCACCAGGGGAGCTACGGGCAATGGACTGTGATAACCGCCCTGACTAATCGACGCAGCGACAACGATTTTTCGTTTACCAACAACAATGCAACACCGCAAAATCTGGACGACGATAGGCGGGAAAAGCGCAATAATGCAAAAATCAGCAGAAAATCAGTACTGCTCAGTACCAGCTACCGATTCAGCCCAGACAGGCGTACGAATCTTTCGGTGCAGGCAACTGCAAGGGACTCAGGTGTGCCCAACGCGCGTAACAGCGCTAATACGATTGCTAGCTTCGATACAGAAACAACGCAGTTTCAACTCTCGCAAGTCGTTGATGATTTCTTTAGCTGGAATACCCGGCATACCTTATATTTAAATAAGGACCGAGCACATTTTTTAGATCCTTTAAGTCAGATTGGACTAGGTTCCCAAGATGCGACCAACGACACCCAGGTATCGGGGCTAATTACCTATTGGGAGTACCTGTTGGATTCTGGAACGCTGGGAGTTTCTGCCGATTGGCGGCGTGAAAAACTCGATTCATTTGATGTGCTAGGCATTGACCGGGACTTCTCAGCTCAACGAAAATCCTTACAAGCCAACTTGCACTACGTCTGGATGGACTTCTCTGAAAAATGGACGGTGTCCCCGGCTGTTCGATGGAACACACATTCATTGAATGCAAATGCCTCAGATAGTAGAGCTACTGAATTCGATGATAGGAAAGATTCTAATACGGGTGCACAATTAGGAATAGGTTATCAACTGAACGATCGCACCTTAGTGCGTGTGAACATGGGCAGTTACTATCGCGAACCTTCATTTGGAGAACTGTACGCCTCTTATGGCTTAGTGAATGGCAGTCCTAATCTGGTGCCCGAAGAAGGATTTAACATAGACGCCAATATCATATTCACACACACAAAAGGCGCTATCGAAGCTTCGGTATTTAACAGCACTCGAAAAGAACTCATCGTAACCGCATTTGATTCACGTGGCATAGGCAGGCCCACCAATAATGGAAAAGCTCGCATTCAAGGTGTTGAGCTAGCAGGCCAACTCATACTTAGTGATCGCTTTAGCATTCGTAGCAACTTGACCTGGCAAGATCCACGCAGCACTGACGAATCGACCGGATTCAGAAACAAGTTCTTGCCAGGCGAAGCAAGACTAGCTTCTTATTCTCGTTTGCAATACCAGTATCAGAACATCGCACTCTGGTACGAGTTGAATACCAAACGAAAACTATTCTACGACAGCGTCAACATCTTGCCTGCACCAGACGTCGAGCAGCATTCCATAGGAGCCAATTGGAAAAACCAATACTGGCAACTTAATTTTTCAGTAAACAATCTGAGTAACCAGAATGTGCAAGATTTCAATGGCTTTCCAAAACCCGGACGCAGCTTCCACCTTGCCGCCACTAGACGACTATAAATTACCCGATTAAAACATGATGCAAAAACGGCTTGGCTGTTTACCAACTGACTACAACACTTTAAGCAAAATGATTGCTCCAAGTGGCAATCCAACCCTTTAGCCCACTATCTACACAAACCATCAATTGAAGCCCCTACCTATGACACCCAATATGACACTATCCCCGCTTTTTTCAGTACCCATTTTAACTGCCTTCATTCTTTTGATCAGTGCTTGTAGCTCCAGCAGTGACCCCAGCATGGACGAGCCAGTTGTAGAAATCCCCGGGGGTAGTTCGCAGTTAGGCTTCACATTTACACGCGGCCCAATGTTTGGCAGCGGCCGTATTGATCGTTTGTCTCTGACTGAAGGCAATATCGTCACAGGTAGCTATCCGGCAACTGAATCCGACTATGCCATAGCCACTGATGGCAACAAGCTTTATCAGATTGGCAGATTCGATATCGATTCTGTCACTCGCTTCGATCCATTGGATACATCGAATTTTGATTATCAGATTTCGATAATTGGCGACAGCGAGAATACAACAAATCCTCAGAATATGGTGTTTTTAGACGATAGCAAAGCATATATAACGCGCTATGAAGCCACTAGTATTCTAACAGTTGACCCATCACCTGAAACTGATGAAGACTTCGTCCTGGGTGAAATCGATCTAAGTGCATATGATGTTGATTTTCCGAATGCATCCGATGCCATTATTGTTGACGACAAGCTATTTGTTTTATTGGAGAGAATCAATGAGTCAAACTTTGCCCACGACAAGGTAGGTTATATCGCTGTTTTTGACACACAAACTGATGAAGAAATTGATACCTTGCAAGGATTCGACGGTCTCAGAGGAATCGCACTTTCAGTGACTAACCCAACAGCCCTCCAATACAACGATGCAACTGGTAACATCTATGTTGTCGGTAGAGGTAACTTTTTTGAAAATTCGGCAATTACCACTGACTTCTATTCTGGCGGGATAGAGGTAATAGACCCGGTAACTTACATGCCCACGCTACTGATCGACGATGGTAGCGAAGCATCCAATCAGGGGTATTTCTCTGATGCTGAAGTGGTCACAGCAGAACTGGGCTATCTTCTGACCTATCAAAGTTTTGGTATGACCACTCTGCGTACGTTCAACCCCACTACCGGCGTACTAGACGAGGAACCGGTTAGCGGTTTAACTGATGTGGATATAACCACACTAGCATTGGGTCCAAATAATAATCTGTGGATTGGTCTTAACGATGCAACACCTGGATTTCTTTTACTTGACACAACAACTGGCGAATTGGCACAAGAACGTGTTTCAACAGAACTCATACCCAACGACATTGTGTTCATAACTGTAAACAACCAGTAGCATGAGTCAGCAGCGCTGTGTGCTGCTGCTTGCGGCGCTTATTGTCGGATTGAGTTTACTGAGTCTGTGCCTGGGACAGGATTGGATGTCCTTGGGCGAAGTGCTGAAACTGCCCTTTTCCGATTCTGATTCAGTTACTGCTGTCATAGTCAGGGAGATAAGACTCCCGCGTACGCTCATTGCTGTGTTTGTCGGCGCATCATTGGGCTTGTCGGGAGCGGCGATGCAGGGATTGCTGCAAAATCCGCTCGCAAGTCCCGGTCTGGTTGGCAGTGCGAGTGGCGCTGCATTGGGGGCAGTTACCGCTTTGTACTTCTTCAGCGGTATCTGGCACCCTCAAACCGTGCCATTTGCCGGCATGATCGGCGCGTTGCTGGCAACTGGCATTGTGTACCTGCTAGCCGGTAGGGATTCAACGGTGAGCACCCTGATTCTTGCCGGCGTTGCGGTAAATGCACTCGCAGCGGCCGCGCTATCTCTCCTACTCAATCTGGCACCCAGCCCTTTTGCCGTTAGAGAGTTGGTTTTATGGACATTGGGAGATCTATCCGACAGAAGCCTTCGGGATTTCTGGATAATGCTACCTTGCACTCTGGTCGGTTGGTTTTTGCTCGCGGGAGTAGGTCGATCTCTAGACGCACTGACACTAGGTGAGAAAACAGCTATCAGCATGGGTATCAATCTTGGACGCACGTCCTGGCGCGTATTTATAGCTGTGTCACTCTGTGTAGGAGCAGCCGTTGCCACCACGGGAATGATTGGCTTCATCGGGCTGGTCGTTCCACACCTATTGCGGCCAATAGCTAGCTACCAACCAAGCAAACTCTTACCCCTATCCGCCATGGGGGGAGCAGTCATGTTGCTGACTGCCGATATATCTGTGCGCTTAATTGACGTTCACGCCAACCTGCCTGTCCCGCTCAAAGTAGGCGTGCTAACGGCTCTGGTTGGTGCACCGTTCTTTCTGGTGCTCATACTGCGCAGTCGTATGAACTATCTGCGATGAGAAACGAAATCGAATCGGAGCATAGGCTCAGTGCCCGATCGCTTACGATCAACAAGGCCCGAAATCGTATTATCGACAATGTTTCTTTGCATGTAGACGCAGGAGAATTAGTAGGTCTGATTGGACCCAATGGCGCAGGAAAATCAACGCTGCTGGCAGCATTAGCCGGTATTGAAAAACCAGCTGCAGGCACAATAACAATTGATCAAAAAAATCTGCGTACCATTCCAGCTGGCAAACGCGCTGAACATATTGCCTGGCTGGAACAACTTGGCAGTGTACATTGGCCAGTCACTGTAGAACGCCTCGTCATGCTCGGCCGAATTCCCCATTTAGCGGCCTGGAGTCGCGCTACCTCTACAGATCAGCAGGCAGTAGAAAAAGCGATGCTGGACGCTGGCTGCGAGTTGTTAAGCAACCGGCAGGTCACCACTCTTTCTGGTGGCGAACGAGCTCGTGTTCTGTTAGCCAGAGCCCTTGCGACAGAACCCGATTTACTTTTTGCTGACGAACCGGTTTCGGCTTTGGATCTGGGTCACCAACTACAGACCATGCAAGTACTGAGAGATTTTTCTAGAGATCACCGAGCTGCCTTAGTCGTTTTACACGACCTGTCTTTGGCTGCACGCTATTGTGATCGCCTCTATTTGATCAATCACGGCAAGGTTGTAGCCGATGGTCAGGTTGCAGCCGTTCTTACACCGCAGAATTTGGCAGACGTTTACGGAGTCAGGGTTATTAGCGGTTGCGAAGAGGTACCTTGGATAGTGCCAGTAGAACGATTGTAGTCACGATGCCCGTTTTTGTTCATCAGGCATTAACTGCAACAGAAATTCAGCTGCCCTCACTGGTGTACTTCGTAAGAATCCCTGATACTCCTCACATGCCAGTGCACGAATATGAGCAAGTTGAATAGGCGTTTCAACACCCTCCGCAACAACAGTAAGCCCAAGATCGTGTGCCAGTGATATGACTGCTTTAACAATGGGCGATGGTTCGGATTGAGACCGTATCTCGCTGATGAATGAACGATCAATTTTTAACTGATCCAGCGGAAAACGCTGCAAGTAGCTTAGAGAAGAGTAACCAGTACCAAAGTCATCAATAGAAATATTAACGCCCAAAGACTTCAACTCTCTCAATTTTACAATATTGGATTCAGCGTTTTCCATGATCATGTTTTCCGTCAGCTCAATGATCAGAGATTCAGGCGGAAGTTGACTCTCTTCCAATGCTAATTTGACAGTGTCGATAAAACTTCTTTCGTGCAACTGTCTGATGGAGACATTAACAGCAATCTTGAAATCGTGGAAGCCTAGATCATGCCAGCGCTTGGTTTGGAAACAGGACTCGCGCAGAACCCACTCCCCAATAGAGACAATCATGCCCGAGTTTTCTGCCAACGCGATAAAATTAACAGGTGATATCAAACCAAACTCTGGATGCATCCATCTCACTAATGCTTCCGCGCCCGTTATTTCATCAGTATTACAATCCACCTTCGGTTGGAAGACCAGGAATATCTCACCATTTTCAACAGCTGTTCGCAATCCATTCTCTATGCTCAGAAGCTCCCTTGCTTTTGCGTCCATATGATCGGAATAGATAGCAAAGTCAGTATCATTACGACCCATCGTAAATCTCATCGCTGTTTCAGCGTTGTTGATTAATGCCTCAACTGTTGTCGTATTGCCACCGAGTATCGAAACGCCAATACTGACATTTAGATAGATTGCTTCTCCCGATACAGAGAAAGGTTCATTCAGGGCATCCAACAGAATCTGGGTCGAATCAGCTAAAGCCTGGTTCAGGTTACTCGGAAGACTTAGTGGCAAATGCACGACAAAGCGATCACCATCAAGACGTGCAATCACCGGCAAATTGAGATCAGATCGATTGTTAGAGAACCAATCTTGTTGGACACCTTCTCGATAACACTGTACCAGTCGATTAGCGAAAGCGTTAAGCACCTCGTCGCCTCGTGCCGGACCCAAAGAGTTATTAATGGACTTAAACCGGTTAATATTGATTAGAATCAATGCAGAGCCCGTTTCGCCACGAGCAGTATCGGCAAGTCGATGTCGTAAAAACTGAGTAAACCATTCTCTGTTTGGTAGTCCAGTCAGTGAGTCCATCTCACTCATGCGCTTTTGCCATGCTCTGGCAGTGAGCGTGTTGCGCATTCTTAGTGCTAATTCGCTGGCATCCACTGGCTTGGCCAGAAAATCTGTTGCACCCAGTTTAAGTGCCTTTAACTTGGTGGCCGCATCGTTAGCCGAGGTCAGGACGATGACAGGCAAGTATCGCAACGTATCTTCATTGCGTATATTCGTGAGGATATCGTAACCACTCACACCCGGCATCACCAGATCCAGTAACAGAACATCAGGCTTTTCCGCTTCTATGGTATCCATTGCCAGCGTCGAATCACTGACAGATACAAAGCGTGTATAGCCCTCAGTTTCCAGGTGCACCTTGAGCACTTCCATATTGAGTGCTTCATCATCAACCATCATGATCTTGGCATCAGCAACAAGTACGTTACTAGGCTCATGCTGATTAGGATATTCGTTTTCGTTCGTGCTGAACTTCAACAGGCTCGTCACTTTGGATGTACTCTGTCCTGAGTTCATGCCGACTTACTCTTCAAAAGCGATTGATCCCAACCGCTGGACACTCTCGCAGCATAGAATTTGATTGAATCAATTGCCGATCGAATTTTGGCTCTTTCCTTCATGCGCGCGCTAGCTTCAAGTGCTTCACCAAGAGATGTGAATTCGTCAAAACCAACATTGCCACCTGATCCCTTAAGCCAATGAGCTAAATCCGCAACTGAGGCCAAATCGTCGTCTTCAAATGCCTTTTCCAAAGTTGCTATCTGTAGATTCATTTTCGACACAAATTGCTCGACGATCGAGAAAAATTTCGGATTCTGATCTAAAAGCGTGCTCACAACTGGGGTATCGACAGCTTGCTCAACTTTGCTTAATGAGGAAGCACCATTCGTGACAGATGACTCATCAACTAACTGTTCGTCGCCTGAATTCGTATTAGACGACCTAAAACGACTAGCCAAATTCTCCAGATCATCCATCAAGTGTGATGCTGTCGTCACATCAGCGGCTCTAGCCGCAGACTCGAGTGCTGTTGAAGGTTCGTAGAGTTGCCCAAATCCGACAGTTCCGCCTGAGCCCTTTAACCAGTGCGCAAGATCACTCAAAGTCACCCAATCCTGCAAATCGCAAGCATTGCGCATGGCCGTTAACTGCTCAGGTAATTTCACCAAAAAGCGATCTACAATGGCTATAAATTGCTCGTTATCCGTTGATAACGAACTGTATATCGGTGATTGCGACTCCAGCACGCTAGATGCTCCCTGCCTTGAATCAATATCACTGGCACTATCCGACTCTCCCTTCTCATGGTTTCGTGCTCCTCCGAGTAATCTAGCCAATAGTTCGGTCAGTGCATCGAGATCTATGGGTTTAGTCTGGTAGTGTGAAAAACCTGCATCAAGAATTTTCTGTTCGTAGCCTTTCATGGCATTGGCTGTCAGGGCCACCACGGGTAGTGCCAAACCAGCCTCTCGCATTGCAGCCACCGCCTCATAGCCATCCATCACCGGCATCTGAATATCCATTAGTACCAGATCAAAGTCACGCTGCTGCGCCAACTCAAATCCCATCAGACCATTCTCGGCAAGTGTTACTGTTATCCCTAAGTCATTTAAGACTATCGACAAGAGTTCTCGGTTTTCTACTCCATCATCGACAACTAAAACCTGAGACGCCGGAAACTGCCACTGTGTTTCAGCGGCGTGCGTAACGTCATCAAAAGATGCGAACAGTTCTTCCGATGAAAGGTAACGTGCGGCTGTTACATCACCGGTAGGAAGCTCAATTGTAAAGGTACTACCCTCGCCGGGTTTACTATCTACACGTATATCCCCACCCAGTGCCTCAGCTAACTTCCGACTGATGGATAAACCTAGACCAGTGCCGCCAAAGCGGCGAGTGATAGACGAGTCTGCCTGAGTGAACGCATCAAAGATGGTAGACAGTTGCGCCTCGTTCATACCGATCCCTGTGTCCGAAACTGCAATTTTGACACGTTGATTGGGCTCATCGTGCGACAACGATAGTGTTACTCCACCAGATTCAGTAAATTTTATCGCATTGCCCACAAGATTAGTCATGATTTGTCGAACTCTGGACGGGTCCGAGAACATGTGTTCGGGCAAATCGGTTTTAATCTCTAGAGTCAGATCAATCTGTTTCTCTTCAGCCTTGACCCTGAGCACCTTGGTTACTTCATGAGCCATTTTTGCAATCGACGTTTCAATACTTTCTACATCCATTGCACCGCTTTCAACTTTGGATAGATCCAGCACATCATTGATAAGTTCTAATAAATGTTGCCCGCTGTTCGAGATAGTGCGTAGGTGCCGACTGCGCTCATCACCGGACAGATTCCCTCCTCGTTTTAGTACCTCGGTAAATCCCAGTATCGCCGTCATAGGCGTACGAATTTCGTGACTCATATTGGATAAGAATGCACTCTTGGCCTGATTGGCTTCTTCTGCGGCCAACATCGATTGCCGAAGCAACATCTCCTTCTCCTCTAGCAGGGTTACATCATCCATGCTGATGAGTACCCCACCCACTCGACCTTTATCACCAGTGATGGGTGAACAGTTGACAAGGAACTTTCGCGTTTCACCAGCTTCATCGATGAATCCAACCATGCCATTTCGGGTTGGATTTCCACTCAGAAACGCGGCCTGCCATGGGGCGTCAGTATTTTCTTCGCCGAGAACCCAATCTAGAGATTCTGCTTTTATGCCTAACAATGACTCTGCGCTACTGCCATTCAAGCTGGCAAACGCTGCGTTTGCCAAAACGATATCCCCTTGCCGGTCGATAACAATGAGTGCTTCAGCAATGGTATCTAAAGCGCTCCTGACTCGACCAGGAACAGCTGCTGAAGGGTTGAGCTGTTTAAGCATTTTTCCCAGATAAAAGTAAAAAGCAGGAAAACTAATGAGTGATACGAAAAGCATGAGGCCAAACGGAGATTCGCGCCAACGATCCAGCAAACCCGTCTTGACGGACTCCAAATAATGAAATCTTAATTCACCCCATTGAGTTGATCCTCGAAACAGCGGTACACGAACCACACTCTCATTATCAACGACAGATTCATCTCCAAAAGTCACGTTAGAATCACCTTGTACCCGGTATAACTGTATCGCGGCCAGTGATGAGTTTCGTTCAACTACAAATTCCAGATTATTGCGTATGCCTGGCAGATCGGAACGCTCTAACGATCTCGAAGTTGACGAAGCAAGAGCTTCTGACAAGGATATCTGACCTTGTGCAACGGCGCTCTTACGATCTGGCACAAAGCCCAGGAAAAGTGCAAGAAGCATCACGGTTGTGACGAGCGATGATAGACCAAATGCGATATGAAACCGAGCTGGCAACCTCGGCCTAGACTGATATAACGCACGTATTTTTGACCAAATTTTCATAGTCAACTATTTGCTCCCGGGAAGGGTCCAGTGTGTGCCTTGTCCTTGGCATACGGCTCTTCAGATGATGTCTCAATGTCATCACCATCAGCGTCCACCATTGAGGCTAGAGATTCATCATCTCCATCGATATCTTCTACCAACGATCCCAGAATAGGCAACGGATCAACAAACCGCCAAGCAGGCATAGAAGAAAGGACACTACCCATTAACGTACCCCCACGAATCAACCAGATCAAATAGCCAACAGATAAGCCTGAACTGATTCCCACCGAGCTACCCACTATCGTTTGAGCAAAGCTAGCCTGCTCGTCCAGATTCGCCTGCTGCTTGTCCAGAGAAGCAATGAAATCCTCTGTATTTTGACTGATCTCTGATTGAGATAGCCTCATAAAATCAGCTAAATCCAACGAATCAATATCGACGCCGAAGGAGCCGGTTCCAGAATCTCCATCTTTCCTTTTTGAGTTGTTGTCGAGTTCAGCCAGCTCCAATGATCCGAAAATAGGCAGCGGTTTGATTAAGGCCTGCAAATCAACTGCCTCTTCTTCAGCAGTGAGCTCTTCAGCTGCTGCAGCAGTTGTATTGGACTCTTTAGATAACGCGTTTTCGCTCGAATTTATTGATGTCACTGGTGCTGCCGTGAACACTGGAACCGTTTCGGGAGGAAGCGCTATCTGAAGATCTACACTCTGTATCACCTCTACAGGTTCGGCCGCTGCTAGAGGTGGTTCGAATTGGAGCAGCATCGATACCGAAGCTTGACCATTTCTCCCATCCTCAGCAACTATTGTTATTGGCAACTCCAACGACACAGCTGTTGGATCAAGCACATTAAAAACACGATCAACCGGATCAAATTCTAGCCAATCAGGCAATGCATCGCCATTATCAAGTGTTGCGCTGTAACTTAGTACATCATTATCAGCATCTATAAATAGACCTTCAGGCACTTGGTAACCATCACCCGCTTGAGCAACAGGTTGGTCAACCGGTTCGGGCTGGTCGTTAACATCAAGGACAGGAATTGATATCAGTTCTTCAATTTGCGACCCGAATGAATCTGTTACGCTTACGGTCAACTCGACCAATGGCTCTGTTTCAAAATCGAGTGACTGATCAGTTAACAGCGACAATACTCCTTCCTGTATTTCAAAGCGAGGATCGTCCACCTCCACCGTTAGAATTTCACCGATATCTTCATCCGCTGACACTACTGTGGCAGCTTCAGCTCCTGGATTATTCTCGGGAACAGAAATGACGGATATATCCAGTGTCGGCGCATCATTGACCGGTAGAATGTTAAAGCTCAGCACCGCCACTGATGAATCGGCTGAGCCGTCACTGACAATAAAGCCTAACGAATCGGCCGCTCCTTCACCGCCGCCATGGCGATACACCACTTGACCGGCCACTAGCTGAGCATGCGTAAAGCTATCACTCGTAGTTATCGTCGTACCACGTACCTCGATACTACTTAGAGTCGACAACGCATTTAAGCGATAAACAAAACTGGTATTGGCAGAATCCACATCCGCCGCTATTACATCACTGGCTGTCAGGGTATAAGTACTACCCTCAGTCACATCCACTGGTGTGACTACCGTTGTCAATGTCGGCGCATCATTGATCGGTAGAATGTTAAAACTCAGTACCGCCACTGATGAATCGGCCGAGCCGTCGCTGACAATAAAGCCTAACGAATCGGCCGCCCCTTCACCGCCGCCATGACGATACACCACTT
>JBGCEO010000165.1:0-38823 GCA_045106475.1 Granulosicoccus sp.
ACTGGCTGCCAAGCTCAGGGCTCAGTAGACAAGATTTCTGGTCGAACAAGAAAGCTTTGTGTGCAGAAAGTGCCAACAGCTAGCAAGGTAAGATCGACTACAAGCTACCGCTTGCGTATGCGCTGAGCAAAAATCTACCTAGCCCGTGGCCTCGGAGGCCTGGACATAGGAGATCGGGGAGGTCTTGGCATTCTCACCTTCGAAGACCACTTCTTCCCATGTGTGAGACTGTTTGAGCATTTCGCGAACCAGCTTGTTATTGAGCGCATGACCCGATTTGTAGCCGCTGAAGGAGCCAATCAAGCTGTGCCCAAGCACGTAAAGATCACCAATCGCATCGAGAATCTTGTGCCGGACAAATTCATTTTTATAGCGCAAACCATCTTTGTTCAGAACGCGGTATTCATCGATCACGATGGCATTTTCCATACTCCCGCCCAACGCAAGATCACGCTTGCGAAGCTCCTCGACATCTTTCATGAAGCCAAATGTACGAGCCCGGCTTATTTCGCGCACAAACGAGGTGGTTGAAAAATCGACCTCAGCGGTCTGGCTTGCACGGTCGTTGAGAAACACCGGGTGATTAAAATCAATTGTAAAATTTACTTTAAAACCATTAAATGGTTCGAATCGAGCCCATTTCTCTCCTTCGCGCACCTCAACCGGTTTTTTAATGCGGATGAATTTTTTTGCAGCTCCCTGCTCCAGGATGCCTGCTGATTGAATGAGAAAAACAAATGGCGCAGCACTGCCATCCATGATCGGCACTTCATCAGCGCTGACATCAACCAGGCAATTGTCGATTCCAAGACCTGCGAATGCAGCCATCAGATGCTCAATCGTTGAAACCCTGATGCCATCGTCGTTGTACAACGCTGTAGCCAGCTGCGCGTTTTTTACGGCTAGAGCGTCATTAGGTATGGATACAGCCGGACTGAGATCAACACGTCGAAACACGATTCCCGCATCAATAGGCGCAGGGCTAAGTGTCAAGAAAATTTTCTTGCCTGTGTGCAGGCCTACACCGGTTGCACGTATCGTATTTTTTAACGTTCTTTGTCGAATCACAATTTAATCCTGCTGCACTTAAGAAAAAGCTGCCTACTAAAGATATATAGCAGCTTTATCCATTTTTTCAGTAGCCTGTGTGTACACGCTTATGCACACAAATACGCTGTGCCGGACACTCGCCAATTAGTAGCGTCCGACCCTTGAGCGGATTTCAGTCCACTTGACAGAGCGCCCGAATGGACGCTCAGATCAACCAACAGAATTTTACTGGATATTACGACCCTGTGCTTACACCTTGGCTAGGTGTAATTTCAGTTTAGTCGGCCTGTCGACGTAAAAATGCAGGAATATCAAGGTATTCCACATCATGACCATTATTCGCAGGTCCTGTTCCCTGGGCAGCACCCCTGGCAGTCTTACGAATGACTGTGGGCTTTTCGTAATTTGCGTACGGCGACGGAGCGCTTGATTGCTGTGAACCAGCTCCCACTGAGCCGCTGGTCAGACCACTGTGACTGGTGTAAGGAGACCCGCCACCACCGCCACCCACTGCTCGTTGCTGCATAGTTTGCTGAACAGAACGAAGCTGCTGAGCCTGCTGCTGCTGGCCAAGACCTGTCGCAACAACCGTCACTCGCAATTCACCCTCGAGAGACTCATCGATGGCAGTACCGACGACCACGGTCGCATCATCTGCCGCAAAAGAACGAACTACGTTACCAACTTCCTCGAATTCTCCAATGGCCATATCCAGGCCCGCAGTAATATTGACGAGAATGCCACGTGCTCCAGCTAAATCAATATCTTCCAATAGAGGGCTGGAAATAGCCATCTCAGCTGCTTCAGTCGCACGCTCATCACCGCGACCCACACCTGAACCCATCATCGCCAGACCCATTTCACTCATGACAGTGCGCACATCTGCAAAGTCAACGTTGATTAAGCCTGGGTTGGTGATCAGCTCGGCTATACCTTGAACTGCACCGCGAAGCACATCATTAGCAGCCCGGAAAGCATCCAGCAAACTAATGTTCTTGCCCAATACAGACAGGAGCTTTTCATTGGGAATGGTGATCAAAGAATCAACATGACCGCGAAGCTCATCGATACCTGCTTCGGCAGTACGCATACGCTTATTACCTTCGAATGGAAACGGCTTGGTCACAACAGCGACTGTCAGCACGCCCATTTCTCGAGCGATCTGCGCAACTACGGGTATGGCACCTGTACCAGTACCACCACCCATACCGGCCGTGATAAACAACATATCTGTGCCTTCGATCAGGTCCTGGATGCGATCACGATCTTCCATCGCTGCCTGACGACCAATCTCAGGGTTTGCACCTGCTCCCAGGCCCTTGGTTATGCTCTGACCGATATGAAGCACTGTCTGTGCATGCATACCTTTCAACGCTTGTGCATCGGTATTGGCGCAAATGAAATCCACACCTTCTATACCGGACTGAACCATGTGCTGAACAGCATTACTGCCGCCACCACCAACACCGACCAACTTAATTACCGGCGAGTCATTGATTGAATCAACGAGTTCAAACATCTTTCTGTTCTCCTAATCTGCTATATGAGTCGTACGTTCTCTTTGCGATGGAATGTCTATGCACCCTTATCGCACCCGGGGAAAAACTAAAAATTCTTTTGAAACCACTCGGCCATCCGCTTCAACAAACCCTTTTCAGAGCGTGCATCTACCGTATCGCTTCGTGGGTACTGACGGCGCTGCTGCCCATAGAGCAGCAACCCAACACCTGTTGCATGAATAGGATTCCGAGCAACCTCGGACAACCCATTAACATGCTGCGGAACTCCTAACCTGACTGGCATATGAAATATCTCCTCGGCCAGCTCTACAACACCTTCCATTTTTGATGTGCCACCGGTTAATACAACTCCGGCTGCACAGGCATCTTCAAATCCACTGCGTCTCAGCTCACCTTGAACCAGGCCCAGCAGTTCCTCATATCGCGGCTCTACGACTTCCGCTAGAGTCTGTCTTGCCAGGCGTCGGGCATTTCGATCCCCAACCCCAGGCACTTCTATCATGTCGTCTGGACTAGCCAACTGGCGTAATG
Source organism: Granulosicoccus sp. (assembly GCA_045106475.1). Lineage (GTDB taxonomy): Bacteria > Pseudomonadota > Gammaproteobacteria > Granulosicoccales > Granulosicoccaceae > Granulosicoccus. The sequence goes on from JBGCEO010000165.1 coordinate 3,102, forward strand.
CACAGGCGTACTTGACTTTGATTTCTTCAGCAAATTGCGTCGGTGTTCTGAACGCTACAGCAATGTCGTTAGTGACCTGATCGCCGGCAATTGGGATAACTGCCGTGTGACGGATGGCACCCTCCGTAAAAATCGCTATATCAGTAGTACCACCACCCATGTCTACCAGCAATACGCCCAAATCTTTTTCATCTTCTGTCAGTACTGAATGACTGGAGGCGAGTTGCTCAAGGATCACATCCTCAACCTCAAGATTGCATCGCTGAATACACTTGGCGATATTCTGCGCAGCACTGATAGAGCCTGTTACCAAATGAACTTTAGCTTCAAGGCGCACACCAGACATACCGACCGGCTGATGAATTCCATCCTGATTATCGATGATGAATTCCTGCGGCAACACATGCAGGATGCGTTGATCAGCCGGGATGGCAACCGCCTTGGCAGCATCAACTACACGATCCACATCATCCTGTTCAACTTCAGAATTCTTGATGGCCACAATGCCATGTGAATTAAGACTCTTTATGTGTGATCCAGCAATGCCCGCAAATACTGAGCGTATCTGGACATCGGCCATTTGCTCTGCCTCTTCTATCGCTTTTCCAATAGCGGTAACCGTGCTATCGATGTTGATCACCACACCTTTTTTCAAACCCTGAGATGGGTGTGATCCGAGCGCAATCAACTCGACGTTTCCATCAGCATCAACCTCTGCCACAAGCGCCACGATCTTTGATGTGCCGATATCAAGACCGACTACCATCTGTTTGTCTGCAGTAGATGCCATCAGGATTCCTTTTTCATGTGAAGGCTTGGTTTGAAATCCAAATCACGCGTGATTGCTCGGCTCATTGCACAGACCCCAACTCAGAGCTCAACACGGCCTGTAATGCAAAGCCGTTGCTATAACGCATATCAAAACTTGCTGGTCGACCCTCTATCTGCGGCGCAAGTTTCTCATATACGTCCATAAATCGATCCATCCTCAGCTCCCTTTCCTCATAGCCCAACCGTATAGTTACCTGATTGGATAACTCGAGTGTCTGTGAACGTCTTTCATCTTCATTGAGAACCGCTATGGTCACGTTGAAACTTGCAAGCTGCTGCTGATAAACGCGATAACTATCCATCAGGATTTCTTGCCGTCCTTCTGAACCACGCAATTGAGGTAAGGGTTCAAACACCTCATACCATTGCCGGTAGAGATCATCATCAGCGTTCAACTGGGGTGGAGCAAAAAGCTTCTGTTTTTTGCTGATCAGGCTGCCATCATTCCAGCGTGCGGCGGGTTCATGCTCTTCGACTTCAACAGAAATACGCCCTGGCCATACGCGGCTGACTCTCGCATGCGCGACCCACTGCAATGATTCAAGCGTCTGTCTTATTCGATCAATATCCAGTCCGTAAAAACCATTATCAGTGTGTGCTTCGATCAAGCCTATCAAAGCGCTGCGATCTTCATAATCCATCGTACCCAGGATGTCCACATTGGTTACCGGAAAGCGAAGCGGATCATTGGCCATGCTTGTGAGATAAACGCTGGCACAAACTAAAAGGATTAAACCTAATGCACCGACGGTCCATCGCGTCACGAGCGACATGCGAGGCGGAGCCAGTGGCAACACAGGCCCCACACCTAAGAGCTGGGTAGTAAGAGAGCTCATGCTGCCAACTCCTCAGCTCTCAGGGTATCGGACAAAATTTGCATACACAGCTGCTCAAAATCAATGCCTGCTTGTTTTGCCGCAATAGGCACCAGGCTATGGCTGGTCATGCCGGGAGCGGTATTACACTCGATAAACTGAGGGCTTCCATTTTCGTCAAGCATGAAATCTACACGCCCCCAACCACGACAACCCAATACACTGAATGCAGTCATAGCCATCTGTTGGATGCTCTGCACTACAGACTCAGGTAGATCTACCGGGCATTGATACTGCGTATCCTCAGACACATACTTAGCCTGGTAGTCATAAAATTCCCCTGCGCCTTGCATACTGACCAGAGGCAGCGCCTTGCCACCGACAATCGCCGCAGTCACCTCTAAGCCACTCATGCGCTTTTCGATTAACACAGGCCCATAACGATGTGCTTCGTTAAAGGCAGACGCAATCTGATTGCTACTGTTTACCATCGTGACGCCAATACTTGAACCTTCCATCGTGGGCTTGAATACCAAAGGCATGCCCATCGATTCAGCAGACTTCTGCGCCTGTTCCACCGTGAATACACGATCAGAATCAGGAGTAGCAACTCCATGTAGCGACACCATAGATTTGGCCCGCCACTTATCCATACAAAGGGCAGATCCCAGTACGCCAGATCCGGTATACGGCATGCCTGCCAGCTCTAGCGCACCCTGAACATGTCCATCCTCACCACCTCGTCCATGCAGTATCAAAAACGCACGATCAAATCCGCCCGAAGTCAGTACCGCAGCTATATCACGACCGGCATCCACTGCATGCGCATCAACGCCGGCCGAGGTTAGTGAATCGAAGACCTGCTGCCCACTCATAAGTGAAACTTCACGCTCTGCAGACCAGCCACCCATAACGACCGCAACCTTGCCAAAGCTTGCAGGCTGAGCAATTGCTGAAAGAGGATTAAGCTCAACCATGCTCAGCCTCCTTACCAGCGGCTGCAGAAAAATACTCCGGCAACGTTAGGGCCAACCCGCCAACAGAGCCTGCGCCCAGTGTGAGCACGATATCGCCATCCTGTATGACACGCGCTAATGCAGCAGGTGAATCATTTATGTCTTCAACGAAGATCGGTTCAACTGCCCCGCGACTTCTAATAGCGCGAGCCAGAGCACGTCCATCGGCACCGTTAATGTGTTCTTCTCCGGCTGCATAAACCTCTGTTAACAACAACACATCCGGAATGGACAGGGCTTCAGCAAAGTCTTCGAATAAATCACGTGTGCGAGTGAATCGATGCGGTTGAAATATCACCACCATTCGATTGTCAGGCCAGCCACCGCGAATGGCCTTTAAGGTTGCCATGACCTCAGTAGGATGATGTCCGTAATCATCGAGCAGCTCCGCCGATCCTTCAGGAAAATGTAATTGTCCATGGGACTGTGCCCGTCTACCGACACCTGCAAATCGAGACAGGGCACGTTTGCTTGACTTCACATTGACACCAAGCTCCAACGCAACGGTAATGGCTGCCAGCGCATTTAACACGTTATGCCTGCCGGGCATGTTTAGCGCAATATCTCTGATTTCACTTCGAACATCCCCGCCATCATCTATGCGAACGTCAAAGTACATGCGCAAACCTTCCTGGCGAATATTTAGCGCCTGCACATCAGCGGATTCATCGAAGCCATAGGTACGCACAGGCCGGCCTACTCTTGGTAATACATCGCGAATGTGCTCATCATCAATGCACACGATCGCCAGACCGTAAAAGGGAAGATTCATCAAGAAATCTACAAAGGTCTGCTTCAGTTTCTCAAAATCACCATCATAGGTAGACAGATGATCAGCATCGATATTGGTTACGATCGAAATCACTGGCTGCAGATGAAGAAAAGACGCATCGCTCTCATCAGCTTCGGCAACCAGCCATTCAGACTGACCAAGATATGCATTGGTTGACGAACTGTTAAGACGCCCGCCTATGACATAGGTTGGATCCAGACCACCCTCTGTCAGCATGCTGGCAACAAGACTGGTTGTCGTTGTTTTGCCGTGCGTACCGGCAACAGCAATGCCCTGTTGAAAGCGCATAAGTTCGGCAAGCATTTCAGCGCGTCGTACTACCGGGATGCGTGATTCGCGAGCATGCTGCAGTTCAGGATTGTCTTCGGGAACCGCCGTGGAAATAACAACCACATCAGCATCTTCCACATAACTCGCCTTGTGGCCTTGCCGGACTTCAATACCCAGGCCCTGCAAGCGCTTGGTCAACGCATTAGTACCCAGGTCAGATCCACTGACCTGAAACCCCAGGTGATGCATGACTTCGGCGATACCACCCATGCCTACACCGCCAATACCAATAAAATGCATTGCACGCACACGCCGCATCTGACTCTTCACTACCGGCGATATGTCAATAACCATCAGCGCGACACCTCGATAAGTGCATCAGCGACCGCTTCAGCAGCATTAGGTGAGAAGCATTGATTTGCAGCGTTGCTCATGGTCTCCAGCTTCGATCTGTCGTTGATGAAGCCACGCAGCACGCTCGCCAGAGATTCAGTATTCAGCGATTCCTGTGGCATCAACACAGCCGCACCGGATTTGGACAGATGCTCGGCATTACGCGTCTGGTGATCGTCAACGGCATACGGAAACGGCACCAGAATGCTTGGCATTCCCAATGCGCTGAGTTCAGTAACTGTCATTGCACCACTTCTACAGATAACAAGATCAGCCGCACGATAAGCGCTCGCCATGTCGTCAATGAAATCTTCCACCACGACACTTGCCAGGGGTGCATCGTTGTAAAGAGTACGTACCTGCTCCGAAGCCTGCATACCGGCCTGATGCTGAATCTCCATGGCTTCATCGAGAGAAGCGATAGCCAACGGCACGATTTCGTTAAGGGCACTTGCACCGCGACTACCACCGACGATCAGTAATCGAAGTGGCTGCGCACTGTTATATTCAACGGCGCGAGGCACTGCTGCCAGTTGGGCAATATCGCGGCGAACCGGATTACCGACAACGGTCGATCTGGACGAAGATGCAAACGATCCAGGCCAGGCTGAAAACACGCGCGTTGCCATACGACTAAGCCATCTATTGGTCATGCCTGCAACTGCATTTTGCTCATGCAGCACCAAAGGCTTACGCAGCAACAAAGCGGCGATCCCTACCGGACCGGATACAAAACCACCCATACCCAACACTGCCCGCGGCTTGAGATGGTGAATCAAGCGAATACTCTGCATACAGGATCGCAGTAGCTTTAGTGGTGCCGTGACAGTTTCAAGTAGATTCTTGCCGCGCAGACCCGCGACGGAGATCCAACGGATATCAATCCCGGCAGCTGGAACCAAACGCGCTTCAAGGCCCGTTTTAGTTCCCAACCAGATAACTGGAATATCACGGGCATGCAGCACATCGGCAACTGCCAATGCAGGTATCACGTGCCCACCTGTTCCGCCTGCTGCTACAACCACCGGGCGTGTCATGCGACACCTCCTGCTGTATCAGACTCTCGAGCATGCAAAGCAAGTTGTGCGTTTTGTTTCAACTCCCACTCAACCCTTAGAAGCAGACTAAAAGCAATTGCAAATACAACCGCACTACTGCCCCCATAACTCATTAACGGCAGAGTAATGCCCTTGGTAGGAAGAACACCGAGATTGACACCCATATTGATAAATGACTGCAAACCGATCCAGATGCCTATACCCAGAGCCACAAATCCAGCGAACCGATTACCTTGCTTGTCAGCCTGCTTGGCAAGCTGAAAGCATCGCCAGACAATAAAGGCATACATACCAATCAGTACCACAGCTCCGATTAATCCCAGCTCTTCACATAACACGGCAAACAGGAAATCAGTATGCGCTTCGGGCAAATAGAACAACTTCTGGACGCTACTGCCAAAACCCACACCATTCAGACCACCGCTACCGATTGCAATAAGTGATTGCGTTAACTGGAATCCGGAGTTGTAGGCGTCATCAAAAGGATCCAGAAAGCTGCTCAAACGACGCATCCGATAGGGTGAAAATACAATCAGCATGCTAACCACGGAGCCCAGTACTGCAACCAATGCAATGAACTGAGTAAACCGAACGCCTGCGACAAACAGCATTATGATGGCCGTTAACGCAATCACTACCGCTGCACCAAAATCAGGTTCCAACAATAACAAAGCGCTGGCTATACATATCAGTACCAAGGGTCTGAAAAAACCACCAAAGGTGTTCTGAACCAAATGACCACGTCTCACAAGGTAACCGGCCAGATAAACAATTATAAACAACTTAACCGTCTCGGATACCTGCACCGTAAACAAACCAAGATCAATCCAACGACGACTCCCGTTAACCTCTTTACCTATACCGGGAATCAACACCAGTAAGAGACAGAACAATGAGAAGATGATCAGGTGTGGCCCGTATTTTTCCCAGACAGATAAAGGCAGGCGATACACCATTACACCAACAAAGCAACCTACGGCCAGGAAGAACAGCTGCCGGCTGACGAAATAGAATGGCGAGTTGTAATGCTCTGCTGCAAAGGCCATTGAAGCAGACGCAATCATGACTGCACCAAATAATCCTAGGCCAAGCACAACCGCCAGCAACGCATAATCAGAAAATTTCTCCTTTGGATTATGCTCAAAAATCGGTATTGGGGAAGACACCTTACCGGTAGCCACACGTGAGACCAAAGTACTCATGCTGCCAGTACCTCCTGGACAGCTGCGACAAACTGATCGCCACGATCTTCAAAATTCTTGAACATATCGAAGCTTGAGCAAGCAGGCGACAGCAAGACAACATCACCAGAGCGCGCTCTGTGTTTGCAGATAGCAACGGCCTGCTGCAAGTCATCAGCCATAACGATTTCACTGGCATCTTTTAATTGCGCGGCTATCTGATCACGATCCTGACCAATCAATACGAGCAACAAAACAAATTTCTCAACAACGCCATGCAGCTGCGAGAAATCTGCTCCTTTGGAGATGCCACCCGCAATGAGCAATACAGGTCCCGGCATTGCCTGAACCGCCTTGCTGCAAGCATCGATGTTGGTGCCTTTCGAATCATTAAACCAGCGCACGCCCGCACGTTCCCCTATGAATTGGCCTCTGTGGGGCAACCCGCCAAAACGAGTTAAACCCTCGGCCAGCGCAGTGAATGGAACCTCAAGCGGTTCGATAAGCGCAAGAACGGTTAATGCATTTGCAACATTGTGTTCACCGGGTATAGACAGTTGAGCTTGATCGAGTAAACGATACTGATCATCGCACAGCCACCATTGCCCTTCCTTAGTGGATCGGTGCCATCTGGCACCGGTGTCTGCCTCAAGCGACAGCGAAAAATACTCAACTACGCTCTCAGCGGATGCTTCAGGCCATGTGCGAGCGTCATCCAGATTGGCGATACAGTTGCTTGCGCCTTTGTAGACACGGCGTTTTACGGCTGCATAATGCTCAATATCGTCATAACGATCCAAGTGATCGTCACTGACATTTAACACTGCAGCCGACAAAGGTTTTAAGGAGCGCGTTGACTCCAGCTGATAGCTGGACAGCTCAAGCACATAGACATCAACACTATCCTCAAGGCTATCCAGCGCAGGTCGACCTATATTGCCGCAGGCCAACGCTTTGATACCAGCCCCCTGCAACGCGCTTGCTATCCAGGAAACAACCGTACTTTTACCATTGGATCCTGTTACGGCAATAACCGGTGCCTGCACCGCGCCTGCAAACAGTTCTATATCGCCAATGATATCGACGCCCTTTGCCAACGCATCAACCAGCGCAGGTGATGAGCGCGGTATACCCGGGCTTAACACTATTACTGGATAACGACTAAATAGTCCGGATTCGAATCGGTTAAAAACAAGTGGCACATGAGCGTTTTCGATATCTACCGGCTCGTGTTCTGGACTGATTGAAGCCACTCGCCCATTGATCTGGCTTGCCAGTGAGTGCGCTGCGTTTTCATCGCACTGATCAGCAACATCGAACTCAATGTCGTTTGCCTGCAGGTACCGTACAACGGACGAACCGGTCACACCGAAACCGACTACCAGCACGCGCCTGCCGTTGAGCTCTTGAAGATCCATCAGCGTATCTTCAAGGTGGACAAACCCACCAATACAAGAATGACTGTAATGATCCAGAAGCGCACGATAATACGTGGCTCAGGCCATCCCTTGAGTTCGAAATGATGATGAATCGGCGCCATTCTGAACACTCGGCGACCCGTCAGCTTAAACGATGTTACTTGCACAATCACCGAGGCGGCTTCAAGCACAAAGATACCGCCCATAATGAACAGTACTAATTCCTGCCGTACCATGATGGCCACGGCACCCAACGATGCACCAATGCTTAATGCCCCCACATCTCCCATGAAAACCTGGGCCGGATAAGCGTTGAACCATAGAAACCCAAGGCCGGCACCTACCAGTGCGCTACAAAACACTGTTAACTCACCCGCCCCTTTGATGTTAGGGATGCCCAGATAGCCTGCAAAAATGGCATGGCCAGCTAAATAAGCAATCAAACCCAGGCCCGCCGCAACCAATACCGAGGGAAGTATCGCAAGCCCATCCAAACCATCAGTCAGATTGACTGCGTTACTGCTACCGACTATGACCAGGAATGCAAAGGGGATGAATAACCAGCCCAGGTAAATCGCAGCATCTTTGAAAAAAGGCAAAACCAACTCAATCTCAGCAGGGTCATTAGCAGTGAAATACAAGACCACAACTGCACCACCAGCCACCAGACTTTGCCAGATCAGTTTTTCACGGGCTTTAAGACCAACTGAATTGGATAGAACAACCTTACGATAATCGTCAACCCAACCAATAGCACCAAAGCCAATAGTCACAAACAAGACAACCCAGACCTGGCGAACTCCAAGATCTGACCACAGCAAGGTACTAAAGGCGACAGCCACTATAATCATGGCACCACCCATGGTAGGTGTACCTGCCTTAACCAAATGAGTCTGCGGACCATCACTTCTTACTGACTGCCCTATCTTGGCCTCTGTTAGCCACTTGATCAGAAAGGGTCCCATCACCAGGCAAATGATCAAGGCGGTCAGAGCCGAGAAAATTGCACGCAGAGTGATATAGCGCACGACCTCAAAACCAGGATCAAAAACAGCCAGCCACTCTCCGATCAACAACATCATGATGATCGCTCCGGCATGGCACTACCAGGCTTAACGACTGCCGATGCACTGTTAGCACTGGGTAACAAGCCTTTTACAACCCTTTCCATTCGTGAACTGCGCGATCCCTTGACAAGCACAGTGACACCTTCGGCCAAGTACTTTCGCAAATCCTGAATCAACAATTCCTGATCGGTAAAATGTGCGCCAGCCGATTGCACGGCATTATTCGAAGACGACGCGCTTTGTTGTGCCGATTTTTGTTTTCCTGTAACGCCGCCTGCCAGAGACACAACCACTTTCGGCGATTCGGCAAATCCTTTTTGAGCTGCTGATGAAAGAGGGCCAATGGTCCACAAACCATCAATACCTTGCTGCCTGGCATAGGCGCCAATACGGGCGTGCATTGACTCGGCCTCAGCACCTAGCTCTGCCATGTCACCTAAAACCAGATAGCGTGTACCCGGGTACTTGGTCAGAACGTTTACAGCCGACTGTGCACTGTCTGGATTTGCGTTGTAACTGTCATCAATTAGCAATGCTCCCTGCGCGCCGGGCTTTTTCTCAAGTCGACCTGGCACAGCGCGAACATTTTCAAGGCCGCGCACAATATTGACCGCTTGTATATCCAGACACTGAACGGCCGCCACCGCTGCCAGTGCATTCATTCCGTTATGATCACCAGACAATCGAAAACGTGGAGACAGGGTTTTTCCCAGTGTCTTTATGTTAAGTCCAGCACCTGGCACCCCTCGTACATCAGCGTTACTCTTCAAACCGAATTCACGTATTCGACAGTGCGCCGCAGCCCCGCGCATAAAATCTGCGTAGTTATCATCTGCGTTTATTACCGCATAACCGTTGTCAGTCAATCTCGAGAAGATTTCCGATTTGGCTTTAGCAATACCTTCAACACTGCCAAAACCTTCCAGGTGTGCAGTACCAATGTTATTGATAACCGCAACATCGGGCTCAGCAATCTCAACCAGACGCGCAATTTCGCCTGCATGGTTGGCACCCATTTCTATCACGGCGTAAAGATGATCCTCACGCATCTCCAGAAGGGTTAGCGGTACGCCGATCTCATTGTTCAAGTTCCCTTTAGTGGACAGAACAGGGCCGAGCTGACGCAGGATAGTCGCCACTATTTCTTTTACAGTGGTTTTTCCATTGCTGCCCGTTATTGCGATCGTCGGAATTTTAAAGCGCTTTGCCCAATGCCTGGCGAGACGACCCAGAGCGATTTGGGTATTAGCTACCTTAAGAACAGGAAGCGAAACGTTGACGTCTTCATGCACCATGATGGCATGAGCACCGGCATCGCAAGCAGCTGTTACAAAATCATGCCCATTGAACTGTTCGCCCTGAATAGCGACATATAGATCACCCGGTTGCAAGGTGCGGGTGTCAATACTAACGCCGCTAAAAGGCACATCATCACCAGTGAGTGATCCCTGCAAAGGCGCTAGACATTCGCCAAGTGACATACTGAAGCTCATGAGGCTTTATCCAGAGCTGCAAGCACTTGCTCACGGTCACTAAAGTGATGATGCACACTGCCAATGATCTGATAGGTCTCGTGTCCTTTACCGGCAATCAAAACCAGATCATCAATCGCAGCCTGCTCAATGGCATAGGCTATGGCTGAAGCACGATCAGCAATGACAACGACTTTGCTTGGATTCTTAAAACCCGCGATAGCATCATCAATGATGTCTTGAGAATTTTCACCACGCGGGTTGTCGTCGGTCAGAACTACTTTGTCTGCGGCTTCAGCTGCCGCCGCCATCGGAGCACGCTTACCGGGATCTCTGTCTCCACCGCAACCAAAAACCACCCACAAATTCGCTTTGCAATGCACACGCGCTGCTTCGATCGCGACCGCCAATGCTTGCGGTGTATGCGAGAAATCAACGACAACTGTTGGTGTGTCGGCGTTGCCAAAGCGCTCCATGCGTCCTTCGACAGAACTAACCGCCGATGCGCAATGACAAGCTTCATTGGCGGCAACCCCACAGGCACGAAGACTGGCATAGCAGGCAAGAAGGTTATCGACATTAAAGCTACCGAGCAGCGGAGTCGTGACCACTCCTACCTCGCCGCATTCATCCAACGTAAACTTGAGTCCTGCATCACTGGTCTCAACACGGGATGCAGAAATGCTGACCACTGAGTCTGTCTGTCTGGTGATTGCCAGCGACTCATCATCCTTGGCAAAATAAACATAACGATCAACCAGTGAATCAGCAAGCAACTCCCGACCAAAAGCATCACAGCCGTTTAGAACGACAGCACTCAGCCCCTCCCAACTGAACAACTGGGATTTTGCAGTGCGATAAGCGCTCAGGGTTTTGTGATAGTCCAGATGATCGCGACCCAGATTAGTCAGTACAGCGACATCAAGCGACAAACCATCCAATCTGCCCTCAGCGATTCCATGGGAAGATGCTTCCAGTGCAACAAGCTGTGCCCCCTGGTCTCGCAACTCGGCCAGCATGCGCCGAAGCGTGACAGCATCAGGGGTAGTAAGAGCGGTGTTCTGCAAATCGGCACCTAAGCCCCAGCCAAGCGTACCTATATACCCGCATGGCTTATTTGCAGCAGCAAATGCCTGAGATATAAAGCGACAAACAGAGGTTTTACCATCTGTTCCGGTCACTGCTATGAGGGTCAGAGATTGATCGGGTGCGCCATAGAAGCGCGAGGCTATCTCCGCAATCTGACTTTCCAGATCAGGCACCTCTACAACAACACATTCGGCATCCAGCAACTCTTTGACTAGATGCGCGTGCTGCTTAACACCATCTGATGATGCCAATACAGCAACCGCACCTGATTTGATGGCAGCAGCTGCATAGAGCAAGCCGTGTGTCGTAGCTCCCGCCACCGCAATATAGACATCGCCCGGCTCAATCAAGCGACTGTCCAGAGCCACGCCGCTGACAGGTATCGCGGGCACAGCCTCGCGGCATACTGTCTCCAGCAGGGCATCAAGCGTCCAGTTCTGCAACTGCGACTGAGTCAAGAACGATCTCCAAGCTCGCCCTGCTGCGCAGAACCAGGAAGCTGAGCGCGTCTGTCATCAATATCATCAGGCTCTATGCCATCCAATCGCAATCCATGTCGCATGACTTCCTTGAACACGGGCGCTGCAACTGCGCCACCAAAATGCTGTCCAGCTTTGGGGTCATGGACCACAACGGCAATAGCGAACTGCGGATCGGAAACAGGCGCAAAACCTGCGAAGATAGATACGTAACGATCCTCTGCGTAACCGCCAGATTGCGAACGGTGCGAAGTACCCGTTTTGCCTGCAACGCGATAACCAGGCACCTGAGCGTTCTTGCCCGAACCCTTGATGACGACGGACTCCAACATACTTCGAACATCTCGGGCTATAGAAGTATCTATAACCCTGTGACCAACCGGTACATCGTCTGATGCAAGGAAAGACACCGGCATCATGACACCATCATTTGCCAATGCGGCATAGGCGCGCACCAGTTGCAAAGCCGACACAGATATTCCGTAGCCGTACGAGACACTGGCCTGTTCGCGTCGGTGCCAAAGGGTCGGGTGATTGAAGTATCCAGCCACCTCCCCTGGAAACTCACTACCCGGTGGCCTGCCAAAACCAAACGAATCAAACACTGACCACATTTGCTCTGGGTCGAGTTGTCGAGCGATCTTACTGACGCCCACGTTGCTGGACTTGGTTACAACACCGCGCAGATCCAACCAGCCATAGTCTTTTATGTCACTGATCTCGTACTTGCCAATCTTATATCTACCCGGAGAAGTGAACACAAGACTGCTCGGATTGAAGTCACCGGTTTCAAGGGCCGCCGCAATGGTAAAAGGCTTCATGGTCGAACCAGGCTCGAACACATCAGTGATGGAGCGATTACGCTGCCGACCATCACTGGCGCTGCGATCACTCATGTCATTGGGGTTATAACTGGGATAGTTAACCATGGCCCGAATCTCGCCCGAGCGAACATCCATAACTACAACAGAACCTGACTCTGCATTTTCTTGATTGATCGCCTTACGCAATTCGCGATCTGCAAAATACTGAAGCTGACGATCGATACTCAGACGAAGATCTTTTCCAGGCAACACCGGCTTGATGACATCCATGCCGGTAATCTCCTTACCCGTGCGATCGCGCACGACACGCCTTGACCCGGGCTCACCCGACAACCAGTTGTCATAGGCCATCTCAAGCCCTTCACGACCCTCATCATCTATACCGGTAATCCCAATCAGATGAGAGGCAGCTGAGCCGCTGGGGTAGTAGCGTCGATATTCGCGTTGCACAGAGAGCGCAGCAATGTTCAATTGCTGAATCTTGTTTACCGTTTCGGGCAAGACATGACGCTTCACATAGATAAACTCTTTTCCCCACTCAACAGCCTGAGCAATACGTTGGTTTAGCCTGGTCGCGTCAATCTGAAGCAAGGCGGCAACCTCTCGCATCGCCCCAGGTTGCTCGACCAATTCTTTGGGCACACCCCACAAAGACTGAATGGGCGTACTGATGGCGAGAGGATCTCCCGAGCGGTCGAGGATGTCGCCACGATGAGCCGGTATTGCAACACTTCGAAGCTGTCGTGCTTCGCCCTCACCACGATAAAACTCGTAATCAAATATCTGCAAGTAACTGGCTCGCACCACTAGCCCCACAGCCAACATGGCAAAGCCAAACAGGACGAAGCCTCGACGTATTGACCAACTTGATGACGCTGCAGTTGCCACTAGTGCTATTACCGAATGACCTGGGTTATCGAACGATCATGATTGAGCCATCCAGCTCTGGAAACGACATGCCAAGCTCATCCCGAGCCACGGATTCAATACGGCCATGTTCGGAAAATGTGCTCTCTTCAATTTGAAGCTGACTCCATTGCACATCAAGTTCATCAATCAACTTTTGATGTGTACTGAGTTCTGCATAGGCCTGCCGACTCAGGTGCTTGGAATACACAACAGCTATGGCAGTGCAAAAACACAGAGCCGCGAGGCACAGAGATGTTAACGATGCTGAACTCATGCAACACGCTCCGCTACTCGCAAAACAGCGCTGCGCGAACGTGGATTGATCTCCAATTCCTGTGCAGCTGCCTTTGTTGCCTTTCCCACCATGCGCCATGGATGCGCGGCAATCGCTGGCTGAGGCAAATGTCTGGGAATTCGAGGGTCGGGAATCGGTTGACGCAAAGCACGCTTAACCAGACGATCTTCAAGGGAATGAAAACTGATGACTGCAAGCCGACCGCCGATTCTGAGAGCACTGACTGCGGCAATCAACGCTTGCTTGACTGCCTCAAGCTCACCATTGATCTGAATACGAATAGCTTGAAAGCTGCGTGTAGCGGGATGGTGGTGGCGCTCCCAGCGAGGATGAGCCTGCTTAACAATCTCTGCCAGCTCACCTGTTCTCGTGATCGGAGAATTAGCACGCGCAGCAACTATGGCGCCTGCAATGCGCTTTGCATATCGCTCCTCACCGTAATCTCTCAGCACTTGCACCAAATCAACCTCACTCACCCCTGCCAGCCATTGCTTGGCAGATTGACCGTTGCCGGGATCCATTCGCATATCAAGATCTCCATCACGCGAGAATCCAAATCCTCGCTCAGCAACATCAAGTTGCGGAGATGACACGCCAAGATCCATTAACAAACCGTCTACGCTCCCCAACCAACCCTTTTGCTGCAGCACCGTTTCCAGGTCAGCAAAGTTGGCTTGATGAATCGAAAACTTCGACTCATCAGAAAATCTCTTAACTGCATCAGCAACAGCATCCGGATCCCTGTCCAGTGCCAGCAAATGCCCAGCTTCTCCGAGCTGTTGCAACAAAAAACCACTATGTCCACCTCGGCCGTAGGTCGCATCCACATAGCGCCCATCAGGCTTGATCGCCAATCCTTCGACGGCCTCGTGCATTAAAACGGGCACGTGACTTGGCGCCATAGACGCTTCGTCGGACGCCATCAGAACGATATGTTCTGTAGTTCAACCGGCAGCTCTGCCGGATTTACCTCATTGACCTGCTGCTTCCAATTCTCAGATTCGATTTCAAACGTGCGCTCGTCCCACAGTTCGAATTTTTTGCCTTGTCCAATTAACACTGCCTTGCGATCAATCCCTGCAAACTCTCGCAGTTCGGAGGGCAGTAGCATCCGCCCCGTTCCGTCCAGCTCGATATCAGTTGCATAACCAATATAGAAACGCTGAATTGCTCTGGCAGATGCTGAAGAGTTCGGCACATTGATCAGCTTTTCTTCAATTTCATGCCAAATGGGCTTGGGGTAAACCAAAAGACACCTGGACGGATCAGCGGTAACAACCAACTCACCCGTTCCATCTTTCACCAATCGCTCTCTATGATTTTTAGGCATGGCGAGGCGCCCTTTGGCGTCTACACTCAATTTTGTTATGCCTCTAAACCGCATGATTGATCTGTTTCGGGAACCACTTTTCGCCACCATATGGCACTAAGCGCCACTATACGACCACTTGAATACACGGTCAATGAAAAACGTGCGGTGGTTCCGAATTTTTTGCAATAAAGACAAAGGCTTAGATAAGATGACAAAATGTTATTTTTATCAATAATTTAGACATAATTGATAGAATTAACTTGAATTAAAAATCCAATTCAAAGACGAATCTCAGCAATCAGGCGAAAACGTGTCTGAAAATTTGCAATTGAAGAAGAATGATGGCCGAAAATTCAGGCGAGAAATCCCACAGCCAGCCTCTTTCGGCCGATGCCTGGACAGGAGAACTTTGAACGTCAAATTGAAAAGGAGTTGGCCATAAGCCGGGTTCTGTCTGGGGTCATCATTCATCTAGGCGTCATGTCACCATGACGCTCAAGCGACCTACCCGGGGACAGCGCGGACCACGCCAATATCCCTCTATTTGGTCTTGCTCCAGACGGGGTTTACCATGCCATCGAATGTTGCCACCGACGCGGTGCGCTCTTACCGCACCCTTTCACCCTTACCGGCATTAACAGGTACTGCTACCTGAAACTGCTTAGGCGGTCTACTCTCTGCTGCACTTTCCGTAGGCTCACGCCCCCCAGGGGTTACCTGGCGCCTTGTCCTCTGGAGCCCGGACTTTCCTCCACACACCAATACCTGAGTATCAGCATGCAGCGATGACCTGGCCAACTCCGAGGCGGATGGTATCATCGTCCTTGCAGTTTAAGGGCACGATCGTATGCCTGTTTTTTGGTCACCCCGCATAATTCGGCAGCACAGCGGGCTACCGTCTTAACGGGCAGGTGCTCCAGCAATACTGACAGAGTCTTGTCCAGATCTGCTGCAGAGCTAAAGCTAGCGTCAGCATCGTCGGCCTCATAACCGGACACGACAAGCACAAACTCACCACGTTGCTGATTCGGGTCTGCCTTGATACGGGCAAGCACCTCTTCAGCAGTACCATGCAGCAATGTCTCAAATCGCTTGGTGAGCTCTCTGGCCACGGTCAATACGCGATCACCCCCGAACACTGAAACCAGATCCGCAATACAGTCGATGATGCGGTGTGGCGATTCATAGATGATGAGCGTGTGCGACAGACTCGCCAACGGCAACAGCCAATTTTTTCTAGCGCTACTCCTGGCAGGTGGAAAACCAACGAACTGGAATCTGTCTGTTGGCAGGCCACAAACGCTCAATGCGGCAGTGAGTGCAGACGCACCGGGAATTGGCGATACTCTTATCGCCTCTCGCTGGCAAGCTCTAACAAGACGAAATCCGGGGTCGCTGATCAACGGAGTGCCAGCATCTGAAATCAGAGCAGCACTGGCTCCTGATCGCAAATGTTCCAGGACCATCTGGATTTGCGACTCTTCGTTGTGATCATGCAACGCCCAAACTCGCGTATCTATACCATGATGTCGCAATAGCGGTAAGCTATGGCGTGTATCTTCCGCGTAAATCCGATCAACGTGCTGCAACACATCAATCGCCCGTGATGACAAATCATCACGATTTCCGATTGGCGTAGCCACTATGTACAGAGTATGCTCCGACGACATGATGATTTTGACTCGCCGTTGCCTTTATCGTTGCCTTGAAATATGCCTGCTGGTTTTGTTTACCAGTGCGCTCTCCGGGTGCGTTACCCCGTCTGGACCACCCCCGTTGCCGGATGATCCACTTCACGCCAGAATAACAGACCCGGCTGCCAGGCGGCAGTTGCAACTGGGTGACCCGTTAGCGGCTGCTGATATCTACTCGCGGCGTGCTTCGCGCAGTAGCGACCCTGCGCAGCAGCAAGACTACCTGCTCACAGCCGCAGAAATACTATTTGACAGAGCTCTGATTGAACCCGGTAATGTACGACTCGCCGCAGTACCTGAGCTACTGGCAAGTGCCGAACTTGCTCACCGCCGCGCAATCCTGGTCGCCAGAAGCAGCATCAATGATCGAGAACCCGAGGCTGCGCTGGCTGCATTGCCAGATCCTCTGCAAGTAGAAAGCGCCCTGCATAGGGCCAGGGTCTATGAGACAAGAGCTCAGGCATACAACATTTTGCAAGACCCAGACAATGAGCTCATCGCGCGCATTGAACTCGAAAATCAATTGAGTGATGGCCCCATAATTCAGAAAAGTCACGAGCAGATCTGGCAGCTGCTCACAACGCAACCGCTATCAACGCTTAGGCGCATGACGACTAATGTGCGTGGCGATATCTATCAAGGCTGGATCGAACTTGCCCTGGCACATGCAGCTGCAGGTGTTGACGAGGCTAAGAGACGATCGGGCATTGCCGGTTGGCAAAATCGATTTGCAACACATCCGGCCAACCCTGAGTTTGTAAACGCCCTCTATGCGCCTGTGGATTTTGACATTAACATCGACGGCAAGCCTATCAATCAGATTGCAGTGCTTCTGCCACTCACGGGCAGTAACACAGCTGCCGTCGCCGCTGCTATCCGTGATGGCATTGTGGCCGCCAGCTTCAGCAGTTCACGAGATAGGCTGCAAAGCCCCATACTTCGCTTCTATGATGTCGGGGACAATGCAGGGTATGTCAGAACGGCATACCAGAACGCTGTTAGCGATGGTGCGGACGCTATCATTGGACCTCTGCGCAAGCAGGCGGTAGCAGCAGTAGTATCTCAACGAGAAGTTCCCATCCCCACGATCACACTCAATAGCGTGGAGTCAGCAAGTATCGGCGGTGGAGCGAACAACCTCATTCAGTTTGGCCTTGCCCCTGAAGACGAAGCACGCGCTGCTGCATCTCGGGCAACGGCCCTTTCGTTAAAGAATGCCATCATTTTGCAGGCCGACGACTCGCGTGGTGATCGAGAAGCACGTGCTTTTCAAGATGCCATGTATTTGTACGGTGGGGATGTCGTCCACATAGAAATTCTGCCCAAAGATCAATACGACTATTCGGACGAGATCAAAGAAGCTCTGTCTATAAATAAAAGCGATGTTCGTTTCAGACAACTCAGCAGCACCATCGGAGAGAAGCTCTTTTTTGAACCATCCATTCGCAATGACGTCGATGTAATCTTCCTGGCCATCACTTCTGAGCAAGCGAGGTCAGTACGCCCTCAGCTGGATTTCTTTCACGCTCGCGGGGTGACGCGACTCGGCACATCACGGGTTGCATCGATTGATGACGACGCCAAGAAGAACAAAGATCTTAATACTATCTACTACCCTGAAACGCCATGGGTTCTGCGAAAATCTTTAGAGAAGGATCCGTTAAAGCAAACCATTACCGATACATTTTCAGGTGCCCAGGGTGCTTACGCAAAGCTGTATGCGCTGGGTGCAGATGCTTATCAATTGATAACAAACCTAGGGCAGCTTGGTGCCGGCGAGCGTCTTAATGGCTACACGGGCGAGCTCGAGTTGAGCCCTGAAGGGCGAATAATTCGCCACCTGGATTGGGCCCAATATGTTGATGGGGTAAGCCAACCGGTAGAAAGTATAGAGGCCCCGGCTCTGCCCTCCATCAGGTCGAGCACGATTAACTAACCCTTCCCGCAAATACATTGGCAAGGAGGCCAAGGTGCAGAAAAAACAGCAAGGCAGTTACGCCGAAAAACTGGTCAGACTCTGGCTCGAATCAAAACGCTTCACGTATATCTCGGGCAATTTCGTCAGACGTGTTGGCGAAATTGATTTGATCATGCGCTCACCAGATGAACGCACAATTGTGTTTGTAGAAGTTCGCTATCGTCGCACTCATCAATTTGGTGGAGCTATCGAGAGTGTTGATCTGCGTAAGCAAAAAAAACTAAGGCTCACAGCAAACGCCTGGCTACAAAAACACGCCGATAGCCATACAACCGCCCGAATCGATGTGATCGCCCTATCACCTCGAACCGGCCAAACCCCGGGCGAGCGACTCTGGCATGATCATGAACTGATCTGGATAAAAAACGCGGTAGAAAGCTAAGCTGAAAAACCCTGAAACAAAAGGGTCATTATTTGACGATTTTCAGATTGGGCCTTTTTGCCTCTGGCGGCGCCTTGGGGCCTTTGTCGCTGTCTGTTTTCACCGCACTCGGACCAGAACCGGGCCCAGCACCTGGATCGGGTGGGTTGTCATCCTGCTCACCAAACATCATGCCCTGGCCATTTTCTCGAGCGTAGATCGCAAGCACGCTGACCACAGGCACATGCACATCCATCGCGGTGCCGCTAAATCGGGCATTAAAAGTAACCGCTTCATTGCCCAGAACCAGACTGTGTGTTGCCTCCGGGCTGATATTAAGGATGATTCGGCCGTTTTCCACAAATGCCCGGGGGACTTCAACAACGTCGAGAGAGGTATCGACCAGCATGTAAGGGGTAAACCCGTTATCCACAATCCATTCGTACAATGCCCGAATTAGGTACGGTCTACTTGAAGTCATTTAGCCATTTCCCGTTCTGCATCGCTTAGGCTTGCCTGAAACCCCGGGCGTGCGAACATTCGCTTTGCATACTGCTCCACTGGGGCAGCTTCTTTTGGCAGTACGATGCCATAAGCTGGAAGGCGCCACAATAGCGGGGCCAGAGTTGCGTCCAGAATGGAATACTCCTCTGAGAAAAAAAATGGCAGTGCGGCAAATACATCAGCTGCCTCAGTAAGCGACTCGCTGAGGCGTTGACCGGCTTGCTTCATGGTTAACTGATTGTGTGCCGAATCGGGTCTTAGCGAATACCAGTCTGTTTCGATTCTATAGAGCGCAAGCCGCGTGCGTGCCCTCGACACCGGATCGACAGGCATGAAAGGCGGATGCGGATAGCGTTCATCCAGATAATCCGTGATTACTTTTGAGTTATATAGCACCAAATCACGGTCCATTAGCGTCGGCAGGATTCCGTGAGGGTTTAATTGCAACAAGGCTTCATCGACAGCGTTTGGCGCTATCGAGTAAATATCTGCTTCAATGTCTTTTTCAGCCAGCACCAGCCGTACTACGTGACAAAAGATGCATTGGGCATCCGAGTACATCGTGGTAGTTGATCGCCGATTACCGATCGCAGTCAAGAAATATCCCCTGCTGTGGATGGATTCAAATCGGGCACCGAAGTGCCCGATTCGTCAGTGTCAACAAGCTCTGCAAGGGGCTAGATGACGTCCTTCCAGTATTCCTTCTTGAGCAGATAGGCTATGCCCAACAGTCCAAACAAGAAGAGCATTACATACATGCCCACTCGATGGCGTGTCAGTTTGATCGGATCGCTCATGTACGCCATAAAGTTGGTTATATCAGCAATCAGATCATCGTACTCTTCAGGTGAAAGCTTACCGGGTGTGGCGAGCTCCAACTCTAAAATGGGCTTACTACCATTAACCTCTTCACCATAGACCGGCTCTTGCAAGCCTTGAAGATCCCATAAAACATGTGGCATGGCAGTGCCGGGATAAACCAGATTATTAACACCGGTGGTAGTTATTGATGGATCCACATAATAGGTTTTCAGATAGGTGTATATCCAGTCTACTCCGCGTGATCGGGCTGTCAGCGCCAAATTAGGAGGAGCGACACCAAAGGCTTGCTGCCCATAGTCATCTGTCATGGAATTGGTCATCAAAGCACCTACCTTGGTCGCCTCCCCAGCCTCATCAGTTGTAAAGATCAGGTTGCTGGCTACATCCTCTTCACTTAAACCTAAATCCTGCGCCATTCGGCTGTAACGCTGATAGCCCGCACTGTGACAAGCCATGCAGTGATTGACAAACGCTTGCGCACCACGCTGTAAAGATTTTTGATTACCTTGATCAATCAGCGGAGTTTCCAGCTTAAAACCTGTGCCCGCCGCCTTGCCTGCGGTGACATAGAACAGAGATCCCAAGGCCAAAACCAGGGCCATACCCCAAACCATCAGCCTTTGTTGCTGAGACGGCTGGGCCTTTCTCAGCGCTTTGACCTGAAGGCGCGATGATGGATTGGCATACTGGTTCTTCACTGTACGGCGCTTGACCGAATAGTTATCGTGCATCACGTAACCCTCTCAGGCAATGGCTTGGTTTTCTCGGTTTTACTGACAAAGTAGAGACCGACGAAAAATCCGAAATAAATCAAACTACAGATTCTTGCCACCAGGGTACCCATGGGCGTCGGAACCTGCATACCCAGGTAACCCAGAATGATAAAGGCGATAACAAAAGTGAACAGTAGAACTTTGTAAGCCAGGGATCTGTATCTGATCGATCGAATAGGATTGCGATCGATCCAGGGCAAGAAGAACAAGATAACTATTGCTCCGCCCATTGCCATAACACCACCCAGCTTATCCGGCACCGCGCGCAAGATCGCGTAGAAAGGCGTGAAGTACCATACAGGTGCGATGTGCTCAGGCGTTTTCAATGGATCTGCAGGCACAAAGTTGGCGTGCTCCAGAAAGTACCCGCCCATCTCCGGTGCAAAGAAGACGATGGCAAAAAAGACTATCAGGAATACAACTGCACCCATGAAATCCTTGACCGTATAGTAAGGATGAAAAGGGATTCCGTCTTTTGGAACGCCTGCGGCGTTCTTGTTTTTCTTGATGTCGATGCCGTCCGGGTTGTTTGATCCGACTTCGTGCAGCGCCATGATGTGTGCAACCACCAAAAACAGCAGCACCAGCGGCACGGCAATAACATGCAGCGCAAAGAAACGGTTGAGGGTGGCATCAGAAACAATGTAATCACCCTTTAACCAAAGGGTAAGCGCATCACCAATACCAAACGGGATGGCACCGAACAGGGAAATAATAACCTGCGCACCCCAATAACTCATCTGCCCCCAAGGTAGCAGGTAGCCCATGAAGGCTTCCGCCATCAGAGCGACATAAATGAGCATGCCAAACACCCATAGCAACTCACGAGGTTTCTTGTACGAGCCGTACATCAGCCCTCGGAACATGTGTAGATACACAACAACAAAGAACATCGAAGCTCCTGTTGAATGCATGTAGCGAATCAGCCAGCCATAGTTGACGTCACGCATGATGTATTCAACCGATGTGAATGCCAGAGCACCATCGGGCTTGTAGTTCATGGTCAGGAAGATACCGGTGACGATCTGAATAACCAGAACCAGCATCGACAAGGCACCGAAGTAGTACCAGATATTAAAATTCTTGGGTGCGTAGTATTTGGTTATGTGCTCTTCGAGCAGTTTAGTCAGCGGGAAGCGTTCGTCTATCCACCCCATTAGCCCGCCGGACTGTTTTTCCATGTTCGCACTCATGCAGCCACTCCTGGATCTTCACCAATGACGACTTTTGAGTCGTCTACATAACGATAAGGTGGAACCTCAAGGTTGGTCGGTGCAGGGACTCCCGAGTAAACGCGTCCAGCCATATCAAATTTAGATCCGTGACAAGGACAGAAAAAACCGCCATCCCATTGATCACCTAAATCAGGCGGTGCAATCTCAGGACGGTAGGATGGAGAACAACCCAAATGAGTACAAATACCGACGACGACCAGATATTCCGGTTTGATAGAACGCATCGCATTTTGCGCGTACCCAGGCTGCTGCTCCATCTCAGAATCCGGATCAGACAACCTGTCAACAGTATCAGCAAGACGCTCTAGAGTCTCTTCGGTACGGTTAACAATCCATACCGGTTTGCCTCGCCATTCAACGACCAGCAATTGACCCGGTGTCAGCTTACTGATGTCAGCCTCAACGGGTGCTCCAGCGGCCTTGGCCCGAGCACTCGGCGACATGGACCCAAGCATTGGCAATACCAGAGCTGCGGCGCCGAGTCCGCCTACGGCTGTGGCACTACGTACCAGCATTCGACGACGTTTCGGATCATCCACAGTTTCGGCAACGGACGAATCTGCCGGACCAGCTTTAGAAGACTCACCTGACCCATCATGGCCAGGGTTCTTCTGGTTATTCGCACTCATGCGACTTCTCCAGGTAAATCGAAACTAGTTAAAACGGCCAGGTGTAAGACTGGGTCATTCGTATTCGGATGAACATACTGGCAACTATTCAGCAGGTTAAATTGCCGGTTGTTCTCACTGTGGCGGCCAGGCTCTCGCTTTCCAGAGTCTGCCTGAGCAATATACGCACCACGGATAACCCACAATTTTATCACAAGGACGCCAATATGCTTGCTTGTTCGCAATCGTTTGCCATGCAATTAAGCATAGTTAACCTTCAACAACTGAGCCACTGCTGATTTGCGTCGCTCAAAGCCTGAACCAACAGGAAATAACCGTGATGACAGAGCCCATCTCCAGAGCCAAACCAGGCACTCCACAGCAGCTAACATATTCGCGCTAAAATCCACCTATCAGGTCAAGGAAGTAACCTGCCACCGTTTGATCGCTCACCTGGCAAAAAGCAGATGAAATCGCAGGGCAACTGTATTCCGTTACTCACCAGTCAAATATCAGATAGATTATGAATCGTCTGTTATTCCTCGCTTTGTGCATCTTTTCGGGTCTGGCAGCCGGGCTTTGGTTTTCAACGACACCAATCGGTGGAGACAAAGACTCCAACCCACAATCACTGTCGCCAACCTATTCCAACGGCCCTGATACCTCTGGTTTTCAAACCTCTCAACCACGTTCGCCCGGCGTGGATCCCTCTAATCCGACAGGCAGTAGCACTGCAATCGCCAATGAGATGGCTGCGAATAGCGCCCAGCGCATCCAGTCCAGCCTATCTGAGGGTTCCGCGTTCGATCAGTCGAATGCAAACACCAGAGGTTCGGCCAATGAGATGGTGATCGCGGCAGATTTTCCAGCGCCCCAGAGTTATCACAAAGGCATCATGAAGGCAGCCCCTTCAGTGGTCAGTGTCTACGCAAGTGGCAAAGGAGAAGACGGCACAAACCGACGGGACACAAGCCAGGGGTCAGGAGTCATCGTGGATCGCAATGGCATTGTGCTGACCAATCTGCACTTGATAGAGGGATTTGAATCTATAACTGTGGTCCTGAACAGTGGACGGGAATATCCTGCGATACTCATAGGAAGCGACCAGGAAACTGATCTGGCAGTCGTCAGGATAGCGGCGAGCAATCTGCCCTATGTACGCCTGGACGAAGCACCACCTCTGCAGGTAGGAGATATCGTTCTGGCCATAGGCAATCCTTTTGATGTCGGTCAGACAGTAACGCAAGGGATTGTCAGCGCCATATCCCGGCGAGTAGCCGGCGGCAGCGCTTGGCAGAATTTTGTACAGATCGATGCAGCCATCAATCCGGGAAATTCCGGTGGAGCACTGATTAATTCGAATGGACAACTGGTCGGTGTCAACACCGCAGTCTTTAGAGGCGACACCGGCGCTGTAGGCATTGGGTTTTCCATACCCGCTGAGCTACTGGCTCAGGTGGTTCCTCAAATCATAGAAAATGGATCGGTAGCCAGGGGCTGGCTAGGCATTGGTGTAGAAGACTTAAGGATGTTTCCTACGCTGGGAGCGCAAGGTATCCAGGGAGCTGTTATTACCGGGGTGCTTGAGGGCAGCCCTGCCAGTGCGGGCGGGCTCCGCTACCTGGATGTGGTCACCGGCCTCGGCGAGCAGCCTATTCGCAGCGCTACTCAGTTGCTACTTCAAGTGTCTGCACTTCCACCAGGCGCAACCGTAAAAGTGCAGGTCTTGCGAAGCAACGAAACTGATACGCCCACTGATCTAAAAAATTCGGAAAACCTACAGGAGGTGGTTCTAAAGATGAAGTTGGGCACGCGTCCATCACCCGTAACTAATGTAAAACGTTAGCTCGATCTTCCTGGTTGGAAGCCACCGCGCCACGGCAATTGGAATAGCAGTCGCAATGCAGCCACTAACGCCCCAAAAAACAGCAGCGACGCGCTAACTGACCCGGTACCTGATTTTGCAGCCGCAAGCTCGCTGGAGCTATTGCTGGAACCTGCCCCGGGAACTTCACCCAGACTACTGGCAGGTGCTGAGACCGGTAAATGATCTTGAGTTACACCGCCAGCCAGGCTCGCGGTTGCAAGATTGTTATCGGGCCTGAGCTCCAGTAATCCAACCGGCGATAGTTGAGCTGTAACAGGGGCATTGCTACCTTGAAACGGCTCACTGATCTGAAAATGCAGCGAGCGACGCTCTGCCGGATTCAGCGTATCAACGAAGCAGGTCGCGCTGGTTGGAGTTTGCACTTGGCAACCGGCAGGCCAAATCAGTTGATCGGGCGCGCTGGTTTCGACCACAAGCTGGGCATCAAGTGTCAGCGCGCCATCACTGTTCACGACGTCGTAAACAACAATGGCACTGTCTGAATACGCTTCGAGCACAAGATCAACGCTGTTCTTTAAACAGCTCTTGGCTCTGGAGCGCAACACACTCTCAGTACTGCAACTGGTAAAACTGGCTTCGGTTCTGGATGAAATGTTAGGCCACATAAGTGAACGCGGATTATCGTTGCACTGCGTATCGCTATCGTGCTGGGCTCCGAGGGAGTGTCCCAACTCGTGCGTTAACAACACATCGCCAAACGTGCTGGGAGTGGTTACACCCACATCATAGCCATCCAGTCGACAGGCAGTGTCTATCCAGGCAAGGCCAAGGGTCACGTCTGTTTTGGGGTTACCCGTAAACAGATAGGTCAAAGCACTATCCTGGAACAAGGTTTTGTACTGCAATCTATAGTCACGAAACGAACGCAGGATGGTCTCGAGAGTAACAGCACCCAGCTGCATCGGATCCTCGCCTTCCCTGAAACTCAAGGCTTCATCAAGTGTTAAGGCCAATCCAAATTGTCGGTAAACACCGTCAGCTATATTAAGGTTGTTCAACGCCTCTGCCAGTCCGCCTCCGGCGTAGTAGCGATCATACTGACTATCAACAACGATGGAGACAGGGACAGCTCGAATATCTGTGTGCACGGTACGCGAACGAGGAGTAATTTTGACTGCACCTTCCTCCGGTGGCGCAATCAACATATCCAACCCTTGCAGGCTGTTGGCTAGATCGGATTGCAATCCACCTGCGCTCACCGGCTTGCGGGAGCGTGGCTGGTAATAATCCAGCGTACCAATCAGATTGGCAGGCTGCAGCTTGTGCCGATTCCCATCTATATTGACAACACCGGATATCGAATCCTCCTGCAACACGGCTCTGACCCAACTGTTTGGAACACCTTCCACTGTGCCATCAAACACGCCAATGGACGGTGGCAGCTGATCACTAAGCTGTCCATCAAGCCATTGGGTTTGACGTGTCAGCGGACTGGGCACTAGCAGAAGTTGCATATCGGCACCATCGACATTGACTGCGACGCGAAGCTTGCCATCAATACGCTCTTCTTTTGATCCCAGTTGACTGGCGCTGGCAATTCGCTGCTTTACGATCGCCAGACGTCTGTCTGCTCGGTCAAACCAGTATCGCGACAAAACACTGCCACTGGGCCAACGAAAATTCAGCGGCAGGCTTAATGCGGTATGACGATCTCGAAGATCCATCAAAGCCACACGTGCAGCCTGCGTCTCTCCCAACTGCTCAAGCGCGATAGCATCAAGATAAAGTGCTGAATCTGAATAAGCCGATGCTGGAAAACGTTGATTCAGAGTTCCCAGAGCCGTTCGAGCTGCATGAAAATCATAGCGATCCATGACCTGTAAATATGCGGTAATGTACAAAGCATCGTCGGTCAGCGCACCAGCTGGGTATGCCGATGCAATGGTCGCAAGTTCGATCAATGCCCTGTCGATTTCGCCACTATCGCGCAAGGCCAGCGCTCTCAGGAAAACAGCCAGCGATTCGCCAGCATCCGCAGATTCCTGCAGCACGGCAATACGTGTTTGTACGGCCGCTATTTTTTTAAATTTAGGGTAGCGCTTTTGCAAAAAACGCAAACTGGCCAGCGCATCAGAATAGTGCTTGGTTTCTATCTGATCCAACGCACGCTCGTAGAGAGCATTTGCTGCACCCTGGTTGGCATCTTGCGCCGCAACACTGCAAGACAAAACCAACAGGACCAGCAGTAGGAGGCACTGCACAGGCTTCGCAGCGCGAACCCTGTGCAGGTGCAAATTTGGAAACGATTCCACCGGCTTAAGAGCGTTTTACTTGATCATCGGACATTGAGGCTTCATTGCCGGCATCGGGTGTGCCATCAAAATAACTAAGCACGTCGCGACACTCAACGAGTGCTTTGCGCACAGCCTCATCATCAGGTGCCGGCTGATCGTCTAGTGTTTCTAATACACGGGTCAATGATCGGGCTTCGCTGATCTTGCTGTGCACCTGCTCCAATGCCCGGTTCAGAGCATCACACAGCTCGTTAAACTCTCGCTTGTCGTTAGTGCGCAAACGCACTTCAAGATTACCATCGCCAATTTCATTGAGTGCACGTCTGATAGCAAGTATCGGATTCCCCAACTTTCTCAAAATATAGATAGCAATCCCGGTGCAGATAATCCCGTTCACGAGCAGCATCACTAACATCCACTTGCTCAGTACACTGCTCATGGCAGGAATCGAATCTCCCAAGCCGCCCATATCTTCCGAGGCAAACAAGAGAGGCGCGTTTCCTTCAACCAGATTGCCCAGAAATGTGTGATAGAAAACGCCCAGAATCAACGTTGATTGAACGATGAAAAACAGGGTTAGTATCAAGACCCGACGAATCTGGCGCACTTGAAAGGCTTTGTCACGAACAAGTGATAGCGGAAACCTTGCGTCTGAAGAACGCGCCATGATGTACCCCTGCAAGACTCTGATAGTGAGCGATACAAGGAAAATCGGCTCTCAAACCAGTTACTTGAACCAGTTGGGTTGCCAAACGCCCTGGCATGGACGCTTTCGCGAGCCAGGCCCTATGGAAATGTGGCACAGCTAACAATTGAGCAATTTATCTGCTCTTAACTGCCCCAGTATGCTGGGGATGGCGGTAATTGACGCCTGCAGAACTAGCTAGGCGATTGATTTTAAAGGCTTCGGATTCGGCTCGCTGTGCTGTCCCCAGGGAACTGGGGCAGTTTAGCCTGGTCCGGTTTGCGCTTAGCCATTAAACGCATGCCGTGATCAGGCTCAGCGAGAAGGTACGCTCTGAAAAGAGAATCAGGTTTTGCGGCGAGTCTCGACCGCCTCTGCTAACTGTTCAAGCAAGGGCACGGTGTCCTCCCACGCCAGGCAGGCATCTGTGACGCTCTGACCTTTTACCAGAGGCTTGTTGCTCGGGTTTTGACTACCTTCTACCAAGTTGCTTTCAATCATGACGCCCATGATGCGTTTGTCACCGTCGCTTAACTGCGCGCATATATCTCGACAAACATAACGTTGTCGACGATGCAACTTGCGAGAGTTAGCATGGCTGCAATCGATCATCACACGTTCTGGTAAACCAGCCTTAACCAGGCTCGCGCAGGCATCATCAACACTGGCGGCATCATAATTGGTGTGTGACTTGCCACCTCGCAATATAAGATGACAATCCTCATTCCCGGCAGTCTGAAAAATTGCCGAGCCACCCTCCTTGGTGACTGATAGAAAGTTGTGCGCTCCACGTGCGGCGCCAATTGCATCAACGGCAATTTGTACGCTACCTGCCGTGCCGTTTTTGAATCCAACCGGACAGGACAACCCGGAGGCCAGTTCGCGATGTCCCTGGCTTTCCGTCGTGCGTGCACCTATGGCACCCCAGCCAACGAAATCGGCGATGTACTGGGGGCTAATGAGATCAAGATATTCCACACCAGCAGGCAAGCCCTTGTTATTGATATCACTTAGCAGCTTTCTGGCAATCTCCAGACCCTCATTAATCTGAAACGTGTTATCCATCGTCGGATCATTGATCAAACCTTTCCACCCTATCGTGGTGCGTGGCTTTTCGAAATACACTCGCATAACGATGCGCAGCTGGGAATCAAGCGATGAGTTTAAAGCCGCCAGCCGATCAGCATATTCGATAGCAGCATCAGGATCATGAATGGAACAGGGGCCAACCACCACCACCAGACGATCATCGCGGCCTTGCAGAATATCT
Organism: Granulosicoccus sp.; assembly: GCA_045106475.1. GTDB lineage: Bacteria > Pseudomonadota > Gammaproteobacteria > Granulosicoccales > Granulosicoccaceae > Granulosicoccus. The sequence goes on from JBGCEO010000165.1 coordinate 32,376, forward strand.
CTGACATCATTTCGGCAACGCGTGACTGTTTTAGCTGCTGTTTCACCAACAGGCAGTAGATTCAACAACTCTTCGGGGGAACGCAATTCGCGTGTCCCGGTGATGCGTAGATCGTCTGTATTTGTACTCATCTAATTAACTACCTGTCTCGTCTCGTTTATCGCGCTTTTTGCTTGTCTACAGCTATCGACATATGGTCTAAAAGCTCGCTGATCTGTGTATGCCTGATCTTCATCGAAGCTCTATTAACTATCAACCGCGACGTTATATCACTGATGTGCTCCAGCGGAACCAAACCATTAGCTTTGAGCGTGGATCCTGTGTCAACAACATCAACAATCAAATCACTAAGACCCACCAGCGGGGCAAGTTCCATCGAGCCATACAACTTTATGATTTCTACTTGTCGTCCGTGCTCCGCGAAATGTCTTCTTGCACAATCGGTAAATTTGGTCGCCACGCGAAAACGCTGGCGGGAATTCAAGTCAGTGCCGGGAAAACCGGCGACCATCAATTTGCACCGAGCAATTTGCAAGTCGATAGGCTCCAGCAATCCTTCTCCACCGTGCTCAAGCAACACATCCTTACCGACCACGCCAAGGTCTGCGCCACCGTGTTGGACATAGGTCGGAACATCACTCGCGCGCACAATCAGAAACTCAATGTCCGGCTTGTTACTGCCCAATATCAGTTTGCGAGATTTCTCCGGGTCCTCACTCGGAGATATTCCAGCGGCTTCGAACAAAGGTAACGTCTCATCAAAGATCCGACCTTTGGACAAAGCAATGCGTAACTTCCTACTCATTAAACTGTAATCCGCTCAACGCAGCACTCACTTGTCCGGCTCTCGACGGATATCAGCACCCAGCAAATGAAACTTCTCTTCTATTCGCTCGTAGCCACGGTCAATGTGATAAACGCGCCTGACAGTGGTTTCTCCATCAGCCATTAAAGCTGCGAGGATCAGACTCGCGGACGCACGCAAATCGGTGGCCATCACCGGCGCTCCCCGCAAGCGTTCCACACCGCGAATAGTGACTGAATTTCCCTCGACGGTCATGTCAGCACCCATGCGCTGCAGCTCGTTTATATGCATAAAGCGATTTTCGAAAACAGTTTCGGTCACCTTTGCAGTGCCCTCGGCAAGTGCATTCAGAACGCAAAACTGCGCTTGCATATCCGTGGGGAAATCAGGGTATGGAGCGGTCGTGATACTGACGGACCTTGGGCGTTGACCGTGCATGTCGAGTTCTATCCAATCCTCACCCGTGGTTATGTCCGCACCGCATTCGCGAAGCTTATCCAGCACTGAGGTGAGAATCTCAGGAACCGTATCCTTAACCCGGATTTTTCCACGCGTGACTGCTGCACCGACTAGAAACGTGCCAGTTTCTATTCGATCTGGCACCACACGATAGTCACAGCCATACAGATTTTCTACACCCTCTATCGTTATAGTGCTGGTGCCTGCTCCTTCGATCTTTGCACCCATGGCAATCAGGTAGTTAGCCAGATCAACCACCTCTGGCTCCCGCGCGGCGTTTTCCAGCACGGTAGTTCCGCGTGCCAAGGTAGCTGCCATTAATAGATTTTCGGTACCCGTGACCGTCACCAGATCAAAGGCAATGCGAGTTCCCTGCAAGCGGCCTGCTTTGGCTCGGATATATCCACCATCAATGGAAATCTCGGCCCCAAGGGCCCGAAGCCCTTCGATATGCAGATTGACGGGTCGGGCTCCGATCGCACAACCTCCCGGCAGTGATACTTCAGCCTGACCGTAGCGAGCAACGAGCGGCCCGAGAACCAGAATCGACGCTCTCATGGTGCGCACCAGCTCATAGGCCGCGGTGTAGTCATTGATGGTGGTCGGATCTACATCCACACGCATATTGTCACCCATCGTAATCTGACAACCCATACGGGCGAGCAACGACATGGTGGTCGTCACATCATTCAGATGAGGGACATTGCTTAAACTGGATGTGCTGCTGCCCAACAATGTGGCTGCAAGAATAGGCAAAACCGCGTTTTTAGCACCGGAAATGCGTACATCACCCGCCAACGGCGGGCTACTTTCTATTAGTAGTTTATCCATCGAACCTAATTCAAGATGACCTAGTGGTTCTTCCCATGGGGAAAATCCAGTTAAAAAACCTGGCGAAGAACCCGGCTAAGAATCCGGCAAGGATACAGCTCGATGGGGTCTTGAATAGACCTGACGGCAGACCTGCACGGCGTTGCGCTATTTAGCGCATGCCGTAGATTATATCAGGCCATCTACCTGACATACGCCCGCAAGCTGATGAAGGCTATCGGGAATATGATGAAAAGTGACCGAATGGCCCTCTCGTCTGGCAACAGCCAGCCACTCAATGAGCAATGCAAGGCCAGCACTGTTCGATTCGACTACGCCCGATAGGTCAACATTGAGCTTGTCGTTGACCCGGATAAGTGAAGAAACTGTTTCGAGAGTCTCGGGAGCACTGACAAAATTCAGCACACCCGACAATAAGACGGTATCACCCGAGTGATCAACGATTGCCTGAGACACGGAGTCGCTCATGACTTGGCATTTCGCTCCTTCAAGGTACTGAGAAGTCCAGCGATGCCACCCTTGTCTATCTCATTCGTAAAGGCTGAGCGGTAGCTTGTCACCAGGCTGATATTGTTGACTTCGATATCGTAGATTGTCCAGCCACTCTTTTCACGAAGCTTGTAGGTCACGGGTACATCTGCACCACCTGACGGGCTGAAAGTTGAGCGCACTACGGCTCTGTCTTCGCGGCTTTCAGGCCGAAAGGGATCAAACGCAATCGTTTCACCGCCATATTGAGTCAATGCACTGGTGTAGGTGTTGAGTAGAAGCGTTTTGAATTCTGCCACCAATTCGGTTTTTTGCGAGGCATCTGCCTTGCGCCAGAATTTGCCAACCGCCAATTTGGTCATGGTGTTGAAATCCAGATTAGGAACGATTAGCTCATCTACCTTGGTCTGCAGAAAGCCCGGGTCACTTTTCAATCGGTCCCCTTCCGTCTCGAGCACATCCAGTAACGCTGTGATCGATTCAACAATCAGCGTTTGAGCCGGATGCTCAGCGGCAACGGATGCGGCGCTGCCCAAACTCAGCAATAATGCCGCGATAAAAATCTGAATGCGTTTATACATAACTAGCTTCCTTTTGTTTTAGTAACAATCGGGTGATTGCATTAATGACAGCTGCCTAGCTTCCACCAGATCGACTGAACAGCACCTGACCGATCAGTCGTTCCAGCACAAGTGCAGATTGCGTCAAAGTAATTTCATCAGAATCCTGAAGTACGTCATCTTCCGCACCCGGGTCCAGACCAATATATTGCTCTCCAAGCAGGCCTGCCGTGTAAATGCTTGCCGTGGTATCCAGCGGAAATGAATCGAATTCCTCATTTATGATAAGAGTCACGTTGGCCTCAAAGGTTTCCGGGTCATAGCTGATGCTTGAAACCTGACCGACGCGAACGCCACTGGCCGAAACAGGAGCTCGAGCCTTAAGGCCTCCGATATTTTCGAATTTGGCGATTAGTGTGTAGCCCTCGCCACCCGTCAGGCTCGTCAGATTACTCACTTTCATAGACAGTACAAACATGGCACCCAGAAAGAGCAGCATGAACAATCCAACCAATATTTCTATAGCGCGTGAATTCATTTGAGTATCTCTTTAAAACATGACTGCAGTTAGCAGGAAATCCAACCCAAGAATGGCCAGCGAGGAATAGACCACCGTGCGCGTTGTAGCGCTGCTCACACCTTCGGATGTGGGAATACAATCGGCACCTTCAAAGATCGAAATCCAGCACACAACAAAACCAAAAACCATGCCCTTTATCAGACCATTGCATACATCGTGGGTGAAACTAACAGCACTTTGCATTTGCGACCAATAGGCACCGGCATCGACACCCAGTACCTCAACACCCACTAAATAACCACCCATTACACCGACGGCACTAAACATGGCGGCAAGCATTGGCAAGGTGATGAAGCCTGCCAGAAACCGAGGTGCGAACACTCGCTTGAACGGATCCACTGCCATCATCTCCAATCCGGAGAGTTGCTCTGTAGCTTTCATCAAGCCTATTTCTGCTGTCATGGCAGAACCGGCACGCCCTGCGAACAGTAAGCCTGTGACCACGGGTCCAAGTTCACGAACAAGTGTCAAAGCCACTACAGTTCCAATGGACTCCTCAGCGCCAAAATCTATCAGGGTGTTATACCCCTGTAGCGCTAACACCATTCCGACAAATAAACCGGAAACCAGGATTATTGATAGCGTCATCACCCCTGTCGCGTGCAATTGTGTGATTAGCAGGGAGGGACGTTTTACCAGCGAGGGTATCGCCGCAATGAGCTGGGCTAGAAACAACGACGCACGACCCAGGCGTTCGAGCATATTGAGCCAGAATCGCCCGAAGCGTTGCAGAAAATCACTCATTTTGATGCTCCGCACTACCGAGTAATTCTATCTCGTAGTCAGGTGCGGGCGCCTGAAACGGTACTGGGCCATCCGGTTTACCTTGCAGGAATTGCTGCACCCATTCAGACGAAGAGCTTCGCAGTTGCGCCGGTGATCCGGCTTCCACCACGACTCCTTCGGATATTATTACAACGTAGTCAGAGATGGACAGGGCCTCCTCCAGATCATGTGAAACTATGAGACTGGTAAGCCCCAGAGCAGAATTGACAGTTTTGATCAATTCAAGCAACACCCCCATCGAGATCGGGTCCTGCCCGGTGAAAGGCTCGTCGTACATAATCATCATCGGATCAAACACCAGTGCTCGAGCCAGCGCCGCTCGTCTGGCCATGCCCCCGGAAAGCTCAGCAGGCGACAGATCTCTCGCGCCTCTTAGTCCGACGGCATGCAGCCTCATTAGCACGAGATGCTGAATCAGGCTCTCTGGTAGATCGGTATGCTCGCGCAGCGGATAGGCTACATTTTCAAACACTGACAAGTCTGTCAACAACGCACCCGACTGAAAAAGCATGCCCAGACGTTTGCGAAGCTCATAGAGTTGCGATCGACGAAGCTTACCAACGTTTAGCCCATCGACATGGACAGTACCCTGACTGGCTTTGAGTTGACCACCAATCATTTTCAGTAAAGTGGTCTTGCCAGTGCCGCTGGGGCCCAGAATGGTCGTGACCTTCCCTCGGGGTATATCAATATCCAGACCACGAAAGATATGCTTGCTGCCACGCGAAAAGTGCAGATCCTTGATCTGCACAAGCGTCGTTCCATCGTCAGACATGGCGTTTATAGGGCTCATGCGCGTTCATTTCGCATCAAGTGTACCAGTTTGGATCTTTTCTAAGTTTAGTTGCTCAACCTGCAAGATCTGTCGCAAGTCGGGCTTTGAGGTGGAGCGGAGCCTTGAGAAGCTGATATTTTGCGCAAAAGGCCGCCAAGTTTTGTAACAGACTGTATTTACATGTATCAGCATGCTAATGATACTAAGAAAGGATACAGTATCGAGTACATTAAACCTTTGACAGCCAATACTGTCTTGTTTACCAAGAGCACTCGAACACCCCACGCCCCCCGGGAGAGTAAGCTAACGACTGAACAGCCGAGTTCTTGACTGCTATATACAGTGCCTAGAACCCGCTTGAAGCTACATTGCTGCGCAAATGAAGACATCACGCTCAACAATTCCAGACCATCAAATACTATGACTCGCCTGATTCTGTTTTGTTCTCTGCTAATACTACTGAGTGGTTGTGCTACCAACTCGCCCACCGGCCCCGCTTATGATCCTTTTGAAAACGTTAATAGAAAGATCTATGGTTTTAACGATGCATTAGATAGAGCCATATTGAAACCGGTGGCCAAAGGCTATCGATATGTGCTGCCGGATTTTGTCGAGACAGGTATCAGCAATTTTTTCAGTAATCTCGATGACATCAACGTGATTGCAAACGATTTGCTGCAGGGCAAATTTCGTCAGGCTGGCAGTGATACTGGCCGTTTCTTATACAACTCCACAGCGGGCGTTTTAGGACTAATCGATTTCAGCACACGCGCGGGGATGGTTAAACACAACGAGTCTTTCGGTCAAACGCTTGGCGTCTGGGGTGTTGGCGAAGGGCCCTACCTGGTTCTGCCTTTCTTTGGGCCAAACAACGGACGCTCAACCGTCGGTTTTGTGGTTGAAAATTTAACCACCGATCCGACCCTGCTGCTCGATGACGAAGCGACTCGGATTGGATTTGCTGCTGTGTCGCTGGTTTCCCTCCGAGCACGTTTGCTAAGCGCTGGCAACCTGCTCGACACAGCCGCTCTTGATCCTTACTTACTACTGAGAGATTTCTGGATTCAAAACCACCGAAGACAAACCTGGGATGGCAAGCGAAAGGTTGCGCTGGGGCAACCGAATCGTAATGACAGCGATGAGCTGGATGAGCTGGATGAGCT
>JBGCEO010000166.1:0-23451 GCA_045106475.1 Granulosicoccus sp.
AGGGCCATCGCAGCGGCGATAATGACACGACTGGTGCCATCCAGTGCAGAAACGCTCTGTTGCAGCTGAGCCCAGATCTCTTTGGTTTTGGTGGTGACCAGCGCAATCCCCGTTGCTATTTGGCTCTGTTCGCCTTCTAGAGTTTGCCCGTCTACAGATGCGCTTTGTTCCGTGGTTTGCGCCGTACTGGAAGGCTCAGTCAAGCCTGATTGCAGGTCGGCAGGTGGTACTGATTCTGAGATGCTATTTACAGCACTGAGGTTAGCGCTGTCTTCCTGAGCGAGCTCGATCGCTGTATTGTCGCTAGGCTCTATTGGCTTGGCGATGTCCACGGCCTGCACAGTGGTTGATGTGTTAATCGCAGAGTTTTCTTCCACTGCATCTGTAACGGGCGCGGTCAATGAATCCAGGGTTTGTGTATTGACACCAGTAGGCGGATTGACTGTGGTGTTAGTAGTTGTTTCGGTTTCTGGCACCACTGGCGCGGTTACTGGTATGTCTGACAGCGTATCGGATGCAGATGGGGCAATAGCGATGGAAGTTGCGTCAGTTGTTTGAGTGATGCTTGCATCGGCGGCCGTTGCAGCAGTTGTTCCAGTGTTTGTATCGGCACTTGTGTCGGTGTTGGGTTCAAAAGTCTCAACATTAATTGCTGGCAATTCGCTCTGAGCGTCTGTGGTCGCAAGAGAATCAGTGTTTACATCGTTCAAGGCAGGAGCAACCGCCGCATTAGGTAGCTCGGCCGCAGAGGCCCCTACCTGGTCCAGTAAGCAACTGCGGTAATCTGCAGCCGTTGTCTGTTGAGCGGAGCAGCGCAGTTGCAAGGCATTGCGCTCTAATAGAGTTAGCTGGCTGAGGTCGGGAGTGGGCAATGCCTGCAGGCTGAGCATAGCCGCGTTCATACATTGCCGATAGGCTTTTACGCCCTGGGTTGATTGCGTGTCGAAACAGCTTTGCTGGAGCGCATAAATTTCATCATCGTCAAGAGAATCCATTTGAGTGGCTGGTTCGCCCGACAGGCTGGCTATTTCTTGATTAACGCATTGCTGATAGGCGGATTCAGTGGGGTTTGCTATGGGCCCACAAGTCTGCTGAATTGCATATTGCTCATCGAATGACAGGCTGGCGGTCTCGGAATTGCCTTGCTCACTGAGCTTCTCGACTTCGGCCACCACGCACTCTCGATAGGCATTGGCTCCTTGTTGGTACTGCACGGGCAAGCATTTCTGCGCTATGTCAGCCTGATCTGAGGCAGACAGTTGATCGAGCGCTTGTGCGTTTGCAGCGCTGGAGGCAAGGCAAAATACACTTAATAGAGTGAATGCCAAAAACCTTTTGCCCGGGGGCGTGCTTTTGAGTCCGTTTAGTCGCATGTAGAAATGTGCTGCGTTTGTGGTGAGCGGCAAAAATGATTGTAAGTGTTATATCCTCAAGTTTAGCGCTGAATAGCCATGCGCTGCCAGCACTAGGGTGCGCAGTGCCAGACAAATACAGTAACTTATTCGGATTGAAATCATCGTACCCCTGATAGGATGGGTCTTTCAGCACTCTGTTGTTTAAACTGCTCTAAGCGATACAGTGCTGAAATTATGAGGCACAGTTCGCAGCCAGCGCCATCTACTGCTAGCTTATGGGTTTACGCGTGCAGGTTGATAGAGTGGGCGTTTGGCGTCTGAAATTCCTACCGGGTGGGCCGCGGTGAAAAGTGTAAATGATTGTAAAAGGGATAAATATGGACGTGAAATTAAACACTTTGCATAAGCTATTTTGCCGATTGGCGGTTTGCCTGTTCTTGCTGGCGACACTTTCAGCCTGTGTTTCTGTCGTTAGACCAAATTTCACTCAGTCGCTATCCGAATTGCGATCTGGCGATTACTCTCTGGATACAGAGCACGCCTATGTCCATTTCGGCATAGAGCATCTGGGTTTGTCGACGGTGGTTGGCCGATTCAATAGGGTAGACGCAACACTTGATTTCGACCCATCGGCCATAGAGAGGATTCAACTGGACGGTGTTATCGATGTAGCCAGTATCGATATGAACAATGAGAGTCTGGAAAATCGTTTGAGAGGTAAGGATTGGCTGGACACGCAGCAATTTGCAGAAGCTCAGTTTAAAACCGTATCCATCGCCGCTGTAGAAGGCAATGACTTTGTGATCACGGGAGACTTTACGCTACGGGGTATCACCCGGCCGCTGGAGCTTGACGTCACGTTTAAAGGCGGTGCTGATAACTTGCTGACAGGGAAGTACACCCTCGGTTTTGCAGCCAATGGGTCGTTTCTTCGATCTGACTACGGGATTGATGCTTTCGCCGCATTGGTAGCCGATGAGGTATTCATAGAGATACACGCTGAGTTCCAGAAAAACGACGGATGAGCGGTTCTTTACCTGAACTCATGCCTGCGGCCGTTCATCAAAATGCGACTGAAATTGTTTTATGCTGGTCTGCGATTGGGCTGTGGTCATTGATGGTTTATAGTCGGCCCTCCATTTTGTAAGAGAGAAATAAACTTTCATTATGTTGATCTTGCTATCGCCCGCCAAAACGCTGGACATGGAAACACCGTCACGTATAGCTGAACCGAGTCAGCCGGGATTTATGGATGAATCTGAAAAATTGGTAAAAACGCTCAGGCGCTACAAAAAAAGCAAACTTGGTCAATTGATGAGTATCAGCGAGCCTTTGGCGGAATTGAATGTAGAGCGTTTTGATTCCTGGGCGCCACCGTTCGATGATAAAAACGCACGACCGGCGATCCAGGCTTTCAGAGGTGATGTCTATCTTGGTCTGGATGCCGATACGCTGGGCAAACGAGATTTGAGCTATGCGCAAATGCATTTGAGAATACTGTCTGGCTTGTATGGCGTTCTAAAACCGTTCGATCTTATGCAGGCCTATCGCCTTGAGATGGGCACGGCGTTAAAAACCCGCAGAGGTAAAAACCTCTATGATTTCTGGGGCAGTCGCCTTACAGACTCCCTGAATGAAGAGACACAGGTAATGAGTAGTGCGTGTGTAGTCAACCTTGCCTCTAACGAGTATTTCAAATCTGTTAAGAAAAACAAGCTGCAAGCCTCGCTGGTTTCTCCTGTTTTCAAGGATCAAAAAAATGGTGACTACAAGATAATTAGCTTTTTTGCCAAGAAAGCGCGCGGGGCTATGGCAAGACACCTCATTCAAAGCCGTGCGGAAACCACTGAGGACTTAAAAAGCTTTAAAGCCCTCGGTTATCGGTACAACGCAAAAGCATCCTCAGAAGGGCAGCCGGTATTCCTGCGCACTGAGAAGGCGGCGAAGCCGTATCTGGCTTAGGCGGTATCGGATTTCACCGGCAATGATAAGGCAACCAAGAAGAGCGAATAGAATCATAATGATTCTATCGTCTGCTCTCGACAGATCTTGAGAACCTGACTGTTGTTTCCACTTCACGATGACAATCCTACTCCAGTCATTCCGTATGTCACATACGTTACTCTGTTTGTTTGTATAGCAGCGTTTATCTGGCAGATCACTCAGAGTGCACAAGGGCAGCAGGTGATCATTTACGCATTAGGCGTAATTCCTGCCGTGCTGCTGGGTTCCGTGCAACTGGCGCCGGATATTTCCTGGGTGCCCCCCAGCGTAACTGTGTTTACCTCCATGTTTCTACATGGTGGTTGGATGCATCTAATTGGCAATATGTTGTACTTGTGGGTGTTTGCCAACAATGTCGAAGCTGCTATGGGTCATCTTCGATTTATCGTATTTTACTTATTGTGCGGAGTCGCTGCCGTATTTGCTCAGGTGTTACCGGACGCGGGTTCCGAGATCCCCATGATTGGTGCAAGCGGGGCTATTTCCGGTGTGTTGGGAGCCTATATGTTGCTGTATCCAAAGGCTCGTGTATTAGTGGTTATACCGATATTTTTTATTTTCCAAACTGTTCGAATTCCTGCCATGTATGTATTAGGTGTGTGGTTTTTAATGCAATTGTATAGCTCTGCAATGGCGGGAGATCAGGAAGGTGGGGTGGCTTTTGGCGCGCATATAGGTGGGTTTATTGCGGGGTTGTTGTTGGTTTCTGTGTTCAAACATGCTCATATCAAGCTGCATATACCGTTTGTGCACTTTCATCCTTTCCGTCGAAAAAGCTGAAACTGGGGCGGTTACAGCAGTCTGGATATGCCTGAACGGCATATCCAGATTCTGCTTATAGCGAGTACAAATTAGCTCCGGCTTGAAAACTCCGGATAGGCTTCGATCCCGCACTCGGACATATCAACACCTTCGTACTCTTCTTCTTCTGTTACGCGAATACCGATAATCATCTTGATTATTCCCCAGAGAACAAAGCTGGTTACGAAGGTCCAGGCAAAGATAGCGCCGAGGCCAAGAGCTTGTGCACCGAAGGTTGCATCCGAGTTGGTTAGTGGTACAACCATGAGCCCCAACATTCCGACTACACCGTGTACTGAGATTGCACCAACAGGATCATCAATCTTCATTCGATCCAGCGTGATAATTGAAAAGACCACCAATACGCCACCAGCAGCACCGATCAGTGTTGCCTGTAATGGCGAGGGCGCGAGCGGCTCCGCTGTGATAGCAACCAGGCCGGCCAAAGCGCCGTTTAATGCCATCGTAAGATCAGCTTTGCCCCATAACATACGGACAGTCAAGAGTGCGGCTACGACACCACCAGCAGCGGCCATGTTGGTATTAACGAATATTGCTGATACAGCATTAGCTTCATCAAAATTGGCTATCTTAAGTTCAGATCCACCGTTAAAGCCGAACCAGCCCATCCAAAGAATAAACGTACCTAATGTTGCCAGCGGCATGTTTGCGCCTGGTATCGGTGTGATTTCGCCGTTAGGGCCATATTTACCTTTTCGTGCTCCGAGCAGGATAACGCCTGCTAATGCAGCACTGGCACCACACATGTGTACAACACCTGATCCAGCGAAATCGTTAAAGCCAGCAGCGTCTAACCAGCCACCACCCCATTTCCAGAAACCTTGGACTGGATAGATGACTGAGGTGAATACGATGGCAAACAACAGAAATGCCCATAGCTTCATGCGTTCAGCTACTGCGCCCGATACGATAGACATACCTGCTGCGACGAACACAACCTGGAAGAAGAAATCAGATCGTGCTGAGTAGTAAGGAGCATCGTCTCCACCAGCCTGGAAGGTTGCCGCATCATTCTCAGCGCCGAGCAGGAAGCTGAGATTAGGGATATAGGCGCTTATCGGATCGCCTGGGTACATGAGGTTGTAACCGACCAGCATGAACATGACGCAGGCAACTGAATAAAGCGCAATGTTCTTGGTCAGAATCTCAGCAGTATTTTTAGCGCGAACCATGCCGGCTTCGAGCATCGCGAATCCGGCGGCCATCCACATAACCAGGGCACCGGACATAAGAAAATAAAAGGTATCGAGCGCATAGCTCAGTTCTGCAATTTCCATCGTTGAGATTTCTCGTATATTTTATAGTTGTAGGTTAATAATTAGCCCGGTACGCACGCGGGCGGGATCAAACTAGAGGGCTACTGGACCCGTTTCATTTGTGCGGATTCGGATGGCTCGCTCGAGTGTGGTCACGAATATTTTTCCATCACCGATTTTTCCTGAGCCGGCAGCACCTGTTATCGCTTCAATAACAGCGTCAAGCTGATTTTCGTCAATGCCGATTTCGATTTTGGTCTTGGGTATAAAATCGACGACGTATTCGGCACCCCGATAGAGCTCGGTATGGCCTTTCTGTCTGCCGAAACCTTTGACTTCTGTAACGGTCATACCTTGAACACCGATACTTGATAAGGCTTCACGCACATCCTCGAGTTTGAATGGTTTGATGATTGCCGTGACTAACTTCATAGTTTTTCCCTGGTTCTGTTACTGATGCGATACTGGGTTACACCATGTGTGCCATTCATAAAAAGTCTTTAAATACAATTAGTTAGGTTGTGTCGGACTTTTCGTGCACTCTTTTGCGCACCATGAGTGTGCAAGTCATCCGTGAAATTGCTTCAAAAAAGTGCAGATCCGAATCACTATCTAACTGCTCCAGTTGCCTGGGGGCAGCACCGTGAATTTATTCCAAAGCCTTTAAAATCAATCACCTAGTTAGGTTCTTCAGTCGTCTATTACCGCCATCCCCAGCATGCTGGGGCAGTTTGAATCACTTTAGATTGCAGGAATCTTCGCGCTAATGACGTAAGCTGTGAGCATCGGCAATTGACCAGTTTCGTCTATGTGCCCATTCGCAGAATTTTTGTTTTCAGGTGGTTAACTTCCATGATCGACGCACGTGTTTTTGATGATTTATCGAAGTCTTTGAGTAAGCTGCTTCCTCCTGGAGTTGCTGACTTGAAAGACGATTTTGAGCGTAATGCCAAGTCAGCCGTGCAGGGTGCCTTGGGTAATCTTGATCTGGTTTCCCGCGAGGAGTTTGATGTTCAAACAGAGGTCTTGCGAACCACTCGAATGCAGCTAAAAGAGTTGGAAGCGCGTGTAGAGGAACTTGAGTCGTTGAGTGGTTTAAAAAAATCTGACGCCCCATAGACTTGGGAAAATCATCAGGGCTGTGTCAGAATCAAGCACAGTTCAATCAGTATTAATTCAGCGCAAGTAGCGCTGAGCATTTTTAAGTTGGAACACGGAGGTTCCTATGAGTTATTCGACTGTGCATTCATGCACCTTGTCAGGTGTGCAGGCGTTGGCCGTCACGGTTGAGGTACATACGTCGGGTGGTTTGCCCGGGATGTCCATTGTAGGTTTGCCACAATCGGCGGTTCGCGAAAGTAAGGATCGAGTCAAGGCTGCCATTCAGCATATTGGTCTTAAGTACCCGCAAGTAAAAATCATCGTTAACCTGGCACCGGCTGATTTGCCTAAGCGCGGAGGCAGATTCGATCTACCTATTGCGCTAGGAATATTACAGGCAACTGATCAAATTCCCGCCGGCGCTTTGGACGATCTAGTGGTGCTGGGCGAACTTGGACTAACGGGCCAATTGCGCTCTGTTACCGGCGTACTTCCAGCCGCCTATGCGTTTGCCCATTCTGACTTTTCATTATTTATTCCAGCCGTCAATGCGGAAGAGGCTTTGCGAAGCGCTTGCACACAGGTTCATTGTGCAGAAAATTTATTTGAGGCCGTGCAGCGCCTGCGCATGCGATCAAGTGTCCCTTTGCATTTATCAGGCAAAGAGCTGTCTGCTATGCCAGCAACCGGCACTTCACAGTGTTCTCCCAGCCATGCTTCTTCGGTAGACATGGCAGATGTGCTGGGCCAGCATCAGGCGCGGCGAGCATTGGAAATTGCGGCTGCAGGCAGCCACAACCTGTTAATGATCGGGCCTCCTGGCACAGGAAAATCTATGCTTGCCTGTCGACTGCCAACGATACAACCTGCCATGAGTGAAAGGGAGGCAATGGAAGCGGCTTCAGTAGCATCTATTAGTCACGCAGGCTTCGATGCAAGTAGCTGGGGCGTGCGGCCTTTTCGCGCACCACACCATACCGCCTCAGGTGTAGCTTTAGTAGGAGGGGGCGCTCATCCCATGCCAGGCGAAATATCATTAGCTCACAATGGGGTTTTGTTTTTGGATGAGTTACCCGAGTTTTCACGCACTGTACTTGATGTATTGCGCGAACCGATGGAGACAGGGCAAATTACCGTATCCCGTGCAGCAAGACAGGCAGAGTTTCCTTCCAGATTTCAATTAGTCGCAGCCATGAATCCATGTCCTTGTGGTTATTTCAATGACCCCTCTATACCTTGTCGATGCGGTGTTGATCAGATAGTACGTTATCAAGCTCGTTTATCCGGGCCTTTTCTGGATCGGATAGATTTGCATATAGAACTGCACAGGGAGGTTTATGCTGATGGTGCGCTCGACAAGAAACAATCCGGTGAAACCAGTGCTGAGATTCGTGCTCGTGTCGTTAATGCCAGAGAGTTGCAGATACTAAGACAGAACAAAACAAACTCAGATTTGGATATCTCGCAAATACGGAATCACGCTATGCCCGATAGTGAAGGGCGCCAATTGCTGCAACGGGCTAGCGACGCACTAAACCTATCACTGCGTGCGCAACACCGACTGATCCGCACAGCACGAACAATTGCTGATTTGGATGCCTCTGAAGTTATCTGTGAAGCGCATATCAGCGAGAGTTTGTCCTATCGGCCAATGACTATGATTAATAGCTTGTGACTTTATGTTTGTCGTTTTTCAAGTCCCTAGTCATTTTTATCTTTCATTCTTCCATTGTGCAGTTAACGATGGAAAAATTATAAAGTGCTATGTGCCGAAGTTAAGGGATGATTACTCGAAGGCTTCTATTTCGTTCGCTTCAGCTATTGCAGTTTTCTAGATCACATTATCGGTTAGCTTTTGCTGCTCAAGTTATGTGGGCTTTTGCTAGATGCTTCTACAATAAATATCATATGCGGAGCTATGATGTATGTTGACGCCGGGAGCGTTAATTTTTCCAGGGGTGTTAAATTGCTGAATTGGATTGTGAAACATAGAAGATACAAAAAAATACTGTTCTATACCCTGATTTTTGGTGCAGTTTTGTCGATCATTTTTTCCCTCTTGTGGCTGATATCGTCAAGTTCGCTGACAGTGGTTATGTGTGAGGGCAGATCTCCATTTAGTGATGGGTTTCGGTGCGCTCAGCCGTGGTATGCGTTAGCAACAACCCTCGCATCATTGGCATTGATTGTTGTTCTTTATGTGAAAAGGAATTTGTTTTAGCTGTCCAAGCTTACGTCATAACAGATCGAGTTAGCCTTTTACCCGCAGATTGTCTTTCGAGCAGTGTTTGGATCGATCTGCAGCGCAGTGGCGGGTGACTTTGGTGGTAACTCGATGCAACCGATTTAACCTGACTCGGTCACAGTGATCTGATGCAGCTTGCACTGGCCAGCACCCCAAGAATTTCATGATTCCCGGATAGTGATGAGCCTCCGGCTCGCGCCTGTTTTTCTCCCACCCATGAGCAACCCAAAGCAAACTCCCGCCAGCAATGCCACCTCTTTTTGCTCCACTTGCGCATTCAGCGTGATTTACTCCACAGTCAAGACTATTGATGTGAGATGTCCGTCTAGAGCGCGCGCCAGATCATCAAGCAGCAGGCTATTGCAGGCGCTATCATCGTATAATGAGAAACAGTCCATTCTTCATGAAAATCCGGCCACTGGCCTCAATCCTGTGCGAGTAGCAACCTACACTCAACCATCTGCGCCGACAAAAGGGTCTCTGGTAGCCCTGTGCCTGCTGGTATTGACCATACTGCTCGGTACAGGTGTTGTGCCCACTCTTGCAGCTTTTGTCGGTGGTCCTATAGAGCGTCTTATCACGCCTTTCTGGGGAGCGCTCTATGCCTTGGCATTTCTGGGGCTGATGTTCTCTCATGGTATCAACTGGATATCCTGGCTGATTCGCTACAGAATACTGCTGGTTTTTTTGATGCTGGGCACCATATTCTCAGTATCCTGGTCGATCGATGCACAGGTGTCCGCTGAACGCACAGTGCACCTGATCGGCAGCACACTGATTGCCATCTATATAGGTTTCACCGTCCCGTTGTTGATTACCTTGCGGGTTTTCGCTGTGGTGCTGGGCATCTGCATTTTTGCAACAATTGCAACGGCTCTTGGCATGCCTGATCTGGGTATCGAGAGTTACGAGGGTTCTTCGGTTTGGCGGGGCGTTTTCAATTCCAAGAATGACCTTGGCTTCTGGGCCGGAGTCGGCGTATTGCTGTATGTGACCTTGAGTGATTCAACACATGGCACCGCCTTGAAACTTGCCTGTTTTCTGTTGGCAGGTCTTTGCCTTGCCATTTTGGCTTTGAGTCAATCGGCAACTTCGTTATTGGCCATGTTGATGGCAGGATCACTTTCTCTGTATCTGTTTATCGCCATTCGTTTCCAGCTCGGCTTTATAAGAATGGCGGTGATGGCCATTCTGTTTGTCTCCGTCATAGCGCTGGTTGTTTCAAATATAGACACGGCCGAGCTGGTAGGTCGCACCGGTGATTTAACCGGGCGGGGTGAGGTTTGGAGACAAACCTGGGAATTGATATTGCAGCGACCGCTTACTGGGTTTGGTTATGGATCGATATGGTTTCCCACTGATGCCACGATCTGGATTCAACAAAGCCTGACCGATTTTACCTGGGTGGTTCATCACGCCCATAACGGTTTGCTTCAAGTTGCCTCCGAAGTGGGAATGCCACTGGCTCTGATAGCACTGCTCATGGTTGCTCAGCAATTGATCGAAATATTCTACTGCCAATATGAACGGCAGCAAGTGGGTGTTCTATTCGTTCTCGCCTTTGTGGCCGCGTTTCTGATCAGTAACTTTTCCGAAGCTCGCTTTCTCGTCACCAGGGAGCTGTTCTGGATCTTTTTTATCGCACTGCCAATCAGCATGCTGCGGCAGATAAACCTGGTTTCGGTGGACGAAACAAGCGAAGAACAGCAAGAGTCTGAGCCTGGAGCAGGTGGTTTCGGTACTGCACCCGCCTATGGAGCTGTGCCCGGTAAACCTTGGTTAGGGCCTTGGCAAAATGAGGTGGCCGCCGCTGCAGCAACAAGCGCTGCGACTGCCGGGGCTGCATTGCTCCCATACAATGCAGATCAAACCGGTGGTGGAATGGTCTATGGTGACAGGACCTTTGATGCGACCTACTCGGAGGATGAATTTGATCTTACTTCCGGAACCATGTCGTTTACCGAGGCTGATATTGACCTGAGCGGAGAGTTCGGAGATCCAGACAAGGCAGAAGCTCAAACCAAAGCAGATGAGCATGATGATACGCTTGACTTAACTGAGTCCGAAGATCCGTCTGTTGATTCATTGGATGACAGTCAATCATCAGTCACACTAGACGTTGGCGAAGTCGGGGCCGTCGATAATGATGATATTGATCGATACGATATAGATTTTGACATCACCGGAGAGTGGGTTGACCTTCCACTTGACGACGACAAGTAAGCAAAAAACGCCACCATGAAGGAACACGCCTACTTTGATAATGCAGCGACCAGCTGGCCCAAGCCAGAGCCAGTCTATGCTTTCATGGATAGTTTTTTTCGTTCTCATGGGGTGAACCCGGGTCGCAGTGGTAGCCTGCTTGCGTTGGAAGCAGAGCAGATGATCACGGCCTGTCGTTCGATGCTGGCTCAGTTTTTCGGATTTAGCGGGCCCTCCAGCCGCGTTATCTTTACTCTCAATGGAACCGATGCGCTGAATATGGCCATTGGTGGTTTGGTATCCTCCGGTGACCATCTTGTTATCACACGCCTTGAACATAATGCCGTTCTTCGCACTGCCAATCATTTAGAGCGTGATCAACAATTGCAGGTATCGCGGGTAGCGCCTGAGGCGTCGGGCTACGTGGATGCTAAAAAAATTGAAGCAGCGATTCAATCGAATACACGCGCAATCGTGCTCACTCATGCTTCTAATGTCATTGGAACCGTTCAGCCAGTTGCAGAGGTGGCCAGAATTGCTGCGAAGGCCGGCGTGCCTTTAGTTGTTGATGCGGCACAGACTGCCGGTGTATTGCCTATTGATATGGCTCAAATGGGTATCAATATACTGACTTACCCTGGTCATAAAGGGATGTTTGGGCCTATGGGTATTGGCGGGCTGATTGTTGACGAGTCGGTAGAGCTGTTTCCGCAGCGCTACGGTGGAACCGGTGTAGATTCGTTGTCCACGTTTCAACCTGAGGTCTATCCCTTTCGACTGGAGGCTGGCACTGTTTCATTGCCTGGAATAGCCGGTTTGCATGCGGCACAGTTATGGTTCAAACAGCTGGGAGTTGATTTGGCTGCAGAGAAATCCGCAGACATGAATCACCAATCCTTATGCAAGCTTGCACTTTCGCATATACATAAAACAGAGCTGGCGCATATAGATCGCATCGAGGCTACGTTGCGTCAATATCCATCTGTTCATATTCTTGCAGATGCTAAAGCAGATGCGCGGGTGGCTACTCTTAGCTTTATCGTGGATGGCATGTCCACACAAAGAATTGCGGACCAACTTGATGCGGATCATCAGATATGTGCAAGAGCAGGTTTGCAATGTGCACCATTGGTTCATGTAGATGCGCACACGGTAGAGGGGGGAGGTACTATCCGGTTGTCGCCAGGCTTCTTCACCGATGAGGAGGATATGCAGCAGTTGCTCAACGCCTTGGATGATATTTTATCTTGATAGCGACGTTTGCCAGGGCCAACAATGATGCACTCCAACGCTCGAAAACGATAACAAGCTGAAGTGACAGTTTGCTTAACCGAGAGCGAGTTAAAGTGTGAGCGAACATCGAGATCAACTGCCAAGGGCCTTACCCGGCTAGCTCATCGTCACCGCACCTGGTTAGCTCATCGTCACCGCTAGAGTGACTACCATAAGCAACGATACCGCCATCAGTACATTAATTGCTCTTTGCCACTTGGTAGGCAGGTTGAGTTTTTGTAGCCCGATGCCAGCGGCCAGCCAGGCAATGTGAATCGGTATCCAGATCAGATTGATCAGTAAAAATTTCCAAGCGGTTTCTTGCCATAGCGGCATGCCGGCAAATTCGAAACCGGTAAACAAGGTTGTGTTAACGACATACGCTTTGGGGTTGATTGCCTGTAGTGCAAGAGCGTCGGCGATCCCGGGTGCTTTGTTGCTTTCTATGAAAGCGATCCGGGAACCCGCAAATGCGATTCTAAACGCCAGATAACATAAATAGAGCACCGATGCATACAGCAAAAAAGTGCGCAGAGCAGGTTGGGCCAGTACGATTCCAGCCAGACCTGTTACTACAGCGATAGCTACCAAGTTCGTGCCTATGCACAGACCAAGCACGTATCGATAGCCGGCCCGTGACCCAAAAGCAGCGCCGACACCAGCTGTTGATAACACTCCCGGTCCAGGAGTTATCAACAGAAAAAAGACAGCTGTTAGAAAAATTCCCATAACTTTTGAAACAACTCCGAGAGTAGATTGGCCCTTCCGAACTGCGCCAATGATTAAAGTGCTCGATGATTAAAGTGCCTGACGATTAAGGTACTTGACTGAATCGTTCAGCGTATTGGCCTAAGGTGGATCCCAGTTGACGCTTATAAGCACGGCGCATGGTTTGTATATCTTTAAACCCAACGCTACTTGAAACGCGCTTGACAGGCATGCCTGTACTAAGCAGATCATTGGCAAGCCGTACTCGAAGTAGCTCTAGAAATTTCATGGGTGAGGTGTTTAGATTTGCGTTGAACTTTCTGGTGAGTGTTCGGGGTGTGACACCTGCCACGTCGGCCAGTAAGTCTAATGACCAACTATGTTGCGGTTGCTCGATCAGTTTGTTGATAACGATTGCCAGTGTTCTTTCTGCGCTGAATTGGCCTTCAATCAATTGTGCATATTGGTTTTGCCCCCCGGAGCGCTGTAGATAAACCACTAGTTCACGTGCCACGTCAAGAGCACACTGTGAACCGCAATCTTCTTTCAGAATGCTCAGAGCCAGATCAATACCTGTGGTGACGCCTGCAGAAGTAAAGACGTTACCATCGCGTGTATAGATTCGGTCAAGCGTCCAGTTCACACGGGGAAACAGGCGTCGAATTTGAAATTCACGACTCCAGTGAGTAGTAGCGCTTTTGCCATCCAACACCTGAGCATCTGCCAGCAAGAGCGCGCCGGAACAGATTGACAGGATTCGACCCTTGGGGCGCTTGGTCAGCCACCCGGCGACCTGTGTCTTCAGGGCATTGTTGCCTAGAAGATTGTCTACTCCTTCGCCACCAGGCAACAAAAGATCGTCCGAAGCACTATCAGTGGTCAACGCCCGGCTGGCCGTTAACTGTAAACCGCACGAACTGGTCACCAGCCCGGGGTTGAGTGCGACAAAGTGGACCTCGTAAGCAGGATTCGATTTTAGCTTTGCCTGCTTGAATGCCTCGATTGGGCCAGCGACATCGAGCATATTGACGCCATTAAATAGCAAGACATCGATGTGTCGCTTCACTTTGTCCATAATTGATAATACTATGACATAAAAGACAAGCGCAAGCGGTGTTCACTGGTAGGCCCTAGCAGTGCTGCTGTGTCTTAGCCAATTCAATGATTAATCGAAATCTGTTTCTCATATTGCTTGCCAACATAGTGCTCGGTGCCCCGATGCCTATGCTCATCATACTGGGTAGCCTCGTTGGAGCTCATCTGGCACCGGTAAACAGCCTGATCACAGTGCCGATATCAGCTCAACTGTTGGCGGGGATAGCAGTCGCAACCCCTTTGTCACTCTTCATGGGATATGCCGGGCGTCGTGTTGGATTTTTAGTCGCCGGGCTTTTGACAATTGTCGGTGGTTTAATGGCAGTTGTCGCATTAAAAAGCGCATCGTTCTGGCTGCTCTGCGTTGCCCACTTCGTGATGGGATCTGCGTTGGTTGGCGTAAATTACCTACGTTTTGCCGCTAGCGAAGTCGTCAGTGAAAAGGCTAAACCCAACGCGATTTCATTCACACTCGCATCGGGAATTGTGGCCGCCTTGTTTGGCCCGTCCTTGTTCGAATTCTCCAAAGATTGGTTATATCCCTTACCGTTTGCCGGTGCTTACGCCACCATTGCGCTGTTGGGTCTGCTGGGGATGATTCCTGTGCTGATGTTGTCTCTTCCTAAGATAACCGCCGGCAAAGTAGATACTGGTCTGGACAAGCGCGCGATCATGCTGCACTTAGTATCCCGTCCGGAAATCCGTCTGGCGGTAGTCATTGCAGCCGTAGCCCAGGGAATTATGGTACTGATGATGGTGCCAACCCCCCAGGCCATGGTTGAACATGGTTTCCATCATGGGCATGCTGCTGATGTGATCCGTTGGCATGTCGTTGCCATGTTTGCCCCCGGACTTGTTACAGGCCTATTGATCAATCGATTGGGTCTTATCAATATTATCTGCACAGGGCTAGTTTTGTTGCTGGCTGCAGGGGTTGCAGGTGCACTGGAAACGTCTTTGGTCGGTTTTTATATCGCCCTGATTCTGCTGGGTGTGGGTTGGAACTTTGCTTTTATTGGTAGCACCCATCTGCTTCAGAAGTCTGCCAGTGAAGTTGAGCGTTCTGCCATTCAAGGCATAAACGATACGACGATTGCTATCGCATCTGTTGGTGCTTCTGTGCTGTCGGGTGTTCTGTTTGTAGGCGTTGGATGGGTTGCATCTTCTAGTATTATCGTTCCAATCATACTGATGGTATTGTTGTGGTTGTTCTTTGAATTAAGAAAAATCAGAAAGTGAAAACGATCGGTCTGATAGGTGGGATGAGCTGGGAGAGCACTGTCAGCTATTACCAACAGTTGAACATCCTGGCGCGGCAACGCCTTGGAGGGTTGCATTCGGCAAACTTGTTATTGTGGTCCTTTGATTTTGCAGAGATAGAAGCCTGCCAAGCCAGGGGAGACTGGCAGGAGGCAACACGAATGATGATAGTTGCTGCTACAAGTCTTGAACAAGCCGGTGCGCAGTGTATTGTTATTTGCACAAACACCATGCACAAGATGGCAGCAGAGGTGCAGGAAGCTATTGATATTCCGCTAATCCATATTGCCGATGCTACTGCTGCATCGATCAAAGCGTCGCATGTAAAACGTCCTTTGCTACTGGCAACAGCCTATACCATGGAACAAGACTTCTATACGGGAAGGTTAATGCAGCAACACTCTATCAATGTTGCGACTCCCTCAGAGCTAAACCGAGTCGATGTACATCGCATTATCTATGATGAGCTATGCCAGGGCGTGATCAAAGAGGCATCCAAAAAGCGTTACCTGGAGATAATTGCCGAAGCTGAATGCACCGGGGTAGACGGCGTGATTTTCGGTTGCACGGAGGTCGGTCTGTTGATACAACAAGCAGATACGCTTTTGCCTGTATTTGATACTACGTCGTTGCATGCAAAAGCCGCTATGGACTTCGCGCTCACATAAACTGATTGAAGTATAGATGCGCCGTTTCTATGGGGCACAAAGTCTGTGTCTATGGCTGTACAAAGTTTATTGTGGTGTTGCCAGTACATTGGTCCAGTACCGCGTGTAATCAGCGCCACTGTCCTCTGCGCAGGTCACTGCCACTTCTGTAAAGACGGGGTTCATCAGGTTTCGGCAGTGTCCGGGGCTGTCCAGCCAGCCGGCAACCACTTCAGCTGCACTCAATTGGCCGGCGGCGATGTTCTCTCCAACCGATCTCCATGTGTAGCCCGTATCATCAACACGTGTTGCTACTGAACTACCGTCGCTGCCGGTGTGATCGAAGAAATTATGCTGTGTCATATCGGCTGAATGTTGATCAGCTGCTTGTAGTAGTTTGGTATTCCAGGTGACCGGGTCTGTGGGTGAAAATGCCTCGGTACCGCAGTTTTGTGATTGAGATCTCGCCTGGTTTATGAGTTCGATCGTCCTCTGCTGGATATGCTCTATCGGCGCTGAGCAGGCAACGATGTCCTCAGGGTCCAAGGGGTCAACGTTGCTGTCGGGGCTTGCCGCGCCGGTGGAGGGCACGCTGGTGATGGTGATATCTCCCTCTCCAGTGCCTATAAAAGCCACATCAACCGTGGCACTTGCTGATGAATTGCCTGTGCCTTGAGTCAATGCGTTTGTCTGAGAACCTGAACTTGCAGGGTCTGAGGAGCTGCCAGAACCGCAGGCTGCTAACATTAGCAAAGGGGCTACCCAGATCATGCGTGATATACAGTGGTTGCTAAAAATCGAGCCCTTGATACGAGTGCCTTTCACGATGCCTGTCCGATAACTGAAGGTGGATATATATCCATCGGCAGCAGCAGCTCAGGGCAAAGAGTTAAAACTGTATGTTTATTCGACTACCACACAGTTTTGTGGATCTAAGATCAGGACTTGAGGTGGCTGCAGCTTTTTGCATGCTTGTCTTGCGCAGCATAATTTGTGCGGATCAAAAGGGTGTTAGCTGTCGCACTGTGCATTGATTCGCACCCGCTTTGTCGTTTTTTTATATACAGTATAGTTTTACTGAGATAATTCAGAGCAGGGAATCCTTAAGTAGTGAGCTTAGAAAACCAGCACGTCTTAGACCTGTGCACCATTAAACGCCATGCGCGACTTTCCCACGTGATACAGCCTTGCTCTCTTCGAGCGGTCAAATACCTGCTGTCACGATTAGTCATGTGTGCTTTGGTTGGTATTGCATTGGTGTCCTGTGCAACTACGCCCTGGTACGACGATCCCCCCAGCATGCCAGGGGTGATTGCCCCTGAAGTGGGTGCACCGTTTTTATCGGGCGAGAATATAACGTTCAGCTGGTTCAGTAGCGAGACAGCAGAGCATTACGACTTCCATCTTTTCAACGCCACTAATTCTGATATTGAAGAGTACTTCAATCGTGATTTAGATCCTGCCAATGTGTGTACCGGTGATACTTGTAGTATCACACTCACCGTAAGACTACCCGAATCGGATCGGCACGCCTGGCGCGTGCGGGCGGGTAATGTGGCAGGTAACTCGAGCTGGACGCGTACGCTCTTCTCAATCGTGCCCTTCATAGACTCAAGCAACGTTAAGTAGCAATACACTAATTGCCGTTACACAAATGCGGTTTCAAGCCAACTGGCTGGTGTAAAGCTGCTTGAGCGCTTGGTTATGATCTGTGTTGATCAGACCAATCCCATCGCTCGTAGTAAGATAATTCCCGCTGTGTAGGTAATCACACCAAGTACGGAGGTTACCGCTACGATCTCTGCCGCCAGTTTACCGTGCTGTGTCATCTGTCTTGCCATAATGTAGCTGGCAGTTGCGGTGGGAGAAGCTGACATAAAAAATAATACACCCAGCCTTTCATCGCTTAATCCGAACCATAGTCCCAGCCCTACTAGCAACACGGGAGAGATAATAAGCTTAAAGAGTACGGCAAGCCCGATGGACAAACTGTGATCTTTGATCGATTTAAATTCCAGCGTTGCGCCGATGCAAATGAGTGCCAGTGGTAGTGTCAAATCAGTTAAGTAGTTGCCAGTTGCGATCAGGAATGTAGGAATTGGTAATTCAATGGCTGATGCAAAAGCGCCGGCTACTATTCCGATGAGAATGGGGTTTTTTATGAGCTTGCTCAGTACGCCGGATGAATTTAAAACCCAGACAGCTACGATGTTATAAGCCGTAGTGACCACGGCTATATAAATCGCTACCAGGGGGAGTACATCATCACCAAAAGTGGCTAGTGCCAGCGCGACCCCGAGCACTGCGAGATTGCCTCGATAAGAGCCTTGCACAAAAACGCCGCGTTGATCGACCGGTAGCACGAGACCAACAACAATCAACAAGCCAACGAGGACCAGTGTTCCGAACAAGCCAATGAGCGTTAACGGTACATCGATCGCTTCGTTAAATGAGCTGCCGCTGATCGAAAAGAACAGCATGGCGGGCATCGCAACATTAAACACCAGCGCATTGGCGTGGGTTATGAAGTTGGCGTTGACAAGATTGATTTTCAGTAGAGCCCAGCCAAGCATTAACAGGATTAATACTGGTCCGGTGATGCCGAACGCAAAAACAAACTGATCCAGCATGTTTATCAGGCGCTCTGAAGTTTCTTGCTCAAACCCGCGCTTAGAATCTGTGTGCCCAGAATCGACAACAGGCAATAGCCTAAGAAATACCAGAAGCCCATCCCCAGCTGTGCATCGAAGTCAACCAGGCTGCGGCTTTCCTGGATACCTTTGCCGGCCAGGAAAGCGATAAATATTGCTATGACAAACACATCGGCCATAGACCATTTGCTTATTGCATTGCTTGTCCACAGGAGTGCTGACTTTATTCTGTTGCTAAGGGGTGCAAATACCGCCAACAGGATCAGGCCCTTTAACACTGGCACAACCACACTGAACACAACGATAAGCACTGCGACGAGAAGATGATTATTGGCGTGTAGCTCTTTGGCGGTACCCAGAATACTGCGGGTCTTGTCGAACGCATCGACGGTACCACTGACATCCAGGCCTTCTATAACCATATCGACCAGATTGCCAACCAGTGCTGGCGTGTTGGGGCTCTCTTCAATTAATTGTTTGCCGACATCAACAAGTTTTACTTTTTCTACCGTGCCAGAGACACTAAGCATGGGTTGAGTAAGCCCTGGATAAAGCAGGCAATAAGCACATAGCAACAGCAATATGCCGACAATGGTTTTCATGTGATCAATTAGGTTTTAGAAACAGGGTTATTATAAAGTGCTTCGCACTGATGCGGCTTGTAGTATGTATTCGAGCATCACGACTGGGCCTGAGGCTGTTGTGTCGCGGCAGTTTGATCATCGACTTGCCGCAAAAACCACATGCCGAGCAGGAACAATACAATTATAGACACTAATCCAATTCTGGAGTTGCCCGTTGTAGCTGCCACGATACCGACCAATACGGGCCCTAACACCGCGGCTGCTTTACCCAGCATGTTCAAAAATCCGAAGTATTCACCACTTTTACCTGGAGGCATTAGCTGCCCGAATAGGGAACGGCTCAGTGACTGTACGCCTCCCTGCACCAGACCTAGAACAACGGCCAAAGCATAAAATTCAGTGCTGGAACTCATGAAGCTTGCGCAAACCGTGGCAATGACATAGGCCCAAAGACCAATCCACAAACCGGTTTTGGCACCGAATTTCTGCCCTATTTTGCCAAATACCAGTGTGGCTGGAAATCCAATGAATTGAACCATTAACAAGGCGATGATGAGACTGTTGGCCGGCAGGCCTATAGCGATACCATAGTCCACCGCCATGCGAATAATGGTTGCGACACCGTCGATATAAAACCAGTAGGCAATCAGAAACATCCACAGATTTTTATGGAGTCTGATTTCCTTAAGGGTCGACCATAGCTTATTAAGCTCGTAGTTAATACTGATTCCGGAGCTGCTGGTGGCTGCTTGTTCTTTAACACCCAGTAGCAGCGGCAAGGTAAATACCAACCACCACACAGCAACAGTCAGGAAGGAGTAACGAACGGCTTGCGCGGCATCTCCCAAACCAAAAAAATCAGGCTTGAGCGTCATCGCAACATTGATTGAGAAAAGAAGTCCACCGCCTAGATAGCCCATTGAATACCCGAGCGCTGACAATCGATGAAAATCAGATGGCTCTGTGAGCGCCGGTAACATGGCGTCATAAAAAACATTGGCACCGGAAAATCCGACAATGGCTATTGCATAGAGAAAAATAGCCCATTGCCAGGCACCTTGCCCGACCAGAAAGAACCCGGCCGTACACAGTATTCCCAGTAGTGCAAACGCTGCCAGCAGCCTCTTATGAACACCGCCTGAGTCGGCCAGTGCGCCAAGTATCGGGGCCATCAGCAAAATGAAAAAACTGGCTGCAGAATTTCCCAATCCTAACCAGAACGTGCTGATTGTGGCCTCGGTTCCCTCGCTCCAGTATTGTTTGAAAAATAGTGGAAAGAAGCCTGCGATGACGGTTGTGGCAAACGCAGAGTTAGCCCAGTCGTAAAACGCCCACGAGAGTTGTGAGCGTTGCTTGCCCTGACTCATAAAGTTCTTGCCTGAATAACCCGACAAGAGCGATAGTAGCTGGGTTTGAAGAATTTAGCTGCTGCCGCGTATCAACCTTGTCAGGACTTTTGCCGCGGCCTTGTTCTCCGGGTCCGTGGTATTGTTCGATTCCGATTGCCCCTGCAGTTTTGGTCTATAGGCAAATGGAAACTGCTGGGCTGTTTCAATACGTAGACACGCCGCCTGAATCATGGCGTCGGTAATAAGTTCTTCTGATTCGTGTCTATCTAACAGCGCTGCATAGCTCATGTCTTCGCTTGGTCGGGCCGCTTTTTTAGAGTCATCAATGACTGGATAATCAACAGGCGGGTTCATGAGGTAAATTCGATATAGGTAATGAAGTTTCTATGAGCTACTTGTAACCTATTCTCATGACAATTTGGTTGCAGGGGCACAGCAAACCCGCGGTTTAACTGCCGTTCCGTGCAGCTGTTCACACTTAAGGCCGGGAACTTGATGCCTATACGCTAGGTATCGTCGCGCAATTGCTGAGCGATCTGTGTGCGCGATAATTTCCCGGCTGGATAGAGCCCTGCCAGAACAGCCGACAGACAGGCTAAGCCAAGCGCCGCTGTAATTGATCCTGTTGGCAGTATTGACTCCATACTCCAGCCAAATGAGCGCACGTTAATGACCTTTACAAGCAGTTCGGACATTGCCCAGCCCAGAGGCAGGGCTAACAGACCGGCAAGTGCGCCCATAATGAAAGTTTGTGAGAACACGATTCCCATCAGTCTGAGGCGGGTCGCTCCAGATGCCCGCAGAATCGCAAATTCGCGCGCGCGCTCAAGATGAAGCGCCAGTAAAGCACTAAAGATCCCGACGAAGGCAACTGCCACCGTCAACCAACGTAATACTTGAGTGACTTCAAAGGTACGATCAAAAACCGTCAACGATTGTCGATGGATAGCTGTGTTTGACTGTATAAGCAAGGGATGTTCTGTCGATGCAAGCTTATTTTTTAGTGCAACTATAATTTTTTCATCGTCTTGAACGTTATTGAGAAGAATGCCCAGGGTGCTGATTCGATCGTCTCTCCAGTGTTGTGAAAATACTTGCCGTGACATGAGTAGTTTGCCGTGGCTGGATCCAAAATCACGAAATACAGCGGCAATAGGAAAAGCCTTGTAGCCTGCTTGTTCGGTGAAAAGGTTGAGGGTATCGCCCTGGCCAAGTTTATGTTTGGTTGCCAAGGGTTCGCTGATCATGATGGAGTCACTGCTTCGCCATAATGGCCAAGCCTGTCTTGCATCACCGTCTATCAACTCAAACCCGCTATCACTATTCTCATGCGGCTCTACAACCAGCATATCAATCGAGCCGACACTGGTTGCAACCTCAATACTTCTGCCCGTACTGACGCTTCGTACCCCGGGTATTGCACGGGCAAGCATTGCGCTGTCTTCTGCCAGCATCGCGCTTTGTTGAGTTGATGCTGCAGAAGGCGCACTGATGTAAACATCGCTCTGCAGCGTAGTGCCAAGCCAGTTATCGACGGTTGCGCGAAAGCTACCAATCATGATGTCCACCCCGAAGGTTGCCGACACCGCTATTGTCAATGCCGCTATGGCCAGGCCAGTGCGGCTGATGTTTCGTTCGATGCCACCTACCGCCAGCGATAGGTTGATTCCCATGCGCTGAGCAAGTGGTTTTATGAGTTGGCTGATTTTAAGAACTGCCCAGGGCAGGGTGAGGCCGTAACCAAGTATGACGAGCATCAATGCGCCAAATCCCAGCAGCAATGACTGAGCTGGTAATACCGCTAACGCAAAGCCTGCAAGCATGGCGATAACGCCCACCATTGCGATACGCGGCAATGAGCTGTGAGTGCGTTCTTCCAACAGAGATCGTTGCCTTGCCTGCACCGGGCTGGTGGACGCAGCCTCAAAAGCGCTGAGGCTTGCGGCGACAACACTACTGCCAACACCTAAAGCAATCCCGCCTGCGATTAACCAGGGACTGAACCAGATTTCTTGCACATGCAAAACAAAATACAGATCATTAATGGTTTGTGTGGTGAGCTGAATCAGCGCTTTTGCCAATGCAAATCCCAATGCTATCCCAACCACTGCCGCTACCAGACTGATAGCGATTGCTTCTGCAAGAATGCTCAGCAATACAGTTCTTGAAGAGATGCCGGTGATACGTTTTATCGCAAACAGTTCACGTCGCTGCACGACAGCGAATGTCATCGTGTTGTGGATTAAAAAGGCGCCTACTACCAGTGCCAGCAAACTCATGGCGGTCAGGTTGATATGAAATCCGCGAGTCATGGCTTGCATGGTCTGTTGACGCGATGCGGATGAGCTGAGTCTTAAGCTATCGGGTAGAGCGTCTTCAACTGCAGCTACCTGATCTTCGCTAAGGATCAAGTCAATGCGATCAATTTTGTTATTGCGTTGCAAGGCATCCTGAACAAAAGCGATGTCTCCTATCAGTAGCCCGGTGGCCGCCACGGGATTGTCTGATGAAAAAGTACCCGCTACCGTGGCACTGACAGAACGTCCTGCAACATTCAGCGCTAAGGTTTCACCCACCTCCAAAGAGGATTGTTCGGCACTGACACGACTGACAAAAAGCGCGGACGGAGAGAGCAAATTCTGAAGCGATGACGGCTCAGTTGCACTGTCCTCACTCCCGGTTTGTACGTTTGTAGTTGATGGGTCGTCACCTCGCATCCGATCGAATTCTGCTTCGGCGAATGGGTCGAGCCCCAGCAGGGAAAACAGTTCAGCGCCTATCGCCACATGACCATGGATAATCGGTGCCATAGGGATCGCTGGAAAGCGTATTTTCAAATCTACATAATCGCTCTGGATAATCCCGTTAGCGCCTGAAAGTTGATGGCTTGCACGTCCATA
>JBGCEO010000167.1:0-34506 GCA_045106475.1 Granulosicoccus sp.
AATACTAAGTGCGAAATACTTCTTGATCATGAGTGATCCTCTTTTATGATTTAGTGAACAGTCAAACACACAGATTTAGTGCAACTTCCTACAGTACTAATCCTTCAACGCCCTGCTAATAACAATGTAAACCTTACCCAGACTTCCGAGTGGTCAACCGGCCGGTACAATTACCGGCATTTGTACGCGTCAACTTCGGTGAAGTATCACTACGCCAAAGGTTAAGCCAGAAGCGCATGAGTTGCCTCACAGTTGCTGATACCGAACCAAACAATCAAAATAAGTTCGTCTTAAATTCAGTGCCCTGCAGAATGAAAGCGAATGTTACTGGACAACGGCAGGAATTCAACGAATGGTACAGTAACAATCTAACTATTCCTTACTAGTAGTTAACAAAAAGTTTACAAGTTATTGAAATAAGACACGTTTTAGCGAAAACAACTCACCATTGCAATTGTGAAATCCGACCTTCTAGCGCTCTATGGCCTCCCGTCTCAGAGCAACCACGTCTCAAATTTAGACTGATCTGAGTGAAACTCCAGTTTTTTTGTGAATTAGTCGTTTTAACTCGATCACGCAGCCAAATAATTGACCAGCAATGCGCAGTTTTAGAAGGGACAGAGGATTTGGGAGCGTCTATAAACGCTAAAAAAGACGGCCATCCTTGGCCTCGTTTGGCTCCTTGCCTCAATACCACTTGGAGGAGGAATTAACGAAAGTCACCACACTTTCGATGACTCTAGTCTACCCATACCCGCACCGTTTACATGTGAAACTCTAACAACTATGTCTCGCCGTTCGTTCAGCAATCACAAGGAATTAATGGCAATTGTCAACCAATGCCGCGAAAAAGCAGCACATTCTGCTGTTCGTGCATTTATTGTCATAGAACTTGTTCCTGATTCGTGGCTGCTTAGTTTTTCGCAAGACAATTCCATCCCGTTTATAAAGTCAGGTAGCGCGACAGATCGCTCAGACAGAATCAGCGCAATACTGGGAGGCGAACATGAATGTCTTATTCATTCATTATCCGAGCGGTTTGATCTTGGACTCTTCGCCGCACTGGCCGGCACTATTAGAGCCGGCGGTGTGTTGATCGTTGCCGTGCCAAACACTGCACACAACACTATGCGCCACCGCCTGCACAAGATTCATAGCTTGTTGATGCAACGGTATCCGGACGTGTTTCTGCGAGAACACTTCAAAACTACGGCTAACAAAGCACAACCATCAGAGCTCATTGGCACGCAAGATCAAGCTGTAGTACCCGACAGGATAACCGTGGCACCGATAAGCCTGGCAGAGCAGGACAGTCTCTACGCTCAAAGCTGTGAGTTTCTCGCACAACATAAAAAGGGCTGCATTCTGATTACCGGAAGACGCGGCCGGGGCAAATCCATGCTGGTCGCAAGACTGGCAAATTGGCTTCATGAACAGCAACGCGGCTATAGCATCACTGCAGCCAATCAGTCTGCCCTGACCACTATCTATCAGAATTGCCCCACGGCAAGAGAAGCGTTTGTAAGCATCGAAACCAACAAGGCGGCAAACAGAATACTGCTGATTGACGAAGCGGGTAGCCTGCCAGTAGCCACGCTTAATCACTACTTGAAAAGCTATGATCAAGTTGTATTTTGCACAACAGTTGAAGGCTATGAAATTGCCGGTCGAGCATTTGATGTTCGATTTTCTGCGCAATTGCTTGCCAGCCATAAGCATGTGCTTGCACTTAACGCCGTTGAACCCTGGCGTTGGGCAAAGGATGATCCGTTGGAAGTACTCGTTGATCAGTTGCTATTGACAAACCAGGCTGCACTTACCAACGATCTTGTTTGTTCGGTGAAGCCAGAAGCGGTGTCATTCAACACGCAACAACCGGCCAGCGGCGATTCATTAGTACTTCATCACTCGCAAAAGCCAAAAAAACTCCCGGGTATCGGTATAGCCCGACGCATCGATCAGGCGGAACTGGCTGACAACGAGCACAAGTTGCACAGCCTTTTTACCTTACTAAGAACGACTCACTACCAGACAAGCACTCAAGACCTTGAACATCTACTCGATAGCCCGGCAATGCAGATATGGGTAGTCGAGTCTGAAAATGCTATCGATGCTGTGGTGCTTTTAACGCTGGAAGGCGGGATCGAATCTGACGTACATGAAGCGATTGTCAGCAAAAAGCGACGTTTGCGACACCACTTGCTTCCACAGTTACTTGCCCAGAGCGCAAACTCCCCTGCCTCACTCAGTTACAGCTTTGCCAGAATAATCCGTATATCTGTTGTTGGCGCAAAGCGACGCAAAGGCGTGGCATCGCAGCTACTCTCGTTTATTGAAGCCCAACTGCGCAACGATAAGAACCCTCCTGTTGCCATGGGCGCTAGCTTCGCGTCGGACTGCTCAAGCATTGCATTCTGGCAGCACAACGGTTATGTAGAATTCCATCGAGGGTTCAGGCAGAATCCCAGAACCGGAAAAAAGGCAGTGGCCATGGTAAAAACCTGGGATGCAAAGATAGAGGCAGATGTAAAGACTGCAGTGCAAATCCACTCTGACAATAGCCACGCTGGCGATCAACTGTCTCAACATCCCACTAAGGATAATGGTGTGTCGTCTAAAACAGATATCGCGGCAGCCCAGTCACCCGAGAGTCGCAGATCTGATGAAGCACGGCCCTATGATCATGCCTTACTCACACGATTTGCGGCCAACCAACGAAGCATGCAGGATACGCTTGGTCCACTGTTGCGATTGGCCAAACGATACGATTTTTCCTTGCCTGATCACGAAAGCCTTCAGGATCGCAAAGCATTTGAACGAACACTGAGACAGTCCGTGGCCGACATACTGACAAGCAAGCAATGAGTCTCCCGGCGGCAATTCAGTGGAGAACAATCCTGCTTTTCGCAATTGTCTACGCAGCCTGGTTTTTGCTGACCTTGGCATGTGTTCACTACAGTGCATGGTTTGCTTTGCCGTTGATACTCGTCCTGACACTCCACTCGTCGCTGCAGCACGAAGTAATTCACGGACATCCAACTCAGTGGCAAGTTGTAAATGGCGCTCTGGCCGCTCCTGCACCCGGCCTGTTCATTCCATTCGAACGATTCGAATACCTACACTTACAGCACCATCGTGACTGGTTACTAACAGACCCTTATGACGACACTGAAAGCTATTTTCTAAGTTCGTCACAATGGCAATCTCTAGCGCCATTAAGTCGATTTATTCTGACACTCAACAACACACTCCTCGGTCGATTGATTATCGGCCCGGGCATCATGTATTCACGCTTCTTTTACAGCGAAATCACCTTGTTAAGGAGCCGTTCACCCGGTGTGCTTGAAGCCTGGTGCAAACACTTTCCGGGTGTTATTCCAGTATTACTCTGGTTGTACTGGATTGACTTCTCATTGCTGTTCTATGTCTTTGCGGCTGTCTGGCCGTCAACCTCCTTGCTTTTGTTGCGGGCGTTTACCGAACATCTGCCTGCCAAAAGTGTGCATGAGCGATCCGCAATAGTTCGTTCAGGAAAACTAATGGGCCTGCTATTTCTCAACAACAATCTTCATCGTGTCCACCACGACAATCCAGAGCTCCCTTGGTATGAACTGCCTGCACTGTATAACAGAAATTATGCAAATTCTGACGGTGATCACCACATACCCGGCTACCTACACCTGCTTCGTCGTTATGCAGTTAAACCACGCTTTACGGTCGCCCATCCCATTCTGCGCGTAGAACCAAACCGTCGAACTTGAAAACCGGCATACAGCACAACAAGCTACGCGCAAGCTTACCTATGTACGATTGGCCAGAAGTCCAGGCTCACAACGATCAGTTCTGGAAAACGCTCAGAGAGGCCTTGCAACACTACGGCTTCAATGGATTGCCACCAACACTCACCCGTCCACACTCTACTCAATGCTGGACCAGCCAGAACAACGGACTATCTCAAACATGCGGCTACCCGTTGAAACATGAACTGGGGCATTTGGTTGAGTTACTGGGAACACCCACCTACGATACTCAATACTGCAACAATGGATACTATGCCAGCGTCATTCTGACCAGACGAGAGGATAGTCGCTCAAGTATTAATGAATTCCAATATGCCAAGCCTGCGGTCAATGGCTTGAATTCACAGTCTGGCTACAATGCACTGGTTAGTCTTGTCGGCGATATGAAAACACCTGACACTCAGCAGTATTTTGCCTCTCCATTGATTAGCGGCAGCCACAGGCAATCAATCCTGGCGGTAGCGGAGCGTCGAGCTGAGCTCTGTGCTGTTGATCCCGTTTCCTGGAAACTGGCGCAACAGTTCGAGAAAGCAAGCGCAAAACTCTCTGTTTTATGTCTAACAAGCTACACACCAGCGCTGCCACTAATCAGTAGTACCAAGTTCGCCAATCGCTTCTCCGGTAGCTTGGGTTCCGGCCCTTTGGCGCTGAAGGAAACAGTGGCGCGCGCCTGGATTGATGCCATTAATTACGATCAAACTACGGCACAGAAACTGTTAATAAACGGCATCACAATGATTGAACGAGATGCCTACCTTGCGGTCGAGGGACATAACAATGTGCTGTAGTTTGCAATCAAACACCCTGCGAAAAGCTCAGAGCCAGTACCTGAACATCCGACTATTGGTTTTCACGCTACTGTTGTACTGCGCTTATCCACAACTAACACAGGCGTCAGATAGCCTGCCGACCATGCCATCGTTAGAACAGCTGGCAGAGCAATATGGCCCGGAAACCCGGTTCACCATTATGCGCAAGGGTAAAAAAATAGGGACACATATTCTTACATTCGACAAACAGGACGACAGCTTGCGGGTGAACGTTGAGTCAAATATAAGGGTTACGATTCTTAAGATTCCTGTCTTCAAGTTTCGCTACACAGCCACCGAAATATGGCGTGACAATCAACTGAGCTTGGTCAGTGCAACAACAGTCGAGGATGGAAAAAGCAAAACTGTGGGCTTTGATGCTGCATTGGCCGAGGCACCAGCAACTTTTGCAACCAACCACTGGCATAGAGGGGTGTTGTCAGTCAATCAGATATTCAACACCATCACCGGCGATGTCTCTCAAGTATCGTTGACCGAGATAGGAGCTGAGACATTTGACAACGGCTCAGGAACGATTGAGGCTACTCGTTTTCGCTATTCTGGAGACATCGAAGCCGACGTTTGGTATGACAATGAAGGTCTTTGGGCCAGATTGCAATTCAAAGGCGAGGACTCAAGCACTATCGACTATATAAGAGACTGAATGCATCGAATTCTAAACTGGCTTGATATAGATATGGCAGTGTCTGGGAGCAGCGAAATTCGGGGTAGATAATCGATAACAACGTACGATCAAGAGCTAACTTCACCCCTTGCCACTGAACAGCTTGCGTTGCCATCATGATGCTGATACTGAGTGGACACACTGCCAATACGCACACCCCATTTGTAGACCTGGGTAATGTTGTGAAGACTACCGTCAGGTTGCAACATCATGTAGTCCTTCATATCAAGCTCCCACTGCTTACCTTCCTGGATTTTTACACTCATGGCATACTCCATCGCCAAGGTGTTACCCACAATCCTGCCCTTGGCTTGACCCAACAGTGAATCCGAGTCTGCGATAAATGATCCACCATCACCTATCTTGACTCGCCAAATGCGATCTTCAACAACGCCGTCTGAGTAAAATAGTTTTTCAGTCAGGACAAATGTATCACCATCAATCGTGCCCTGAAAATCGCCGCAGAAATGTCTTCGCGGTTTTCCAAAGCGATCCGAAAACCATCCGGATGCCCGGGTATGGCCGAGAAAGAACTCTACAAAATCGAATTTGGGAGAGTCTTTGGCAACGCTTTCAAGTTTCATATCAGAGCATCCACTCAAAGATACAGCTAGTGCTGCAAACGTTATCCAAACCTTAACGGATTTGAAGATCATGCCTGCTTCTTACGATCACTGATGTACCCCCTGGCGGCGAAGCTGCCGAGTAAAGATTTAAGTCCCAAAATCAACAATACGCCCGAACAGAGAACCTAGATCACGAACTATCGCAGGTGCCAACACTATCGCTTCGCCAGCAGGAACTGCCCCACGTCGGTGCGCCCAAACCTAAACCCGGTTTCACAATAGTTCAGGTAATAGCGCCACATGTGTAGAAAACGCTCATCAAAACCCAACGCCACAACTTCTCTTGAGACCTGTTCAAACCGCTCTCGCCAGTGCTCCAGGGTTTGCCCATAGCTTGGCCCAAACCAGTCTGACTTAACCAGTTCAAAACCGGCTTTATGAACAAGCTCTCTGAGGTGTGTTTTGGTTGGCAGCATGCCACCCGGGAATATATAGCGTTGAATGAAATCGGGACTTGCTTTGTATTCCTCATACCCTTCTTCTTCAATGGTAATGACTTGCAGCACCGCCGAGCCTCCTTCGTTAAGCAGATCTGCAAGCTTATTGAAATAGGTGGTCCAATATTTCTCCCCAACAGCCTCAAACATTTCTATAGACACAATGTGATCATATTTTCCATCGACCGCTCGGTAATCCTGGTAGCGAAACTCCGTACTACCAGATGCATTGCCGGTAGGGTGCAACGTGTGATTATCGACTGCATACTTGAGCTGTTCATGAGACAGGGAAATACCCTCAACATGACAATCAGAACTGCTGGCAAGCCTATGCGCAAGAGCACCCCAGCCACAACCGATTTCCAGCACTCGAGAGCCCACCGCCGGTTGTAGATAGTCCACCACCTTGTCGATCTTGTTTCGTTGAGCAATTTCTAAAGATTCATCTCCTTCAAATACGCCAGATGAATAGCTCATGCTCGGATCTAACCAGAGTTCGTAAAAATTATTGCCAAGATCATAGTGAAATTCTATATTGCGTTGGCTACCGCGCAGCGAATTATGGTTAAGCCTGTGCCGAATGGAGTTGGCCAGCTTTGCATACCAGCTACCTGTTGTTATGGCATCCACCTCGCCTCTGTTATTCATGATCAAGGTAAACAGATTACGCAAACTATCCGACGTCCAGTCACCACGCAGATAGCACTCTGCAAATCCATTCTCGCCAGTGAGCAGCAGTTGTCTGATAGGTTTGAAGTTGCGCAGAGTCAGATGTGCGTTTAATGACAAGTCGTCAGACTTTACGCCATGCTTAGTAACATGCCCATCCGGCCAGGTGAGGCTAAGCTGCCCTATGGTGATGCCATCAAGTAAATGATCAAATCGACGACCGATGAGACTGCCCAGGATATGTTGAAATCGATATCGTGCAGGTAGCGCCTGGCGAAACGGCTGGTTCTCTATTTCTGACATTTTTATTGGTTTTTGTGTCACTCGACGTCAAGTAGGACGCTTTGGTTGATGCTTGAAAAGGGGTACACGCTTAACCCAGAGACGTAAGGCCTCCCAGTGAATACCAAGCACAACTTTAGCACTAAGAAAAGGTATCGAGAAAAAAAACCGGGCAAGCCCGGACGCATTTAACAGTTGTCTTTTGGCAGTGTAACTCGCCGTAATCAGCAAGCCATTATCATCAAATGCGCGGATAACCACTATCTGCTTCTCGGCAGGGATATTGAGTCGAAACTTATAATGCATCCCCATAGATGCGAACGGCGAAACGAACAGTTGTTTTTTGGTTTGCTGGTTAATCCACCTAATTGAATCGGGGTTACCGTTTGCACCTTTCCCTTCGTGTTCATCGATCTCTTCATCTACTCCCACCCGCTGTTCAGTTTGCACATCAACCGCAAGTGCATAGGCATGCCGCTCCCCGAAAGTGTTATGCACTTCATGGACGACTGCAAAACACTCTCCCTGCTCGTCAAGGCAATAAAAAAGGCTCAAAGGGTTGAACACATAACCCAACACCCTTGGATAGCAGCTTAATAAGATTCGTGTAGGCGTTGTGTGAATGCCCGAACGGGTCAACAGACCTGCAATATAGTCACTGAGTGGCTCACCCTGATTTTCTCCGAAATCCCGATCATAAAACCCGAAAAGGTTAAAGCGATTGCGAGAAAACAACCACAAACGCTCAGCTAGATCGTCAATCTCCGACAAATCCAGTAAAAGGGAATACACCGAATAACGAAGTTGGTGCTCCCGAGGCCTGGTTCTGCGGTGAAAAACTTGGCCCGCATAAAGACAACTTCGGATTGTCACGCAGCAACCTGAGAGAGCGAAGCCAGCGTGTTGCTTGGAACGACGATCCTTGCGGATGGCTCTTCCAACGCCCAGGGACGTGCAAGCCCGCCCAACTGCTCGGCTACGGCAAAACCTGCTTGCACGGCATCTTCGTGAAAACCTGATCCAAAGTAACTACCGCAGAACCAGGTCCGGTTGTTACCCTGCAAGGACCAAAGCTGTTGCTGGGCAGCCCAGGTATGCCGGGTGAAAATCGGATGGGTGTAGAGCTGGCTTCGGATGATGGTGTCCGCTGGTGGCTTGGTAGTGGGGTTGAGGGTTACGATGTACTGCGTGTCTTGTTCGATGTTTTGTAGCTTGTTCATCCAATAGCTGAGTGACACCTGAGAATCATTACTACCTGCCTGTTCAACATAGTTCCAGCTACACCACGCACGACGCCGCTTCGGAAGATAACTGATGTCGGTATGCAGTATGGCCAGATTTGATTCATATTCAAAGGGCGATAACAGGGCTGTTTCAGCCGAGCTGGGACTATCCAGGCACGCAAGCGCCTGAGCTGCAGGGGTAGCCATAACAACGTGATCGGCTGACACCTGTCGCCCGGTGCCATCACGCACCACAACCCCGCTAGCATGGCGCTCTATCCCGGCTACATCGAAGCCAGTCATGACAGATTCTGTGCCGATGGCCTGCTGCACAGCGTTTACATACCGTTCACTGCCACCGCTCACCGTCCGCCATTGAGGCCTGTTGCTAATGCGCAGCAAACCATGGTTATCACAAAATCTAATGAAAGATGCCGCCGGGTATTCGAGTATGCGATCTTTTGACGTTGACCAGATCGCGGCCCCGAAGGGTAATAAATGGTCCTGAATGAATTCGCTCGAATAGCGGTGCTGCGTCAGAAATTCGCCAAGAGATTGTTCTGAGTTCTTTGGTATTTGCGACGGTGCCTGTCGATAAAAACGCAACAAATCCAGTAGCATTCGCCAGAATCTCGGTTTAAATGGCAAGCTACGCTGCGCCAGTAAACCCAGCGCAGGTCCGCCGGCATATTCGAAATTTCCCTGGTCCCGGGAGACTGCGAAAGACATGTCGCTGTTTTCAGTAGCCACATCCATCGCATCGAACCAGCGAGTCAGATTAGGGTAACTCGGCTCGTTGTATACGATAAAACCGGTGTCTATCTTCAGGTTCGCCTTGGAGGCGATTGTTGCGGTATGGGCATGGCCGCCCAGACGGTTCTCTTTTTCCAGCAAGGTTACCCTGTGCCGCTTGGACAGCAGCCAGGCAGCGGCCAGGCCCGCGGCTCCACTGCCCACTATCGCAATGTGCAATTTGTCATCGTGTACCATATCGGCGAGTCTACTCTATAGTTTGCACAACATTGCGCTCCTACGGTACTTCATCTGGGTAGGATCAGATCCGCTATGACATGGAGGTCGTAAGAGCTACAAATAATTATGAACACATCTGTGCCAACAGAAGAAAAAAAGCAGACTGATGCGTCAGTAGCGCTAAGAAAACGCATGGGCGACAACCTTCTAGCGATCGGCAGAGATCGCGATGAGGCCGCCTTTGCCGACCTGTATGGTTATTATGCCGGCCGCGTAAAATCCTTTTTGATCGGAAAAGGAATGAATGAGGAAATAGCAGAAGAGCTTACGCAGGAGATTATGCTGACTGTTTGGCGCCGGGCAGAGAGCTACGATCCAAGTAAGGCTGCCGCCAGTACCTGGCTGTTTACCATCGCCCGTAACAGACGCATTGATTATTTGAGAGGCAATTCACGTATTGAGGTCGAACTGGATGACGAAATGCTCGACCTCGAAACCACTGAGAAAGACCCTCAAGAGAACTTTGTGGCCAATGCGCAAGCTGCGCTGACGCTACAAAAAGCGCTGGAGAAGCTTCCACAGGAACAACGACAAGTGATGCACCTGTCGTATTTTAGGGGACAATCTCACGGTGCAATAGCCAAATGGCTAGATCTGCCAATTGGCACGGTAAAATCACGAATCCGATTAGCCATGCAATCCGTAAGGTCAAGTCTCAATGCAGAGGAATAAATTTTCTGTGAACCATCAATCTTGTAGAGCCAGTGCATTATGAGCGTGTCCCACCACCTGACAAGTGAGACTATTCAGGACTATGCCTCGGGCAGCCTGAGCCCGTCCATGGAAACGCTGGTGGCTTGCCACCTGACGGTATGCAGTCACTGCCGTAGACGGGCAGAATTAGCGGACCAGGTTGGCGGAAGCCTGTTTGAACAGGGCGAATCAGAGCATGTGACTCTCAGTGCTGCAGAGTTACTGCGCAAGGCAGCATCATTTCCAGAGCATTCAGTGCCATCGGTGGCCTCTGCTGCCAGCACTGGCAACTCAGAATACGAGCCTAAGAACGGTGTTCCTCGACCGCTTGCCAGGTTGTTGCCCGATCGGCTCGAAGAGCTGGATTGGAGCCGCATAGCACCGGGCATAAAGCAGTTTAATCTCAGTGACCAGCACCGCAGTCAAGGCGCTTTCAAGCTTTTGCACTTGAACCCCGGTGTTGTACTCAGCGAGCATTCCCACAATGACCGAGAGCTCACCTACATTGTGCGTGGCTCCTATCAAGACTCGATTGGCAGATTCAAGGCAGGGGATATTGCCGACCTGGACGACGACATCCTGCACCAGCCTGTGGTCGATACAGACGAACCCTGCATCGCTCTGATCGCCACTCAATCGCCTGTGCGCTACTCAGGAATACTGGGCAAGATCATGCAACCCTTCGTGGGGATCTAAGACTCTTTGCTTTTGTGATACAGACTATGGGCCTGGTTTGACTGCAGGCCCAAACTTGCTAGACAGCATCTCGATAACTGCCATCGAGCACACTTTGCCACCATTGGGCATTGCCTAGATACCAGTTAACTGTTTTTGCTATGCCTGTATCAAAATCGATAGCGGGTTCATAGCCGAGTTCTGAACGAATCTTGGCAGTGTCTATGGCATACCTGAAATCATGACCCGCTCGATCTTTCACGTAGGTGATCAGGCTCTCACAAGCTTTGTTTTTAGCAGCCGGACATTCAGGGTAGCGGTTTTGCAAATCTGCATTATTCGCGAAGCGCTGATCAATCAACCGACATATCGAGCTCACAATGTCGATATTGGTCCACTCATTAACACCGCCAATGTTATACGTCTCCCCCACCCGACCTTGCTTGAGTACAAGATCGATACCGCGTGCATGATCTTCTACATATAACCAGTCTCTGATGTTTTTGCCATCACCATAGATGGGGAGGCTTTTGCCATGCAAAAGATTAATGATGATCAGTGGTATCAGTTTTTCGGGAAAATGATAAGGCCCGTAGTTATTGCTGCAATTGCTGGTCGTGACCTGCAACCCATAGGTATGGAAGTAGGATCGAACCAGAAAATCAGAGGATGCCTTGCTCGCAGAATACGGTGAATTAGGCGCATAGGGCGTGTGTTCAGTAAACGCCGGATCATTCATGGACAGTGTGCCGTACACCTCGTCAGTGGATACATGATGAAAGCGATGCTGAGCAGTAGCTTTGCCTTCTGTAAGCCATACTTGACGGGCTGCTTTTAAAAGACTGTGTGTACCTAAAATATTGGCCTCAATAAAAACATCAGGCCCTTCAATTGATCGGTCAACGTGACTCTCAGCGGCAAAGTGCACGACGGTGTTCAAAGAGTCTGATCGCAGCAGCTCCATCATCAGTTGAGTGTCATTGATATCAGCTTCGACCAACTTGCACTGACTATTCAATAGACCATCAAGATTGGCCCGATTGCCTGCGTAGGTCAGTGCGTCAACAACCACAATGTAGTCATCTGGATACATGTTGCGCCAGTAACGAACAAAATTAGCCCCAATGAAACCAGCGGCCCCGGTCACTAACATGCGCCTCATAGCAGCTCCTTAAGCATGGTGCGTAAATCCTCGCGCCAATGATGAGCCTGTTTGTCCAATAACCCCCAAGAGCGGGTCAATTCGAGCACACTGTAGTGAGGCCTGGCTGCAGGTGTCGGGTATTGTTCGGTAGTCAGCGGGGAGACTTGTGCATGGCTGTCTATTAAACCAAGCGCTGTGCCCTCTTCCTGAATGGCAACGGCAAAATCATACCAACTTGCCACACCTGCACCCGTCCAGTGAATTGTGCCTGTCAGTTTAATCTCGACCGCGCGCCAAATGGCCTGAGCCAGCGAGTGGGCCCAGGTGGGCGATCCGATCTGATCAGCGATCACGCCGACCTGGTCTCGCTCGTTCATCAATCGCAGCATGGTTTTGACAAAATTGTTGCCATTGGACGAATACACCCAGGCCGTTCTGATCACCAGACTGCTATCGGGCATTTTTTCGGTAAGGATCTGCTCCCCTGCCAATTTGGTTTTTCCGTAAACACTGACAGGATCAACCTCGGCGTGTTCGACAAAAGGAGATCCGTCACCCACGCCGAATATGAAGTCTGTCGATATGTGAATCAGATTGGCATTAACTGCAAGGGCTGCGGATGCCAGATACTCAACAGCATCAACGTTGAGTGATTTTGCCTTCCCCTGATCAGTTTCGGCCTGATCAACAGCGGTATAGGCTGCAGCGTTGACAATTGCATCAGGATCAAGTGAGCTGATGGCCTGCATAACAGCATCTCGATCGGTGATGTCCAGACGATCAGGCAGAGTGAGCAGCTGAACTGTCTCAGGGGCGGAACGTTCCAGTTCCCAGTAAAGTTGCCCATCGCTGGCGCCGGTAATAAATACTTTCATTAGTCGAAGTAATCGCTGTCAGCCAGTGCTGTGCCCGCAACATCCTTAGCTGCCAACAGTGGTTCTGTTCCATTAATGATGGGCCACTCTATGCCAATCTGCGAATCGTTCCAGAGTAAACTGCGCTCGTGCTCAGGCGCGTAATATTCGGTGCATTTGTACTGAAAATCAGCCGAGTCTGATACCACATAGAAACCATGGGCAAACCCCGGTGGCACCCAAAGCAGACGCTTGTTCGATTCAGACAAGTGAACTCCAAACCACTGACCGAACTGGCTGGAGGAGCGGCGCATATCAACGACCACATCAAATACTTCACCCTGAGTCACTCTAACCAGTTTGCCCTGGGGCTGTTTGATCTGATAGTGCAGACCTCGCAGAACACCCTGACCGGAGCGACTATGGTTGTCTTGCACAAAATGGGTAGGAAGGCCGTGTTGTTCAAACACGGATTGATTCCAGGATTCGAGAAAAAACCCTCGATCATCACCAAATACACGGGGTTCGAGGATTTTTACTGAATCCAGCGAGGTATCTATTATCTGCATAGGGGTAGTAGATAGTTTACAAACTGGTGCTTAACAAGCACCAGGCGTTCCACCCGGCTAGGATACAGAATTACAACCTGGTCTTCAGGTGGCGCACAGATAGAGTTGAGCCACCCTTGTTTCTACCAGGCACAAACGCTAGTCACGCATGCGCTCACCTTTGGGATCGTAGGCCGCCCT
Source organism: Granulosicoccus sp. (assembly GCA_045106475.1). Taxonomy (GTDB): domain Bacteria; phylum Pseudomonadota; class Gammaproteobacteria; order Granulosicoccales; family Granulosicoccaceae; genus Granulosicoccus. Next base: position 13,679 of record JBGCEO010000167.1, read on the forward strand.
CAGCGAAGCGGTTGCGGCAAACCTCTGCCCACCCACATCAATGGTCCAGGTTTGGCCTGCAAGCCACTCTGCATTAATCACCTCCTGGCACTTGACATAACCCAACCCAACCGAGGACCCCACAGTGTGACCGTAATTTCCCGACGTAAGGTAGCCCACACACTGCCCGCTCGCCAGTATCGGTTCATGGTGATACAAAAGCGGCTCTGGGTCCTGCAATACAAACTGAACCAAACGCTTATGCAAGTGCGCACCACTGTCTTTTTGTGCGGCGATAGCATCATGACCGATGAAGGGAATATTCTTATCCATTGCACACACAAAGCCGACGCCTGCCTCCAGCGGTGTGTCTTCATCCGCAACATCGTGGCCAAAATGCAGAAATTTCTTTTCTATTCGGCAACTATCAAGTGCATGCAAACCAGCAAGCTTAAGATCATGCGCCTGCCCTGCCTGCCATAAAATATCAAACACTGGCAATGCCATTTCAGCTGGGATGCAAAGCTCCCAACCCAATTCACCGACAAAGGAGACTCGCGTTATGCGAATGGGTGCATACCCCAGCTCTGCATTAACGCTTCTACCAAAAGGAAAGACCTCATTAGATAAGTCCATACCCAGCAAAGGTTCTAAAAGCGCACGACTATTGGGACCCATGATGCCAAACACAGCCCACTGAGTGGTTACATCAGTGACCGTGCAAAAATCATCGTCGCCAATGTGCTTGTTAAGCCAGTGCAAATCCTTATGCGTGGTTGCAGCACCACTGATGACCAGATACTCGCGCTCTGACAAGCGCGTGACGGTCAGGTCAGCTTCGATGCCACCGCGCTCGTTTAACCAGTGCGTGTATACGATCTTGCTCGCATCGACATTGATATCAGCGGTGCAGATTCGTTGCAACACCTTTGTCGCATCCCGGCCCTGAACCAGGTACTTCGAAAAACTGGATTGATCAGTCAAGGTTACCGCCGAACGAGTAGCACGATGCTCTGCAGCAGAATATTCAAACCAATTTTGACGCTCAAAACTGTATTGATACTCCGGTGCAACACCTTCCGGTGCATACCAGTTGGGTCGTTCCCAACCGGCTACCTGACCAAAGCATGCGCGGTGCTCTACATGACGTTGATGAGCTGGTGAGAGTCGCACGTTTCGCCCGGTGGCAAATTGTCGAAAAGGGTAATGATTGTCGTACAGCAGGCCCAAGGTTTCCTCTGCTCGTTCGGCGGCAAAGCGGCGCGTACCCATGAAGGGGTACATCCGGCGAATATCATTGCCCCAAAGATCCAAAGGCGAATAGCCGTTATGCATCCACTCCGCACACACTTTACCCAGTCCACCCGAGCTTTGAATGCCTACAGAATTCAAGCCGGCTGCAACAAAATAACCTTTAACCTCGGGTGCTTCTCCTACATGAAACTGATCATCCGGTGTAAACGACTCTGGACCGCAAAAAAAGCTGCGCCAGCCCACATCTGCCAGCATAGGCACACGCACCATTGCATCTTCGAGCACAGGCATTAGCTGCTCTTCCATATGCCCCGGCAACTCATCGAAACTGAAATCGGCGGGTATACCTGCCTGACCCCAGGCAACAGCGCGTTTTTCAAATGCACCCACCAGTAGGCCACCCGCATCTTCTTTTATGTACACGCACTTATCATGATCACGCAGAACCGGCAGCTCAGGCGTGACCGAATCATGCTTTTCAGTGACCGCGTAATAGTGTTCACACGCATGAAGTGGCACATTTACACCACTACTGCGCCCAAGTTCTCTGGCCCACATACCGCCGCAATTCACAACAAAATCCGATGCTATCGTGCCTTGATCAGTCACCACCCCACGTACTCTACCGCCTTCGATCAACACCTCATCGACATGGATGCCTTCGAGGCACATAGCACCTCGCTGCCGCGCACCCTTGATAAAAGCGGTTGTAATTTCGATGGGATTACCCTTGCCATCCTGCTCTACAAAGGTGCCTCCGAGCAGGCCGGATGTATCGATCAACGGAAACAAAGAGCCGACTTCATCAGCTGTTACCGTATCAACACGCGTGACACCGAAAGCATTGTTCATCGACGCGACACGGCGCAGCTCCTCCCAGCGATCAGCAGTATGTGCAATGCTCAGACTACCCACCTGACGGAAACCAGTCGCCTGGCCTGTCTCTTCTTCTAGCTCATGCAAAAGACGCATGGAATATTCAGTAAGCCGGGCATGGCTTTCATTGGCTCTGACAGTTCCAATGAGCCCGGCAGCGTGCCAGGTAGTGCCGCAGGCAAACTGTTTGCGCTCAAGCAGCACTACATCCTGCCAACCGAGTTTACTTAGATGATAAGCGACACTTGCGCCGGTTACACCGCCACCAATTATTACCGCACTCGCCTTGTTCGGAAGGGTTTCAGACACGCGTCAATACCTCAATAAAAGAGCGGAATGCCCTGAGTTCTTTTATCAAATATACACAGTAAGTACGACCGACAGTGGGGGCTGGCCAATGGTGCCAGCGCTCCTCCTTACTGCTCGGCCAGGTCAAAGCTCTATTTCGAAGAGCTCTTATTGGATTTGAGCATTGTCCAGACAACCAGGAATGTTTCTGTGAAGTCTGCGCGCCGATCATCGATCCATTGATCGAGTTCCTGTGCCGTCACCCAGACGCCATCGTCTATCTCCTCGCTCTGAAGAACCAGAGGTTGATCGGAAAACGCCGTATATATAGTGGAGAATTCATAGCCATTGCTTGCTTCGGGTGACAGCTTGCCTATCGTTTCGAAATCATCTGGACCTAGGATCACCCCTAGTTCCTCGTGTAATTCCCTGATGGCACAATCGAGATAGTTTTCACCGGAATCGACGTGACCCGCAGCGCTTGTATCCCAAAGACCCGCATTGGTATCCTTGAGATGGCTGCGCAACTGTACGAACAAACTACCACGCGTATTGAACAGCAGAACGTGTGAAGAGCGGTGGAGGTGACTTTTCTCGTGAATGCGAGAACGCGTTGCTCGACCGATTACGGTATCGCTGTCGTCAACAATATCTAGCCATTCATCCATCGACTAACCAGCCAATACCTGTTTACGCATACTACGCACATGTTTTTGCAACTCGGCATCGCCGGTTAATCGATCGCGGAAGTGACGCTGGTTTCGACTCATGGTCGTTAAGTCACGATTAAAACGATTGGCCAGTGAAGTCAGACTGGCGACGTTCAATTCCATCGCTATATAGGCGATTGTCTGCCTTATCCGGCTCTCTTTGCGAGCTCGACTGTCATTGCACAGGTGTGCTTCTTTAACCCCTTCTTCCCGACAGACACGCTTGACCAATTGGTTTAGCGTTACGCTCGCTTTCACTTCCTTGGCAGGTTTCAATGCCTTTTTGGTAAATTGCTTGCCTCCGAGCAAGCGACCTCCTTCACTACCGCGCATCAAATCAGTGCGTTCGCCTTCATCCTTGCCGGCCTCGACAAATTTTACAAACGCTTTTCTGGCGACTTTGTCAGACTTGCCAAAACTACTCAAAACCGTGGACGTCGTAAGCCAATCAGGTTGATCACCCGCAGATGCATAGCCAGCATGGCTCGTCCATTTGGCTGTTGCCGCAGACTTGGAGGAACCGTGTCTGATTGGATTATTGTGAATGTATCGAACAAGATCATTCAAATAGATATCAGACTCGATAAGAATCGCTTTGTACCTACCATGAAATAAAGCGCCCTGGCGCTGGTTTTTCTTGTTGAAATATCGGGTATAGCGAAACAACAGGTTCTGCATGATTTTAGATAAAGGAGTATCTTTGACCTGGATGGCCATTTGTACATGGTTCTTTGACCAGCAGTAGGCATGTATGGAGTGTCCAAAGCGCTTGACGCCATCCTCAACCAGCGCTTCCCATTCACGCCTGTCGGTTACACTCCTGAATACAGCTTGGTCATCAAGCCCTTTCAGTATCACGTGGTACACAGCACCAGCAAAATGGATTCTTGGTTTTCTAGCCATTATCAATTATCAGAAGCAGTTGATCGAACGTATGCCTGGCTTTTATGTTCAGGGGTTTCTCAGCTGTTAGACAGATAGCCGATAATACGAACGCGTGTGTTAATAGTTTGTTACAGGGTCATACTTTGCTTATTGTTACGGCAGAATATTCATTGTGGATTGCGCGCACTATCAGTTTCCTTCGAATGATCAGTAAGCTGCCATGCCGCTCTCTTGATGGCCTAAACTATGAGCGATCCGCGCAGTCACCCGGCACGGGCCTGCACGCACATTAATGCAATATATTTCACAATAGGAGCGGTGTCTTGAGTGTCTGGCTAGAACGAAGATCAGAGCATCAGAGCAACCCTGATCGGGGCTTCAACAGCACTCGCGAAGATAGCCAGTATCAGCGCGATCGAGCGAGAATCATACATAGCGCATCCTTCAGAAGCCTGCAGTCCAAAACTCAGGTTCTCGGCCTGGGGGAAAGCGATTTCTATCGTACACGTCTGACCCATTCGCTAGAAGTGGCTCAAGTGGGTTCTGGCATCTGCGAGTGGCTTCGCGATCAACCCGAAAACGATTGTCATCAGTCTCTCATCCCCTCATTTAGCCTGATCGAGGCGATTTGCCTGGCCCACGACATTGGGCATTCACCCTTTGGACATGGTGGAGAAGTGGCTATGAACACGATGATGCGAGATCACGGAGGGTTTGAAGCCAATGGTCAGACGCTGCGCATACTGGCAAGGCTTGGCGAATACTCCCCAGACTCCGGTCTTGATCTGACCCGCAGAACGATGCTGGGTACCATCAAATATCCGGCACTCTATTCTGATGTCTGTAGATACCTGCCCGTTGCCGAAGAAAATCATCTGAATATCGATCACTGGTCTCCACCCAAGTGCATCTACGATGCAGAACAGGATGTACTCGATTGGCTATTGGAACCCTTCAACGATGACGATAAGACGCTTTTCTTATCACTGGATACAACTCGAGACGGGCATGCCCGCACCCGGTTCAAGTGTCTGGATACCAGCATCATGGAACTTGCCGATGACATAGCCTACGGCGTACACGATCTGGAAGATGCGTTGGCACTAGGCTTAGTAGAGCGTGATATCTGGTTGCAACAGGTTGCTCAGGTTATAAACGAGCTTGATTCAAATCCAATTAACAAAGATATGAGTCAGTTCAATCAGCTGCTATTCAGTTCGGCCGCAAAAGACAGAAAGCACGCCATTAGTCGCCTGGTGGGTTATTTTATCCGCAGCATCACAATCGAGGCTCAGGAAGAGTTCGATGCTCCTTTATTGAAGATGCAAGCCAAAATGGAACCTATGGCCTACAAGATTCTGCTGTTGATAAAAGATTTCGTCATGCATCATGTGATTCTGCGCCCTGAATTGCAAATGCTGCAATACAAAGGCCAGCGCGTAGTTGTTCGACTGTTTGAAATTTTCGCAGCTAACCCGAAACGTCTTTTGCCTGTAGCAGTTTACGAACAGTATGAATTGGAAGGCTATCGCGCTATTGCCGACTACCTGTCCAGTATGACAGACGTATCTGCAGGCAAGCTGTATCACAAACTGCTCAGCCCTACGTCAGGGTCCATATTTGATAGACCCTAACGCCTCGCTTACAGCAGTACCTGTTCGACACCGCCCTGATTGACCGTGTCTACAAAGTTCTTTGCCCAGTCATCGCCAAAGAGACCTTTGGCGAGCTCAACCACTATGTAGTCGGTATCAAGACCGGTTTCATCTCGATACCGGCTCAAACCCTGTACGCAGGCCGGACAGGATGTCATCATCTTAACGTTATGATCGGTGTTACCCGGCTCTACGTTATTGGCAAGCAGATTTGCCTCTAGCTCTTTGGCCTTTCGTTGCCTGACTTGCGTGGCAATATCCGGCCGGGCGACTGCGAAGGTACCTGCCTCGCCGCAACATCGATCCGAAGCAGTAACAGATTGTCCAAGCAAAGCTTCTGTGACTTTCATCGGGCTGTATGTCTTCATCGGGCTATGACAGGGATCATGATAGACATAGTGCTGGCCTTCTACACCGTCAAGCGAGTAGTTTTTTTCCATCAGATATTCGTGAATATCCAGTAACCGGCACCCCGGAAAGATCTGTTCGAATTCGTACTTGAGCAATTGATCCATACAGGTACCGCAAGATACCACCACCGTCTTTATATCAAGGTAGTTCAGGGTGTTTGCCACACGATGAAACAAGACGCGATTCTCTGTGGTTATTTGCTTACCCTTGTCAACATCACCTGTTGATGTCTGTGGATAGCCACAACAAAGATATCCCGGCGGCATGACAGTCTTGCTTCCGGAGTCGTAGAGCATGGCAAGAGTTGCCAAGCCCACCTGGCTGAACAGTCTTTCTGATCCACAACCGGGAAAATAGAAAACGGCCTCGCTACTATCGCTGGATTTAACCGGATCGCGAATGATAGGAACGTAATCGCGGTTTTCGATACCCAATAGAGCACGGGTAGTTTTGGCTGGCAACATTGCCTTGTTAGGTAGTTTTCTGTTTACAAAATGAACGACTTGCTCGATAGGTTTTGATGCACCACTCGTATTGGGCGGTTGCAGCTTCTTTCGGCCCACTGCAGGCAGGCGGTTTATCACAGCGCTTGCACCACGTTGCGCCTGAAAGCCCCACTCCACCATACCTTTGCGCATGAACTTTATAGTGGTGGGATCTTTTACATTCAGAAAAGCCATCGATGCCTTGGTGCCGAGACTGAAATTCTTCTGACCACGATCTTTGAGAATCTTGCGCATGGTAATCGACACATCACCAAAGTCTATATCGACAGGGCAAGGCGCCAGGCATTTGTGACAAACGGTGCAGTGATCTGCAATGTCATTCATCTCATCGAAATGCCTTATGGATAAGCCACGGCGCGTTTGCTCTTCATACAGAAACGCCTCAATGATCAAACCCGTACCCAGTACCTTATTGCGCGGCGAATACAACAGGTTTGCACCAGGCGAATGGGTGGTACAAACAGGCTTACACTTACCGCAACGCAAGCAATCCTTGATGCTGTCGTTCAAGGAACCCAACTCGCTTTGTTCCAGTATGAGAGCTTCCTGTTCAACCAATCGTAATGAAGGCGTGTACGCATTCTCAAGGTTAGAACCGGGCATCAACTTATCCTTGTTAAAGTGCCCATTCGGATCAACTACATTCTTGTAGTCAGCAAATGCCTGTATCGACGCATCATCCAGGTACTGCATTTTGGTAAGACCGATACCATGCTCCCCAGAGATCACGCCATTGAGTAACCGGGCTAATTCCATAACACGATCGACAATGCCCTCTGCTTGTCGCATCATGTCATAGTCATTGGAATTGACAGGAATATTCGTGTGAATGTTACCGTCGCCAGCATGCATGTGAAGCGCCACGAACAAACGCTGTGGGCGAAACTGGCCATGAATCTGATCTATGCACTCACATAGCTTAACGAAACGCTTACCTGTAAAGCGCTCTTTTAGCGGTTTCTCAACAGACTTGCGGTAAGAAATTACATCGTCACGACGTAGCAACGCCAACACGCAGCTATCTTGTTCGATAATTTCTAATTGTTCAGCAGAATCATCCCACTGCTTGAGGCTTGTAAGAAATTTATCATCTGCAGTTTGCAGTCTTTCGTAGAGCTCACTCCAGTTTGCATGAACGTCGTCAAGCATTTCCAGCGCAGCATTCAGAGCGCGTGTGGCGATGGCAGAACTTTCATCGCTTTCGTCACCAGGGGTTGAGAGCATTGAATGAGCATCGTCTGACACCAACAACTGCCTGACTCGCTCTAGCATCACAAGCTTGTTACTCAGCGAATGCTCAATGTTGATTCTTTCGATACCTTCACTGTAATCAGCCAGTCTTGACAGCGGTATAACTACATCTTCATTGATCTTGAAGGCATTGGTGTGAGCAGCAATGGCAGCGGTTCTTGAGCGTGCAGCCCAGAACTGTTTGCGTGCTTCGGCGCTAACCGCTATAAACCCCTCAGCACCTCGCTTGTTGACTAATTGCACAATCCCCGAGGCCACCTTGCCCACCAGATCACTATCATCGCTAACGATGTCGGCGAGCAACAGCATCTTGGGCAATTCTCCTCGAGCCGCCTTTGCGCTGTAGTTAACCGCCTTGATGTAACGATCATCCAAGTGCTCCAGGCCGGCCAGCTGGATCCCGTCAGTCTGATCAAGAAAGTCTTTGACTTCAGTTATGCCCAGTACAGCCTGCCGAAGATCACGTCCATAAAATTCCATGCAGACTGTTCGCACGTGATCGGGCATTCGGTGCAAAATGAAAACAGCAGAGCTGATAAGACCGTCGCAACCCTCTTTTTGAACACCGGGCAAACCGCCCAGAAATTTGTTGGTAACGTCTTTTCCCAAACCTTGCAAACGCAAGCTTGACCCCGGCATCTCGATGAGCTGAGGCTTGCCCAGTACACTGTTGCTCCGGGCGTCGGTGCGCGTCACTCTAAAACGAACCGTGTCCTGCAGATGTATCTTGTCAAGATTATGGTCAAGCCTTTCGACATCCAGCCAGTGGCCGTCTGGGTCCACCATTCTCCACGACAACAAATTATCCAATGTGGTGCCCCACAAAACCGCTTTTTTTCCTCCAGCGTTCATAGCGATGTTGCCACCGATAGTGGACGCATCCTGAGAGGTCGGATCAACCGCAAACGCTAATCCATTGGCCTGAGCAGCCTCACTGACCCGTCGCGTCACCACACCGGTTTCTACGCGTATGGTGCTTACCTCTCTAGAGGGCTTTCCGTCTTCAGCAGCTAATGTAGTGAGCTGAACATCACCAAGGGCATCGAGTTTTTCCAAATTGATGACAGCCGTTTTTGCATGCAATGGAATAGCACCACCGGTATAGCCTGTGCCCCCTCCTCTTGGAATGATCGTTAGCCCCAATGAAATACATAGCTTGATCAATCCGGGAAGTTCAGACTCGGTGTCGGGGGTAAGCACCACAAACGGCAGCTCGACTCGCCAGTCAGTAGCATCCGTGACATGGGAGACTCTTGAAAGGCCATCAAATCGAATGTTATCCGCGTGAGTTGCCTGTCGCATGTTTGTCACGACCTCCTTGCGCAGGTCTTGTATTTCTGACAATCGGGTTTGAAAGGATTTTATGGCTTTTCTGGCAATCGCAATCAGGTTACCAACACGGGTATCTTCCCCTGCTCTTGCAACAATCTGATCTACGCGATGTTTCAATGCGTCAACCAGAGCATCCCGGCGTCGGCGATTTGTCAGCAGGTCTTCTTGTATGAACGGATTACGATCAACAACCCAGATGTCACCAAGCACTTCAAACAACATCCGCGCAGACTGACCGGTGCGGCGTTCATCTCGCAGTGACTGAATCAGTTGCCAACCAGGTTCTCCCAAATAGCGCAGGGCAATTTCCCGATCCGAAAACGAGGTGTAGTTGTAGGGAATTTCTCGACACGGCTTGGTTGGAAGCCCAAGCGGCGTGTTGTCTAGCGGCGCATTCATGGCAATGACATTACACTTTATGACCCTGTCGGATAAGGATTCAATACAGACCTAATCCTGATACGCAGCGTCAAGGGTATTGGCTTGTCAAAATTTGACACAAAAAAACCCCGACCGAGCGGGGTTTTTTTTGTTTCAAGACGAAGATCGATCTGCCAGCACGTTTGGCTGACAAATAAATTATCGCTTAGAGTATTGAGTGGCTTTACGCGCTTTACGTAGACCGACTTTCTTACGCTCCACTTCACGCGCATCGCGAGTTAGGAAGCCAGCACCGCGCAATGAGCCGCGCAAGGATTCATCATAAGCGAGCAGTGCGCGAGAAATGCCTAGACGTATCGCACCTGCCTGACCACTACCGCCACCACCTTTAACAGTGATTTTGAAATCAAAGTTACTGAGCGTGTCTGTGCGCTCTAGTGGCTGCCGCACGATCATGTGTGCGGTTTTACGACCAAAGTACTGATCGAGAGGCTTACCGTTTACAACGATACTGCCAGCGCCTGCGTGCATGAACACGCGAGCTGTAGAGGATTTACGACGACCAGTGCCGTAGAACTGTTGTGCAGCCATTATTAGTTGAGCTCCAGAATCTGCGGCTGTTGGGCTTCGTGGGTATGCTTTGCATCGGCGAAAACGCGTAACTTACGGTACATATCACGACCCAGGGCATTCTTGGGAAGCATACCTTTGACCGCCAGCTCGATGATTCGCTCTGGGTGAGTCTGCTGCAGCTTCTCGAAATTGGTTGACTTCAAATTGCCGATGTAGCCCGTATGGTGACGGTACATCTTGTTCTTCGCTTTGTTGCCGGTAACAACAACCTTGGATGCATTGATCACAACCATGTAGTCGCCGGTATCCACATGCGGTGTGTAAATGGGCTTGTGTTTTCCGCGCAATCGGCGGGCACATTCAGTCGCCACGTTACCGAGCGTCTTGCCCTCAGCATCGATAACGAACCATTCACGTTTAACCTCTGCAGGTTTTGCGCTGACGGTAGTCTTGTTCACGTAGGAGTATCTCGGTAGGACATAATCGGACTAAGCCCGCCATTGTAATGCAGGATTAACTGAAGCTCAACCTTCAAACACATTTTTCCTTGTGCTGCCGGCGACCGGCACTTGTGCATAGCCCGCTGTTCATCCCTGCAGTTAATACGCAACAAGCGTTGGCTTGGTTGATGGCACAGATCACGAGCCGTGGTTTTTGCAGGTAAAACTCTGGCGGATAGTGGCACGGGGTTGTGCACAAGCTCCATTTCATTGCACAGAAAACAGCATAAATGGAGTTTTTTCAGTAACTTAAACGCAAAAAATTCAGCGCGGTCCTGCGACCGCGCTGCAAACCATCTCAGGGATGATGGAGGAGAAAACTTCACTTGCGTACCCGGATATTGCAATGCACGGGCCAACTTTTCCCCCAATCTCAGAATTCTGTGGAATTTAACCAACTAATTTTGAGAATCACCATTATTCGCGCATAGATCGGCGCAAAACCGTCACAAACACTGCATTTTAATGCGGCATTGACGTCACACCGAGGGTTACTCGCCACACACTATTGTGTGATATCACTCACAAAAAAAGAAATAAGCCGCAATCCGCTCGAGAAAGCGTCAAAAAGCCACAACTAATTTGTCCGGCCCAAGTCAATAGACTTTCTTCTATTCAATTTCTGAGTCAATAATTTCCCATGTATAAGAAATATTGGCCGTGCTTTCTAGCATTTTTGTTGCTGAACAGTACTTCTCAGCAGACAATTTAACGGCTCGATCGACGTGCTTGTCACTCAGTTGTTTGCCCCACACCTTGAAGTGGGCTTTTATGTCCGTGAATACATGCGGAATCTCCTCGGCACGCTCTGCATCCAGCAGCACTTCAACGTCTATCACTTTCTGGCGAGACTTTTGCAACATCAGCACTACATCGAATGCGGTGCAACCACCCAAGCCAATCAGTATCAGTTCCATGGGTCTAGTACCGAGATTTCGGCCACCGTGTTCCGGTGAGCCATCCAATACCACCGAGTGACCACTACCGGATTCACCAACGAAGCTCATATGATCAAGCCATTTAACTCGTGCGTGCAACGTTATATACCCTCGTGTTCACAATTCGGCCCTGATAACGGTACCGATTTAATTGAAGAATTCAGAAACACCGCCGATCAATGTTTGACGTTAGACAAAAACAGTCTGGGCGGTCTCTTATGACCCACCCGGTTCTTGCGCAAACTTTGAGTACGGAGAAACATTAGAATGCTGGCGCCTCGTATTGCACCGCCACCTGTTGAATGGCTAGACTTGTTTCTAAGAAGCAGCCACAGAAGACAGTACCCGGCGAAAACTACCATAATTCACCACGGTGACGTGCCTGAGACTTTGTACTACATTGTCGATGGTTCCGTCAGCGTAGTCATTGAAGACGATGACGGACGAGAAATTGTACTGGCCTACCTGAGCGCCGGTGACTTTTTCGGAGAGATGGGCCTTTTTGACGAAGAGTCACAACGAAGCGCATGGGTTGTAGCCCGCGTCAAGTGTGAGCTTGCTGAGATGAACTACGACCAATTTCGTAGACTGTCATCCGAGCAGCCCGATCTTCTATACGCAATTACCACTCAGATGGCGGCACGCCTTCGCAAAACCAGTATCAAGGTTCGCGACCTGGCTTTCCTTGACGTCACTGGACGAGTGGCTTCAACCTTGTTGGATCTGGCCAAGATGCCAGATGCCATTACTCATCCAGACGGCATGCAGATTCGCATCACCCGTCAAGAGATAGCACGCATAGTCGGGTGCTCTCGCGAAATGGTGGGTCGTGTACTCAAGGAATTGGAAGATCGCGGCTTGATTCACGCCCGCGGCAAAACAATGGTTATATACGGTACGCGCTAAGGCACTATCGTTTAACCAAAAAAGGCAATCTCATGCTTCGCTGCACAGGGCAGCTGACTTGAGAAGTTAGGTTCAAACCAGCACTGTTTTTGACCAGGCCGAAACCTTTTGCGGGGTTTCGGCTTTTTCTTGCCCGGTATCTTCAGCTACTACAGCACTTGTCATCACTGGCTAAACATCGCTCGTAGAGCGCTGCCAGGATCATCTGCCCGCATGAAGGCCTCTCCCACTAGAAATGCATGCACACCTGCGCCTCGCATTCGACTCACATCTTCCGGCTGCAATATGCCACTTTCTGTCACAACGATCACCTCATCTGGTATCGCTGAAAGCAATGACTCAGTCGTAGACAAAGAAACATCAAAGGTACGTAGATCGCGATTATTGATTCCCAACAACATCGGATTGATACTCAAAGCTCTTTGCAGCTCAGCCTCGTCATGCACTTCAACCAGCACATCCATCCCCAACGCAACGGCTTGCGCATAAAGCTCTCGCAGCTTCGAATCATCTAACGCAGCAACAATCAATAAAATACAATCCGCGCCAATAGCTCTTGCTTCATCAACTTGATACGAATCAACAATAAAGTCTTTGCGGATCACCGGCAATGTGCAGGCAGCACGCGCGCTGATCAGAGCAGTTTCACTGCCTTGAAAAAAATCCGCATCAGTCAGAACAGAAAGGCAGGTTGCACCGCCATGCTCATAGCTAAGGGCAATACTGGCAGGCTCAAAAGGTTCTCGAATCACGCCCCTACTGGGTGATGCTTTTTTAATTTCCGCGATCACAGCCGACTGACCGGATTCCAGTCGTTGATTAATGCTACGAGTAAAACCGCGCGGCATGTCAGCATCCTTAGCCTGTGCCTGCAACGAAGCCTGTGAAACCTTCGATTGACGTTCAGCAATCTCCTCATGTTTGCGCTGTACGATCCGTTTGAGAATATCGGGTACTTCTACAGCCATGGAAATCACTCTGGTGTTGGTTTCAGGATTTTTAAAGATAAATGCAGTGTCAAACGGTCAATCTAATAGTCAATCTAGCAATCAATCTAGCAATCAATCTAGCAATCAATCTAGCAATCAATCTAGCAATCAATCTAGCAATCAATCTAATAAACAATCTAATAAACAATCTAATAAACAAGCTAATAAACAAGCTAAAAACAATCCAAAAAATATTGCTTCTAGCTAAGCTCCTAGTTAGCTCCTAGTTAGCTCCTAGTTAGCTCCTAGTTAGCTACTAGTTAATCAATCAAACTCTGCGATACGTCTACAAGTTCTGCAAGCTTGGCCTTTGCAGCACCATTGGAGATGATTTTTTTAGCCAACTCAACACCCTCGGCGATGGTGTCGGCCAATCCAGCGACGCACAAGGCCGCTCCTGAATTAAGTACAACAATATCTCGCGCCGGGCCAGGGACATCGTCCAGCACCTGCTTGATCATCTCCAGACTCTGGGCGGCTCCATCGACCTTGATGGTATCAAGCGGTGATACGGCTAATCCAAACTGCGAAGGTTCAATTTCATATTCACTTATTTCACCGTCTTTCAACTGAGCAACATAAGTGGTGCCGCTAATGCTGATTTCATCCATGCCATCGTTGCCATGGACTACGATGACATGATCACTACCGAGTTTTTTTAACACCTCGGCTACCGGACGAACCCACTCTTTGGCATAAACACCCAATAGCTGACTCTTTGCACCGGCAGGGTTTGTCAGGGGTCCAAGTAAATTGAATACGGTGCGGATGCCCATCTCTCTGCGCGGCCCAATGGCGTGTTTCATCGCGCTATGGTGTCGAGGTGCAAACATAAATCCAAGGCTTACGCCATCTACACAATGCGCAACCTGCGCGGGCGTCAAATCGATGTTTACCCCCGCCTCTTCTAATAGATCAGCTGCACCAGATTTACTGGAAACAGAACGGTTGCCATGCTTTGCAACCCGGGCCCCACCCGCTGCAGCAACAATAGCGCTGCAGGTGGACACATTGAAGGTACTGGTCGAATCGCCTCCTGTGCCAACGATATCGATAGCCGGTTTGTCACCGAGCGACACTCCATCCGCCAGGCTGCGCATGACGCTGGCAGCTGCCGCGACTTCATCAACCGTTTCGCCTTTCATTCGTAATGCGACTAAAAAGCCACCTATTTGCGAGGGCGTTGCTTCGCCAGTCATAACCTGCTTCATCACCGCAGACATCTGTTCGCTACTCAGATCCTGTTTGTTCAGTAACTGCTCAAGCGCTTGCTGGATTTTCATGTGTTTATTCCTGCCCAGTTAATGATCCACATTATTGGTAGCACTCTACCTTGCCTGCTTAACACTACCTTGTCTGCTTAAGAGAGTGTCGAAGCTCTGTACCCTTATAAAACTGCTCTAACAACTGATGTCCGCAATCACTACTAATGGATTCCGGATGAAACTGTACGCCTTCGAGTAAATACTCGCGGTGCCGCACTGCCATGATTTCTTCTTGCTCACCCTCAGCATCGATAGTCCAGGCCGTAACATCCAGAGAATCGGGAACAGAGGACTTGTCAATCACCAGAGAGTGATATCGGGTCACGGTGATAGGGTTAGGCAATCCAGTAAATACACCCGTATTGTTATGGTAAACGGTCGAGAGCTTGCCATGCATGATCTGTTTGGCCAGGACTATTTTTCCACCAAAATGCTGACCGATGCTCTGATGCCCCAAACAGACGCCCAGGATAGGTATTCGACCGCAAAACCGATCAATCAGCTCCAGCGATATACCGGCAGACTCCGGTCTCCCCGGTCCCGGGGACACCATGATACAAGCAGGGTCTAAGGCATCCAGCTCGTCACAGCTAATCGCATCGTTGCGAAAAACCCGAACGTCACAACCCAGTTCGGCAGAATACTGGACCAAATTCCAGGTAAAGGAATCATAGTTGTCGATTACAACCAACATTAGATACCCTCCTCGTTGAGCTTGGTGTGTTCGTCGGCGAGTTCTGCAAACATCTCTGGCGGTGCATCCAAACCCGCTTCTGCCATTGTCACTGCTCGAAAAATGGCGCGTGCTTTGGAGTGCGTTTCCTGCCATTCGCTTTCGGGGTCAGAATCGTAAACAATGCCTGCGCCAGCCTGCACGTTGAGTGTTCCGTCTTTAACTACAGCGGTGCGGATAGCAATAGCCGTATCCATATTGCCATTCCATGAAAGATAGCCAACTGCCCCGGAATACACGCCCCGCTTTACCGGTTCTAGCTCTTGTATGATTTCCATGGCGCGTACCTTCGGTGCACCTGACAGGGTGCCTGCAGGAAACGTTGCCTTAAGCACATCCATGGGCGACATGCCCGACTTCAGATTACCAACAACATTAGAAACGATATGCATAACATGTGAATAGCGCTCGATACTGAACTTATCGGTTACTTCAACTGTACCGGTTTGCGCAATTCTGCCTATGTCGTTGCGCCCCAGATCAATCAACATCAAGTGCTCCGCTAGCTCTTTCGGATCCTCAAGCAGTGATTGCTCCAGAGCTTGATCGTCTGCTTCATTGGCACCCCGTGGACGAGTGCCCGCCAACGGTCGAACTGTCACTTCCGAATCTTCCAGTCTGACAAGAATTTCTGGCGACGCACCCACCACATGATGATCACCCAGGTCCAGATAGAACATATAAGGCGATGGGTTGAGCGTGCGCAGTGAACGATACAAATCCAGAGCCGGTGCGGCAAAGGGGATGGACAATCGCTGCGATAGCACTACCTGCATGCACTCGCCTTGCGTTATGTATTCGATGATTTTTTTAACCGCACGTTTGTAACCTGACTCGGTAAAACCACTTTCAAAATCCGCCTCGGCAACTTTGGTACTGGCGTGTGGGGAGCGTCGCACCGGCAACACAGCGCGAATCTTATCGTGCAGCTGAGCCACCCTTTTCAGCCCCTGGACTCGAGCATCCTGTTGTTCAGGATCAACCAACACAATAATTGTCAATTTGCCACTCAGGTTGTCGAAAACCACCAGCTCCTCGGTAACCATTAAGAGGATATCCGGATTGCCTATGGGATCAGGATGGGGGTTCAGTCCCAGCTTCGGTTCCACATATCGAACCGTGTCATACCCGAAGTATCCAACCAGACCGCCGGTGATTCGAGGCAAGCCCTCGACATTGGGAACCTTGAACTGCTCCTGGTACTTTTCTATCCAATTCAAGGGTTCGGCCACGTCCTCGGGTTCGGATTCAATACCATCTTGCTCTATCGTCACTTGTCTGGCGCGCACTCGGATGATGGTCCGGCTTGGCAGGCCTATAATGGAATATCGTCCCCATTTTTCACCGCCCTGAACAGATTCGAACAGGAAGGAATAAGGCAGGTCTGCTACCTTCATGAACGTAGACAAGGGATTGTCCAGATCTGCAATCAGCTCGCAGCTAATGGGTATACGGGTAAAACCTTCGGCGCAATAGCGCTCAAAATCAGAGGGAGTCATGGTGTTTGAACTGTCAACGTGGTAGTTAGTGGTGGGTGGCAAAGCGCCAACCCGTTCTAATGGCATTGCGGTCGTTCAGCTTCGCCAGCGCCAACCCCGATTGTTGAAGTAAACAGTCATCATGTGCAGATAGTGCCTTTTGGGATTGCCACACGTCAAGCCTCTCGTATAATTCCGTTAACCGTTCACCAGTTTTCCAAGCCTCCGCCACTTGCTCTTTTGCCAACCTGAGTCTCTACCAATGACAACAATTCGCCAGGATGATCTAATCGACAGCGTCTGTGATGCACTGCAGTTCATGTCCTACTACCACCCGAAGGATTACATTGATGCTGTGCATGCCGCATGGCAGCGGGAAGAGTCCCAGGCGGCCAAAGATGCGATGGCGCAGATCTTAGTTAATTCACGCATGTGTGCCGAAGGAAAACGGCCGCTTTGCCAGGATACGGGCATCGTAACGGTTTTCGTCAAGGTGGGCATGCAGGTCAGGTGGGATGCAAAGCTGGACTTGACCCAGATGATAAATGAAGGCGTCAGACGCGCCTATAACCACCCGGACAACAAGCTACGCGCCTCGATTCTCAGCGATCCGGCCGGCGCAAGAAAAAACACAGGTGACAATACACCAGCTGTTATTCATACCGAAGTGGTGGCTGGTGATACCGTCGAGTTCGAAATCGCTGCCAAAGGTGGCGGTTCGGAAAACAAATCTAAACTGGTCATGCTCAACCCCAGCGATAGCATCGTTGATTGGGTCGTTAAAACTGTGCCTACCATGGGCGCCGGCTGGTGCCCACCCGGCATGCTCGGTATTGGTATTGGTGGCACCGCTGAAAAAGCAGCCGTGCTGGCAAAGCAATCCTTGATGGCGGCAGTAGACATACAGGAATTGAAGGATCGCGGCCCGTCCAATCGCATTGAAGAACTGCGACTGGAAATATTTGAGCGAGTGAACGCTCTGGGTATTGGCGCTCAAGGGCTCGGCGGACTGACAACCGTGGTCGATGTGAAGATCATGGACCATCCAACGCATGCTGCCTCAAAGCCTGTTGCAATGATTCCAAATTGCGCAGCCACACGACACGCTCACTTTGTACTCAAAGGAGAAGGTCCAGCCTTGCAATCCCCACCTTCGATGGATGACTGGCCGGCCATTACCTGGGATGCAGGAACCGGTGCGCGACGAGTCAACCTCGATACCGTCACTCCCGCTGAGGCGGCAAGCTGGAAACCCGGAGAAACGTTACTACTCAGCGGTCGCATGCTCACGGGTCGGGACGCTGCCCACAAAAGAATTCAAAGCCTGCTTGAGAACGGCGAGAGTCTGCCAGATGGAGTCGACTTCAACGGGAAATTCATCTACTACGTAGGCCCTGTTGATCCTGTTCGCGAAGAAGTCGTTGGACCCGCGGGCCCGACCACCTCAACGCGTATGGATAAGTTCACCGACATGATGCTGGCAGACTTCGGCTTACTGGGCATGATCGGTAAAGCCGAACGTGGCGATACTGCTATTGATTCAATCCGGCAGCACAAAGCTGTCTACCTGATGGCCGTGGGAGGGGCCGCCTACCTGGTATCCAAAGCCATAAAAGAGGCAAAGGTAGTCGCGTTTGAAGATCTTGGCATGGAGGCAATCCACGAGTTTGTCGTCGAGGATATGCCCGTCACCGTCGCGGTGGATTCAACGGGTGAATCTGTGCACAAATCCGGGCCTGCCATCTGGAAAGGCAAGTTGGAAAGCGGCGAGGTCAAACCCGTTTATTTCAGTTAGTTGCCGGTAGATGTCACTGAAGCGCTGGCGCTGAACTCAATTGTTTTCGGCGCCAGCTATCTTTAAGCGGTCAAAGATCACGTTTTTAAACCGATGAAAGTCATAACTTTTTCAAGTATCAAACCGTGTATTGCTGCAGTAGCAACTCTGTTTGTTTTATCCAGCTGCGCATCGTCTAACGATGGCCTTAGAAACGTGGGTTCAGCCATTGGCAGCAAAAGCAGCCGGGTCAGTATCTGTAAATCCGGCGATACGCAAATCGACTCCGCTAGCCAGTGCCTGCAGGACGATGCGGCCTGCTATGAACTCAACACTGGCAAATGGTGTACCGGCGAGCGCGGCAATACCTGCCCCTCCGGGTCAGTTGCGCTCAGCTCAACGGAGCAATGCCCTGCCGGTAAACGCTGCTTTAGCATCAGCGAAAGTTTGCGATGCACGATAATCTGATCACAGATTGGCAGCTTTATATCGCACTGTATCTCTGAACAGACAACGCAGTGCAATAAGGCACTCATTAGAGCAGGTGATCGAGCCGATATAACAGTTATCCCCGGCTGATTGACCACCCGTAATGGCCCAACCGTTGTACTCGCCCGCCTACGCATTTCCTGAAGCAGATACCTCTCAGGTGGTGGATCTGTGCAAGGTTGGTGATCACTGTCCGGCGGCCGATCGACACTGCTGGCAAGCGCTTCAACTGCTGCTTGATGATGCCAATCGACAATATGCTGATGAAGTTCATATAGAACCCGATCAAGACTGCTGGCGTTTGCGGATGCGCAGCCCGTTCGAGTTCACAGAATCCAGAGTTCAGGGCACAAACAAATACAAACTGTCGATGGAATTGCTGCAATCTCATCTGTGGGATTCTCCCGATCGGCGGACAGCCAGACGCTGCTGGTTCCACTTTACGGTTTGCGATGTACCTCGTTTGGTTCAGCTGGATGTTGTGCCGACCTCGCGTGGTGATACCTATATGATCCGTTTGCTGCACGAGCTTACGGCTCCGCCAGCCAGACTCGATCAGCTCTCACTCAGTACTAAACAATGCAGCATTCTGCGATCGCTGATTAATCTGAACAGCGGCCTTATATTGCTATCAAGCGACATTCGCGATGCTCGAACTCAAACAGCCCGTGCAATTGCACAGGAGCTTGTCGCCCCGGACAAGAAAATAGTGTGTGCCGAATCACCTTGTCACCCGCTACTACCTCGTACTACACAATTGTCCATGGATCTGCCTGCCACAGCAGCGCAAACCAGCGCCTGGATTGCAGCATGCCAGATGGTGCCTAATGCAATCGTAGCCTGTCAGACTCTAGAGGATGATACGGCCAGACAATTGGTTCGTTTTGCGTCGGAAAGTACGGTAGTCTTGCAAAGTGTAGACGCCGTCGATGCGGCCAATGCAGTGGATAGACTGTTGAGCATGGGAATCCGTAGCGAAGCGATTGCACGCTCTTTGTCAGCAATTGTTATTCAACGCCGTGCACGCTCAGTTTGCCCCCATTGTAAAGTCAACCAAACGCCAGATGACGCCGGTAACACATGGTTGGCCTACAACAGTCCGATCGTGGAAGGCAATATCAAGGATTGGCTGAATCATCGCATAAGCTCCAATTTCAGCCACGGAAACGGATGCCCTGAGTGCCGAAATAGCGGTTGCGGCAGTCCGATGGACATCTTCGACATCATAACGCTAAGCGACGAAATCAAGGACGCCCTGTACGATGGCGATGTGCGCTATGCGTTGTACTTACTGCGTCAGAATTCCTCATTGGAAAATCGCTTGCTCAAGCTTGCTCGCGAGGGGAACATCTCGTTGACAGAGGCAATGCGCATTGCCCCCATTCGATTGATTAACGACGCCGACTAAAAACCTGAAACTGCCCCAGTATGCTGGGGATGAGCTTTCCTGATAAGCTAAGGCTGACACTACAAAACTGAGAGTTTCACATGGATGTGAACACACGAAGCCCGCGCTGCGATGCGCCCAGAGCCCAATTCGAGCGCGATGGCTTATATTCTCGTGCCGACGATGGCAAATTTATTCAACGCCTCAAGTATCTGTTCAGCGTGAATCACTCGTTTGCCAACATCCGGGCAAAGGTGAATCGATTGAA
>JBGCEO010000168.1:0-40668 GCA_045106475.1 Granulosicoccus sp.
ATTCGTTCGGTGTCGGTTGTCCGGTCGGGTCAAGCAGAGAAAACAATGCTGCAATTTCTGCGTCTGGAGCGGTTTCATTGATCGCATATTGATCAAAGTGTTCCAGCGACAGAGTAAATGCACCGGACGTAGGCGCGGCTACATCTTCGGGTGTACCAGTACGTACTAAACTGTGGATATTTTCGATGCTACGACAAAACGAATCGAGGTCGTGCAGCAGATAAGGTATCTCTTCTTGATAACGCTACTACTGATCTAATCAGGTACCGATTATAAAGTTATGAATAAACAATATTCTCAAGCTCAACTATCGTCACTGCTTGGCTGGTTGATTGAATCTGCTGTCGCTGAAGAGTGTTACGACAAAGTGTTCGAAGAACTGTGCGGCAGACTAAGAGATATTGGTTTGCCATTGCTGCGCGGTAATCTGGGCATGAATACTTTGCATCCACTGGTTGAGTCTGTAGGTTTAATGTGGGTACATGGTAAAGGTCTGACGGTAGAAGGCTACGCTCACGGATCCAATGTGGGAGAACTCTGGCGTCGCAGTCCTTTGCACTGGATGGTGTCAAACAATCTTGGTGAGTTACGTCAGAATTTGACCGATGCCGCTGCCAGAGATCGATTTCCTGTATTTGCTGATTTGATTGAACTTGGAGGAACCGATTACTTCGCTCTCGCAACTCGCTTTGACAAAGAAGAAAAAGTCGATGGTGTTCGAAACGGTATCGTAACTTCCTGGGTTAGTGATAGCCAGAACGGGTTTAATGAAGAACACATTGAGGCACTAAGACAATTACAACCCTTTCTTGCTCTTGTGGCCAAACTTTCTCAACAGCAGAATACTGCAACAAATGTCGTATCAGCTTTCCTCGGCAAGGAAGTTGGCAGACGAGTACTCAAGGGACAGATACAATTAGGTGATGTGGAGTGCATACCTGCCGTTATCTGGCTTTGTGATTTGCGAAATTCCACAGCCATGGCCGAACAGGCGGAAGCAACTGACCATCTTAAAACCCTTAATACCTACTTTTCCTGCACTGCCGGAGCAGTCGTTGAAAACGATGGGCAAATCCTGCATTTTCTGGGTGATGCTGTATTAGCCATCTTTCCAGTGACACAGCAAACATCACCAATGGTCGCCGCACAAAAAGCGTTGCAAGCATCACGTGATGCAAGGAACCGCTTGCACACCCTGAATCAGCAGAGAATTGATAAAGGTCTGAGCACACTTGAATTTGGTCTGGCCTTGCATCTGGGGGACGTTCTGTACGGCAACATTGGTATTCCAGACCGCATTGAATTTACGGTTATCGGACGAGCCGTGAATGAAGTGAGTCGACTGGAAAGCCTGACAAAAGAGGTGGGCGAGCCGTTGCTGGTGTCAAAGGCTTTCAAATCTCTTGTGAATCAACGCTGGCGTAGCCTTGGCACTTACGAGGCAAAGGGCGTTAATGACGGATTAGAGGTTTACGCGCCGGACGAGTGATTGCTTGAAGTTGAAGGTTGCGTGGAGCCTTTCTTTGGGAAACACTCGATTGCCATATCAGCGGCAATAAGGCAATTTGCGATGTGCAGTGTATCTCCTGTGGCTTCTGCCTATGAGTTGCTAATTAAACAAGCAGTTGAGAAAATGCACCAGGTTGCGATGCAACTGCTGGCGCAATCAGGTATGGGCAGTAGCGGGAGTCTTTCATGAAATCAGATGTACAGGTCGCCGTTTTAGGAGGTGGCATAGTCGGCGCTTCAGTACTTTACTGGTTGGCGAAAATGGGTTGGACAGACTCGGTGCTACTGGAACGCCGGGAATTCACCTCGGGCTCTACCTGGCATTCAGCGGGCAACACAACCTACTTTGGCCCCTACCCGGCCATGACTCGGTTGTTTGCAGGTTCTATCCGAACCTATTTACAGGCTGAAGATGAAAGTGGTCAATCCGTTTCGTTTCATAAAACCGGCGGACTGCGTCTGGCTGCAACTGAGCGGGAGTTGGGCTTGTTTCATGAGTACAAGCCACAGTATGCACGGCTTGGCATACCGTTTCATGTTCGCACTCCTGAAGAGGTTGCCGAACTTCACCCGCTTATTGACACAACGAATATCTTTGGTGCTGCACACACACCCACCGACGGGCATGTTGATCCTGTCGGGGCCACCAATGCGTTAGTGAAAGCGGCGTGCAATTTAGGGGCAAGTGCGCAGCGTCATTGCCCGGTCAATGCTTTACAGCGTGAGAGCGATCACTGGGTATTGGATACACCCAATGGCGTTGTTCGGGCCTCACATGTCGTGGTTGCAACATCCTTCTGGGCGCGCGAAATGCTCGCACCATTAGGTTTAAACGTACCGCTGTACGCAACCCAACATCAGGAAATGATCACGGAGTCGATATCGACACTTGAAACAATGGATCACGAGGTGCCTGCATGGCGAGACAGTTACGCTTCTTGTAGTGTGCGCCAGGAAGGCAAAGGTGTATTGGCTGGTGTCTATGAATCGGAACCGCAATTTTGGGCACTCGGTGGCATCCCAAAAGATTTTAAAGAAGACTTGTTTCCAGCAGAGCTTGATCGCATTATGCCGCACTTAGAAAAGGTGATTGAGCGGATGCCAAGTTTTGGCGAGGCCGGAATCAAAGTCGTAAACAATGGACCGATGTGCTGGACACCCGATGGCTTGCCGATGCTTGGCCCCATGCCAAGTCATGAGGGCCTTTGGCTGGCAACCGGTTTTAATGTCGGTATCGGCACGGGTGGCGGCAGTGGTGAATTTCTCGCTAAATGGATGACAAGCGGAAGTCCACCATCAGACTTAAGCATCGTGCATGCGGATCGCTTCGGCAATGACATGACCACGGATGCTGCACTGGAATCTATCCGCCGGGTTTATGCGGTTGGGTATGAGTTGCCTGATAGAATTTGATGTTTTGGATTTTAACTGATAATCAATAGCTTCATGGCGGCTATGGAAGATGGCTGCTACCTGTTAGGTGTGAACGCGATATGTTATTGGCTGTTCTGATCACTATTAGCTATAAACCATGCCGCCAGATCCTCTTCCTTTATCTCGCCAGCAGCTAGGTGCTCAATGATAGCGACAGCCTCCGTTGCATTCAGCACATATTTAGATCAGCGACGGTAAGATAAGCAATTTTTCCTCAATCGAGGCGCGTGAGATGCTTGATCTGCAGGCAGTAATAGATCCGCTTTAGCACCGCCGACTTCCATCGCATTATAAAGCCCTGCTTTGATGACGCACCGCCGATGCCGGATTGTTGTTTAGCCCAACAGACGCTCATCGAGCGGGTAGATCGAGATTGTCTAGAACTCGTTGTCGGTCACGACGCCCTGATCCTCCAGTTTGACCATGTGCCCACTGGCCTACTTTTTCCAGTGTGGAACCCAATCCCCCTCCATCTGCAACGAAACCCCTGCTCCCTCTTCCTCCAGTTTCACCACGTGAAGTTCGCCCTTATCACCACCGAACTTATTGCGGGCTTTCTCGAATTGCTGTTGCACCAAACGCGTAACGGGCGATGGTGTTTCTGCAGAGTCGCAGGCATCAACAATCAAGTTCAAGTCTTTTTGGCATAGATCAAGTGAAAATGACGGATCGTAGTGGCCGGCAAAAACCGATGGCGCATCATGGTGCAAACACCAACTCTCTGATGCACCAAGGCTGAGCGCGGGCCAAAGACGAGATACGTCGACACCCGATTTCACACCCATGACAAGTGCTTCACCCATGGCTGTTGCATGAATTGCCCAGAGCTGATTGCTGGCCAATTTCGTAATGGTGCCGCACCCGTTTGCGCCCATGTAGTGAACCGGTCCCATTAGCTCCATGACTGGACTTGCTTTTTCAACGGTTGCCTCGTCACCACCGGCAAACTGAGTCATGTTGGCATTGCGAGCACCATCAACTGCTCCCGTAACGGGTGCGTCAATAGCCATTGCGCCCTTTGCAGTTACGGCGCTGATCAACGCTTCGCTCAGATCGGGAGAGTTTGTGGTCATATCAATCCAGATTTGACCTTCACCGATTGTCTCGAGAATCCCGCCTGGCCCTCGTACCACGTGATCAATTTGCTCGGGGCCAAATACCATCGTAAAAACAATGTCTGCGCCGCGTGTAGCATCCGCTGGTGTGTTTGCCCAAGTCGCTCCCATCTCAAGATGTTCTTTAGCTCTTGATTTATCGAGATCGCAGACCACGAGTTCGTGCCCTCCACGAAGGATATTAAGAGACGCTGCGGACCCCATCGTTCCCAATCCAATAAATCCGATTTTCATATTTGTAGTTCCGGTTGTGTCGCGACATAAAGCATCATTAAGCTTTGTTTTGTTGCCAGATTTTAGGGTATAGGTCTGTGCCGGGGCGATCACCTGGCTTGAGCCCGTATTCGGTCATGATGGCACTGTGATCAGGGTCCATCCCACACTCTCTGAATTTAATACGAGCATCGTCTCCAAGCCACTTACTCGTGAACACTTCTAGCCCTTGGTCTTCATTGAGTTTGCCTGATCCGCCGTGCAAGATACGACTGTTAAACGCGACGCAATCCCCGGGTTCCATATCCCAACTCACAACGCCGTAGCGTTCGGGGTTGGCGTCAATGTCGGGTATGGATTCTTCAGCGATACCAGAGAAATTCACCTGATCGACATCGGTTTTTCCATCCGGATTTAAATCGCCAAAATTGGGTTGATCAAAAATCTGATTATTCAGATGCGAGCCTGGCACGAACGCCAACGCATTTTTCTTTTTAACCGGCACGAGGGGCATCCAGATTGTGCAAGTGTCGTAGCCCTCTATTGACCAATAAGGCTCGTCTTGATGCCACGGTGTTGAAAACTGAGTACCGGGCGAGCGAACAAAAACTGCATCAAAGAAAAAATTGATCTCGGTGGCTTTTAAGAGTTTGCCGGCTATTTCGGCAGCGGGAGAATTAAAAATAAATTGCTGGTATTCATCGATCCCTTGCCAGGCCTGACTGTCCCAGAACATGGTTCGCCCTTCTGCATCACGATCCCAAGTGCGAGCACGGTGGGTTGGATTCTCACCGTTGATTATTAACCCTCGCTTGAGTAAATCTATCCAATCAGAGTCAAACATGTCTTTGACAAGAACAACGCCATCACGATGGTAAGTGTCGATTTCATTAACGGTTATTGGGCGTAGTAATTCTGGATTCATAATTCGACCTGCCAGTGCTGGGTGAGCGGATAGTTATTGAGACAATAGAGGCAATCCAAGGCAAAATAAAATAGTATTATATAATCCTAAGGCATAATTAATATTATCGATGAAATCGAACGTAAATTTAAACTGGTTGAGAACCTTTGAAGCGGCAGCGCGATTGTCCGGATTTTCTGCTGCAGCGCGAGAACTTGGGCTAACGCAGGTCGCGGTTAGTCAGCAAGTTAAAGCGCTCGAAACCAAATTGGGACACGACCTGTTTATTCGTCATCCGAAAAAAGTGCAGTTAACGGAAGCTGGTAAGGCCTATCTGCCATCGGTGCGAGAGGGTCTTGAGAAATTATCACATGCTACCTATGGGTTATTTGGTTCAGATATTAACCGGACCATTGTGGTGCGAGCGTCAATCGCCGTATTAACCTGGCTGGCACCCAGATTGAATTGCTTTCGTCAACCGCACCCAAATATCAAGCTCAAATTCGTAACATCAATCTGGCCTGATCCTATTGACACTCAGAAGGTCGACATCGACATTGTATTGATGCCAAGTCACAAGCAGACCGAATCATCGGAAAAGCTTTCCGATGAATTCATTGTGCCGATATGCGCAGCGCACACGGGCAAAAAAATGTTCTCACTTAATGATTTGCGCAAACAGGAACCGATACATATAGTCGGATACGATGATCATTGGTCGCGCTATATGAATCACTTTGCACCACAATCGAAAACCAGCATCAGCGAAAACACGAGCTTACAGGTTGACACTTCAGTTCTAGCGTGCGAGTTGGTCGCGTCGGGTAACGGTTGTGCGGTTTTGATAGAACGTTTTGCAAGAGGATCAATTGAACAAGGCAGGGCCATTCGCATCGTCGGAGAACCAATACCATTGCAACAGTCCCACTTTCTTGTCAACACAGAAGCTGCAAACGAGAAATCCGTTTCAGCTGAAATTGAAATATTAAAAGAATGGCTTCGCATCGAATTTGCTCCAGGAGATAGATGATATTGCTTAAACTTTATAAATGTCTAAAGCTTAATTCTCTGCACTACTTGGTGTGTCGGTAAGAACCCTAAAAAATGGGAGCACCAGCCTCGCCACTTCATTTGGTCCGCGGCCTATCACGACTTGGTCCGTGCAATAGAAGCTGCCGATCGCATGGGCGTTCAGCGCTCTCGTATTGGTGATATCAGTCGAGGGAAACTTGATGGTTTCACTATCGATTATCTTGTACTGATGGCTGAGCGTGTCGGTGTTAATCCGCTTAAAATTGCGGGTTAATGCGATTGGACTTCCAATAAATAAGGAAACTGCTTCACTGTCTTGCTATTCGCATTTTCGAATAAATAAAACTGTGCCATTTGATTATTCAGAATGTTCGATTGTCATCAGCAATAGATCCCGATTCATCGCATGAGAGATGTGCCCAACGGGTAAATCCACTTCGAATCGAAGATCAAACATTCGCTGGTAATGGGAAATATTTTGATGACACACTCGAAACCGCCTCTGGCAGAAAACCGTAATAACTTAAGGCCCAGTGACAAGATACGTGGCTCGGCCCATGCAGATGATTGAGCACCAGTTCTTTTGAGAGCCACGGGTTGTCGGATAATGTGTAGAGGCCCTCGCTAACCGGTGATTCTCGTCTCCTTCGGTATGGATGCTCGTTTCGATAACAGCATCTTCAATAACGCTCAAAAAACAGATCCATTGCTGCGGCGACTGAATCGCTGTCATTTTGTACGTGTAGTTTAACTCCAGAGAAAACCGCTACTTAATTAAGTCAACGTATTATGCTCAACCAAAAGGATGAGGACCTGTTCCACTATTCATACCGATGCGAACGGTTTGAAACCCGCTGGACCAACGGTGCAACAAACAGCCGTCTTCACAATCGTAAAATCCAACAGATGCATCGTGACGCACATCCAATTCGAATGCACTGCAGGGTGAAGGCGATGACACTACGACATGCCCTGCTATGCTGGCAACGGTCATGCTGTGTATATGACCGCATAATATTCTAATCTCCTGACACCGCGCGCGCTGTAGTAACTTTACAAATGCATCGGAGTTTTTTAAACCAATTGCATCCATAAAGGCAATGCCGGTTTTAAATGGTGGATGATGCATTGCAACAATTAAAGGTTGTTGTTGTACAACGTCTAACTGTTGTTCCAGAAATTCCAGTGTCTCAATCGACAATTCCCCATGACCATGCCCTTCTACCAGGGTATCAAGCCCTATAACGTTGACGTCCCCTATTCTGCGGTACCAGTTGAGCATGCCTGAGCTTGGGAGATAGCCGTCCTGATTGAACGCGCTACGCATTTGTTCTCGTTTATCGTGGTTACCTGGGATCACAACGACAGGAAGATTAAGAGGAGCCACCAAATCCTTGAAACGCGAATAACTTTGCTCGCTGCCATCATCACTGATGTCACCTGTGACAATGACTGCGTCTATCTTTCCCCACTGCTCTTGTGAGCCTACTAAACGATCAAGCAGTTTTTTAAAAGAAACATCTGTCTTGAGTCGACCAGAAACCAGAACGCCATCGGCTGCCAGATGGGTATCTGAGATTTGCAGAATACTTGTCATTTAATGCCTGTGCGCAAAAAGGCTTGCACAAACTGGCGCTGGAATACAAGGAATGCTATTAACAGCGGTGCGACCGACATCAGCGTTGCCGCTGAAATAATACTGATATCTACACCATTTTCCGGTGCCCCGAAAATAGATAGCCCAACAGTTAATGGTCGTGTATCAGGTGAATTAGTCACAATCAAAGGCCAAAGAAAATTATTCCAGTGAGTCGACACAGATACCAAGGCATAAGCAAGATAGGTTGGTTTTGCAAGCGGTACATAAACACGCCATAAAATACCAAACAAGCTGCAGCCCTCAATACGAGCGGCCTCATGTAGCTCTATTGGCACTGACTTGAAAGATTGCCGCATCAGAAAGATACCGAATGCACTGGCCATATAAGGCATGCCGACACCGAAAAGCGTATCAAACAGACCAAGGCGCGAGACCATTGCATAGTTCTCAACAATCAGAACCTCCGGCAGTATGAAGAGCTGCATCAACACCAGAATAAATATAAAGTCTTTACCCGGAAAAGATAACTTGGCAAAGGCAAAGCCTGCGAGCGTAGTAAAAAAGAACTGACCGATAAGAACAATGGTCACTAGCAAAAAGGTATTTAAAAAGTACTTAAGCCAGGGGGCACCGGCCCACGCTGTACGAAAGTTGTCGAGAGTCCATGCGGAGAGCAGATTAAAATTTACCGCATCTGAGGTGCCGTGAAAGGCAGCCCAAAAGGCAAACACCAGTGGCGATATCCAGATGATGGCCAGCACGATAGCGCCAAAACTGTCTAGTGCCCTAGTCAGTTTATTCATGGTTTAACCCACTACTGCTTAGCCTGTTCATTGATAGTGCGTCCTTCTATCGAGGTAGAGAAACTGCACCGCCGCTACCACACAAAGCACCGCCAAAACTAGAATAGTCAGTGCCGCAGCATGTGGTGCATCAAAGAAGGCAAACGCCATCTCCCATATGTAGTAAAGAAGAAGCTTGGAGGCATCCGATGGGCCACCTTTGGTGAGAATAAATAGATGGTCAATCAGTTTTACTGAATTAATCAGCGCGTTGACCATAATAAAAATAGTAGTTGGCATCAACAGCGGTAACACAATGCGACGTGTATAGGTGAAGCGACTGGTACCTTCAATGTCTGCGGCTTCTTTAAGGTCTTCTGGAATGGTCTGCAAGGCGGCAAGGTAGAAGATCATAAAAAACCCCGCCTCCTTCCAGATAGTGACTATAACAATGGCCCACAGTGCCGTTTCAGGCTGACCGAGCCAATTGACCGACTCAAACCCAAACAGGCTGCCGATCTTATCCAGCACACCCAGCCCCGGTGTGTAGAAAAACAACCATAGATTTGCAGCAGCAATCATCGGTAACACAGTTGGTGTGAAATAGGCGGTGCGCACAAAGCTGCGTGCAGAGATCTTGGAATTTGCCCAAAGCGCCATGCCCAGCGCAATAGCAATTGAAACAGGAATGGTTACACCGGCATAAAGCAGATTGTTTTTAGCAACCAACCAGAATGTCGGATCGGCAAACAAATCGGTGTAATTCTCAATGCCAATGAATTCACTCGGCTTTCGGCGAGTACCGCGGGAAAAAAGGCTTGACCAGAATGTTGCGATAGTCGGATAGAATGCAAACACTGACAGCATCACCGCCGCAGGCGCAAACATCAACCACCCGTAGATGGCCTGCCGGCGTTGTTCAAGATTAGATGCTGATTTCATTAAAAGCTGATCTGCCTGAGAGAGAGACCGTGGAGATGCATAGACCGACCTGTCGCCAGGCCGGTCCGCCACCTATTCCTATCTGTACGCCTTCAACAATCTTTCGGCTGCAGACTGTGCTTCAGACAGTGCATCCTCAGAACTCTTGGAACCTGTCAGAGCAGACTGGATTGCGTTGTTTAAACCATCACGTACACGCGCTGTTTCAAACGTGGAAAACTCTGCTACCGCATTCTCAAGCTGGTTACGTGCGACCAATGCCGGTGGAAATTCTTCTGTATAGGCTTTCAATGCATCCGTTTCATAAGCCGCTGGTGATACACCCATATAGCCGGTGGCGATTGACCAGGTTGCTGCCTGTTCGGGTGATGTCATGAACTCGATCAACTTGAGTGCTGCGGCCTTTTCTTCATCTGAAGTATCTTTAAAGACGTAGAAGTTGCCGCCACCGGTTGGCGAGCCTTTGCGCACATTAGCGGGTAACTCTGCAACACCAAAATCAAAGCTGGCATTTTTCTTAACCGCTGTGAGGTTACCGGTTGAGTGCCACATCATCGCTGTCTGGCCTTCAAGAAATGCCTGGCGCAACGTGCCCCACTCTACCGTACCTGTTGGCATGATGCCGTGTTCGCTCGACAGCGATTTCCAGAAGTCCAACGTATCAACAACTGATTGGTCATCAAAGTAAGTGGTCAGTCCATCATTAGACATGACTTCTTTGCCATTTTGAATCGCCAGTGCCTGGAACATCCAGTACGGGTAACCCGTTGATGGAATCATCAAACCGTAAGTTCCGTCTTTGGTGAGCGCTTTGCCTGCGCTGATCAGATCATCCCACGAAGTAGGAGGCGCTTCGGGGTCGAGGCCGGCGGCGCGAAACAGGTCTTTATTATAATAGGCCACGATAGTAGAACGCTGAAACGGTATGCCCCATGTCTTACCTTCAATTTTACTGTTTGCCATCAGCGCCGGGTAGAAGCTGTCAAGCCATGCCTTGTCTGAAACCATATCATCAAACGGAACAATGAGATCTTGTTCAATAAGATCGTATGCATCTATTGAGAACATCACAGCCAGCTGAGCTGGCTCCCCGGAGTTGATAGCCGAGAGCGCTCGTACACGGGTATCGTCATAGTTACCGGAATAAATTGCATTGACGCTGATGTCCGGGTTTGCGGCTTCAAAGTCCGCTACGATACCGTCAACTACTTCAGTCAGCGCACCACCAACCGCAATCGGGTAGTACATTGTTAGTTCCGTTTCAGCGGCTGCGGGCATAGCTATACTCGCTGCCAATGCAATCGCACTACTTATCTTCTTTAGTGTATTCATGAATGAAGCTCCTCCAATTGATTATGCAATGACTGTGATTTCACAGTCGCTCGCCTGCCTGATTGAACCGATGCAGGTCTCGGTCGTTAAAAGTAATATCAACACGTTCACCGGGCTGAATCATTGATAAGCCCGGTTGAAGAACAGTGACCCCGACAGTACCGCTGTGCGCAAGGCCAATGAGAGTCTCGGAACCGACAAACTCTGACTCGACTACTTCGCAAGATAATCTGCCGGTGTCATTTGGCACAATGGATACATGCTCTGCCCGCAGGCCCAACGTCAGACCGCCTTCAAATTCAGGTAGCACTTCCGACTCGATAAGAGCCATCGGTGGTGCGCCGATAAAGCCCGCCACAAACGTATTTGCCGGGCTACTGTAAAGTTCGTTCGGGCTACCGACTTGTTGTAGACGACCATCTTTCATCAGCACAACTTTGTCAGCCATACTCATCGCTTCAGTTTGATCATGCGTGACATAAACCACCGTGATGCCAAGATCACGCTGCAGTTTTTTGATGTCTTTACGTACTGAGTTGCGAAGCTTTGCATCGAGGTTTGAAAGCGGCTCATCCATCAGACAAAGCTTTTGCCCTGCAACAATGGCTCGTGCCAATGCAACACGTTGTCGCTGACCGCCGGAAAGTTCTCCAGGTTTGCGTTTTTCTAGTCCCTCGAGGCCGGTGATAGTCAGTGCTCGTGCCATCTTTTCCATACGTTCGCGTTTAGGTACGCGGCGAACTTTCAATCCGAATATAACGTTCTCTGCCACAGAAAGATGGGGGAACAACGCATAGGACTGAAACACCATAGAAAGGTTACGGTCAGACGCTGCACTTGTTGTCACGTCCCGACCATTAATGTTAATGCTGCCTTCATCGGGCATCTCAAGCCCCGCCAATAAACGCAGGGAGGTAGACTTGCCGCAACCGGATGGGCCAAGCAATGCTACAAAAGAACCTTGATCAATTGAAAGGTTAAGTCGTTCGACACCAATGGTATCGTTCCAGCGTTTACTTATATCGTTGAGTTCAACATGTGGTTGCATTAGTCGCGCTCTGCTAGCAGCAGTCGACCATTTAGCTGGTCGAGCAATGAATCGAAAGCCGGTGTTGGACGACGATCGACAATAACGTGGTCAATATCCAACAGCGACTCACCCACCGCCGGTGCCGCTCGACCGAATTTGGTACTGTCAACCACCAGCATGGAGACAGGCGAGTTTTCACGAATCTGTTCACGCGCGCGTACCTCTGCCACGTGAAATTCCAGCAGTGCTCCGTCTTCGGCAACACCTGCAGCACCAAAGATACTGATGTCTGCACGATATCTGCTGAAGAGCTCAAGCACTTCGTCACCCAAAATATCGCGATCCGGCAACCGAAGCTCACCACCTGGAATAATGATACGGTTGGACACCTCTTCGCTGAGAGCCATCGCTGCACTGAGATTGTTAGTGATAACGGTCAGATCTTTGCGACGTCGCATCGCACTTGCCACCGCAAGCGGTGTAGAACCTATAGAGATGAATACTGTTGCGCCGTCGGGTACCAGCTCTGCTGCGGCCTCACCGATATCGCGTTTACCCGCGAGGTTGGTGCCGGCGCGTTGATCAAATGGCGTGTTGAGTTTTTTGGGGTCTATCTCTACACGGCCATGCTTGCGCGTTAATGTATCGCCATCGCATAGATCGTCGATGTCGCGTCGAATGGTTTGGGTTGAAACATCGAGGATTTCTGCCAGTGCACCGACTGAGATTGCGCCGCGTTCCAGCACTATCCCCTCAATCTTTTCTCTCCGGTTTAGTTTCTTGCTCGACATGGTCGTCTCAACGGATTTCCAGCCGAGACTACAGTGAATAAATTTTCAAATCAACATTTTTTGTCGATATCAATTAACTAAACATCTCTATATGAACATTATTTCTACATTATTTTGTTGTTTTGTTGCTTTTAACCCTGGAAACGATAGAATATCAGACAGAACCTCAATGCTATACACGATCTAATTAAGTAAATAAACGATGCAAACTACTCCTGCAATTTTTGATCGATATCAGCAAGTTAAGGAGCGTATTCCGCAAACCAATACCGAGTCGGTGGTTCGCGATATCGATTCATTAAGCGACATTGCAGATCAAATTAGTGCGTTCGTTTTTGATGCTTTCGGGGTGCTCAATGTTGGCAACACATTGATAGAAGGCGCAGATGAACGCCTACAGGAACTTCGCGCAAAAGGCGCTCACATACGCATACTCACTAATGCAGCAAGTTACGATCACTCCGGCGCTGTAGCAAAATTCAAGGCGTTAGGACTTGCAGTTAAAGACGAAGAAATTATCACCAGTCGACAGGCGGCTATTACCCACCTGGATAGACGAAACTGGGGTGTGATTGCAGCACCTGAAGATTCATTTACAGATATCTCTGTTCCAACTACCCGCATAAGCAATAATGTCGAAGCATATGATGCGGTTGACGGCTTTGTGTTTCTTTCATCTACGGGATGGACTGAAGAAAAGCAACGCACTTTAGTGGGAAGTCTGTTAAAGCAGCCACGGCCTGTTGTGATTGCCAACCCTGACCTTGTCGCACCGCGTGACAACGGTTTCTCGATTGAGCCCGGTCACTATGGTCATTTATTATTAGACCAGGGTATAAACACCGTCCGTTTCTTTGGTAAACCGTTTTCGGAAGTGTATCAATTAGTCGAAAATTCATTGCCGGACGTCAGACCCGAAAGAATTGCCATGTGTGGTGACACGCTACATACAGACATAGTCGGTGCTGCGGCCAGACACTGGCGAACTGTGCTTGTGACTCAAGACGGTTTGTTTGCGGGCTATGAAACCAGAGATTTTTGTGAGAAGGCTTGTGTGTATCCGGATTGGAGGCTGCCACGCATATGACTGGCAATCATCAAGTATGAGTATCAAAAATGTTAACTGAAGTGGCATCGGGAGAGTTGTGAATATACTGACTTTTCTTGTTGAGCTTACAGGTGCGACCATGCTGTTGCTCTACGCCGTGCGCATGGTTCGAACCGGTATCGAACGTACATTCGGTAGTGCTTTCAGAAGAGCCGTAACCGGCGCTTCCAACCAGACAACAGCTGCCGCCACCGGGCTGTTCATGGCGGTTGTTTTACAAAGCTCTGCTGCAGTCGCTCTATTGGTGGCGGGTTTTGCAGGCACAGGCGCCTTGGCTTTTGCCATAGGCCTACCGATGATCCTGGGTGCTGATCTCGGGTCAGCACTGGTGATTCAGGTGTTATCTTTCAAGCTCGAGTGGTTGATACCGGCATTACTTGCAGTGGGCGGGCTGATGTCGGTTAAGTCTGATCGTCGCAAGTTAAAACAGTTTGGCAGAATTGTTCTTGGCGTTGCCTTTATCTTGATCTCATTGATGTTTCTGCGGCAAACCATGGAACCGATCAGGGAAAGTGATTTTCTTCCAGTAGTCTCTACCTATCTCGAAAGTGATTACCTTACCGCGTTTATGATCGGGGCAATCCTAACGGTTTTTATGCACTCATCGGTTGCCACAATTTTAATGGTTGTGACGATTGTATCGATCGGGGCACTACCGGTGATTGCAGCAATAGCAATGGTACTTGGCGCTAATCTCGGATCGGCGCTCATACCGGTTTGGCTCGCGCGTGGAATGAATATACAGGCGCGTCGATTACCCCTGGCAAACCTGATCATCAGGGGGAGCTTTGCGGTATCGGCACTCCTATTGATTTCCTGGTTCACATTACCCGTTTGGTTTTTCCAAATGGGTAACGCTCAGGCCCTTATTAATTTTCATATCCTCTTTAACCTCGCATTGTTAGTTGCGTTGCCACTGTGTGGCTTATTAGAGAAGCCCATGATGCTGTTGCTGCCAGATGAAAAAGAAACTGAGTCGTTTAATCCGGTCTTGCGCCCTGCCCTCGATGATGCACTTCTTAACCAGCCACAGTTGGCAATAACCAGCCTACAGCGCGAGACGCTGCGTATGGCACAGATCGTCGAAGGTATGGTGCTGCCCGTGATGGAGCTCTATCACGAGTTTGATCTGGATCGAATGAAAGCAATCCGTGCGCAAGACCAGCTGGTCAATAGTGCGTTAGATGGCATTAAACGTTACGCAGCATCAATACCCTCGACACTCATGGATAGCAACCAAACAGAGAAGGCCAGAGAACTGACTGAATATGCGATCGCACTCGAGTCAGCGGGTGACATAGTTGGTAAGCAGCTACTGGTGCTTGCACAGGAAAAAGCCGAACAAGGCGTTCGACTCTCAAAAGATGGTAGTGAAGAGCTCACAAGGATGCATGGGCAAATACTGTCGAATTTATCACTGGCAATGAACCTCCTTGTCTCCGGAGACGTTGAACATGCACGCCTGATGCTTGAAGAAAAAACAGAGATGGTACGGCATGAACGCGATAGTCGAAAAAAGCACTTGAAACGCCTTAGCAATGGATCGGCTGTGAGCTTTGATTCGAGTAATATTCATCTTGAAACACTGCGTGCGCTGAATCAGTTTAATAGCCGTATTGCTTCATTGGCCTATCCTATTTTGTATCGTGGAGGACAATTGCTGGAGACTCGCTTGATTGAAAATCTTGATGATGTTAGCCAGCAACGCTAGGGATTGTCTGCATTGCCCGTGGTAACCCGATGAGATCCGTTGCCAGTTTTAGGATCTGTATGTCATACCCTGGCTCAGATAAAAATTACACCTTCAACGGCGTGCCGCCGATTGCGGCCTGTTTACCCGTATGGAAACCATGGCGGGCCAGTACGTCGTTTAGTGCCTCTACCGCTCCTGACACCTCCAATGGCGGATCCGAGGGCACCACTTGCCGCGATACCAACAACGCATCGAGCGTATCCCGGACGTCCTCTGCGCTGTCGGGCTGCCCTGAGTCAATCAGTGAGTTTGCCGACGCCGTGCCTGCAGCCAGGCGATCGAGCAACCTTCGACACAGCGGCGTATCGAAAACCAATCGACCAGCCGGCGTTCGCACTTCGAAAACAGCTTCAGCGCGCGGCACATTGAGCGTAAACCAGCTGCTCTGACAAGTTGTCGCTTGGGTTTGTGTTGCCGTCTGTGAGCGTGAAAATACGAACTGACTGTGTGGGAGTGCGAGAAACAGATCACGAAAAGTCTCAGCCTCTATTGGTGATACCGCATCAGCCAATGCCGTGCGCTGTGCGCGCGTATGCGCCAGATCATCACGCAGCAAGCGTAAATCGGCACGCCCGCAGTAAGCAAGGCCGAGCGGTTCGCAACGACGAATCAAATCCGACGTCCACACTGGTTGCCAGGCCGATGAAAAAAATTCGTGCATGATGTATTGATCGTCGCATTCATCAATGATGCGTTGCAGATCATTCATCGCCTCTCGCAACCGCGGGTTCTTGGCAATTTTCGAGAGCGTCTGCAACTGATTGATGGCACGCCGGTAGAGCTCAGGCAAACTCGTATCCGGGCTACTGAGTCGAATATCTGAAAACACACGCTGAACAAGGGGCAAATCAGTCCAACCCACGAGCGTATTGGCACTTATCAACATCGCACCTTCAGGCTTCAGAAGCCGGTCTTTTGCCGCCATAAGCTGATTCTGGACGTCGCTGTCGACCCAACTGAAGACGCCGTGACTGGTGACGTAATCTGCTGGCGGCAGTTGACACACGGCGCTTGCGTTAAACACATCACAGATCAACTCGATGTTGTTGAGCCCAGCCTCATCAGCCAGGCTTCTGGCTTTCGCAATGTGCCCGGCGTTGGCATCCACCCCGACAAACTGCGCATCCGGGTAGGCGGCTGCAAAGCACAGCAACGTAAGGCCGTAGCCGCAGCCCAGATCGATGTAGCGAAATGGGCCGCTGGTATCGTGCCGAGGCGTACACAGCCCGGCGGTACGAACCACGTGATCAATTATCGCCGGCGCCATCGACTGAACAATGACTGGTACGTAGGCACTGTCAACTGGATAGGCGCTAATCACAGCTATGGGCTCCTTCTGTCAAGCAGCAAAGGCCCAACAGTGCTTCAGACGTTCTAATGCTGATCGAGCAGCTTGGAGATGCGTGGGCTGCTGCATGAGTCGCATTGCCTGAACCGCACTTGCAGCTTAGGCACCAAGGCTTGTAAACCGGCGAAGCGAAACGCTACCCCTTAGGCTTGATTTCTTCAGTAGTAAACCCACTTTTGACGAATCCATCCCGTAACCGTTTTGTCCCATCTGACTTACCATCAAATGCATAGTTCACGCGCTCGTCGGGTTCCTTTGACGTTATTTCCTTCACGCTATTCAAATCAACGCCGCCGACGACGCTGTCCAATTCATCTTCAATCAGTTCAATTGCTTTACTTTGAGTGGTACCCGAACTCTTTTCATTGCTCATAGTTTCGTTATTTTTCCATATTTTAAAAGGTACTGCGGCTAGTCCACGATGCTCGTCATTTATCGCGATGCAACAAACTCACCGACCGGCCAACATTACCAACAGCCAGCACATCTTGTCTAGTGAAAATGCGTGTGAATATTACCGCCATTGGCCATGTGCCAGCGAACAACACGTTTGCTGCAGGTGTGTATTCCGGTTCTATCTATCGACTGTGTCTCAGAACAATCTACAATCGCCAATGAGACAAAAAAAGTATTAAGTAACGCCTGAACGTTCGAACACATCCATACGTTACTTTGGATCAGCACGCTGCGGTCTGATACGATCCATCCGTTTTACCCGGTAAATTATCAGTTATAAGAGGTTGATCATAAGTCGATCGCTAGACTGATCGCACACATCGCTCTTGCCGGTGGGAAATCTAAAACACAGGCCATTGATGCCGCACTAAAGTCGGGGAGTATCGATATTCTAGTAACAGATCGATTTTCTGCCAGCCGACTAACTCAGTAAATTATCGATCACTCTTCTTAGTGCCCAGCCTTGTCAAATTTTGCATGACAGATTAAAAATAATAAGTCAGCAATACCCTATACCCATCAGCACACCTACCGACAGATGCCACGGTTATAAGCATCTCTTGCCCTGGCCTTTAGCGACCGTCCAGCATACCGATAAGTCGCAACAATCGATCACCGGCTACATGAACAGAATCCAGCATCGTCTCATCGAGTTCTATGGAAGCCTTGCGACCACTACTGTCGCGGGCAGTTGTTGCTTCCCGCAATCGATCCGACAGAAACAAGGCAAGCGCCTTGTAAAATCGACCGGCAAATTCTGGCCGCTGATCCAACTCTTGCCTTATCGTCTGTAACGGTACTGCCAGCAAACGTACCGGACCCAGTGCAACTACGTTTGTAGCGGGCGGGCGCTTTTCGAGCAAGGACATTTCGCCAAGTACATCACCAATGGTCCGTTGCGCAACTGATGTGCCATCGGGCAGGTTAACGTCAAGCGTACCGTCTGTAATGATGTACAAGTTCGACGGTGGTGTACCGGCGCTAATCAGCGATGCGCCGTCGGCTAAATCAGTGGCCGTCCCAACCCGGGCAAGCCACAGGATGTCGGTGTCATCCAGCTGGGACAGTATGTACAGGCTATTGCGCATCGTAAGATCTCCAGCGCATACACCTGCCAAGAACGCAGGTCATGCGCCCCTATAAAGTTTCAGGTTTGTGTAAGTTGTCGAGTTGCCAGCCTCTTGAACGCTCCGTTAGCTGCCATGAGCTCTTCGTAAGTGCCCTGTTCGATCAGTTGCCCTTTATGAAGCACACAAATGCGGTCAGCATGACGGACCGTAGACAGCCTATGTGCGATGGTTACTCGAGTGATGTCCATAGAATCAAGCGTTTGACTGACAATTGCCTGGGTGGCGTTGTCCAGCGCGCTGGTGGCTTCATCAAAGAACAGTAACCGCGGTTGACCCACTAGTGCCCGAGCAATCAGGATGCGTTGGCGCTGCCCACCTGACAAGGCACCAGCACCTTCGGTGACCACGGTGTTCAATCCCATGGGAAATCCTTGCAGGTCGCTTGCTAAACCTGCTTGTTGAGCAGCTAGTTGGCATTCGTCAGCAGTTGCACTGGTAGCACCGCGGATATTTTCCACAATTGAACCTGCAAAAAGGCTGCTGGCTTGCAGCACAACACCAATCTGTCGTCTCACCAACGATGCATCGAGCTGCGACAAATCCTGCCCGTCATACAGTACAGCGCCGCTATCCGGTTCCTCAAAACCCAGCATAATGCGTAAAAGCGTTGACTTGCCAGAGCCGGATGTACCGACCAGTGCCACATGTTGTCCGGCAGAGACTTCCAGGGATACGTCTCTTAGTATGGGCGTATTTGCCTTGTCATACGCAAAGCTCACCGATTGCAATTCGACCCGTCCTTGCAGTGTTCCAGGATCAGCATGTTGTCGACGGTTTTCTGGTGTAGCCTGCAGGATGGGCAATGTTCGATCGATCTGTGGTTGCGCGGCGTATACGGAGAGCAGTGCAGATGACAAACCAACTATCGCTCCCTGGAAAATGCCGAATGCAGTCAGGAATCCAATGAAGTGCCCGGCAGACAGGTTGTTGTCGATAAATGTTGAAACCATTGCGAACAAGACAATCGTCGTGACGATTTGCCATGCTCCGGTAAAACTGCTGAACACAGCACCAATGCGTGATACCTGGCGCGACAGGCTGCGCTCTTTTGCGTAAAGATCAAGCCAGCGCGAAAGAGCTCGTTCCTCAGCGGCTGAGGAGCGTAGCTTGGCCATGGAGTTGATCATTTCGTGACTACGCTGTGCAAGTGTTCCATCCAGCTCGTACATTCTTGAGATGATGGGTTTTTGCACTACACGGGCCAGCGATACTGCAAGTATATAAACGCTGACCAAGGCCGTCGATACGAGAGCCAGCCCTACATCGTAGAGCATCAGTACAGCAAGATAGACGATAGACAGCACGGCTGACACCCCAACCGTCAGTGATAGTGATAGCACCAATTCGCGTATACCATCAGCATTGGCCAGACGCTGGTTCAGATCGCCGGATGTGAACGACTTGAAAAACGGCGTGGGCAGCTGTAGCAAGCGATCATAAAGTGCGGCGGAGAGTCGCAGGCTGCTGCGCCCCTGAATTCTACTGATACTCAGCGATCGGACAGCTTCCAGTACTGTCGTGACCAACGTTGAAAACACGAGTGCAATGGCAATAGCAATGAGCATGCTCATATCACCAGCCGGGGTGACTTCAGATAGCACAAAGCCGGTAGCAAGTGGCAGCAGAACGCCAATGGCTGCCATTACTGCGCCAGTTCGTGCTGTCAGCACAAGGTCTTCGCGATTGCGGCTCAAAACAAATCGCGCCAGACTCCAGAACCCCTTCACCGAATCTGGTAAGGGTTCAAAGACACACCAGGCACTGCTGTCGAACAGCAAGTCCTTACGTGTTTGAACCAGGGAGCCGTCGTGCAGTTGATAGCCTTTGCTCGTGTAGATAGCGCTGTAGAAACTGTTCTGCTCGGATACCCACAAAACGAGAACACCCTGATCGATATCTGTCCAACCTCTTTCCAGCGTTACTTCACGCGTACGCACGCCAAGTACTCGCGCCAGGCGCGGAATGTCGTGGGCATCTATGTGAGTGCCAGATTGCGTGGCGGATTCGCTAGATGCTGCCGCCACGTCCAGCGTCGATTCTGGCATGTCGAGGGCTACTGCGGCATGTCGTAACGCCCGTATAACTGACATTTCGTCTGACGGAGCTGAAATGTCGCCGCCAGGGGATAACAGTCTTGATCGCTGGGCGGTATCGTTTGCATCGAGCTCGTGCAACAGACTTGCATGCACCACATCATTGAAGGCCGCTACGGATGGGTGGACGATGGCTGCGTCAAGCTCTATCGGTTGCGAACGTTGTGTAAGTGCTCGTGTCACTCCTTCTATCCAACGGATTTGTGCCGCTGGTAGATCGTTTGTAAATACTGGGCGGGCGCGCAACGTTGACTGAACGGTTAGAACGATATCAAACGTATCGGTCGTGGACGGATACAGCACATCACCCTCTGCCACAGTGCAGACAAAGATCTGGCTTGTATTGTTGCGAAAGTACACCTCGGCTTTTCCCTGTTCGATTTGCTGAGGGTGCAAATCCTGGTGAACTTGCCAAGGGGCTCCTTGTTCCAGTATCAAACTATCCTTGTCTGTCTGCGTTGCAGGACAAGTGTCGGGCAAATCGTTATGCATCGAGCAACCCGGCATAATGACCTTGAGACTGCATCAGCGTTGTGTGGGTGCCACGCTCCACTACAATGCCATTATCAAGCACGAGAATTTCATCGCAATCACGGATAGCGGATAATCGATGTGCGATAACGATGCAGGTTATACCCCGTCGTCGAATAGCTTCCATGACTGACAATTCGGTGGTTGGATCAAGTGCACTGGTAGCCTCATCCAGAATTATCACTGCCGGGTTCGTCGCCAGTGCGCGTGCTATCTCAATGCGCTGACGTTCACCCCCGGAGAGATTGCTTGCCCCCTCTACCACGTTTGCGCCATAGCCGCCGGGGCGTGCCGTAATCATCTCGTGGATGCCGGCGTCCCTGGCTGCTGCCTGCACATCAG
This sequence comes from Granulosicoccus sp., assembly GCA_045106475.1. Lineage (GTDB taxonomy): Bacteria > Pseudomonadota > Gammaproteobacteria > Granulosicoccales > Granulosicoccaceae > Granulosicoccus. Next base: position 21,446 of record JBGCEO010000168.1, read on the forward strand.
CGTCCGGAATACGGTTGTCCCAGAGACGAATGTTGTCGCGGATAGTGCCAGCAAACAATGAGATATCCTGCTGTACGTACGCGAGTCGCGATGCCAGCACATCCCTTGCCCAGGTATCATGCGCTTCACCATCGATCAGTATTCGCCCACTAACTGGACTTACCAGTCCACCAATCAATTTGCCAACCGTGGATTTGCCGGAACCGGAGGGCCCGACTAGTGCCACACGCCTGCCGGAAAGTATCTCGAGATTCAGACCATTAATCAGCGGCTGCTCAAGTGGGTTATATCCGAAGCTTACATCGTCAAGCACCAACCACCCACCAGGCAGCCTGTCATTTTGGGTTGGTCGTTCTGCCATAAGCGATGCGTCGGGTGATTGCTGCAATGTGTCATCGAGTCTGCCGGTGAAGGATCGCAACTCCTGCAATTGGCTTCCAAAATGAGCCAGTGCCACCACTGGTGCTGTGAAGCTCAAAGCAAGAGCCTGAAAGGCAATCAGTTCGCCAAGTGTCATCTGGCCGGACATGGCAGCGTGCGCACCGCCTATCAGCGTAACCAGGCCCATTCCCCCAAGCAGAAGATTTGGCACAGGCTGGATCCATGCATTAAGCCCAGCTATATGCTGGTCGCTGTTGATGACATTGGCACGAAGGCCTGTCCATCGCGTAAACAACAGATCCTCCGCACCGGTGGCCTTGAACGTCTCAATATCCTTGAGGCCTGAGACAACAGCACCGTTCAATTTTCCGGCATCGATCGACATTTTTCGATACTGTTCTGAAAACATCGGTGTTGTAAACACGAGTACTACGATATTCAGCGTAGCCAGCAGCAATACCATCAGCGACAAGGTTGTGTTGATTGAAAACATCACAATCAGAAAAAACACGGCCAGCAGCAGATTCAACACCATTTGAATGACATCATTGGTGAGCAGCGATACAAGGCTCTCATTCAGCTGTACCCGATCAACAATTTCACCGGTATGCCGTTGTTCGAAAAAGCTGATAGGTAGCTGCATCAAATGTCGCATGAGTCCTGCAGAGGTCTGCATTTGCATGGCCTCTCCAAGATCAATCAGGGAGAGCGTGCGTACCAGGCCGAAAACAGCCATGACGCCGGCTGCTGCTGCCATGATGATCAGGAGAGGTTGCAGCCAGTCTGATAGCGAACGTACCAGAACATAGTCAATGAAAACCTGGCTGAGAAATGGCAACAGCAGCGCAGGAACAACCAGCAACAGGCTCATCAATAAAGCAAAGCATAGCGGCATACGAAACGGGCGTACTCGTGCTATTAGCGAGCGGGCCAGACTGGGCCGTGAGTCACCGGGTTTGAACGACTCACCGCGTTCGAATGTCAGTACAACGCCGGTAAAACCTTTGGCAAATTCAGCCATGCTTTCGCGACGGTGCCCGTTGGCTGGATCGTTGATGAAAACTGAATCGTCACGAATGCCCTCTACAACCAGAAAGTGATTAAAGTTGACGAACGCAATCATCGGTGTCGGTAGTGAACCAAGTGCATCAGGTTCGGCTTTCAAACCTTTGCAATCCAGACCGAAAGTACGTGCTGCACGCAGAAGGCTGGACGCCTTGGCACCGTCTCTGGACACTCCGCACAAGTTGCGTAGCTCGTCTAGAGGCTCATGCCGCCCGAAGTAGCCCAGTACCATGGCAAGGCATGCCGCGCCGCACTCGGTCGCTTCCAGTTGAAGAACGGATGGCGTGCGTGCGCGTTTCAACTGCTTGACACAGCAGCACGCCACTGCCTGTTAAGCCCTGGAAACAGGACATCAATGACGCGTCGGCGCTCTACAACTATATTGCCTGTGATCATGGTGCCTTCGCTTAAAGGAGTTGCCGGACCTGCGGAAGAGGACCATGTGAGCCCGCTGCTGTTGGTAGCGTGTGCCGTTAACGCCACGCGTATTTCCAGTGGTGCACCGGCAGCACTGAGTTCGGCGACTAGCGCATCGTTGCGCAATTGTCTGCGCATGCCAGCCGGGGTTGCCGGTACTGATGTTACTGACGTTACTGTGCCTACCACATGACCGTAGATTTCTGGCGCGGTTGTAGATGGCATGATCTCCGCACGCATCCCGGGCTTGACGCGCTTACCGTCGCCCGGCGCCAGATAGATAATGGCTTCCAGTGGTTCGTTATCATTGCTGGGGTTTACAAGCGCTATAGCCTCTCCTTCCTGTAGCACATCACCGGCATTGACTTTAAGCTCGACCACAATGCCGTCACGCGTGGCTACCACAGTAGTCTCGTCGCCTACCTGCACAGTCAGGCGATCAAGTTCGCGTTGTAATATACCGATGCGCTGCGTGAAGTCCAGCGCTTCCCTTTCGCGTGTTCGTTCTCGCTGTTCGGCAGCAACCCAGATATCAAGTTGCTGCTGTTCCAGTGAACGTTGTTCTGCTCGCAGTTGGTCCACGATGTCAATGGCAACCAGGAGCTCATCCATTGTTGCGATTTGTTCGTCCATCAGTGAGCGGATGTCATCGACCATGCCTTCACGAGAAGCCAGTTGTGCTGTTATGTCTGTCTGACGGGCGACTATCGATTCGAGACGCCGCTCCTCAGAAGCCTGCAGCTGAGCCTCACTGTCAGCGTAATTGCGGGCAGCCTGATCAGCTGAATTCCGGGCATTTAGCAACTCAGTACGGGCCAGATCAATATCGCGTTGACGTACGTTCTGAACGAGCGTAGCCACAATATCGCCTGCCCCAACCCGATCCCCTACGTCAACGTTGAGGGTGTCGACACGACCATCGTAAGCCACCGTGATCTCACTTAGGCCAGTAGGGTCAACCAGCACGCCGCGGGTAGCCACCTTGACAGGCAGATTGGCAAGAATAGACCACGCAAGTGCAAACATCAGTATGGCGGCAAGGCACAGTAAGAACAGCCACTGTGCAGAACGTACGAGACGGACAGAATGATCCAGGCGATCAGGACTCGCCATGCGATCCAGCACATCTTTACGAAATATATCTCTGGCCATTGGGAGTACGATTTTAAATCTGGTTGAGCACACAGCACGCTATCAGACAAAGGCGTGATTTTACAAATCATAGGAAAGAAGTGTTAAAACGTTCACGCTCCTGGCGTGTAAGTCTCAGTTCAATACCAAACACAAAGCATAGTTGACAAAAGCGTGTTAGCTAAATGTCAGTCGATAGTCGGATAAAATTTTCCTGATAGCTGCGGAGCGGTTGGAAGCAAGTATTTAGTAGCAAATCAGCAAAGCTAGCCTTTCGAACAGTTCTCATTACCGTCCAGAGGTGCACAATTGAGATAAAGTTGTTGAACACGCCGATTTCATATTGCTGCGTAAGCTTCTATCGCTGATGAACGCTTATCCCGTCGACAGTACCTATACACCTATCTATTGTGCATTGGATGGCACCAGCGATCATTGACTACGTGGTTCGTTCCGCCGGTATAGCCGTGCCACGTGCCAACCCCACTATTCCATTCCGCTATATAGATCTTGGTTGCGGATACGGCGTCACCCTGTTGTGCTTCGCTGCGGCGTATCCGGACGCTGAGTTCGTTGGAGTTGACATCAATGCGGAGCACATAAAAGTCGCCAGAGGCTTAGCGAAAAACGCAGGCCTGAAAAACATCGAGTTTATCTGTGATGGTTTCGAAGCGGACACCGTTTGCCAATTATCACCGGCAGACTACGTTACCAGTCATGGTGTGTACAGTTGGGTCGATGAAACAGTCCAGGCCCAGCTGTTGGCGGCTATTGATCGTTTGTTGAAACCCGATGGTGCAATTTTGATCAGTGCAAATACGTATGCGGGCTGGGGCGATTTGCCGCTCGTGCAGCGTGTGTTTGCGGAAGTTCGATGCAGTAGCCCGGAAACCGATCTGCCAACGCTTTATCAACGGGCCCTGAATCAGTTAGAGACACTGGCGCAAATCAGCAAAAACCAACAATTGCGCGAGGCAGTAGAGCAGCTGGATCAGATCTTTTCCAACAATGACGAAAACTACGTCATGCACGAGTTTTTCTCTTCAGCCTGGCGACCCATCTGGACGGCTGATCTTATGCGCTGTTGCCAGCCGCTTGGTCTTGCCTATTGCGGGCGTGCCGATTTACGTCTCTTTCGTGACGATCTGGTGTATACCGCCGAGCAGCGCAAAACCATGGACAATGCGCTATCACCTACTGAGGCTGAGACTTTCCGTGATCTGTTTCTGGGATATGCTGCTCATAGCCAGTTTGTGTTTTCCCGTTCAAGAGTGTCTACAGAATCCCCACTCGTTTCCCAGCCTGAGTGTTGGTTTACCATCGACGTGCCACGAAAAGACGCCGTTTTCGAAGTGCGCACACGTGCCGGCCGTGTAGTGTTCGATACACCACTGTGTCGACGGTTGCTTGAACAGCTAGCGCTTGGCTCTGCATCCTACAAGACGCTCATTGAGGTGGGGCAGCCAAACACCGCGCAGGAGGTGACCGACACGCTCGATGCCTTGATGATTTCACAGCAGATAGTGCCTTGCGATTCTCCATCGCAGGCCTCTGTCGCGGTGCAAGCGTTAAATGACGAACTTGCCCGCCTGGATAGACTCAACCCAAGGCAAGCGGCAATTGGCGGTACACCGTTGAGGGTATGACCTTCACTCTTGGACAGGATTGCTCATCTTGTCAAGATAGCCAAGGCGCATCATCTTCGAACTGTCGCATCAGGCTGATTAAACCTCGGTTTCTTCCATCGTGTTGATCGTACAGCTTCCATAGGTTTAATAAGTGACTCTTGATCAGTCGCAACAAATGGAATCGATCAACCACAATCGTTGCATTGGAAAAGTACTTTCTTACTATGTTGCGATAGCTTTCTGATAGTCCCATAACCATTAACTGGACCTTGTCCCGATTGCGTAAGCACCTTAAAAGGCTAGTTAAAAATATCGCCAGCGTTGCATTTTGGTGACAGCAAACAGTAGTATGAGTAGGAGTGTATCTTTTTACGACGATCATATATCGTTCGCAATGGTCACAATTGGAGAAGCTAATAGGTGCAAATCTCCTTTCGCCGCCATGCCTCTGTCTTAGGCAAGTTTTCTAGTGAATGGGATCTGCAGGGTTACCATGCAACTGCGTCACCATCGAGGTGGTATACATACGATTCCTTACGGCGAAATCCCCAAGCTGACAAACTACTCACGCGATTGGGTTTTGATGAAGCTCAAATTTACCGTTCCCTTTAACACTGACGTAAAACTGATTAAAAAACTGTTTAAGAAGATTGGAGCTGAGGTGCTGGAAATACCGCATTTAAAAGATGATTTTCTGCAACCGTTCAAGTCACAGGGTGTCCTGGAAGTAAACGATGTCGGAATCGTTGTAGGTGGCAAGTTCATGGCCAAGCCGGGAACGCAGTTTATGATGCGAAAGGAGCTTTATCAGCGGGTACAAAAGGAGTTCGAAGCAAATGGTATTCAGTTCGCCCGCAAAGAGGTGCGCGTAAAGCTTGACGGGGACAATATTGAAGACATGGAGCCTGAAGATTTAACCAAAATAGCTGGCGCCGGAGTCGAGGCCGCGGATGAGCAAGAAGCCGCTCCGGCCTCACCTACATCGCAAGGTCCGGGTAGTTAGTGAGTTAAAAAACGATACAAACCATATTCTGATCAGGCAACCAGACATCTCTACAACAGAGCTATACAACTCAACTGCCCGCCCTCTACTGCTGTCCCATCCAATGCATCCAGAATGGTCTAAATCTAAAAAACATACACGTTTCTGAATGCGCGCGAACTTCAGATGGTTCCAGTACAAGAACGCCGATTAAGAAGCACCATACTTATTTAATCGACTATCAAGTAAATCCCCACTTTGGCTAAGAATAGGATAGGCAACCGCTGCAAACAGGGAATTTATTTGTCGCAATGCTCTAATGGTTTCAAGATGGATGTCACTCGTTTCAACACTGGCAGCTGAACCGGAGTGTAAGCGCTGATAATGATGTTCGTTACTTTGTTGTTCTAGAATTCGTATGCGATCCTTTTCTTCAATGAGGCGGCGAGCAAACGTCAGGTTGTTGGAAATCAAAGTATTGAATGACAGGTGCATGTTGTCAGTAACTTGCGTATGAAGCTCCGTTAATTCCCCCCAGCCCTGTGTGGAAAATGTTAAACATTCCTTGTGCTTAGACTCGGCCAGTGGAAGCAGATTCTTTACAATGATGTCGCCTGCTGACTCAAGATTAACGGCAAAATTAATCAGCGCAAGTTTTTTACTTTTATCTGGCTCGGACAATTTTTCGTCGTCAAGTTCAGCAACATATAGCTTAATGTCTGAGTGCATCCTATTAACTTGAAGCTCAAGATCACGAATTCTGTTGGACGCAACTTCATTCGGTGCTTCGTATAAGTTCATCACCGGAGTCAGCATTACATTTACCACATCGCCCATGCGTAAGCATTCCCTGCTGGCACTGGCTAACGCGAGTTGTGGTGAATGAACGATAGTGCGATCTAAGGCCGTGTTGGGCTGATCCAACGTATCGGCACCCTCGTTTAGGCTTGATTTATCAGGTATCAGTCGTTCAGTAATTTTCTCAATTATCCCAGTCAATGGCAAACAGGTAATGAGCAGCAACGTGTTGAATCCAACATGAAAATACATCACCCATGTTGCGGCTGTTGACGTCGACGAAGGTACTGATACCGGGTACACGTTAAATGAAAACAACACCACACTTGCAACCAGTAATCGAAACATTAAATTTGCAATGGGTATCCGCCGACTTATGGCAGGTTGCTCACGCGTTAGTGTGTAAGCAATGAGCCCACTGCCAATATTCGCACCTAGAACGTAAGCAATAGCTGCGCTAAATGGCACCACGGATTGCCCAACCAGCGTTGCTATAAGCAACACCGATGCAACGCTTGAATGCAATAGCCAGGTAACCAGTACACCAATAAGAAGAGAGGTAATGATGTCGGTATTCAGGTAGAACATAACATCGATTAGAAAAGCACTGTGCTGCAATGGAGTGGTTGCATGCCCCAAATGTTGCAGTGATATCAGAATCATACCAATGCCAAGAAAAATACGTCCAATTTGTCTTACATAACCTGTGTGGCCTTTGAAAAATAACAGACCACCAACAATCAGGAAGATTGGAACTAACTCTTGAACGTTGAACGACAGTATTTTTGCAACAATGGCTGATCCTAAATCTGCGCCTAGCAGAAGTGCGATGCCCTGGGCGACGCTTAGCACGCCAGTGGCGGCGAACCCTGTCGCCAAAACTGCCACTGCAGTCGAGCTCTGCAACAACATGGCAATACCGGTACCCATCAACGCTGCTTTAAATCGGCCATTAGCGGAGCGCCTGACCGCGGCCCGCAATTCGTTGCCCTTGGCACGCTCGAAGCCGGTTCTGACCATGCGCACAGACCACAGCAGTAATGCAACGGCTCCCGCCACATTAATCAATAAAAGTAATAATCCCAAAAAGACAGCTCGCTTTGCTTAACTATTGAATACTACAGCGATAATATTGGTTAAGCTAGTCAATCAAATTTCCATCTTCATCAAAAAAAGGATAGGGTCCGTCGAATGAACCTACAAAACTAAGATGGCTGACCAGTTCCCGGTTATTTCGCCATTGGTGCAATTGAACTGTGGGTGGTTCCAGTATAAAGTCCGCAGGCGCGCCCTTCTGCAAATCAAGCGCGACATAGTGCGAAGAACTTGGAGCAATCGTAACCGTAACGCCACGCCAGACGGTATGTATGGGCCGATGAACATGACCACACAGTAGCTGAAACACTTGTTTGTGATTGCCGAGTAAATCTCCCAACGCGTCTGCGTTGCGACAATTCTGAACATCCATATGCTCTATGCCAGTCTCTATCGGTGGGTGGTGCATAAACAACACAGTCCTTTTATCAGGCTCTTGTTTTAATACATTATCCAGCCAGGACAATCGCTCCGAACACATATTACCTTCCGGCCTACCAGGAACAGTCGTATCCAAGCCTATTAGCCTTACCGGATAATCCTCAATTGCGTAATGTAAGTAATTACCATCATCAGGAAGATAATGATGGTCTTTAAATGCCTGTCGCATACTTTCGCGTGTATCGTGATTACCCGGGATAACGTAAAAAGGAATGCCTAGTGGCGCTATAATTCTTCGAAACAGCTCATACTCTTCTGGACGGCCGAAGTCGGTTAAATCTCCAGTGATCAACACCACATCTGGCATTGGATTTAAGGCTTTAACATGGCTAACAACACGGACCAAATTAGATTCGGTATCCACCTTTTTGTAAGCCAGCTTTCCCTGGGTTTTTATATGTGGATCGGTTATCTGAGCGATTAGCATAGATTTCGAGACAGCGTGTTAGACAAAAAGTAGATGCTTGGCATCGACATCAATACCAATGGCATCACCCGTATTGAAACTTAGACTATTTTTTGCCTCAAGGGTGATATCGTTTTTACCAATACCTGTTACTGTTAAACGATTTCGATCGCCGAGAAAGAAAACAGTTGCAACCGTACCAGTAAGAGTTGCTTGCGCGGCCGGTACAATCCTAGCGTTTTCAGGTCGAAATAACGCAGCAGTTGACCCTTTAACCTCACTGGCTAACGCTAAGCGGCCACCCTGAGTTTTGAAGTACCCGTCGGCAATGCTCCCGTCCAATCGATTCATGGTACCGATAAAATCAGCCACAAACTCACCTTGCGGCTCAAAATAAATTTCGCGTGGAGTGCCAACTTGCGCAACTATGCCACGATCCATGACAACAATACGATCACCCAACGACATGGCCTCGGCTTGATCGTGGGTAACATATACCGTGGTTATTCCCAAGCTTCGTAGCAGTGTATCGATATCCACTCTCAACCTTTCGCGTAATAAAGCATCGAGTGCAGTTAGCGGTTCATCGAGCAGTAATACCTTTGGGCGAACAGCGATGGCTCGGGCCAAGGCAACTCTCTGGCGCTGACCACCAGAGAGTTGATCTATACTCCTATCGGCCAACTCACTGATATGCATCATTTCCATCATCTCGCTAACACGCCGGTTACGCTCGGAATCTGCCAGTTTTCTGATTTTCAAACCGTATGCGATATTCTGTTGCACGCTCATATTGGGAAACAGCGCATATGACTGAAACACCATGCCGACGTTACGATGTTCTATGGGTTTGGCGGTGACGTCCTCATTATCAAACAACACTCGCCCGCCCTTGTCTGGCGCTTCAAGCCCGGCAATTATTCTAAGCGTAGTGGTTTTACCGCAACCAGACGGGCCTAGAAAAATAAGTGTTTCTCCGCCTTCAATAGTCAACGACATAGGCTCGAGCGCTTTTGCACCGTTGGGAAATGTCTTGGCGCACGCGTCCAAACGAATAGAGGTACTGCCTGTCATCTCATTTCACTCTTGGTAGACAATGGTTTGGCTGACGCATCTGATTCAGGCGGCGGCGGTTTGTTTAACGCCTGAGGTTTGCCGTAGTGCTGGAGTGCAATAAGCAACGGCATGATCATGATTAAAAATATGATGGTATACGCACTACCAATTTCGAGCCTCATTGACGCATAGCTATCAGCTAACCCAACTGGCAAGGTTTTAGTTACTGGTGTATGCAACATCCAGGTGATATTGAACTCCCCCATGGATAGGGTTACGACCATCAACGAACCGGCAACAATGCCGGAGCGACAGTTGGGTATCACAATATCAAAGAACCTGCGCCAGAACCCGGCACCCAAACTGGCAGCTCCCTCCTCCAACGTCCGAAAATCGGCAGAAGATAAGACCGCTAGCACTGATCGCATCATAAACGGCAATGTGTAGATCACATGCCCCACCAAAATAAACACCCAACTTGAGCGAAATTCTCGAAAACCACCAAACGAAATAATGAGCGCCAGCGCAATTGCCAGCCCGGGAATAGCCAATGGCAATGTGAGTAGTTCTTCAATCATGCGAGCAATCGGGCCCTGTCGTTTTGCCAGCACGTACGCTGCTGGCACGCCCAACAAGATCGTGCAAATCAAGCAAGCAATAGCAATCAACAATGACAAAAAAATCGTTTCTCGATAAAGATCCCACACTTCAAATATCCATCGAAGTGTGACACCACTTGAAATCCCTTTAATAAAATTTTCAGTCACGCCCGCCATTACAGACATAACCACCGGCACAATCAAAAAGGCACACACTGCAATGGTAAACAGGAGTTGTAAATAGAAACGGTAATTGCGATTCATAGCATTGCTAACCTGCTGCAGCTACCGTTGAACCCGCCAAAGAGCGAGCGATATTTAGTACCAACCAAGTTATGATACCCAACACAATACTAAGAGCTGCAGCCGTGGCAATGTTTGCCCTCAGCGTAAACTCGGTGTAAATCGTCATAGGTAATACATCGATATTGGTCGCAAGAGTGAACGCCGTGCCAAAGGCACCCATTGCTGTGGCAAACGCAATCGCACCTGATGCAATCAACGCTGGTGTGAGTGCAGGCAAAATAACGTCCCGAACCACCTGCCATGGTGACGCGCCCAATGATCTGGCTGCTTCTTCCAATGCAATATCGAGTTTCTCTGCCGCCGCCATGATGGTGAGGATGACTCTGGGAATAGAAAAGTACACATAACCCACAAACAAACCGGCGATTGAGTAAGCGAATACGAGTTTGTCCCCGGTCAGGGCTTTTGTAATCTGACCGATCAACCCCTGCCGACCTGCGAGCATAATGACCATAAAGCCAACAACAACACCTGGAAATGCTAGAGGGAACGTAAGCAGTGATACAAGCATATCCCGTCCGGGGAATCGATTTCTTTCCAGAAAAAGGCCAGCGATAGTGGCAATGGCCAAGGTTACTATTGTGGTGACGCCTGCCAACAGAGTTGTTGCAATCACGCTTTCAAGGTAGCGGGGAGTCGTGAGCACTGATGTATAGGCCGCCAAACCATCCTCTCCAGAGCCTGCAATAATCGCAAGCTTTGCCATAGGCAGTAGAAAGAATGCGAGTGCCACGATAACAACCGGCAGTGCCAATACTATTAAATAGGGGAGCTCCTTTTTGTCCATAGATGGCAAAGGTCTTGTAATTTTTAAAGAGTTAAGTGAGCGAGAAATCGTATATGAGATTTGCTATTCAGCAATAGCCGGGGTTGTACACCCCAGCTATTGCAACACGCTACTACCTGATGTTGGCTACCGAACTTCGTTCAAATAGCGTTCGCCGAATGCCTTTTGAACCTCAGCCATCTTGCCGTAATCAACGGGTGTGGCTCGTTCATAGTCGGCGGCAGGCAGAAACTTAGATTGCGCTTCAGCGGACATTGCACTGGCTCTAACTGGTCGAAGGAACGCATTCGCCCAGACTGCTTGACCCACATCGCCCATGATGAAATCCAAAATCTTCTTACCTTTATCAGGATTTGGACCGTCTTTAACTAAGCTCATAACGTATGGGACAACCACCGTACCCTCAGATGGAATGACGAATTCAACGTTAGCGTTATCTTTGTACTTTCCGCGATAAGCATTGAAGTCATAGTCAAACAATATTGGAATTTCGCCAGAAATAACTCGTGCGTAAGACGTTTGTTTCGGCACGATAGGATCATTCTCTGCCAAATCTTTGAAGTATTGGATAGCCGCATCAAAGTTATCTAGCGTGCCACCCAGGCCACGGTTGATCGCAACAGCACCGGCGTATCCAACAAACGCACTTGATGGATCGAGATAACCCACCATACCCTTGTAGTCAGGTTTCAATAAATCAGCCCAAGACGTGGGAACTGGCACATCACCCAATGCTTCTACATTAACAAACAAACCAAGCGCACCTGAATGGATAGTGAACCAATTACCATCAGGATCTTTTAAGCCTTCTGGAATATCGTCCCAATTAGCGGGCTTGTATGGTTCAACTACCGCTTCGTTGCCTGCCGCAATACCAAACGACACACCATAATATGCAACATCGGCAACCGGGTTATCTTTTTCAGCCAATAGCTGCGACAGTGTTTGCCCCGAGTTTTTATTGTCGTGCGGTATCTCGTAGCCAAGGTTTTCTTCAATGGCTTTGAGCTGTGAAGCCCAATCCGCCCACTGCGGTGGACAGTTATAGCAAATCGCATCTGCACCGAATACCGGTGCAACTGTACCTGCTAGTAGTACTGCACCTATAGTTCTGGATGCAAACTGTCTAGTAGTGTTTTTCATCATTCATCTCTCCTAGTTTTTGGTTCCGCCTACACTCTTTATTATTAAGCACCGCAACTATTTTTCTGCGGGTTTTCTACTGCTACTGGTTTTCACACAAGCGAACTTAAATAAACTACGCTCCAATTAACTCATCTAAACTTAACTAACGTGAGTATCTGTATCCAATAATTCTTCTGCCTCAGAATCATCTGTAATCTCTGACCACGACTCGCCTTGGCGAATGTAATGCGGTAACACGACATTTTGCGCCGGCGCTCCTTCTTCAATTCGTGATACCAGATGAGTGGCCGCCCAATTACCCATCGCTTCGGCTGGTTGAACGGCTGTTACCAAATTGGGTATCAACGATTCTCCAATGGAGATACCGTCAAATCCGACCACAGACACATCGTCTGGCACGCTCAATCCAAACTGAGATAACGCGCGAATCATTGAAATAGCCAATAAGTCAGTTGAGCAAAAATAGGCGGTAGGGCTGTTCTCACCCATTGGAAGTTCTGCAACTACATCGCTCAGATGAGGGTTCTCAAAGCCCACCTCGACCGCTTCAATAGGCTCAATACCATGTGCTGACAACGCATCCGAATACCCCGCATAGCGTTCAACTGATCGATCCGATTCAGATAAATGACCAGCAACCATGGCAATTTTTCGATGGCCTTTCTCAATGAGTCCACACACCAGCTCATAGGCGGCCAGGCGATTATCGATGCTCACTGTGGATCGATTTGCCAGTTTGCGGGGATTAAACATAAGAACAAACGGAATTTGTGCAGTTTCAAGCATGGCAAGTGCATCGTGGCTACTTTTTTCGTCGGTAACGGTAAGTACCATCCCTTCAACGCGACTTGCCAGAAACGTATTAATCGCGGAGTTCTCCTTAGCCACTTTGTAGCTTGACGAGGCCAATAACACTTGAAAACCGGATTGTTCTGCGATGTGCTCAACCCCAGACACAGCCTCGGCGAAGATGGGATTCTTCAAACTGGGAACCAACACCCCCAGTGTTCGCGACCGAGAGGTTTTTAATTGCTGCCCAATTGCATTGAGCCTGAAGCCCGATTGCGCCACCACGCGTTCGATCGCTTCGCGTGCCTCAGTGCTGACAGGACCACTGTTATTCAAGGCCCGGGAGACCGTCGCAATTGACACCCCAGCAAGCCTTGCAACCTCTTTTATTGTCAGTGATTTCTCAATCATGGAACGAGTGTAAACGTTTCCACATCTATTTTTCAAGAGGTTTCTTGAGTGAGTAAGTTGCACCCTTAAAGAGATTGCGAGCCAGAAATGGCTCAAATGGACCGTTCTGTAATTTGTGAGAAGTGGCGGCAGTTCTCGCAATACGAGATGTCCACGCGCCAGCTAGTTATGAGCTTTATTCGAGAAAAGACTCAAGTAGCCCTTTATAGGTTCTGATAAATCGTAGGCCTGGAGATGATCAAAGAATCCGAACTTCAGATAGTCCTGGCCTTACAGACTAGTAGGCTCTACCCAATCAACCACCAGTTCTTCGGGCAAGTTCTGATAGCAAACAGGGCGCATAAAGCGACGGATTGCCAAGGTGCCTACTGATGTTGCACCAAAGTTTGTGGATGCTGGATAAGGGCCTCCGTGAACCATGGCACTCGAGACTTCAACACCAGTTGGAAAACCATTTGCCAATATTCGCCCTGCTTTTTGTTCGAGTAAAGGCATTAGTGCGCGAGCAGATTCCATGTCATCGTCGTTCATTTGCAACGTGCAGGTAAGCTGCCCTTCAAGTTGTTCGCACAGCTCTAGCATTTGTTGCGAGTTTTCCACTGTTATGATTAATCCAAGCGGACCGAACACTTCTTCTTGTAAGGTGGCGTTGCTCATATATGCGGTAGCAGTTGTAACACACAGCACAGGCGAAGCATCACGCCCATCGGCACCACCTTTGACTAACGTTTCAACCCCTACACTCGAACTAACGTTGTCCACGCCTTGTTGATAAGCCCTGGCAATCGCAGTAGTTAACATCGGCTGCACGTTTGCATTGCTCAATGCATCGCGAGCACTATCGATAAATTCAGTTAAGGTACTTTCTATCCCGACCACAATGCCCGGCTTAGTGCAAAACTGCCCTGCCCCCATTGTTAACGATGCCGCCCAGTCAGCACCTATTGCCGCACTTCTTTTTTGCGCCGCATGTGGCAGTATAAAGACCGGGTTGATTGAACCCATTTCGCCAAAAAACGGAATAGGTTCTGGCCGTGACGTACATAGATCGAACAACGCCCGCCCGCCACGCAAACTACCGGTAAAACCAACTGCTTTTATCAACGGGTGCTTGACCAGCGCACTACCAACTGCTGTTGTGTTGTCGTGGATAAACGAAAACACGCCTGCATCCACGTTGCATTTTTTAATCGCAGCCACTATTGCTTCTGCAGCAATTTCCCCGGTTCCAGGGTGGGCTGGATGCCCTTTAACCACAACCGGACAACCTGCTGCAAGAGCCGATGCCGTATCTCCACCCAGGGTAGAAAACGCTAACGGAAAATTCGATGCTCCAAAAACAGCAACTGGCCCGACCGGGCGTTGTATCAGTTTGTGTTCCGGACCCGGAGCCGGGGCGCGATCAGGCAAAGCCGATTGCTGTCGTCTGTCTAGATAATCATTGCCTTCAATCAGGTTTGCAAATAGACGAAGCTGACCCACCGTGCGACCACGCTCTCCTTGCAACCGCGCTTCAGGCAAGGCGGTCTCACGCATTGCTATATCTGTTAATTCTGGTCCGCGCGCATCAAGCTCGTCCGCAATGGTGTTAAGAAATACCGCTCTATCATGTCGTGATGTGCGCGAGTAACTAACGAAGGCCTTGGCAGCAGCTTCAACGGCTTGATTAACATGGCCTTCATCACCGACATAAAACGAACTGCCAGTACCGTCCGTGGTATCAGAAAGAAAACTCGTTTTCGCCTCAATAAGATTGCCTGCGATAAAGTGTTTTCCGTGAGTTTGGTACGTCATGCTGTGTTACTCGATTTGATGGACTTAGAAGGTGCTGGTTGCGGCAGACGCCAGTTAATCTGACAAAGGTTGTTGTTTGTTGCTTACGGTATTTTTGTACCAGCCGCCGGTGGAGGTTAATCCTTCTGCCAAATCACAGCACATATTAAAGGCATTACGTGTTGGATCCAGATTCGCCTGGTTTGAACCCGCAATGTCGAAGGCTGTTCCATGCGCTGGCGTAGTAACCGGAACGGGGAGCCCTGCAAGCAACGACACACCTTGATCGAATCCCAGCAGCTTGATGGCGATCTGACCTTGATCATGATACATGGTGACTACCACATCGTACTCACCGTCGCGTACTTTTAACCATAAAGTATCTGCTGGATACGGGCCCGATACATTCATTTGACGTTCTTGCATTCGCACTACCGCTGGGCGTATGAAGTCAACTTCTTCTGTGCCCATCAGGCCTCCCTCACCGGCATGCGGATTATAGGCAGCAACTACAATACGCGGCCGTTCATAACCGGCAAGCTTCAAGGTATTGTTTGCAAGCTCTATCGACTGACATATACGCTCTTCGCTTAACATGGCCGGCACATCCTTCATGGCTACGTGAGAAGTGACCCGTCCGTTCCACATACCATGCGCAATATTGAACTCGCTGGCAGCCGTATCCACGCCGAAGAAATCTCTGGCAAAACCAATTTCATCCATAAACGGATTACCACCCTTATGCATGCTTTCTTTGTTAAATGGCATAAAGCAAATACCGTTGATCTTATTCTGCTTCGACAATTCAAACGCCAGCTCCAACCCTTGCAGCGAAGATTGACCGCCTTCAGCACTGACTGATGCAATGGGCACATCTTCAATACCGGCAATATTCAAATCAATATGTTGCAAATCTGTAGTGACAAGTGCCGAATCGAACGCCTTAACGTGTTGCCGCTCAATCGTACTGCCAGTAATGTTCTCGCCGCGTGCAATAACAGAAGGCGCACCTATGATGACAATATCGGCCCGCTGTCTCACTTGCTCATCACTTAATAGTTTAACCATCAATTCCGAGCCAATCCCCGCAGGGTCGCCTTGTACCAACCCTATAACCGGCTTATTTGCCATTACCGCGCCCTTTACTTGATGATTCACTGCTCTGTTTTTTAGATGGTGTATTTTTAGGCATTGTTTTGTTTTCTGTTACTTGCACCTCACTACCGTCTTCTGACACAAACGTGCTCTTTATATTTTTATAACCCGCTTGCAAATGTGTTTTTAATGCAAGTGAGCATTTATCGGCATCGCGTTTTTGTAGTGCCTTAACAATATTGCGATGCTGCTTAAGCGTTCCAGGGCGATTCACGCGCTGCCTTGACGAAATAAATCGTGCACGCCATAGCCTTGCATTAAACGTTTGATGGGCTTGCAGCAATGGTTCATTCCCCGACGCCAATACAATCTGATGATGAAACTTCATATCCATCTGAAAGAAAGTCAAAGGTTCTGAATCGTCGGACATGTCCTGCATTTTCTGTTCAAGTTTGATCAGATTTTCTATTGCATCATCTGTGGCGTTAAGACAGGCAAGCTCTCCTGCCAAAGATTCCAGGGATCCGAGCACTTCCAATAAACTGGCCAACTCGTCGAGCGTAGGGTTTGCGACGCGTGGGGCACGATTGGGAGCAATTTCCACCAGGCCTTCAGCAGCAAGAATTCTCAACGATTCGCGTAAGGGTGTGCGGCTGACGCCCAAAGCTTCGGCAGTTTCTCTTTCAGGAATGGTTGAGCCGGGTGCAAGTTTTTCCAGTAATACCAGATCGCGCAGTTCGTCCGCCACACGTTCCGCCAAACTTTGTCGTGCCAGCGGTTTAACGCTCTGCTGCATTTGCAACACATTTTGAATTTGCACCGTCATGCTACTTGCCCCACCGCAACACAACCGGGTTGAGAGCGTTGGCGATTTCGATCAATCCGTTTCGGCTTCGGTCGGGTAACGGATCGAGCGGATGCCGCACACGATCGCTCTTGATGACACCCCCTTCCATCATTAGAGTTTTGCATGCACGTAAACCGCATTGTCTGTTCTCATAATTTATAAAAGGCAGGATGATATCGTATTGGTCTTTTGCTGTTTGTCTATCACCGGCAAGATAGTTGGTCAGCACCGGTTTGATAAGGTCAGGTATTGAGGCGCTAGGCATAGTGCCGGTTGCTCCCGCGTCCAAATCTGCCAGCAGAGTTATCGATTCTTCTCCATCAAAGGGGCCGTCTAAAGAATCTCCCGCTTTGTTGATGACGGCTGCTAACTTATCAGCGGTTGCCGCAGTCTCAATTTTCAAGTAAGACACGCCCGGGATATTCTTTGCCATGTTCACCAAAGCTGACACGGACAGGTTGACGCCAGACAAGGGGGCATCCTGAACCATCAGAGGCAAGCCGACATCGGCCGCGCGAGAAAATTGATCATATGTGTGCTGTTCAGAACCCTTTAACAGTGCACCATGATAGGGCGGCATTAGCATGATCATTGCTGCCCCAAGTTCTTTCGCACGCTGGATACGCTGCACCACAATCGTGGTTGAATAATGCGAACATGTGGCTATCACGGGCACTCGGCCGTTAATATGCTCCAAACTCAGTTTCAACACGACATCACGTTCTTCGTCAGAAAGTAAGAACTGCTCGGAATAGTTGGCTAATACGCAGATTCCGTCAACACCTTGATCGATCATGCAATCGAGCACACGCTTAGCACCTTCGATGTCTAGTGTTTCATCATCGTTAAACGGCACTGGCGCTATAGGAAAAACGCCACTGAAGATAGGTTTCGTCATTCTGTAATCCTAAAATTATCAAGGTGTGCTGTATCGAGTTCAATACCCAGACCAGGTACATTGTCGTCGAGCTGCAGATACCCATTTTCTGCTTCCGGATCACCTTTGAAAATGTAATAAAAGAGTTCGTTACCTATTTCCACATCAAATACTGGAAACCATTCACTCATCGGGCAATTAAAATTGGCCATGGTCAAATGATAGTTATGCATTTGACCGGCATGTGGAATCACCGGCACTTGGTATGACTCTGCCAACGCATTGATTTTCTGCGCAGCGGTGATGCCGCCAACACGATTCGTGTCGTACTGAATAACGCTGACCGCGTTTCTTTCCAATAATTGCTTGAACCCAAGCAAAGTGAATTCATGTTCTCCTCCCGATATTGGGATAGGACCACTATTCAGTTCAGCGTAGCCAGCTAAATCGTCGGCAATCACTGGTTCTTCTAACCATCGTGGTTGAAACTTTTCGAGTTTTGGAATCATGCGCTTGGCGTAATCCAAATTCCATCCCATGTAAGCTTCCAGCATTAAGTCACTGTCGTAGCCAACCACCTCTCTCACGGCTTCAACTCGTTTCAGGTTTTCTCTAACGCCGCGGGTGCCGTCTTTTGGTCCAAACCCAAAACGCGACTTGAACATCGTAAAACCTTTGTCTAGCCATTCTTGCGCTTCCTTTTGCATAGCATCAACATCGCTTGCATAAAGCTTTGAGTAATAGCAGGGTATTTTGTCTTTGGTTCGCCCGCCGAGTAATTTGAATACTGGCTTATCGGCTAAATTACCCATCAAATCCCAAATGGCAATATCAACCGCGGAGATAGCGGTCATTCCCACGCCTCGACGCCCCCACGCATGCGTAATGCGATACATTTTTTCCCACAGGTAGGCATTGTCAAACGGGTCATGACCAATAATTAGCGGTGCAAGATAGCGATCAATGGTTTCTTTGATCAATGGTGGGCAGAGTGCTGCGTTTCCAATACCTACGGTGCCATCGTCGGTTTCCACTTCACAGACCAACCATTGGTGAAACCGGAATGACCCCATGTTGTCTCGGCCACCACCACCCATCTCTGGCAACGGATCAGATGCGTTAGTACAAAAATTTGCCTGCGGCGGAACCGTAGGCCCGGTCCATTCATACAGTTTTGTTCTGACGCTTGTTAT
>JBGCEO010000169.1:0-12860 GCA_045106475.1 Granulosicoccus sp.
TGCGCTCTATTTTGGAACATTGTTTTTATGGCTTGCCTTGTTATGGTGCAAAAAATATAAAATTCGCGTAAAAATAGCCGGTAATGACACCATGTGTCAAACTTCATACCAACCGTCAAAATTTGGTAAGAGCCATCGTAAGCCATGACAATCACGATAAATGATTCCGCAATCACTACGCGAATTGCATCGCTTGATGAGTTACAACTTCTTCTACTATGGGCTGGTGATGAAGGCTGGAACCCGGGTTTGGATGATGCCCCACTTTTTCATTCTACTGATGCTGACGGCTTTCTGGTAAGCACTATAAATGAACATTTGGTGGCCGGTATCAGTTTGGTGAAACACACCTCTGATCAGGCGTTCCTCGGTCTATATATCTGCGCGCCAGAATCCCGGGGAAAAGGCATAGGCATGGCGATCTGGGATGAGGCGCTGACGCTTGTCGATGGGCACACTATAGGGCTCGATGGCGTAGCTGATCAGCAAGAAAACTATCGCAAATCCGGCTTTATCTATCACTTTGGGAATCGACGATATTCTGGTGAGCTCGCTATTCCGGACGATCACATATCGCTTATTCTCAATAATGCCGCTGTGAGTGTCTCAAAAGCGACTAGCGACGATAGCGACGCTGTTATCGCGTATGACGCAAGTATCGGTGGCTTTGAACGAATAAATTTCTTCCATGCATGGTTGAAATTATGCAGATCTCGAAGCACGTTTGTCGCCCGCAAGGGCGGTCTGATCGTTGGTGTAATCGGCGTTCGCCGATGCCAGGATGGCTACAAAGTCGGGCCTTGGCTTGCAGATTCACAATTCATTGCCACAAAGCTGTTACATGCTGTGAGCCATGTGACGAAAAATGAGACGGTGATGATCGATATTCCTGATATCAATGAAGCTGCTATAGAAATTGCTGAGGCATTGGCACTTCAGCCGATGTTTGATACGGCCAGAATGTACAAGGGTGTGGCCCCTGAGATCGACGAGCGCCGATTGTTCGGTGTGGCAACGCTCGAATTAGGATAGTCAAGCCAGTCGTAAATCGCGCAGCTCCTGTTCAAAACCCTTTAACGTTTAACTATCAGCGCATCGTTCTCGTTGTGCTTAACAAGGCATTCATGGATAAATCAGTTGCAGGGTGGTTAAACGGATTTTTGGGTATGCTGATTTTCAGTGGATCTCTACCAGCGACGCGCGTGGCCGTGATGGATTTCGATCCAATGTTTCTGACCGTTGCTCGCGCCAGTATTGCCGGACTGGTCGGTTGCTGTGTGTTGGCAGGCTTAAGAGTGAAACGGCCGGGCAGAGAAGATGCGCTGTCCTTACTGATTATCGCTATTGGCGTTGTCGTTGGATTTCCCCTGCTGACAGCGCTCGCTCTTCAGCACATCACCGCTGCACATTCCGTAGTTTTTATTGCGCTGCTGCCATTGGCAACGGCGCTATTTGGTGTACTGCGCGCAGATGAGCGTCCAAAACGTGCTTTCTGGTTCTTTTCAGTTTTGGGCAGTTCTCTGGTTGCAGGTTTCGCGCTGTTAAACGATGCATCGGTCTCGTTAATCGGCGATACCTTCATGTTGGCTGCGATCATTGTCTGTGGGATGGGATACGCCGAAGGGGCTAAGTTGTCGAGAAAACTCGGAGGTTGGCAAGTCATCTGCTGGGCTTTGCTGTTTTCATTGCCCTTCATGCTTATCGCAAGTCTGCTCCTTATGCCAGATAGTTTTGCGGATGTAGGAACACCAGCCTGGGTGGGTTTGGGGTATGTCTCCTTTTTCAGTATGCTAATCGGGTTTATTTTCTGGTACCGCGGCCTTGCTCTGGGCGGTATCGCGACAGTGGGGCAACTTCAATTGTTGCAGCCGTTTTTTAGTTTATTACTTGCGGCTGTGATACTAAGTGAGGTTGTTAGCACATCGATGATTGTTACATCTGTATTGGTTGTGATGTGTGTTGTTGGTGCGCGTCGAATGGCGTGATGAGTACAAGCTAGCATTTTCACTAACTCGTACTGCACGGACCGTAAGTGAAAATGGCGCGATACCTCATTTCTGCATTGGCTAAATAAACCATGTCTGCAAGACTATAGATCGATCCCTGATTGCGCGAGGGGATAACGAGCATTTTCTAATGCCATTGATCTGGCTATTGCTGAATAGTTCTACAACCGTCAGGCTACTCCAATCAGCACACCGGCTGCGAATACTAATGACCCTCCGAGAATAACCTGGAACATGGCACGACCCCAGGGCGTTTCCATATAACGATTTTGAATCCATGTAATTGCCCATAATTCAATAAACACGACAACAAAGGCCACCGTCGTCGCTGTCCAGAAATCGGGGATAAGATAGGGCAACGCATGTCCAAGACCGCCAATCGTCGTCATGATTCCTGACGCGAGACCACGTTTGAGCGGCGAGCCTCGTCCCGAGAGGACGCCGTCATCATGGGCAGCTTCTGTAAAGCCCATGGAAATCCCTGCACCAATGGAGGCTGACAGACCAATAAGGAATGTATTCCAGGTATCACCGGTAGCAAATGCCGCCGCAAAAATGGGTGCAAGTGTGGATATCGAGCCATCCATCAAGCCGGCGAGGCCTGGTTGGACATAGGTGAGAAGAAACTGGCGTTTTTCAGTTTCATCCTCTTTTTCAGCAACCTCCGGCGGTACGTGCCGCTTACCGAGTTGTACTGCAAGGTCGCTGTGTTTGGATTCGGCAAACGCAAGATCACCTAATAATTTTCGGGTATCGGCATCTTGTGTGCCAGCAGCTGCAATTCGGTAGAAACGCTCAGCCTGACGTTCCATCTGTTCGGCCATCAAGCGGGTTTTATCCAGCGGCAAAGGTCGCACCAGCCAGTCCGGTTTACGTTCGTAATAGCCTCGAACATGTTCCCGGCGAATCAGTGGGATGTCCTCACCAAAGCGACGCTTATGTAATTCGATCAATTGTTGTCGGTGCGTGTTTTCCTCTGCCGCCATGTCGTCGAAGATCGTTGCAGAATCAGGAAAGCTCTCGCGCAGCCCGTCAGCGTAGGACTTGTAGATGCGCATATCATCCTCTTCAGACGAAATCGCTAAAGCCAGTATTTCCTGTTCGTTTAAATCGTCGAATGCCCGACGGCCTGCCGTTAGTAATCTGGAGAGCTTGATCATGTGTCTTTCTGGTTTGTCGTTGCTGCCAGCGATGCGATAGCACCTTCTATTCTGCCATGTGTGGCTTCATTTATAATGAAGAATTACGTAACGCCTGCGAGTCTGGGATTTGACGACTTTCGGCGTTTTGTTCTCGCTTATCTTGATCAGATGGCGTTATCACGTTTTTACACGACTTCGTGGTGAGTTAAATTTCACGAACCAGGTGAGACTGTGAATACTAAAAAGTAGGGGCCATTAACAAATTGGCTGTTGGGCCTGGATGCGGCTCCTAAAGCATGCCTGTTACAAGCCATGGCATAGCGATTATCAAAAACAGGACGAACAGCATCAGTAATGCAAAAGGTGCAGCGCCCCAGAAAATGTCAGCCAATGATATCGAGGGATCTTGCAAGGTGTTTTTTATGACAAATACCGCCAACCCGAATGGTGGTGTGAGCAATCCGATTTCAACTGCTAGTACAGTCACAATTCCAAACCAGATCAAATTGACGTCAAGCCCTAACATCATGGGCAGCATCAACGGCACCATGATCAACATAATGGATGCGGAGTCGAGTATCGCCCCAAGTAAAATTAACACGCCAATATAGGCCACGATAGTTGACCAATAGCTTAAACCGCTAGAGGTCAGGAAATTTCCGATTTCAGCAGGTAAGCCAGATAGGGACAGCATTCTTGAATACATTTGTGCTGAAATAATCAAAAAACACACTGATGCTGTGACTAATCCTGTATCCCTTAAAACGGATTTGATGTCTTGCCACGACAATCGCTTTCTCAACGCGCCGATAATAAGTGACACCAGACATCCAACTGCACCGGCTTCTGTGGGTGTAAAAAAGCCTGAATAAATGCCACCGAAAACAACGACAACGACAGAACAGATGGGCGCTAATCGAATTATGATAAAACCTGTTGATAGTGGTTCTGGATCGATAGGAGACTTCATTGAACCGGAGCCTGTAAAGGCCGGAAAACAGATAGTCATGAAGACAACACCGAGTGCAAATACAAGTGCCAGTAGCAGGCCAGGTACGATACCGGCGATAAATAAATCACCTATTGATTGTTCGGTCAGCAGGCCGTACAAAATCAATAGCAGACTGGGTGGAATCAACATTCCCAGCACTGACGAACCTGCGACCACACCCACGGAAAATCTGGTGGTGTATCCATGTCGAACCATTTCTGGCACTGCAATTTGCGTAAATACAGCCGCCGCCGCTATGGAAATTCCGGTCACGGCGGAAAACACTGCATTTGCCCCAACGGTCGCGACACCCAAACCACCACGGCAACGTCTAAAGACCAGCTGAGCAATATCGAATGCATCACGCGCCAAGCCAGTGGCGGATACAACGTAACCCATCAAAATAAACAGGGGGACGACGGAGAAAAAATAGTTTGACAAGGAATCTGCAGCTGTTAATGCGAGCAGTTTACTGGCAAGAAGTGGAGATCCTTTGATAGCCCAGACACCAAGGTAAGAAACCAGCATTAACGCAAATGGCACCCACAGCCCTGCGAAAATCAACAAGAGTATCGCGAGCAGTGACAGCAGACCAATTTCAGGATTTGCCATCAGGCACTCGGTCTAACGGCAATCGATACTTGAATGCGTAAAGTGCCTGGAGAGCTCTAAAAAGAATTTGACTGAATAGCGCCACACTGCCAACCACAATGATCATTTTTACGGGCCATATGGGTATAGTAAAATTACCGATAGTTCCTTCGTAGGTGTTGCCGACCCAGGCCTTGAGAAATAGTGGCCAACTAGCGAGGATGAGCTGTAGAACCACAGTACCTGCCACAACACTCAAGAAAAACTCAAGCACCGCTCGAGCCCGCAAACTGCGCCTCTCGACAAATTTTAGCAGGGCGGGAGTTCTTGTTAGATGCCCGCATCTGAACGCGTAGGCAACTTGTAAGAAGACCACAATTACAATCGACATGGTGACGAGTTCAGGAACGCCTGGCACAGGTTTATTGAATATATTTCGACCGATCACGTCAACATTGATCAATATCATCATGGAAACAATTAAAACCGAGCCAATTATATTTAGCCCGTTAGTGACGTAATCCAGCAGTGCCGAAAAACGGCGAAACATTGCGTCATATTTCTTAAAAAACATTAAGTTCAGCTGGGTTATGCGAGCTCACAGTATCAACGACAGAAAGTCGGCGTTTTGAAAGATCTTGCAGGTCGGTAACACGACTATTTCTGATCCCAGTTTCTGGCTGGTGATGCACCTGCATCGCGCATTTTATTCATATACATGTTAAGAACAGCTGTTCCTGGTTGACCAGCTTTATCTAGCCGTTGCGCCCAAACTGTCGCGACATTATCCATATTGTCAACCCAGAGTTTCTGAAAACCTTCATCAACCTCAGTAACAACTGCACCGAGCTCTATCATCCGCGATAGTGATTCATTCACGGCAATGTCCAAATCGTCGAGGTAAGCTTCACGATGCGCGACTGCTGCGTTTTTTAAAGCCCTTTGAACAACGTCCGGCAATGCATCGAACCACACCTTGTTGGCTGCAATGCCTCCAGCATATTGAGCGCCGAAATGTACCAGCGTTATGTAAGGAGCTACTTCGTATAATTTTCCGGGCAAAGCAGCTGTGGCGAACGTAATAGCGCCGTCGTAAACGCCGGCTCTGATATCGTTGTAATAGGTAGCCAGATTGCCAGATACACCCACGGCACCTGTCCCTTTAAGCCAGTTTATTGCAGGTCCTGGTGCTGCGATCTTCAGACCTTTCAAATCTTTAAGGGTATGAATTGGTGACGTCGTCATCAACAGATAGTCATCCAGACCTATGGCGCCACCTAGATACTCGACACCATTTGCATGCCAGCTCCCCTGTATTTCAGGTTCACTGGCGTGAAGTTCGTCCATAAGGTTAGCGATACGCTTGGCGTCTGACGATACAAAAGGGGTAAAATATGTCACGTTTTGCACGCCGAGTTTAGCGGCATCAAAAACACTTGGAACGATTCCAAGTTCAGCCAGACCCGCTTCGATTGTTTCCAACTCGTCGCCAACCCCTGCCAGGGATCCGCTGTACTGCTCGTCCCACCTAATCGAATAGTCAGCTCCTTGCAGCGAGCGATCAACTGACGATATGAAGGTACTGTTAAGGTGTTTGACCCATCGGTATACTGGCGAGTGCCCAGATACTACCGTCACAGCGATCTCTGATGCTGCAGAGAACGTCGGCAGCGTACTGATCAGTCCCGCGAATACTAGGCGCAAAATATTCTTTACCAACATTTGTATCGTTGCTACCTTGTATTCTGAAGGAGTTTGTGTCGCAATGGAACTTCTTAAAGATTGTAGCGTTACTTTATGTTTTTCGCACCCCAAAGGTACCGTCACAATTTACTGTATATCGCTTTTACGCTACAAATTGATATGAACCGATTCGGTGAAGACACAATATTGGTCCGCAAAGGGACCAGTGCACCCATAAACCCATTAGGCATAGCTGCGGGTTCAACATCACGTGTTATCACGGCTGACATCCTCTCGAATTGAGATCGGGGAAGCCAAGATGTTGCCTAATGCAACTCACAGCCTCCACCTGTTTGGAATGCCGTGCATAAGAGATGCTGATGCAAATCCGCTGAGTTTACGCGGACGTAAATCAATCGCATTACTCGGCTTCCTGGTACTAACCTACCCGCAGGCTCATTCGAGAGAGCGCTTAGTGGGGCTTTTCTGGCCAGAGCTTTCCAATAAGGATGCACGCAATAATTTAAGAGTCTGCGTTTCCCGAATAAATAACACATTGAGATCAGCAAATGGCTCGGTGTTAACCTCGACTCGACTCACCATCGCTTTTAATCCAGGTTCAGAGCTGATTTGCGATGTGACCGAATTTCAGAGGCTTATGAGCGAAGTGGCTGAGCACTCGCATGCTGATCCTGAGACTTGCCATGAATGTGATATTGGGTTGATGCAGGCGGTAAGAATATGTACTGCAGAATTTATGGAAGGCTTTTTTCTCGATGATTGTGAGGATTTCGATGAGTGGCAATATGGCATACGTGCACAACTTCAAACAGCGGCAGTTACCACGATAAAGACTTTAGTTCGAAGGGCTGTGTCTGCGAGTGATTTTGTAACTGTCGAGCATTTGTCGCGTCAACTGTTGAGACTTGACCCCTATTCAGAGGAAGCCCACCGTCATTTAATGACGGCAATGGTGTGCGATGGTGATCAAAAAGCTGCTTTGGCACATTATTCTTTATTGAAGAAAAAACTGAAGACAGAACTCGGCGCCGTGCCAGATGAAGCTACTCAGAAGCTTGTGTTGTCTATTGAAGCTGGTGAACTGACTGCTGCAGATGAACATAGAAAAGAAACCGAAGGGTACCTGCCGGTAGTAACAGCACCTTTAAACAACCTGCCTGTAGAGAAAAGTCCGTATATCGGAAACAGAATTGTCCTGGCCAAGCTTTTCAGTTATCTCGAAGAACAGCGGCTGGTGACATTAGTCGGTATTGGCGGGGTGGGCAAGACCAGACTGGCAGTACAGCTTGGGCAAAGCCTTCAGCTTTCGTATCCTGGAGGCGTCTGGTTTGTGAGATTAGCTTCTATGAACAGTCGCGTCGAAATGCTTTCCAGCCTGGCTACTGTTCTTGGTGTTCAACTTCTTCCCGGGGATGAGGCAATAGATAGTATCTGTAACCAACTCGATGACAGAAAACGCCTTCTCATTCTGGATAATTTCGAACACCTGTTAACCGAAAGTGATGTGGTGAGTTCCTTATTGGAACATGTTCTCAACCTGACTATTCTTGTCACCTCTCGAAGCCGCCTTCAATTGACGGAAGAAGCAGTTTATCAGGTACAGGGTTTATCCTATGTCAGTACCGAGAAAACTACAGTTGGAAACCCCGCAACTGGCGACGATGCCTCAGAATTGTTTATTGATGTTGCCAGGCGCACACTCGCTGCCTTCAACAGCAAGGCCAACAACCGCGATATCCGTCAGATTGTATACCTGGTAAAGGGGCATCCCCTGGCGATTGTCATGGCAGCCAGTTGGGTTGATGGATTGTCTTGCCGCCAGATTATTGAAGAATTGAAAAAAGGGCTCAGTATTCTGGAAACAGAAGCTAACGATGTTCCTGAGAGACAACGCAGTATCAGGGCAACATTTAAATACTCTTGGACTCTTCTCGATTGTGAGGAACAAGCTTTATTTTCAGTACTATCAATTTTTCGGGGAGGGTTTGATAAACACGCAGCTTATGTGATAGCTGGTGCGTCTTTTCAAAATCTTACTCGTCTCGTGCGTAAGTCGCTGCTTCAATATTATCCTGATCGGGAACGCTATGAGATGCACGAGCTTATGCGTCAATATGCCGAAGAACAACTTGACAATCTGGGTTTAAGAAGAAAAGCCACTGCGGCGCATGGCAAGTATTATTTCGAATTGCTCAATCAGATATCGTCTGGACGATTTGAAGCGGATGCTGCATTACAACAGCGTCGTTTTAATGAGGAATATAACAATGTATGCAAAGCTTGGTATTTCGCTGTTAGTGAAAAGAATCACCAGGCATTGATCAAAGCCATTTCTGACCTGAGAATTATGTGCAGTCTAGGCTCTCACTCTCATGACTTGCTTGAGCTTTTACAGCCCGTAATACCCATGGTTGAGAATCCTGATAATGATAAAAGGTGCAGGAATCTGACACTCAATATACTCCTGGCTATGGGCTTTGCGTACCGCTATACCAATGGGTATTTTGCAAGGGAGTTAGGGGATATTTTTTCCAGGGCCTATGCATTGACTGATGAGCTTGAAAGCTCGCCAGAACTCTTTGTTGTTCTGTATGGAAGATGGTCGTTTAATTTTACCAGTGGCAATTTGTTGAACAACGCGCCAGTCCTGTCACAATGGCACCAGCGTATAACCAGACTGAAATCTGAAGGGCAAACCTTGCCCTACGTTAAGGATGCAGAGTTCGTTATCCATATGCTTGAAGGTCCCCAGCTCCAATGTATGGGTGAGCTGGCGAGAGGCAGGCAGCTCATTCAGGCAGGGCTCAAGCTTGAGGACACTTTGCGGCACGCCGCAATCATGGGTAACTATGGACTTAATTTTGCTGTTAGTGGGCGTCATTGGCTCGCAATTAACCAATGTATCGCTGGCCTGGTTAACCAAAGTACTCAGACAATAATGCACGCCCAGAATATTGCTGAACGTGAAAACAACCCTTACTTACGAATTTTTATTGCGTTTGGTCAATTGACTATCGCAGTAATTCGTCAGGACATCGAACAGATATATTTTCATGCCTCCGCAGTAAAAGCACTCGTATCAGAACATCGTATATTTCAGGCATTTCAGCATCATGCTGATATTTACACAAGCTACGCGCGCGGGTATACAGAGGGCTGTGCTGGATTGGAGAAGTTAAAGTCACTCATTGATTCTGATAACGGAATACCAATATTTCGATTGTTCGATGTGCAGTTATTTGCTGATTTGCTGGTGCGTTCCGGAAATCCAAAAGAGGCCGTAAAATATCTGCACACGTATACCGACCGTGCAGAGAAAAGAAAGATACTATTTTGTATTGTAGAGAGCTTTCGCATTGAGGCAGATGCCCTGTGTGCTATTGGTGACCTTGCCAAAGCTCGCGAATGTTACGAAAAAGCGATGTCAATTGCGGTGAATCAGCAAGCGGGTTTGTATAAGTTGCGTGTCGGTCACGCTTATGCTTTGTACCTCGATCGCTTACATTTAGGCGATGAAGCAAAAGCGCTTTTGTTGCCTGTTATCGACGCATTGCCGGAATGTTGCGACACGGCAGACTTCGCGACTGCGAAAGCCGTTTTGACCTCACTGAATACAAGCAGCTAAGTAACTCATTTTCTGGTGGTTGCATTTTATTTGGCTAATTCTGTCTGGCTTAGAGCTGACATATACTAAAGTATAGTTTTATGTCTGTCTGTCGGTGCGAGAAGAAAGGACGCATATTCAGTGTTCCCTGGCCCAACGACCAGGCTCCCAGCGATGAGCCGAAGTTAATAGTGTGTTTTGCTCAAACAGCCTTGGTACCGCATCTTGATTTTCGGATTTGGTAATGCATCGGTGTTCGCAGGTCACTGCCTGTTCCAAGAAACTCGTATCTGAACGAGGTAAATCCCGATTTGAAAATTGAGCGGGCGCACCGACTCATTGTCGTAAATATTCTGGTAATGGTGTGGAAATGAGCAGGTAATGCCTGATCCTTAAACTCTGCGTAGCAATATGTCGATCAAGAAAATATTTTTGAACGACCTTGCATTTGAAAACGTTACAAAATTCGACGAGTGCGAGTTTGTATGTTTACTAACCAAAAAGGACACCGGATTAATGTTTATAAATAAATGTATTTCATCCGCTTTTTTCACCACGCTGCTGCTGTTTGGATCAACATCAATGGCGAGTGACTTTGGGACCGCTGAAGAGGCAAGGTCCATGCTAGAGCGAGCAGTCACTGCTATGGAAAAAGATAAGACTACAGCATTGATAGCCTTCACCGAGGGCAGTAATGGATTCAAGGATCGTGATCTGTACGTCGCCTGCTTTACTCAAGGTACGGACGAGGGGGTTCTGACTGCCCACGGAGGTGTTGCGGAACTAGTCGGCACGTCTGGTTATGATCTTATCGACAAACAAGGCACCAATATGGGAGAGCTACTGAATCACGATACTAAAGGAGAGTTTAGAACTGCAACCTATTGGTGGCCTCGACCAGGCAGTACCGAAGCTGTCGAAAAGGAGAGTTTCTATACAACAATAGGCGATCAGAATTGTCTGGTTGGATATTATAAATAGAACCTGTATAGACGGTTTGGATTGCCTGGTTTGCCTCTTCATGCATAACGACAGACTATCCCTATGACACATAAAATTAATGAACAGATGCTCGATGAAAAGCTTGAACAGCTTGAATCGATCTCCGTCTGGGGGCCACGGGTTATCTCGAAGTTTGAAGCGTTGCTTCAATCAGAAGATGATCTGGAGCTGTTTCGCATTAATCCAATTCGTTATGCTAACGAAAGGCGCATGGATCATAGTGAAGCGATAAATTTGTTTCTTCACGCTGCGACCATTGGTTTGCTTGAAATGCAGTGGAATATGGTTTGCAGCAGTTGCGCAAGTGTTTATGGCAGTTTTGAACACCTGAAGTCAGTAGCTTCACATTTCAATTGTCCTGTTTGCAAGAACGAGAATACGACATCGTTGGACGAGCTGATGCACGTAACGTTTGGCATCGTACCGCAGATACGTGACAACGCCTTCAATCATCCGGAGGCGTTATCAGTAGAGGATTATTATTTTCACTATCACACTATTGAAGGGTCTGTGTATCCACCTGATCTGGATTTTAAAGAGGCACTAAAGCAATTTGCCAAACACCTGGATTATATCGACCCAGGAGAGACTAAGGTTTACGACCTGCAGCTAGTGCCAGGGGCGATGATGGTCCGTAATGTTGAGAGTGAGGCTGCGGCCATGTTCAGTGTTCATCCAGAGCATGAAAATCCTGTGTCGACGCTCTCGCTTGGCTATGATGAAGATTCGCTTTCGTGTGCTGATCAGGACAATACGGCTGGTGTAATAGAATTCGGTGACCTTAAATTTTACGCCGATGTCATGGGCGTGCTTGGGGCGGGCCCATTGAAACTGAGCATAAAAAATGAAAGTAAGAAACGCGGTGCTCTTCTGATTATTGTTATGCCACCTATTGAGCCGAAACCTCTATTATTCAAACCCTTCCTATCGGGTAAAAAATTGCTTTCCAACCAAACGTTTCGAGATCTCTACAGGTCTGAAACGATCGGCATCAGTGACGGAATTGCAGTCAATGACCTGACATTGATGTTTACTGATCTTACCGACTCCACGGCTTTGTACGATAAAGTGGGTGACCCTCAGGCATTTTTCCTTGTGCAACAACACTTCGCCAGGCTAAAGGAAATTATTGTTGAAAATAATGGCGCCATCATAAAAACCATCGGCGATGCTGTAATGGCAACATTTGTACATCCGGTTGATGCAGTGAATGCCGCTCTTGGCGTACTGGATACCATTGAGCGCTTTAATGAATCAATAAGTGAAAGCGTTGCTATAAAAGTTGGACTGCACCGTGGATATTGCATTGCAATAACGTCGAATGAACAGCAGGATTACTTTGGCCAAACTGTGAATACGGCTGCACGTATTCAGGGATTAGCCGGGCCAAGGCAAATTTATTTATCCAGAGAGGTACATGACTTTGAAGGCGTGCAATCTTTGATTGAATCACAATGTCATATAGAGCATAGAACCGAGAAGGTTAAGGGGATAGAAAAGCCATTAGACTTGTTTCGACTAAGCAGACGTTCAGAGATGGCATGACATTGAACAGTTTGCGCGCTCGATTTTACGCACGTGATAATGACCGGAATGTAGGTCTGTCTACACTACTGATTCACACGCAACCGCGGATCCAGCGTATCGCGCAGCGCATCACCCAGCAGATTAAACCCAAAAGAAAGAAACAAAATAGCAAGTCCTGAAAAAACGGCAGGCCAGGGCGATAGCAACAGAAAATTGCGACCTTCAGACAGTGCAAGTCCCAGAGAAGGTGTAGGAGGTTGTGCCCCTAGCCCCAGAAATGAGAGAGATGCTTC
>JBGCEO010000170.1:0-6580 GCA_045106475.1 Granulosicoccus sp.
TCACTGCACTTTATAAATGGTGCTATGACATGGATACACTCTTTAAAAATTATTCAGTGGCTACGAGTTTATAAGCAAAAAATGTGAATAGACATCCAAGCGTCGCCTCAATCCATCGACGGCTTGCGTCATAGCCACGACGCACTGATTCTAATGACAACGCTAGAGCCCATGCTCCATGACAGCTAAATGAAATTAAAAATGCACCTGCAATGAACATGAATACTATATGGGCCGCTGCTCCTTCAACAGCTCCAATCGATGCAATTGCAAACCAGAACGATATGGCCTTGGGATTGGTAACCTGCAACAGGTAACCGACAAGAAACTGCTTCAATCTACCTTGTTGATTCGATTCTACTATCTTCAGATTAGGAAGACCTACCGCCTTCGTGAAAGCGCCATACGCCAGATAGAGAAGATACAATGCACCTATCACACGTAGGACACTCACCGCCCAGGCTGCTTGAGACAGAACCATACCAACACCGAGCATTGTCAGAATATTTATGGTCATGCTACCCATAGAAATTCCTAAAGTTGCTACTAACGCCGGAGTACGCCCATGTGCGGTTGCTATCCCAATTAGCAGGGCGACCGAAGGGCCTGGCGAACATGCCGCAACCATCAAAATGGCATATGCAGCAAATATTCCCGGAAGGTATGGCGTAAAATCAGACATTTACCTACTCTAGGTATGAAGTATAAAAGGACTATAAATAGTTGAGTCAAATAATTATTCGGAGAACTCAGTCAATACTAATAAAAGATTCCGATCCGAAAATTATACTCGCGGTTGAAATGCCTATCTTCATTGACGATGAAGCTATATAAAAGAAGTACTACTCGCCGTCTCACAACTGATCAATATCGTGAGCAATCTGGTGCAGCGGCAGATTAGGTACCGAGTCCTCTGCAACTTCGTACTCAAAGCGAGATGTCAGTGTAACGGCACCAGAGTCCCCTCGCTCTTCGACAACCGTCAGGTTTCCTTCGTTATCGTAACTATAGCTTATCGTTTTGTCGACACCGCCGGTTGCAGCATCGATCTCGCGCTTTTCGGTCAACCTACCTGTTGCATCATCGAACGTGAATTCATCGATCAGATCAAAAGAAAGTAGCGGCGATGTCAGACTAATTGATGCCAGCACCCCACTGCTCGAATACGAATATGTACGCAACGAAAAAAGGCTCCCCCCATTGGTGTTGATGACTTGCAACTGTGTCAATCGACCATCACTATCGCGCTCGTAGCTACTCGTAAGAAACGGAGTCAAACCGTTGAAGCTCTGTTCAGTGGACTTCCTGCCTCTGTTGTCGTAGGAACTATTAAATCGCTGAAACACCGATCCATCACCCGCTAGATTTTCTTTAGAAACAATGAACCCGTTATCGTCAAAGCGATGGATAACCTCGATGCGAGACGATTGTTCAGTCGCATCAGATGCCGGCGACCGCTCAAACGAACGACCATCAGCACCCAATACAAAGCGATCGTCGGAAAATACCACCCCGGACGCTGACTCCCTCGATTCCCGCGCCAGACGAAACCCATTTACCCAAGGTGTTGCTACATCAGCGTCAAGCTCACTGTTCAGAGGTAAAATGCTTTCAATAGAGTCATCATCACCACTATCATTCCCACTGCAGCCAAACAGCAGGACTGTGGCCAAGGCGATACTGCCCGCTAATAGAGTTCGTTTCAGAAACAAGCAGGCATGAGGTAGATTTCTAATTACGTCCATGTGGATTTAATCCTGTGAGATTTGCTTATGTAGGATAACAAATACACATAAATAAAAAATACGCTTCATTTTTGCTCAACTGCACGCTCAGATGATCGAAGCTACTGGCATATGTATCGAAAAATTAAGGTATTAAGAACGTGAAGGATCACTTCAGGCCGTTGTGCGCGCCAGCAGCGGACATCGCCGATATAGCTCAGAGGATGTGCGCTGGGTGCAAGTGTTGCGATGTCTAAGAGACACCGGAATCGCGACAGCTGAGCACTTCCTTCTACTTGTCTTCACCAATCCTCAACGAGCTTCTGGAAGGGTAGTTTTCCTGTCGGGAAAAATTCGGTCCGCAGCATTATTGAAGTCCCAGGTCTCACGCAATTTAATCTCTTGCTCTGTCGCTTCAAGTAAAATATCGGCTAAGTATTCACCCACAACATCTGCTTCGGCAATTTTGCCTTCTGAGTCTGTGTTTCTGAAATCATCCACAGTCTGATTTGCCACAGTCGAGTTTAGAACAGCTTCAACCAACGGTGTCCTCACACCTCCTGGAAATACACGTATAACAGTCGAATCGGTCATTTCGGCGATTGCAGAGCGGGCTGCCATCTGCGCCGCAGACTTAACTATCGAGTACGCAGCCCAACCGATTCGGGGTGAACGCGCGGAATACGAGTCGAGATACAGAATTCGGGCTCCTTTGAGTTTGGTGCGCAGCCGGTTGTTGAGTTCAATTGGTGCGGTAACGTGCACAGAGAAGTGGCGTCTTAGCTCTTCGCTTTTCAAATCCTGATAATCTGCGATAGGTACCGCGGAGCCCGCCGCATGTATGATCCCATCTATTTTGCTTAAGGACTGAGCTATTTTGGTAATCGATTGAATGCCTGAATCTGTTGCGAGATCCGCCTCAACACTCTGAATTAAATCAGGGTTTACCTCTTCCAATAAACGTAATCGATCGGAATTCCGTCCGATAGCAATTACCTTATGATTGCGCTGGGCGAGCGCAAGTACAGTTGCCTTGCCGATCCCCGATGATGCTCCGGTAACTATGAACAAATCAGTTTGCTCCCAGGTTGATACATAGCGTCAGATAGAATAACGTCCAGAGGAATTTATTGCATCGCTAATCTGATCAGCAGTAAGGCATAACATCGCATTCACGTGCAATAGATATTTCCCAACCAGCGCGGCAGCGAAGGGAGGGATTTGTCGTATGCCGACTTCACGGATTCGAAGATTTACTAGTAGCATGCATCCGCAGGGTTACAACTTGTTACAACATGTTGCTGCACTGAAATACGCTAGCGGATAATTAGTCGAAAATATGCCCATACCGATCGAGTAGAACCCGATGAAATCATTCTTGAATTCCCACTACCTGTTCTGGCTGCTACTGGCTCTTCCATCAATCCCGATGACAATGGCCATAATTTCAGGTGGAGGGGCGGAGCACCTGCTACATCCCACCGGTGAGTTTGCAGCGCGATTCATGATTATTGCCATGATCATTAGCCCATTTCGTCTGATCTTCCCCAAAAATCGGTTTTGGTTCTTGATGATGCGCCGCAGACGGTATCTCGGTGTAGCCGCGTTTGGTTATGCGCTTGCCCACACAATATTGTATGTCGTAGACATGGCAAGTTTCGCTAATGTATTGAGTGAGGCCTTGCTGCTAGGTATCTGGACTGGCTGGCTGGCAATGTTCATCTTTATTCCGCTGGCTATCACATCGAATGACTGGTCAGTGAAACGCCTGGGCCATAACTGGAAGCGATTACAACAAATGGTGTACTTAGCAGCAATTGCAACGCTCTTACACTGGATATTTGTACATAACAATATCGGACCGGCCCTGGTGCACTTCGTGCCTCTGGCGGGATTGGAGCTCTACCGGATTTGGAAAATTAATCAAACGCAGGTGACCGCAGAGGTTGCAAGTTAAACAACGCAGAAAACACAAGACCCGAGATAGCTGATATGAAATCCAAATTAAAGAGAGTAGCAGTCGCTGCGCTGATCATCGTTCCAATGCAGTTGCATGCAACTGGACGAATGGAGTGCGAGCCAGTCGAGAAGGCAGACTGGATGACAGAAATTGCTTTAGAAAAAAAGTTGGTGGGCGATGGTTGGGAAGTTCGCCGTATGAAGGTCGATGGCGGATGCTGGGAGGTTTACGGAACCACTCCGGAAGGTGAGCGCGTAGAGGCCTATTTCCATCCTGCAACAGGTGAAAAATTGCTCGTTGCACGCCGTGGGAAAATACTATTCCGGGCCGAAGGCGTGCAGTAGCGCCCTGCCACGGAACTACCGGCGAAGTGTTGGTTTGCTAAAAAATCAACATTTTCGCCAGAATCTCTGATGATCTATTTTGCTCTGAATTCGATGTTCAATGTATCGTTTTCCAATCCGGCTAGGGATTCCCAGTAAATCAAACAACCGTAATCAGATGCCCCTGTAGCTGACACGCCACAGCGGAAGCGACGGGATGGCAAGGTCAAATAACAGCTGTCTTACTTTGTTTGGTTTTCGTTTCACTAGTTACATCACTACATATTTACAGCGGGTGTTATACATCGTTAGCATTGACTATAGCTTCGTAGTCGTCACTGTAGATGTATTTGCCGGATTCAACATCCTGTACATATAAAGCGAACCACATTTCAAACGATGTGGCTAAGATCTTCCGATCTAACTCATCGTGCCACATCGTTATGATTTGTCCAGTGGTACCGCTCTCGGCTGGATCCAGGTCTATACACAAATGATTTCCACCACCATCATATGTGAATGGCACCCAATTTGGATTCCACCAATCATCTTTTACTCCGTTGTCTCTTTTATTTTTGCAATCTTCAAATTCACCACCTACTAACAGGCCATTCCATACTTCCCACTCGTCTATAATCCGTTCAACCGAGAGCAACTCAGATCCGCCTATTATCCAGCCGGACTCCCCGCGCTGGCCATTGTGAATCTTCAGGAACTCAACAAATTCCAAAGGTAGATTGACGTTGAGCTTGGATTCCAGAATACTAATTTGTTCATCCGTGGCAGGCTCATTTAAATCTCCATAGCCTTCCGGAAAATGTGCTTTCAACCAGCTCTCAAATCTGTTCCATTCTGCTTTCATACTTAATCTTCACTTTTCGTAAGAACGCCGCAAGGGATATGTAAGCATCCCCTCAATAGGCAGTTAGGATTATTACTAACCAATACTCCGAACCACTATTCTTTTTCCCATTCAACAGTGCGTTCGTTAATCATGTTTTTTAGCCCATGAATTACGATAGTACCGATATAGCGTATGCACTGCCAAACGCAGTATAAAAAGTACAACAACAAAGCACACCATCGCACCAAGGAATCGCGGCCAGAATGGAAGATATGACAAATTTGTAGCAGCGTTAAAAACTAAAAAAACAAACATGGCAATCCCAAATGCGGAACTGTAAGCGGCATGTTCCCATAATTCTCTTTCAGCAAGTTTCTGCTGTCTTCGCATCTGTCTTTTCGTTTGGTCGCTGATTTTTCTATTGAGATCTCTCTTAATCGAAGAATAGTTGAAAATACCAATCGCGGTAGCGCATACCCCAGAAATTACGATATCAATAACATCAAACATGATCAGGACTCATTATCTTTTCTTCCATCAGCCTACTTAACGAACAGGTCTATGTTTCTTGCCGCTTTCTTCGCTCGGTTTGACGTACTGAGCAGAACTATTGCCTTCAGGCTCTACCTAGAATAAAGAATAGCAATTAACGAATACTAGTACTTAGAGCAAATTGGTCTTGAAGCCGGTTAGCGTACAGAGGTACACATGGTGGCGTCACGGAACACAACACTATGGTACACGCGAGATCAGCCGCCACCGTCTCTGTGCTCCTTCATTGCAACCCGAAACTCATTCACCGTACCGGATATAAGTGGTCGGTAAACATACCGTAGAATCCAGCCCGGAACCCATCTACCACGTTCTTCTTGCTTTACACGCCCGCGCGGATGATCCAGAAAGGCTCGTAAACCCCGTTTAACCACTGGCAATCTTGCGTAAAATTCTACTCTAGTCAGGTGCTTCAGGTTCTTATACCCATAATGTGCAGGCATAACCAATCTTAACGGCGCCCCATGCTCAACAGTCAGTGGCTTACCATCAAGCATATCTGCCAATATGACATCCTCACTGAGAAGATCTTCTAGCGTCAGAGTCGTCTTGTATCCGTCCTGTGCATATACGACACACCCTACTATCGGATCGTCACTTTTTTCCAATGGATGAATGTACTTTCTGTAGAAATCTGTAAATCGAACCCCACTCCAATTCAGACCAATACAACTCCATGTCGTGACACAATGAAAGTCTGCTTGGATGCTTGATCGCGGTAGATCCATCGAAGCGAAATCAATCTCGATAACGCCCTGCCCGTTAACGTCGACATCAATTACCTTGCTATCCAATTCAGATGGAAATCTGGTGGCATACGTTGGTAACCCAAACCTGGGAAAATCTGCTCTTGCCTTCTGACCAGGTGCAACCATTTTTTTACCCTCTAAAATGTTTGACAACACAAACCCCACACCCCATGCCCAAATATTGCCGCTATTAACAACAATGGAGAAAACACTACCCCAAGCACAGATGTCAAAATTAGTAATCCGTCTACTAATCCTTCCTGCTTCCAAAATCTTTTGTGCATATACACTGCACCCTCGCTCCAATAGCTCCAAGTGCTACGTTCGGCTACAATTCCCCATTTTACAAGGAAGACACTACGTAGTGTCGCCTCGCAGCTATTCTTGCTGCCGATGTCGTCGGATACTCGCGCCTTATGGGCGAGGAC
>JBGCEO010000171.1:0-11126 GCA_045106475.1 Granulosicoccus sp.
GGAGAGTGGGTTTTGGAAAAAGCTTGCTGGCAATTAGGCCAATGGAATGCGGCAGGCTTGCATACTCAGGTAGCTGTGAATATCTCGGGAGACCATTTTACAGCCCCAGGCTTTACTGATTTTGTTGCTCAAACGATCAGAAACCATTGTTTGTCACCACAAGACATCGAGATTGAGATAACTGAAAGTATGAGTCGAGACGTCCAGGCTCATACACGAATCTGTGAATCGCTTAGAAAAGTAGGTGTGCGCATAGCCATTGATGATTTCGGTACCGGGTATTCATCCTTATCATTGCTAGGCAAAATGCCGGTTGATACGGTAAAGATTGATCGCTCCTTTATTTGCGGATTACCAGATGATTTGTCTTCACGACTAATGGTCAAGGCAATTACTGATCTTTGCTTGGGATTCGAATACGACATAGTCGCAGAAGGCGTTGAAA
The DNA here is from genome assembly GCA_045106475.1 of Granulosicoccus sp. Taxonomy (GTDB): domain Bacteria; phylum Pseudomonadota; class Gammaproteobacteria; order Granulosicoccales; family Granulosicoccaceae; genus Granulosicoccus. The sequence goes on from JBGCEO010000171.1 coordinate 446, forward strand.
GCGCCGAACAACTGGCGTTTATAAAAGGGCTAAAGGTTCAGCATGTTCAAGGCTACTACTTCAGCAAACCAGTTCAAGCGCATAGCGTGATTGATATGTTGAACAATATCGAGCCGGGTAGTAAAGCTGCTTAAGGATATAGATTTGCGTTAATCGGTATTTATATTTTTTGTTGTTACAACATAACTGTTGACAATTCCAAGCTAACTAGCCAGCATGTCTTCTGTAAAATTTCAACCTAACTTTTAACTAGTTGGAGGCGTTACGGATACTGCCTTTCTGGAGACTAACAGATGGGCAAGGCACCGGCGCGCGCGCGTCAAGAATTAAGCGCGGAATACGTAAATCAATTTATAAACCGAGAAGCAGATAGACGTCAGTCAAATAAAGTTCTGCACGGTCATCCCTCTCCTATGTATTGGAAGCCTCTGGAATCCTCAACCGAACAGTTGCTGGATGAGCGTGCAGGCTATGGCATGAACACTCGTCATGAAGTGAATCTGTACGTTGGAACTCCCTTTTGTATAAAAACTAAACCTGCCCGTTGCGGATTTTGCCTCTTCCCCAGTGAAGATTATGAAGGTAATAAAGGCGTTGAAGCCTACCTGGACTATCTGCAGCGCGAATTTGCAATGTACAAGCCCTTCTACGGTAGCGACACACTATCAAGTATCTATTTTGGAGGTGGCACTCCCAACCTTTATCGCCCAGAGCATTATGGGCGTCTAATGCAGTACGTGGATGAGCTCTATGGAGGAGTACCCAGCGATATTGAAATCACGCTAGAGGGGATACCTCAACTATTCAATGAAGAAAAAATTAAAGCAATGAGCGAGGCTGGCTTTAATAGAATCAGCATGGGCGTACAACAGCTAAACGACAAGTTAATAAAATATAGTGGACGACGTCAGAGTCAAGCGCAGGTATTTTCTGCATTGGAAAACTGCCACAAATATGATCTGGCAAACAGCCTGGATCTTATCTACGGCTGGCCCGAGCAGACTCTAACCGACATGCTCAACGATTTACGTACAGCAGTGGATGCTGGTGTGCACCACATAACCCACTATGAGCTAAACGTTGCAGGCAGGAGTGATTTTTCAGCACCTAGAAACAAAGCGCTCTTACCATCCATCGAGCAAAATATAGAGATGTATCATGCTGCACAAGCTTATTTAATCAGTGCAGGCTTTGAGCAAGTAACCGTATATGACTGGCGTAAAGTGCCTACTAACGAACAGACACACCGGTTGAGTTCTTACGATTATGAGCACAATATGCACGAGTTTGTAAAACCAGGGGACGAACAAAGTGCAACAACACTGCGACAGGTTTGCGGTATAGGGTTTGCTGCAGTAAATTTCCACCCCAATAGCTTACAGAAGGGTGACAGGAATTGGATTTACATGAACCAGACATCGTTGAAGGACTACTGTGATGACATAGACGCGGGCAGATTTCCAGTGGGCCGCGGGTTTATGTACAACCACCAAGACATCAAACTTGCCTGGTTGTTTCAATCCATGCAAACCATGAAAATCAACTTTGTTGACTACATGCAGATCTTTAACGAGAATCTTCTAGATACACATTCCGACCTATGGGAAGAGCTGGACAGGCGTGGTTGGCTATCGATTGGTGAATGCGAACTTCGCTTTGAAGGCGCCGGGCAGTACTATATCCCGATGCTGCAATCGTTGATTGCCAGCAAGAGGCTGGAACAAGTGCGAAAGGCACGCAAGCAGACTATCCAAAACATTGGAATTGTTATTGAATAATCGATAACAGTGGTTCTCTTCGACGTAATGGCACACACCGTTCACTGTGGTTAATGACTGTGGTTAATGACAATGAGGGCAAGCCGAACGTCGGTGACCCCAATGTTTATCATATAAGCAACAAATCCGGCACTCGCCTGGCACTTACCAGGCTGCCCTGTAAAATTGACTCGATTAAAAGTACGAATTCAATCGTCAAACGGAACAGCACTTTGATCGGTGCTGTTCCAGTCGTACTGGCGCACGGCACGTTTTCAAATCACAGATCATGCAAGGGATTGGCTCTTTACTTGTCTCAGCGTGGATTCGACTGTTGGTTATTGGATTTTCAGGGGCACGGTCATAGTGCAAAACCAGTTGGCTCCCCCACTTTTGAATCGATGTGTTTGGAAGATACGGCCGCTGTGCTGGAGTTCATAGGCATCAGATATCCCGGTCAACAAATGCATTGGATTGGCCATAGTGGTGGTGGCCTGTCAATACTGATGTATCTGTGTCGCAATCTGAATCAACAGAAATCTATAGCAAGCATCGTAACCCTGGCTAGCCAGGCAACACATGCAGCAGTTGTTAAAAAACACAGATACGCCATCAAAGTCTCAAAGTTAATCACTCAAGCTCTGGGCTTTGCACCTGGGCGTTGGTTCAAAATTGGGCCTGAAAACGAATTCGCTAACGTCATGCTGCAATGGTATCGCTGGAGTCTTCAAGGCAAGTGGCTTGGCGAGGATAGCTTCGACTATGAAAATGGTATGCGAAGTCTCACATGCCCGTTGTTAGCATTGGCCGGGGGCGGAGACCATTTCATAGCGCCAGCAGATGGGTGTAAACATATATTCAACCGCGCAGGAAGCAACCACAAAAAGTTTGAATTGTGCGGATTGACAACCGGTTATAAAGAAAACTACTCGCATGCCCGATTGATAAGTTCAAGCTCTGCATCCTCAGAAGTATGGCCGTTAGTGTCTGACTGGTTGGAGCACTATTCTCCACAGTCCTGATTCTTCGTTCTTTTACCTCGTTCTTTGCTCAGCGCAAAGAACAAATCCAGACACCAGGCCCATCGATCTCAGCGCAATCATCAGACTATTTTAAAAAACGATAAAACGGGCCGGGCTTGATTAGGATGGGTCAGGAGTAGCTTGAGCTTGCATATCAGCTTTCTGTGGGCCAATTAACCAACGTGCCCAGGCAGTGGCTACGATATCCGCATCACTATCACGCAGTGTGACCTCCACTCGGTATTCCTGTCGTTCGTCAGTTTCGGGGATAGAGGTAATGCACTCACCCACAATATCACCACGTGCTTTTTTACTGTACTCGATTTCAAGCCCGACCAAAATTGCTCGAGCAGAATCAGGCATACCTGAGAGAGTGGCAAGACCTGTCGTAAATTCAGCTAGATTAGCCAAAGCTATAGCATGTATTGAGCGCAAATGATTACGCACTCTGCGTCTATCACGCAATCTGACAACGGCATGCCCGGGTTGAAGTTGTTCGACACTAGCTCGCATAGATCCAGTGTATGGGATCACGTAGCCCACGATTTGACTAAACAGGAACTTGCCACCAGGCCACGCAGACAGGCGTCGCCAAAGGCTTCGCATTTTAACCCCTACCGGTTTTGCCACTTGCAAGAACTCTGTGTTATCCAGGGTTCAGTGTAGCCCAATTGCTCCTTTGTTGTAGCTGAGCCTACTGACCTACCAGGTATTGCTCTTCACTTGCCTTGTCGATGGGATCCGGTTGATTTTGCTGCGCCTCACACTGTTGATTAGGAAAACCAAGTGCCGCCAAGGTCTGCTGCAAAGAGACATTATCCTTGTGTCGGGAAATATAATCGTCATCCCACCAGATCAAGCTACCATCACGAATACAGGCATATATCTGCAAAGTATCTCGATCGGCAAAATCCAGATGACTCACCGTTTGAGAACACTGCTTTATAAAGTCGGTATAAGCGCTTTCTTTTGCTGGATCTGACTTCAAAATATCGTCAGCCTGCTGGGCTGTAATATCCACTTGTCGATATCGATCAATGTTCTGCATTAATTGAACGTCCAGAACAGTCATGGTGCCGTTCCATCCAAATGCAGCCGTTCGTGGTAACTCACCGAGCGGTACATCGTTGTCCAGAAATTCAAAGTGAACTTTTCTATCTTTAGAGTTAATCCATGACAGAAACAGTGCGGGCATGCCGGTAAAGGCTTCCACGTTGTGATACAGAAGATCATCCACCGCTTTGTAACGACCAGTCTCTATACCTCGCAGCCAGGCTCGCGTTACAGTCTCCGCAGGAGGTGTGACAACAAAAAACAGATAAACCTGATCACCGAATCGCGACAATAACTTACTATCTGCCGCCCTATCGATATCAACTGTAAAACTGTCAAATCGAAATCGATCAATCAATAGGTGCGACATCTCACCACTCGATGCCTTAAGCTCCATATAGCGATCCAGTTTCTTATCGATGGTTTCAAGTTCGGTACCGGTGAGCATCGCACCGTACTTGTAGTCCTCACCTAGAGATTGATATTCAAGCAGGTACTTACGCCAATAGTCAGGGCTGATCAAGGCAAAATCTTCCCAAGGTATATTAAGCTTACCCGCAAGTTCTCTTTGCTGTGGGCGAATCGTACTTTTTCCAGATGCAGAAGCCCCTTTGACGTTCATGATTACAGGTTTCTGTTGCGCCGGAAGAAGGCGATAACCTTCCACTTCGACAGCTCGATCAAACAGGGGGGCAATAAATTCATCGACTACTTGAGCTACATAGCGATTGCAAACCATATTAGTGGCAATGCGAGCTACCAACTCTTGATCAATGCGAAGAGCACCCCGATGCCCTACGATGGATCCAACTATTTTAACTAGAGCGCGATAGCAGACATCCTGCATATTCCTGCTGTCATTCGTAAATTGCAGTCGCCAATGGTCAATCGCCTCCAGAGCCAGCGACTCCTGAGAAGGAACCGGCTGATCTACCGGCTTCTTTTTACCCAGCAATCTGGCAAGCAATGAAGGAGCTTGTGCAGGTTTTTCATCCTGCTTGCTTCGGTCCGATAATTGTTCTGAGAGTTGCTGAGAGATAAAATCCCGCACTCTTTCTTTCTCGCTATCGAAGAGCTCACAAATAGCATCAATCTCAGGGAGCACATATTGATGATGTATGGTTTCCACCATACCGCGAAGATTTAGACCAAGTTCTTCGTAGTTGGGCCCATCAGGTACAGAAAGATCAGCAGTCACACGCACCAATAGCGTGTGAACGACTAGTCTCTGCGGTCGAAAGGCTACAAGCTCGTTTAGCTTGAGCCCGGTTAAGTCGGATAATTCCTTCGCCTCACGATAACTGACAAACCCATTCTCCTCGCGGAACAAGGTAACCAGAGGAAGCAGATGTCTAGGTATGTCTGAACCTAGACCCGGGTTCCATGCGTGGAATTGATCCGTCAACTTTCGCTGCGCTTTCTACGATCCATTATGTATTTAAACAACGGCAACAGAATCAGAATTACCGCGATAACAGTTATTGGACCAGCTATGGGTCTTGTTATAAAAATGGATGGATCACCGGAGGATAACAGTAAGGATTGCCGCAAAGTTGGCTCGGCGATTGGGCCCAGTACAATGGCGAGAACAGCGGGTGCTAAGGGATAATCCAATTTTCTCAACATGAACGCGGAGAAACCGAATCCAAGCATCAACCACACATCATGCATATCTTTAGTAGCAGCATATCCTCCAACAACCGAGAGTACAAAAATCATGGAGGCAAGAATGGTAAAGGGCATGCGTAACATGGCAATAAACAGAGGGATAAACGCCAGATTTACGACAACAGCTGCTACATTCGATACGTAGAAAGAACCTATAAGACCCCAAACAAATTCCGGCTGATCAGTGAACAGCCTCGGACCTGGAGTGAGACCCCAGATAACCATCCCTCCAAGTAAAATCGCGGTAGTTGGGGATCCAGGAATACCAAGCGTGAGCATCGGTAGCATAGAACCTGTTGAAGCTGAATTATTGGCAGCTTCAGGAGCGGCAACACCACCAGGATGACCCTTGCCAAATTCATCAGGGTTTTTCGATACCAGCTTAGATACTCCGTAAGCCATCAAAGATCCAGGTGTCGCACCTGCTGCTGGCAAAATACCGACGAAGAAGCCCAACAGTGAGCCAATGGTTGTACCCTTCCAACCGCGACGCATACCTTCCTTAGCATCTTCGATCGTACCTTTGACCGTCATTTTTGTTTCAGTCGTTGTAATTTTTCCCCGAGTGCTGTCTATGGTCCAAAGCATCTCTCCTATGCCATAAACACCGATTGCGAGTACGAGAAAATTAATACCATGCAGGAATCCGGTGATTCCCCCAAAGATGAGTCGAGGCTCACCTGATATCTCATCAAAGCCAACCGATGCCAAGACAAGACCAATACAAATTGAGAAGATCGTTTTGGGTATGTCATCCCCGCCCAGCCCGACAAACGTTGCAAACGCCAACAACATCAGAGCGAAAATTTCCGGTGGTCCAAAACTCAGGGCAACCGAAGCGAGCAAAGGTGCAAAACCTGTGAAGAAAACGTTAGCAACGGTACCACCAACGAAAGATGCGATTGCTGCAGTTACTAATGCAAGCCGTGCCCTGCCCTGCATGGCAAGTGGCCTACCATCGAAGGTTGTCGCTACCGCCGTGGATGCCCCCGGTATCCCCAGCGTAATCGATGAAATAGCTCCTCCATACATGGCCCCATAGTAGATTGCCGCCAAAAATATGATCGCAGATCCTGGAGGTACCAGAAACGTTATGGGCAACAGAATAGCTACACCGTTAACGGAGCCCAGGCCAGGCATCGCGCCAATAAACAGCCCAAGCGTAACCCCAATGAGAATCAGCATCAGGTTTAACGGCTGAATAGACAGCAGTATCCCATCGCCAAGACTTCCGAGTATCTCCATCATGATTGTACGTTCCGCCTAACAGTTGAGAGGATGCAAATAATCAAATCGGTGTTCATGTTTCAACAAATCAATAAATGATGTTGTTCATGAAATTGAATACCGGCTCCAAAAACGGCAGGCCTTTGGGTAACGTAATGCGCATCAAGGCCTCGAAGAAAAAGAAAAATACGATTGGAGCAAGAATCGATATCGTCAAAGTTAGTTTCAACGAATGCCTACCCAGAAACCCGAGGTAATAGATAAGAAAAACAAACATTGCACCGTACATTGAAATGATATCAATTAGTGCAATAAATCCGAAGATACCTCCGCCGACCAGCAAGAGCATTTTCTTACCGTAGCGATCAAGCAGAGGTTCTTCAGATTGAGATGGAGGAGATCGGCGTTTGATACCGTTGAATGCAATAAAGCCAGTACAAATCAACATAATTGCCGATAGCCAAAAAGGCCATGCCCCGCCACCTGGTCCTTCGTCGCTTACGTAACCGATATTGAGCTCAGTACTCTTCCACATCAAATAGATGGAGAAGACAGCCAACAAACCAGCCATTACTATTTCTGCAAGCCGCATTCGGCAAACTCCTCTGATAGCTACGTGTTAAAAAAGCGACAGTTTATAAAGTAAGCGTTGAATTACTTACCCATTTTGGCAAGCAGTTCCTTGTGCCGCTCAACTTGAGTTGCCCAATAGGCTTTCTGCTCATCAGCATCCATCCACAGGGGTGACAGGCTCTCAGACGCCATATAACCCTGCCACTCTTCTGAATCATAGATTTGCTTGAACAGATCCTGATAGTAGGCAGCAGCTTCGTCAGACATACCTGGTGCTCCAACAACAGCGCGTTGGTTGTAATAGCTAAACTCTTTGCCAAGTTCCTTAACCGTTGGTACATCAGCCACTAGAGGCAGTCGCTCATCGGAAAAAGACACCAATGGAACCACATCGCCGTTTTCGTAGAAGCCTTTTGCTTCAGAAGGATTGTTTACAGATGACATGATTTGTTGACCTGCAAGATCCTTGGCTACCGCGCCACCACCCTTGTAAGGGATATACTTGATTTTGAGATCGTAATTCTGCTCAAGCCAGGTAGTAACAAGAGAATCCTCTTGCCCTTTTCCTGTGCCACCCATTACCCATTCGCCACCTGCGTCCTTGGCAGCCGCCTGCCACTCTTCGAAGGTATTGATGTTGCGATCTTTGTGAACCCACAAGACAAATGGATCAACGCCCATCATCGCAACAGGTGTGAAGGTACTGATATCAATACCCAGGTTACTTTGACGTAGTGGTGTTGTAAAAAAAGAGTTTAAGGTAACCAGAATCGTATGATCCGGATCGTTTGTGCCGTTCAATGCAATTAGTGCTTCAGCACCTGATCCACCACCTTTATTGTTAGGTATAAGTGGTCTTGGAGTTAACTTTTTCTTCTCAGCAACCGATTGTATAAATCGTGCAATCTGATCAGCGCCTCCACCAGCACCAGCCATGATTACAAAATCAATTGGCTTGGTTGGTTCCCACGCTTGTGCCACCCCGCTAAATGTGGTTGCCGCAATCGCAGCGGCACTGGCTATGCCCAAAAAGGCTCTTTTGGTGTGTTTCATATTTCTATCTCTCTCTCCGCAGATAAATATTTAAGGTCTGCTAAATTACGTGATGACGTCACGCTCGCTCTTACAATATGTACTATCTAACCTCACTCGTGTTGAACAAACTTACTAAAATATTCTGATACTTACTATTAAGCGCACTATTACTGACTATCTTTTTAGTGCACCAGAATAACGGGAATTTCTGCGTTATCCACAATGTACTGCGTCGTACCACCAAGCACAGTTTCTGCCTCGTGGCTTTGACTGTATGCGCCCATCAACAGTGAATCTACTTTCGCATTAGTACAACGCTCAAGTAAATCTCTGCCAATGTTTCTCGTACTTTCAAAACGCTCAACCTGCACTGCAATGCCACGAGACTCAAGGTAATCGCATAAGCTTGCAGTACTGGCGCCAGCCACTTCGACTCCAGACGAGAATACGATCACCTGAGTTGCATTATCAAGAATACCTGTTGTGCAAGCTATCGCTCGACTAGTTTGGATAGATCCATTCCAAGCTATGCCAACCGTGTCACACAACTTACTTGGCGGCGTATCGGATACAGGACACATCATCACCGGACGGCCAGTATTAAACAGAGCTGCCTTTAATGTATTCGATCCAAGATTGCGACTTCTATCCGGTTTGGCTACGCAGATCAAATCCGCTACCCGCCCATGCCGTTTGATAACGTCAACCTGTCTGCCTTGTTCTTCTAACCAACTTGCAGATGCCTTATCTGTTGCAGGTTTTTCGCTTATAGTGATTCCGAGCTGCGTTGCCAGCGCACCGAACTCCTCACGTATTCCGTCTTCGACTTGGTCTGCAACGCCTTTGGATTGCTCTAAAACCAATTTTTTTAATGCCGACGGAATTGCGATCCCATAGGGCATGAGATCTTCAGCTCTCGGTCTGCAATGCGTCACTAACACATGTGCGTCATAACGCTTTGCCAAAGCGACAGCATGTGCAAACACGCTGTCGCCTTTGCCGTCGCCCCTTACCGGAATAACTATTTTGCGTATCACCGGTAGATGCTCCTAGAACAGGCCGTCAATATTGCCATCATCATTGAGACGGATAGCTTCAGCTGAAGGCACACGTGGCAATCCAGGCATGGTCATTATTGCGCCGCATATAGCAACTATAAAGCCAGCCCCGGCAGACAACCTGACTTCGCGAATTGGCACGCTATGCCCTATTGGTGCACCTCGTAGTTCTGGATCGGTTGAAAAAGAGTACTGCGTTTTAGCAATACATATAGGCAGGTTGCCATATCCAGCTTCCTCCCAGGCTTTTAACTGATCTCGTATTGCTTTATCTGCTAATACTTCATCCGCACGGTAGATCTCCGTTGCGATGGTTTCGATCTTTTGCATCAATGACATGTTGTCTGGATAGAGCGGCTTAAAGTCAGCCTTGCCTTCGTCAATGATATCGACGACACGTTCAGCAAGATCTTTTGTACCAGCAGATCCTGATGCCCAGTGTTTACAGACAATCGCTTCAGAGCCCTGCCCTGCAACAAACTCCTGGACCGCCGCGATTTCTGCATCGGTGTCGAGTGTAAAATGGTTGATCGCCACAACCACAGGAACACCAAACTTTTTGATGTTCTCTATGTGTCGACCTAAATTGGCGCATCCATTGACGACAGCCTCAACGTTCTCCTCGTTGAGGTCTTCTTTGGCAACACCGCCATTCATCTTCATGGCTCGAACAGTGGCAACCAATACGACAGCGGAAGGTGCTATACCTGCTTTTCGACATTTGATGTCTAGAAACTTCTCAGCCCCCAGATCAGCGCCAAAGCCGGCTTCGGTGACTACATAATCTGCCAGTTTCAACGCTGTTTTGGTCGCAATGACCGAGTTGCAGCCATGTGCGATATTAGCGAACGGTCCGCCATGAACGAAAGCAGGATTGTTTTCTAAAGTTTGTACGACATTAGGTTGCATTGCATCTTTCAACAGCACAGCCATTGCGCCGTCGGCCTTTATATCTCGACAGTAGACGGGTGTCTTATCACGACGATATGCCACGATGATATCGCCTAGTCTATTTTCAAGATCTTCCAGATCGGTTGCGAGGCAGAGTATGGCCATAACTTCCGATGCCACAGTGATATCAAAACCCGCTTCACTTGGAAAACCGTTAGTTGCGCCTCCTAAACTTGCGGTAATCTGTCGCAAGGCGCGATCGTTCATATCCATAACTCGACGCCAGACTACACGTCTCGAGTCTATCTGCAGCGCATTGCCCCAATATATGTGATTATCGATCATTGCCGACAGAAGATTGTGCGCAGATGTGATGGCATGAAAATCACCTGTGAAA
>JBGCEO010000172.1:0-9072 GCA_045106475.1 Granulosicoccus sp.
GACTACCTGAATCTCAGTGCCAAATTTAGTGAAACCATGCTCTCGGATAGCAATGAGACTGGTGCGCGCCGCTTGTTGGATCATATGAGCGCAGTCACCAGTAGCGCAAGCCGCTAAACAATCACTATAAATTCATTTCCGGAACTTGACCGGGCACGGTGAGTTCGCCTTCGGTTAGCGCAACGATGTCTTCTACGCTTACACCAGGGGCTCGCTCGCGCAACACGAATTTTCCGTCTTCTATATCCAGCAGAGCAAGATCGGTTAGCACGCGCTTTATGCAGCCCTTACCGGTAAGAGGTAACGTGCACTCGGATAGAAGCTTTGATTGTCCTGATTTTGAAGCGTGCGTCATGGTCACTATGATGTTGTCAGCGCCGGCTACCAAATCCATCGCACCTCCCATGCCCTTGATCAACTTGCCTGGAATCATGTAGGAGGCGATGTTGCCTTGGCAATCAACTTCGAAAGCACCGAGTACAGTCAGATCAACATGTCCACCGCGAATCATGGCAAATGATTCGGCAGATGTGAACAGAGAAGCGCCTTCGATCATTGTGACTGTTTGTTTGCCTGCATTGATCAAATCCGGGTCAACTTCACTATCGAGTGGGAATTGCCCCATGCCTAACAGGCCATTTTCTGATTGCAGCATGACCTGCATATCATCAGGTACATAATTGGCTGCCAAGGTGGGAATACCAATACCAAGATTAACGTAGTACCCATCCTGAAATTCCTGGGCAACGCGTTGAGCGAGTTGTTCGCGTGTTAATGCCATGTCAATTCCTCCTAAGCGCTGCGAACGGTTCGTTGTTCAATGGGTTTCTCAAATGTTCCTTGAATCAGACGATTCACATAGATGCCTGGCAGGTGTATTTGATCGGGATCGAGTTGTCCCACTTCGACAATCTCCTCTACTTCTACAACAGCTATTTTTCCGGCGGTAATCGCCATAGGATTAAAATTGCGCGCTGTTTTTCGGAACATGAGATTGCCATAGCGATCTGCTTTCCACGCTTTTGCAATAGCGAAGTCACCCGTTAGAGCTTCTTCGAGAATGTAGTGTCTACCATCAAATTCTTTAACTTCTTTGCCTTCGCCAACAAGGGTTCCATATCCTGTTGCTGTATAAAAGGCAGGGATACCGGCGCCACCAGCGCGCATTTTTTCTGCCAAGGTGCCCTGGGGTGTAAGTTCGACTTCGAGCTCCCCATTCATTAGCTGCGTTTCAAACAGCGCGTTTTCACCGACATACGAGGCGATCATTTTTTTGATCTGTTTGTCTTCTAGGAGCAGTCCCAGTCCTTTGCCATCTACGCCTGCGTTGTTGGAGGCAACGGTCAGACCTCTAGTGCCCTTGCGTTTGATTTCTTTTATGAGGTTTTCTGGAATGCCGCAAAGACCAAAGCCACCGGCAATGATGGTCATATTGTCTTCAAGACCCTCCATAGCCTCTTCATAGCTTGTTACGACCTTGTCAAATCCGGACACAGCTCACTCCTGGGCGTTATCTTGGTATCGGAAGCAATTGCACAGAATGCAAGAAATCTTTATATTTATCAAATTGTATTTATTAATCAATTGATAAATAAACATTATTAATACAAATGGCTGCTGTCACCCTAAATCAAGTCATCGCTTTCAACGCTGTGGCACGTAGTGGAAGCTTTGCTGTCGCTGCACTGGAGTTGCATCTGTCACAACCGGCACTCAGCGTATCAATAAAAAAGCTCGAAGAGTCGCTGGGGGGCAGGTTATTAGCCCGTACCACGCGTTCAGTGACATTGACGCCTGAGGGCAAGGCGTTTTACCCGGTGGTTCGCCGACTGCTATCCGATTGGGACCAATCATTGGAGGATATCAGAAGCCACTTCGAGCTTCGCCGTGGCAAGCTCGATATCGCAGCTATGCCCACGTACACCACTAATCTGCTACCCAAGGTGCTTGCGGATTTTCATGCTCAGTTCCCAAACATCAATATCACCGTTCACGATGTGATTGCAGAGAGTGTTGTTGAGATGGTTCGAGAAGGTCGATGCGAGCTTGGCGTCACTTTTGATCCGGGCGATGCTCCCGATCTGGATTTTCTACCCTTATTCAAAGACCGCTTCGTTGCGATACTGCCCACCGGCCACGCTCTGTTAAAGAAAAAGCAATTGCGCTGGGTAGACCTACTGGACTATCCACATATCAGCTTGCAACGTCCTGCCGGTACAAGAGCGCTTATCGACCAATCACTGGCGGACAAAGGGTTAAGCCTGACACCTGCTTTTGAATCGCACCAACTGGTGAGTATCGGTCGTATGGTGTGCGAGGGTCTCGGCCTCAGTGTGGTACCGAGTACCAGCCGCCTGCAGATGCAAGAGATGGGTTTACATTGCCGAGCCATTTCATCGCCGGTTATTGCACATCAATTGGGCATCATAACGCGGCGGCAGCAAGAGCTTTCAACCGCCGCAGGTGCAATGAGCAATCTGATCAAATCAGCCAGCATTAACAGTGTGAATACCCTGTGATCATTAGTTTTTGATCATGAGATACTCAGCTGCCGAGTCTACGATAAAACGCTTTCGTGCTAGGATCAGAGTTAGTCGGCTCAATTCTTCTATCACATCTCTGACCAGCAAGTAGTGGGTCTCTATCTCCTAAAACGCTTTCTCAACTATGCCATTTTATTGGTAGTGGCGATCAATCTAAGCTGGGTGCTTGCGGCCACCCAACTCAACCCGAGATCGTTGTATGAGGTGGCCAATCCCCCCATCGATCCGATCTCCATCGAGAACAATTTGCGTTCACGCAATTTGAGCGATCAGGTACCGTTGTTTGACCGGTGGCTGGTTTGGTCTAAAGCCATTGTGCTGGAGTGGAATTGGGGGCAATCTCCGCGTGGCGGTAATGTAGCCGAAGAAATAGACAGGCGCATCTGGGTAAGCGTGCGGCTCATTACGCTGGGCTCCATTTTAGGTGCTGCGCTAGGGGTCTTTATTGGCAGCTGGACTGCCATGCGCCAATACCAGATATCAGATCGAGCTTTTACCTTCCTGGCTCTGTTGAGCTTGTCGATACCCTCGTTTGTCATAGCAAACCTGCTGCAGGTGATTGCCACTTGGTTAAATTCGGTGACAGGAACCCGATTCTTCGAGTTTGTAGGCGAAACCGGATCGCATGGTGACTGGTTTGGTGCAGCATTGCTTGATCGTTTGCAGCATTTGTTGTTACCTACCATAGCGCTGACTATTCTGGGCGCTGCATTTTTTAGCAGAGTTCAGCGCAATGTCATGCTCGACTCGCTGGATTCAGGGTTTGTTCGCACGGCCAGAGCCAAAGGCTTAACCCGTTCAAAAGCTATTATCAGACATGCGCTGCGTGTATCTCTCATACCTACATGCACCTACTTTGCTTTTAGTATTGCTACGCTATTTGTCGGCGCGGCGTTTATGGAAATTATATTTTCGTTTCATGGAATGGGGGACTATGGCGTAAAGACCATCCAGGGTCAGGATGTTCATGGCGCTGTGGCGACGGCTGCTTTCGGTGGCTTATGCGTTCTTTTAGGTGCGCTGTTGGCAGATATCCTGGTGGCGTGGTTGGATCCGCGCGTGCGTTTGGGTCAGGCCAACTACAGTGTCTAAGCCGGTTGACGCCACTGTGCCAGATACTCAGCATGATGCTGGCATGAATGGCCGTGCTCGACGTTCCAGTCGTTCCAGGTTGCTGGCTACACGTTTCTTGCGCAATCGAACCGGTGTCGCCGGTTTACTGATCGTAGTGATGCTTATCATTCTGGCTCTTGTTGGACCCTGGCTGTCACCATGGGGCTATGATGAAGTGGATCGTCAGGCTTATCTGCAACCACCCAGCCTGGAACACCCTATGGGTACAACGCAGTCGGGTCGGGACATGTGGGCTCTGACGCTGCATGGTTTGCGAAAGTCGCTGATTATCGGATTCATTGTCGCCATTTTATCAACTGGTATAGCCGCAGTAGTGGGCTCATTTGCTGCGTTTTATGGTGGGTGGATCGAACGATTTTCCCTTTGGATAATTGATCTTTTGTTGGTTATACCGGCTTTCCTGTTAATTGCTCTGGTTGCGAGCAATATGTCTGGTGGTGCCTCCTCCTGGCTATTGCTGGTTCTCTTGCTGAGTATTTTTGGTTGGATGCTTTCGGCTAGAGTTGTTCGTAGCCTGACTTTATCGGTTAAGCAAAATGACTATGTGCTTGCCGCGCGCTACATGGGTCTATCGGGCCCAAAGATCGTTATACGGCATATTCTGCCCAATATTGCATCGTTACTGATCATAGATGCGACCTTGAATGTTAGTGGCGCTATTTTGGCCGAAACAAGCCTTGCCTACTTTGGCTTCGGCGTCCAACCGCCGGATACCTCTCTGGGGAGTTTGCTAGGCGATGGTGCGCGTCAACTCAGTAGTTTTCCCTGGTTGTTTGCAGGGCCGGCTTTCATCATCGTGTTGTTGATTCTTTCGGTGAATGCGGTTGGCGATGGACTGCGCGATGCATTTGATCCCGCTTCACAATCAGCTAAAAGGTCATGAACACCGTTGCCTGAGTCTATTGAACAATCAGTGCATCACTCAGCGGGTAAATCCTCTGTGCTTGCTGTAAAGGATTTACATGTCCGCTTTGCAAGTGAGTCAGGTCCTCTGCATGCAGTGCGCGGTTTAAGCTTTTCATTGTCAGCAGGCGAGAGCCTTGCCATTGTGGGTGAATCGGGTTCGGGTAAATCAGCCACTGCGATGGCGATAATGGGTTTGTTGCCTGCGAGTGCAGGTATAGAGGGCTCTATTTGCTTGCAAGGGCAGGAGCTATGTGGCCGTGATGATGAATTCATGTCACGTTTAAGAGGGCGCTCCATCGCGATGGTATTCCAGGATCCGATGACCTCTCTGACGCCGCTATACACGGTGGGCGAACAACTTATCGAGTCCATTCAAGTGCACCGTAGTTGCTCCTCGAGTCAGGCATTGGCCCGTGCAGTAGAGTTATTAGATCTAGTTGGAATACCAGAACCTGCAAAACGTGTTTATGCCTACCCCCACGAATTTTCCGGTGGGATGCGCCAGCGGGTACTCATAGCCATGGCAATGGCTAATGATCCGGATGTAATCATCGCCGATGAACCAACCACAGCTCTGGATGTGACCATACAAGCACAAGTGCTCGATGTTCTACAGACTGCCTGTCAGGAAGCCAACGCCGCACTTGTATTGATCACTCATGATCTGGGTGTTGTAGCTCGTGTTGCTGACCGGGCGTTGGTTATGTATGCCGGTCGGGTTGTTGAACAAGCGGATACCCGATCCTTGTTTTACAAGTCGCGAATGCCTTATACCATGGGTCTATTAGGGTCCTTGTCTTATGATTTTGGCGGGTCGGAAAAAAGACTAAGCGCGATACGCGGTAACCCTCCCTCGTTACTTTCGTTACCACCCGGTTGTAGTTTTGCATCGCGTTGCCCCCTGGCTATTGAATCTTGTGCGATCGAGATTCCAGAACTAGTGAGGGTGGGTGAGCATGATCATTTTACCGCCTGCAGCCGTCATTTACATATTGCTGAGCAGTCCTTAACGCACAGCGATGTGTTTCGAACAGACAGCCAACTTAGCGAGCCAAAAGATGTCGTGTCGACTGACAACTCCTCCACCGTTCTTGAATTGGTTGCGGTCAAACAACATTTTCCGTTATACAAAGGGGGATTGTTCCGTCGTCGGGTGGGTCTTGTTCGCGCAGTTGATGGAATTGATCTGTATATAAAGCAAGGAGAAACGGTAGGACTGATCGGTGAGTCAGGGTGCGGAAAAAGTACGACAACACTATCCATTCTAGATCTAAAAGCGCCGACGCAGGGTGTGATAAAGCTGTTCGGGATTGATGTGACCAAGATGACATCACCTGCTATGCGATTATCCATCCGCAGACAACTTCAAATTGTATTTCAGGATCCATTGTCATCTCTGGATCCGCGCATGCCTGTATTTGATCTCATTGCTGAACCCCTGGGTGTATTCGATTACCCGGTAGAGGCCATTGAAAAACGGGTTAAGGAGTTAGTCGCCTTGGTTGGTCTTGATAATCAGCATCTGGAGCGTTATCCGCAACAGCTCTCTGGCGGGCAGTGTCAACGAGTGTGTATTGCACGCGCTCTGAGCCTGGAGCCAAAGCTGCTGATTCTTGACGAACCGGTTTCAGCGCTGGATGTATCGATTCGTGCTGGCATTATCAATCTCTTGCAAGACTTAAAATCGGCCTTGGGACTCACCTACCTGTTTGTGGCTCATGATCTGGCCTTGGTCAGACATATTGCGGATCGAATAGCAGTGATGTATTTAGGAAAAATTGTCGAGACGGGAACCGTTGACAGTGTCTATGAGAACCCGACACATCCTTACACAGCTTGTCTGTTATCGGCAATGCCAGTGCCTGATCCTGACGTGGAACGAAATCGTGCTCGACTGATTCCGATCGGCGAACTAGCCGGATCATCTAATCCACCCAAGGGGTGTCACTTCCATACACGCTGCCCGAAAAAGAAGCAACTGGATGCTGAGCAACAGCTGTTGTGCGAATCAGAGTCACCCGGGTTGATTGACGTGGAAGCAAAAAACTCTAGTATGATTACAACGTTGGACGAAAAGCATGCCAGTGCTTGTCACTACAATCATGTACCGTTAACGGTCCATTGAACGAGCTGATACGGAATCGCGTATGAAGCATAACTAGGCTTGTTTCTGGCTTAGGTATCTGAAACAAAAAAGTGTCGTAATACTCTGCACAAATACCGGGAGACTGAGTTGCTAAGATCGTATACGCCAATATGCTTATTAATCACATCCGTGTTACTGGCTGGCTGTGGAAAGAAGGAAAACGATGAGAGTACTCGGATTGATGATGCCGAGACGCAAAAGAGCGTATCGTCGGTATCTGCCACTGCACAGGATATCAACCCACAAGAACGCGATAGCTTGCAGCAGGGTGGCGAGCTGACACTCAGCCTTGATTCCTTTGCTGACAATTGGAATCCCATGCATGTTGATGGTAACAATTATAACTACGCAAAATTGCGTGCACCGATGTTGCCTGTTTTCTTCCATTTCGATGAACAAGGTGTCCCGTCTCCCAACACTGATTATCTGTTGTCAGTTGAGGTAATCAGTGAGCAGCCAACACAGATACGATATAAGTTGAATCCCAAGGCTGTTTGGGGCGATGGTAGTCCCGTAGATGGAGACGATATGATCGCCAAGTGGAAAGCCTGCAACGGTGAGAATAAGGAATTCAATTGTGCATCCACCGAATCGCTTGAACCCATCGCTGACATCACTCTGGGTGATGTCAAGACTGATGTCACCGTCACCTATAAAACTTCGTTTCCGGATTGGAGCCAAGGCTTTAGTAGTCCAGGTGTTGTAAAGGCAGAGAGTGTTGTCAATGCTCAAGTTTTCAATGAAGGTTGGAGCCAGTTAAATAATGACTGGCTCTCTGGTCCGTTCAAAGTCGACACGTTTGATGAGACTCAAAAAGTCATGACTCTGGTAAGCAATGATAAATGGTGGGGTAAGACGCCGATGCTGGATAAAGTAATCTGGCGGGCTATTGCACCAGATGCTGAAGCTCAAGCGTTTGCGAACAAAGAAATTGATGCGTTCGATATAGGGTCAGATCCGGATGCCTTCCAGCGAGCATTAAGAGTGGAGAATGCTGATGTTCGTAAGGCAGGTGGCCCTAACTTCAGACACTTCACTTTTAATTCGAAGGCAGGCTTGTTGCAGGATCTCACGATCAGGCAGGCCATTGTGTATGGTCTTGACCGGCAGTCTATTGCTGCAAGTGATCTAGCGGGGATTGATTGGCCGGTGAAACCGCTTAACAATCATGTATTCCTACAAGGGCAGGCAGGCTTTGTAGACACGGCTGGCGTCACCGGCCTGGACTATAACCCGGATAAAGCACGATCCACGCTGGAGGCGGCAGGTTGGAAAACGGGCGGTGATGGTATACGCGAAAAAGAAGGTGAAAAGCTGATTGTCAAATTTACACAAATAGCCACGGTTAAGGCGTCTGAAAACGAAGCCTTGCAAGCACAAAGCATGTTGAAGGAGATCGGTATACAACTGGATATTGTGACCGTGCCAATTTCTCAGTTCGGCCAGTCTCTTACCGGGCATGAATTTGAAATAATTGCGTTTTCCTGGATTGGTACACCTTACCCATTCAGCGGAATTAAACAGATATACGGTAGCGGATCTGAAAGCAATTTTGCCCAGCTGTCGCTGCCAAAAGTTGATGAGCTGGCTACCCGGATAGGCAGTGAGACTGATACAGAAAAACGTATTGCTTTAGCCAACGAAGCGGATATCATAATTTGGGAGAACGTTCATACCTTACCTCTTTATCAACGTCCGGAACTGATAGCAACTAGAAGCGATCTTGCCAACTACGGTGCATTTGGCATGAGTAGCATACGCTGGGAAGACGTCGGGTTTACAAAGTAGGGTAGAGTGCTCGACAACTATATTTGTCTCATGCACCAAGAGAGCTTGGGTATGCTTGGTGCACTCCAGAGCTTTCAGATGAAGAGAGCCAGAAGTGAGATGTTTGCGTGAAAATTTTCACATGCTATCTATCTAGAGCAAATATGTGCTTGAATGTTGAACATTGTGCGATCGTTATGCGTTGCATCTCTGATTAGTGATGGTGTGTAAGTCTTTCTCCATTTGTTGGTGATGAAACCCAAACACTATCGATGAAGAGGGTACGCAAAGCACTAGTGTAAACGCCCCTTAGAAGGGGCAACAAGCAGTGACAGGAGTCAGTAGTATGTTAGTGGTATCCCGTGGTTTCGGTGAATCAATTGTGATTGGAGACGATATCACCGTTACCATTCTAAGCATTCACGGCAAGCATATAAGAATTGGCATCGATGCACCTAGGGAAGTGTCCGTGCATCGCAAGGAAATATATGTTCGTATCCAGGCGGAGCAAAACCGGGAAAATGAACGTAAATCTGATCAATCTAAGACTCCACCGGTTGATTCGATAACTTGAGA
>JBGCEO010000173.1:0-24870 GCA_045106475.1 Granulosicoccus sp.
GTCAAACCGCTCCGCACCGTTGGGCACAACATGGATGGGCGAGTTTGCAAAGGCCTGCATGGCTTGAGCCAGCGGTTCACAGTTGGCAAACACGACATCGGCTGCACCCAGGGTCTCACTATAACTGTGCTCAAGCTTCACGCGGTATTTCGAGTTAACGTCCCAGGCACGTTGATCATCAATGAGATCAGCGACTACCCCGCCAAAACCAACTTGCCTTATAAGTTCAGGCGCATCCCAGATAACCGGGCAAAACCATGCCAGTGTCGTAGACGCTCGCATACCAGCATCTTCTAACTGCTCATTAACGTAACGTACATAAGAGCCTTTTTCGTAGAGGGGCTGACCAGCCAATCTGCTAGCGCACCCTTTACTACAATGCACATGGGTACGATGTCGCACTGCGGGCGTATCATAGACACCCAGCTGTCGATCAACCAGGTTTTCCAGGAGCAATTGCTCCTGGCTGTTTATTACTCGATGTTGGGATTTGAAGTGCTGGTTTAGTGACGATACAGCCTTGGGCGCATCAAACTGAATCATCTTGTTAACGCGCCCTGATTCCAGCAATCCCTTAACGATCATATCGGAGCGTCTGCCATACAAACCAGAATCATTCTGTTTCCAGAAAAATGCTATGTCATAGTTTATCGACTGATGACTGATAATCGACGGAAAATGCTGCCACAACGCTTGACCTATGGTTTTGTCAGTTGTATTCACTTGCGATGGCAGCAAAGGATCACCCCGGCGCTTACGAACCAGGTTGATACGATGTTTGCGCATGGCACGATAATGATCTCTGAATAGGGTCAGCATCTCCTGCCAGCTTTCAGGCAGATATCGCTGAGCCACTTCCTGTCGCTGTCGATTAAACAGGGACATCTTCGCCGCCGGTAGTGTCAGTGCGATCTCGTTTCTATCCTTGGCTTCCTCAATAGCCAACTCTAATCGCGTACGATTAACCCGTAAGCCAAGCTCATTAACGAAATTTCGACGCTCGACATTGAGCTCATTGCCACAGGCTTGTGCACGATTAACAGCAACGCCAGCGTTTGACGTATCACGACGTGTATCGATACGACTCTTCGCCGCGCTTATTTGATCAGGCAAATTTTCTGTCGTAGCCTCAATCACCAGACCAGCGGCAATCAGATCCGCAATCGGTGGCGTGCAGGTAGCTAAAACAGGTACTCCCAGCGCCAGGGCATCAGAGATTTTGGCAGGTATCTGATACTGGCTAATGGCGTGATCAACATCCTGTATCAGTGGCACGAGGTCGGCACCAGCCAGCAAATTGGGAAGCTCATCAAATGCACAGTTAGGATGACAAACCAAGCGAGCGTCGGGGTAAGCTGCCAGCGATTCCAGCAACTCTTCATTGTAAATGCTACCCACGATATGGAAGACCACATCCGGATCCTTCAATTCGTGCAGCGCTTTAACGACCTCGACAATGCCCTTGTGTCGTCTGGGAGTTCCGATAAAGACGAGCGCAAAATCGGAAGGTTTAATTCCCAGTCGCTCTCGAGCCTGCATCCTGCGTTCAGCGGAGTTTGAAAACTCCTTTTCATCACGCGCATGCCGCACTATGTGACCACCAAATTTTTGCCTTAGTGCCACATTTGAAACAGTCACTGCATCCGCTGATTCAATCAGCGATTGGGCGTAACGCGTTCCCAACTCTTCATAAGGCTCATACAGTCCCTTATGAATATTCGCTTTTAGATCATCGATAGAGGCGGTACTGTCATTACTAAAAAAAGACAATTCGAAATCGTCTACATCAAGAACCAATGGACAGCCGCTGGCCTCCTTAAGCAAAGCACCCAGATAAAGCGAGGGCAATCGCGGCTTGCAGACAATCACTAGATCATATTGCACGGTTGCAGCCAGAGCCTCTGCATTAGGAATGAAATCAGCAAACTGACTGCAGTGAAATGAGCGCACGTTAAGGTCGCGATTTCTTATCGGCTCCCATATTTCATCTCCATAACGCGACCACAAGGGGCCCAGCAGGTCTACTTCCCAATCCTGTTGCAGTAGCTGATACAGCACCAAGGCTCGACCAACCGGATTGTGTCCCAGGTCCCAGGTAACCACAGCAGCCCTACCGCGCTTCTTGTTCGAAGCTTGTTGATCTGCATTCACGCCGAACGTATTCACGCCGAACGCATTCTTTGCCTCTAACAGAGCCTGTTCCAGACGCTGTGCTTCCTCGTTACTTCGCACAGCCGCACCTTCAGCCAGCGCCAGCAGATTGCGCGTCAAGTGTGCAAGCTTTACGTCTATCGGTTGCATGCAGGAGTGCTTACGGCTCGGGTTAAAGTGTTAATGATCCAGAACTCACTCAAGCCAACTTGGCCTGCTCGCCCAAGAGTATGAAACCCAATTGGCGAGAGTCAGTGGACTGACTAATGGTTTCAGGTTCGCAGTGCAATTGAAGCGTCGTTTTTCTATTACAGGCCTTGGCTAGTAACTGCACCCTGGTTTGCTTGTTGCGCGCTAGCCATATTTGTTTCTCGCTGCCATCAGCGGTATTAAATACGGTGAGTGTTTTTCCGTCAGAACCGTCAAACGCAGGCAAGTAGGCATTAACGTAAAAGTCATTGAGCCGCTCTACCGTTACCTGAGCGTTGGCGTTTAACCAACCGTCCCGGTGAGGGCGAGTCTGCCAATCGACGCTAGTCAGTGATTGCTTATCAAGCACGAGCTCTTTCTTGATCAAGGTCGTGCCATCGGGCGAGGTCAGACTGACCATCAAGCGATCTCGTGATTTGGTTTTTAAACGGGCAGAACCTGCATGGTGTGGCTGCTCGATCAGTCCATCCTGATCTACCACTTTCAATACAAGACTGGCTACAGCCGAGACTACATCCTGCTGATCATGCAAGCGATACCAGGCTTGTTCGTGTTCAACGAACCAGGCATTTTTTTGCAACAGGAAAATGAGTTTCATCAAAACCTTCTGGTCGTAACGCTTGCCGTTGAAGCTAATCGTTGCCCGCTTTGATCTTCGAGCCTGGGATAGCGGTGTTTTGCACGTTATGTGCCAGTCAAATACCGGTCATCGCTGCTGGCATGGCTCGTGATTAAGCTAAGCAATCCATGCTCCATCTACAACAGGTTTTATGAGTCACAATGCGAGCCACCGCGGTTTCATCAACTCTGCACAGGCGTCAGACAACCGTCATATTGATGCTCCTCATACGTTGATAGTCATAAATCCAACACCGCTTATCGCAGCAGCTCCACAATGCAACACTTGCCCTTATGAACTAAAGTGCTCTAGTCGATGAGTTCACTTGCACATTCAATTATCCGTAGGGCCGATCATTGGGCCTATAAGCTTGGACTGTCCAATACGGTGAGCACCGACCCGGCCTCGTTACAGGAAGCACTACAGCAGCTCAAGGACGTCATCGCCGCGGGTGCAAACCCAGCTGCCGCATTTGAAAGTTGTTTATCGGTGCAATCGCCAGATCGTGGCGCTCACACGCTATATCAGGAAATCGGCGAAATCGCACTGTCTGCAGAACAATGGGTAGTTGCGGAGCGCTGTGCCATGCTCGCGCTTCAGGCTTTGCCACGATTTGGCGCGGCATTCAAGTTACTCGGACTCTCACTTCGCGCTCGAGAGCGTTTCGATGATGCGGCACTCTGCCATCGCTACAACCTCCCCTATTCGATTCGCGAAAAATACTTCAAGAATTCGTCGGTGGACGCGCTAGATAGCCTGCAAGCAAGTGATACCGTGACCCGACTGCATGCATTCGATGCCGAATACATCGACTTAACCCCACCCAGACAGTTAAAGCCGGGGATCATTGAAGAGCTGTCCGAAAAAACATTGCATGTTCGCGAAGCGCGAACCTATCAGCTAAGCTCTTGCAGGATCTGGTTTGACAGTTTCAATACGGTTGTTTGGGACAGTAAGGGCCGGATAATCACCGACGCCTGCAGAGGATTCTACGAGCTTGTACAAAACGCTGTATCAAAACAGACGCAGGTTGAACTCGACGGGCTCAGCTGTGTTCTGGGAAATCGCAATAGCGATAACTACTACCACTGGATGAACGATGTCCTGCCTAGACTGGCCGTACTGCAAGCCAGCGGCATTGAATGGGAAAAGGTCGATCATTTTATCTGCAACAAACTAAAACACGCCTTTCAATTCGAAACACTCGCAGCCTTTGGTATCGATGCATCTCGCATAAGGCAAATTGGCAACAACATCTACTTTAAATGCCATGAATGCGTTGTACCTGTTTATGGCAGCAATACGCTCGGGCTAGGTCAAGGCGCCTGGAACCCTGCATTCTTGAAACAACACCTGCTGAGCGAATCGCAATCACCACAAAAACAAGACAAAAAGTTGTACATCAGTCGGGCAGACTCCAGTACTCGCGGAATCACTAACGAGCAAAGCCTAATCGCTTATTTAAACGGCATTGGGTTCGATTGCGTTCAAATGGAGAATCTAAGCGTTAGAGAGCAGGCAGATCTATTTAACTCGTCCAGTGTCATACTCAGTCCTCATGGTGCAGGATTAAGCAATATCGCTTTTTGCAAGCCCGGTTCAACCATCATAGAGTTATACAAAGATCATATTGCGCCCTGCTTCTGGACGATCAGCGAGGTAACAGGCTTAAGGCACTGCGTTCACTACTGTGGCAGCGACCAGGCAAGCACTGAAGCTGCAGACGGTGAGGGTTATCACATCAGCGCAGACAAGCGACGTAAATCAAATTTTTCAGTGGATCTGGATGAAATAGCGGCCCTGTTAGCGAGCCTGAAAATTACTCCAGGCTAGCAACCGAAGGATCGCGTTGCGCAGGCCCAGCCTGGGTCAATGCGGATAAAAACCAACCCTATACTTGCTCATCCAGCAACGCTTCCAGCTTATCCAATGGAATGCTAAAGCCCTGCCCTCTGCGCCTATCAAGTGTTTTAGCAGCATCCAAACGGCTGTCTGCGGAGTCTGCGTTCATAGAGCAATCCAGGTTGTTATAGCGCAAGCCCAGTTTTTCACTCAATGCCCAATAGCAGGGGGAGTAATGGGCCCCGTGAAATTCCATTACCCGGGTACCGGGTGAGCAAAAATGTAAATTGGCCAGACCGGCGCCATGCGGTGCGACTATAAACGAGGCGTTCGAAAACAAGGCTGCCTGTTGCATAATGCTGTGCTGTTCTGGATAAATCACCTTAAAACCGCGCTCGCCAAAAAAAGCGTTAACATCGGCGGCATTGGCTATATCACGCCCCTGTGCAGTTGCCGGGTCGCGTGATATGAATAGTTTGTTGCTGGTTGAATAGTTAACGCCCTCACCCTTCAACGAAGAACCAATGCCGGTGTCCACGAAGGCACGCTTGAGGAACTCAGGCACCCAGGATCCCATTGTCAGGCACATCTTGTTCTCAAGCTGCGGAATGATGATTCGTTTAGCACTGATAAATTCGCGCCCATTAGTGGTTTCCAACCACTGGGACCTCCCGATACCCAAATGCTCCAGCGTGCTAATCTGAAATGGCTTGGTGACATTGCGAAAAACAAACCGCGTCTGCCTGTCCCAACCTACGCCACTTTTTGCCAATATTTCAAGTTTTGGCAAGATATCGGTCATCCAGTGAAAATAGTTATTAGTACCACGTGAGCCAAGCAAAACCACATCACCTTGAATACGTCTGGGGCGTCGTTTGGATACATTGACCATAACCGGTGCTACATTACCGATTACGGAATCGATGACGGGTTTGCCCTCATTGTTGAATGGCACCGTATTGTATCCGTCATGCCATACATAGCCGTTTTCCAGTGCGAGTGTCTGCGTTTTAGCCGCACAAAGCTCGTCACGTTTAAATTTTTGAAGAGCCGGAGACTGCTGCGACCAATCCACCTTTACTTGACACTGCTCGGCCCTATGCCCGGTGACTCGATACACTGATGAGGACTTGATGTTCAAACTGTTGATGTCGGTACCAAACAGTTCATCCTGTTTGATCACTGGTAGTTGTGCATTAAAGCACTGAGTTGCTGTTGCGGTATCTCCTTCGCCTTCCAGCACCTGACCCAGTACCTTGTAGCCCGCCCTCTCACCAGGGTATTCGCTAACAAAACGCACGCAGAGATCACTAGCCTGCTGTAAATTTCCTGCGGATAACGATGCACTGACGCGTGTTTGTAACCTCAGTAGTTTTTCATGTCGCTGTATGCGCTCAGTCTGCAAAGCCAGAGGCAATAGCTTTTTCATACCGGTAGCGTAGCGTTTAACCAAATCAGCCATGTTGAGCCACGCGTGACAGCATTAATGCATATGCATAATTAGCGACTGATTCGACCTTACACACTTGCTTATCGATGAGCATAATGAATCGATATAAAAGCAGTTAGTGGCGGAAGATATCCAGCCCCTTGACTCTGGCAACCAGCCAGTGGCTGTCATCTTTTTTATAGTCAAGACTGGGTACTGTTTTAAAGTACTGGGCAAACTCGTCTTCAGCCATTAAATGAACATTGTCAAACAACGTTTTATTAGCTTCGTTTGCGTAGATGTTTCTCAATACATTAGGGCCGGTTACGCTCCAAACATTGTTAGACATGCGAGTACCTATATTGTACAAAGCACTTTGAAGCACCTTCTCAGCCAAAGGGTCCTCAGCATCACGAAAATACATCATGCCGTTTGCCAGACCTTTCTCTCGTTGATACAGGCTCGCCCTCCAAGACGAATAAACAACCGGATCGATATTGCCCACCGCACGATAGTCCGCATCTATATAAAAGCCACCTTCCTTGACCAAAAAGCAATAGCGGAAAAGATCGGCACGCATCGCTGGTATGGCGCAGTTGCGGTAGAGCTTAAGCGTATCCGATCCAAAATGAACGCGAATGAATTCAGCCGCTGATTGATCGTCAAAAAGCTGGTAGTCGAGTTCTGAATTGACACTGGCGACGCCTTGAACCAATTCGGCAACCACGTCGGGAATATCTTTGTCCCAGAACTGTATTAAAGGCACCTTGCGGCTCTGATCAGCAAAATCTGACTGCGCGATTGATACGTTGCTCATGTATCTAATCCGTGTTTAAAGCTGAACGGCAACAGAAGCGGCAATCGCAATCTTGTACAGAATGTCGACAATAGTCGATGCAATTTGCAGATTTTTCACAGGCACCTTAGGCAATACGATTATTTCATCACCCGCACGAACGCGTGGATTCTTACCACTACTAACTTCACCGTTGGCATGCACGATGATAATCTTGTCAGTGAGAGCCTGCTGGCTAAAGCCACCTGACCGATCAATGTACTCACGAGCGCTCATACCTGGCTCAAACAGTATTGCCTGAGAAACAACCACTTCACCGCTAAGCAATATCGAATCACTACGGGAAGGTATGGTGATGGTATCGCCGGATTGCAAAAGAATATTGGCAATATCGCCATCGCGGGCTACCACCATGCGACCACTGGGTTCAACTTGCCTGGCATTCCTGACAAACTGCCCGATTAACTGAGCTTCCTGTGCACGGATGGCAGATTCCTGGTCGGTTTGTGATGATGCGGTTAAGTAGCGAGCTTCGAGCCTCTGCAAACTTTCCTGAAGTGCCGCCTTCTGTCGAAGTGCCACACTTTTACGCCGTAAAGATATAGCTTTTACATTGGTCAGGGCTGGAACCACTTCTATGTAGTCAAGAAGCTCCTGCAATCGCGTATCTCGTGGAACAGCAAAACGCGAAGGACCGCTATGCGCACCTTCAACGTCGACAACGATCACCTGATCGTGCTGATCAGCTCTAAAAGTGACGCTATCACCATCGGTAACAATCAGTGAGCTGAATTCAGCAATAGGCACATAAGCTGAGTAAGGGCGATTGTTTCGAATCCCGGATAAACCCGCGTAACTGACACCTGGCAGTAGCTTAGCCAGGGACATTATCTCAGCGCCAGTAGCAGTGGGTTCCAGTAACTCAAACTGAGCCGGATTGATGGTATCGCCCGACACAGAAACCGAACTGCCTCGCGGCCCAACCAGAATCGTATCGCCATCCCTGAATTGCGTTGAAGCCAATACCCCATTGCGTAAAAACTCATACAGATCGACGCGCTCCAAAACCTTGCCACCGCGCAGGATGCGAATGTCACGATAACTGCCACGCAAGGCATCAATGCCTCCAGCACGATCCAGAAAGTACAGTACAGAATTAGAGGGTATGCCCGAAAAACGACCTGGTGTTGCTACGTCCCCGGTTACGAACACAGCAACCGGTTGAGAACTGTCCAGACTGGTATAGACGCGAACGTTATCAGTAAAAACCGTGGATACCGCTTGCGTGACACGAGCATTAAGGTCCCGGTTGCGAACACCTGCAAGGGCAATGGGTCCAACCGACGGTAAAAATATATTGCCCTTTGGATCAACAACCAGACTTTCATTAAAATCCGTTGCTCCCCAAATCCGCACGCTAACCCGATCACCCGGTTGCAACACATACTCAGGATTCAAACCATCTTCACGATCATTACTGAACCCGCCGGTAAACAAATTATTGCCATAGGGCGCTAACAGGTCGGATTCAGCCTCGGCTATGCGCTGATCATCTTTTAAGAGCTCGGCCGCCAGCAATTCCGGGCGGTCCATCGCATCACCCGATATATCAACCGACTGTGCCAGCACCGATCCAGTGATCAGTGGCAACTGCACAAGTAGTGCGAAGAATGTGAAAGCAAATCTGGTCACGTCTGGGGCTCTTGACAGCTTCTAATAGGATTCAGGCCCGAATCCATCAGGCTTGTGACATTGGTTAGATGTTCGCAAAAAATGTGCCGCAGGAATGATCGCGGCAGTGCCTTAGCGACCAATATGGTCTTTCAGAGCTGACCACATAAGCCCGCCCAGTAAATACGCCAGAAAAGAGAAAACCATGACCGTCAAAATTCTGTTGATCCGGTGCGGCTCGATAGCTGAATCTGGCAAGCTCGGCTGGATAAAGGTCACAAGATACTGCTTCTTGCGCTGCGCCTCGATACGCGCCAGCTCCATTGAATTCAATGCAGATGCGTATTGTTGTTGTGCCAGCTCCTGATCCAGTATCAACGGTTGGTATACCTCAATCAAACCACCCATCTCTAAATCACTTTGCCCGGCCACACGGCCCTTTTCCAGACTTAGCTGTCTGGATATAGCAGAAATTCGATTTTTAAGACTGACAATGGTTGGGGAGTCGGCACGCATGAATGCGCTCTTCTCATCAAGTTCTGCACGTGCCTCTATCAGCTTGGTCTCTATAGCCGCCACTATTCCTAAAAACGCACTGGATTCTGCAGCTGGATTCAAGGATGAGTTGTTGCGACGAAACGCAGCAACCGAAGCACTGGCCGCTTTTACTTTTTGGCCTGCACGATCCACCTCTTCACGCGCAGTGATCAGGGCGTCTTCTTCCATTCGAGACGACATCTGATTAACCAGATCTTCGCTTAACTCGATTACCAGGGACGCTATGTTCTGGGCAGTGTTTGCATCAAACGCACGGGTTGTGAGCGTAATGACATCACTGCTTGAATCGTGCAGCAAATGCACATGCTTGCGAAAATAATCCAGCATGTCTTCCTGGCTTGCCTTACCGGAGAGTCTGGAGAGAGTGTCTATAAAGTCTGATTTGTAGTGGGCTTTTATGTCGATCTGTTGCTGAATCTTCTGCATCATGTCATGCGACTTGGCATAGTCGATAACCACCAGGGTTTCTTTACCACCGCTGGATACGATGGGCGCCGCCAGAATCGCTTCAAAACCCGATCCAGAGGATCCTGATTTGGCAGAGCGAATAGCGAAGCGTGCCTCCGATACATAAATATCAGATGCCAGAAAACCAAAATACAAGACAGCCAGCAGAGTGGGCACACCTACAACGACGGCCAGGCTACGAAAAATGGCATTCATCAATCAGGCAGCTCTAGTCTGTAGAAACTTATAATGGTGCATGGCTTCCTTGAGATCGTCGTACATATCGATACTGCCTTCATGCAGAATTGCGGCCATATCGCAATTTCGGCGGATCGTCTGTTCATTGTGAGAGACCAGAATGACCGAAGCATTCTCGCGACGCTCTTCAAATGCGCGGCGAAATTTCTCTTTATAGCGTGCATCGCCGGTCTCCAGTGCCTCATCCACCAGGTAATAGTCAAAGTTGCAGGCAAGACTCACCGAAAAGGCAAATCGGCCCCGCATACCAGCGGAGTAGCTTCGCAGTGGCACATCAAAATAGCTGCCCAATTCAGAAAATTCTTCGGTAAACGCTTCAACATACTCGGTGCATTCACCATAAATACGTCCAACAAAGCGTGCATTTTCTCGCGCCGTCAGGGATGACTGAAATCCCCCGGTAAAACCAAGTGGCCAGGACACGCGGCCCTTGCGAATGATCTTGCCCGAATCAGCAGGTTCGGCATCACCAATGATTCTGATCAGTGTGGATTTACCAGCACCGTTCATTCCCAGGATGCCCACACTGTGGCCCTTGGGAAATGTCAAACTCACATTATCCAGAACGGTACGAATTCCGGCGACGGTCTTATAGCGTTTGTTTACGTTTTCCAGGCGAATCATCAGCGTTTAAACAACCTATAGCCCAACAATGGCGCGGCGACGCAAGGCCTGATGCAACAACAGTCCGAACACTAACAGTCCTAATGCCCAGCTACCGGCATAGAACCAGGAGCCATGCGATGATTCGAATTCGTAAAAAAAGTAGGAGCGCAGCAGTTCGAGCAAATGCATGATGGGGTTGTATAACAGCCAGGTTCTAAACGGTTCAGGAACCGACTCAGCCGTAAAAAAAAGACCTGAGGTAACCATCAAAGGTCTGCCAAACAACAAGCCTGCAACCTGCCCTACCGAGGGGATGATAGGTGTCACACAAGCCAGAATAAAACCCATTCCACAGCCCATTGCCCATAGCGCAACGCAGGCTGCCAACACGCCCAAAGGATTTTCAACACGAAATTCAAAACCAATCAAATACGCTACGGCCAGCATCAATACAAACACAAACAAAAGCACGGCGCCTTCGAGTAATCCTCGGGCGAGAATGACATCGAAAGTGGATACTTGAGGAAATCCTAACAGGGTTTTGTTTTGACCAATCGCAGCCCTCATCTCAGACATCGGATTGCGGAACATCGTAAACGGCACGATACCAGCGATCATAAAAGGGATCAGGGGCATGCCGCCCGGGCTATCACTACGCATCGCAGACATCATCGCCACAAACAATGTGACAAATAGAACGGGTTCGATCAAAGCCCAGAGAAAACCCATCTTGTGCTCGCCATAACGGCTCAGGGTTTCCCGCATCATCAACGCATGTATGACACGCGCCTGAGTGATCAAGGCTTCACGAAGCTCAGCCCAGTCAAGCCCGGTTCTTAACGCATCCGGGCTCGGTTGTTCATCCGATTCGCTTATCGTACTGGCAGAATTTGCCATCTCACAGGCCTGGCTTGAGCAATGACGCCTGAACACTCAACACTTGCAGCGCTGATACTTCACGAGCATCAGAAATGGCATTGTCTGCAGCAATAGTTTGCCAGTTCATTGGATTACCGGTGACTCTGTCAGCAAAGGCCCATAGGGTTTCGCCCGGAGTCAACGATAAGGCAACCATATCCTTTCTCTCAGGCGTAACGGTATTTTCAACCTCAGTCTGCTGCCTGGCGACAACCTGAACATCGGATTGGCTTTGGGTCAGTTCAAGACTGTTACTTTCCACAATCACAGCAGAGGTCTGCTTGGCAACCGGTTCGATTAGCGCTCTTGCCGATGATAAACGTCGACTAATGTACCAATCACCTTTACTGTTCTGGCAGCTGCGTTGAGCTAATAGCTGCCCCTGCCTTGTCGCCAGGCGTCTGCAGGTTCTGCCACTGGCAGCGACATAAATAGAGTGTATGACAACATCGCTTACGCCTTGTATCGGCTGATCAAGACTTATCCTGTCTCCCACAAGAATCGCTTCTGCTTGAGACGCTTGCACTACCGTTACACCGGGCGTTGGGGTGTGCGCACAGGCACTTAATACAATGGGCAAACAGGCGATCACCCAGTGGGGCCTAAACAAACGCATGGCATACACCTTTAGGGTGTTGTGATAGCGTGATAAAAAAGCTGAGTACATAAGGATTACTCAACGTTTGTTATCAGCGAATATCTCCAACAGGCCACAGACCTGATCCTCTTCTCCATCGCGACTACCGGTAACGATCAATGCACGAATCTTGTACTTGCGCATCAATACTTCTGCATCAGTAACCATTGAGTTGGCAGAGATAGTGACAGGGACAGGTGTCATGAAATCTCGAACTTGTTTGTCCATCATGGTCGGATCCATGATCAGAGCACGTCGTAAATCTCCATCAGTGAGTATGCCCAGCAAACGCTGATTTTCAACGATGATAGCCAAACCCAGGCGACCGGAGGTCATACAGAAAATGGCTTCTCGCACACTCTCGTCCGGGTTGATAATGGGTAAGTTCTCAGTGAGCATGACATCACCCACTCGTGACAGCAGACGTCTGCCCAACATTCCACCGGGGTGAAATTGAGCAAAATCTGATGGTTTGAAATCGCGCGCCTTTATCAAGCAAACAGCAAGCGCATCACCCAATGCCATGATGCCTAAAGCAGAGGTTGTAGGCGCAAGGTTGTTAGGACAAACCTCTCGTTCAATGTCTACCCGAAGGGTCACATCTGCATTTTTTGCCAAGGTTGTTTCAGGCGCACCCACAATACCAATAATGCGATTACCAAAATACTTTAAGGAAGGTACCAACTTGATAACCTCCTCTGTCTCGCCGCTATAGGAGATCAGCAGAATTAGGTCATCAGCTGTGATCATGCCCAGGTCGCCATGAATGGCCTCGCCAGGGTGAACATAGAAACTTGGCGTTCCAGTGGATGCGAAGGTGGCAGCCATCTTCTTGCCTACGATGCCAGACTTACCCATGCCCATAATGACAACGCGTCCTTTGCAACCAAGAATAAGCCCGACTGCCTCGTCGAATTCCTGGCCAAGGTAACTGGCTATGGTTGCTAAGGCCTTACTCTGAAGAGTAAGCGACTCAACTGCAATGGGAATAAAACTAGCTGAATTGCCGCTGGTTTGCGGGCTGCGTTGGGCGAGGCTCATGAAGAAGACAGATCCGATTACATGACTTATTAATGCCTGTAATGCGATTTCTGTACCAAACAAGGCGCGACAGCTGCAGCCGCCTGAGCGTTCAAAAAGAAAAGGGAATTAGAACAGCTAACCCCCTTATCAATTTACTTATAATTGTAGTGATTGATGTAACTGACGCGCCAATTCAAAGGCTTTGTCTTGCGTGTCAGACAGTATATTGACGTGCCCCATTTTGCGAGCTGGTCGAGCTTCTTGCTTACCGTACAAGTGCAGGGACAAGCCCTTTCGGGCCATCAGACTATGCCAGTCAGGCTTGTTTTCACCCCAGCTATCACCCAATAGATTCAACATGCAAACCGGACTTAACAGCTCAGTACTGGCTAACGGCAAGGCACATAAAGCACGAAGTTGTTGCTCGAACTGAGAACTATGGGTGGCATCGAGTGTGTAGTGTCCACTGTTATGTGGCCTGGGTGCCATCTCATTAAATAGAACAGTACCTTTGCTATCGATGAAGAATTCGACCGCCAGCACGCCAATGTAATCCAGGCCTTCTGCCAAAGCAATGGCAAGTGCGGTGGCCTGATCCAGTATCTTGGGATCGACACCGGAAGGCACTAAGGAGGTTGCCAAGATACCGTTCTCATGCACGTTACGAGAAATGGGAAACACCTGTACTTGCTTATCATAGCCTCGCGCCAGAATCACCGATACTTCGGCGGCAAGATCAATGCGATGCTCCAACACACAACAGGCATGATCAAGTTGATCAAACGCGGCGCGCACTTGCTCTTCAGTAGAACAAACAACCTGCCCTTTGCCATCGTAACCCAAGCGTGATGTCTTGATGATGGCCGGTAGCTCTACTTTGTCCAAGGCAGCGGGTATGTCAGAGAGCGACTCGATAACCGCATAAGGCACAGGTTGCAAACCGAACTTAAGCGCCTGATTTTTTTCCAGAGCGCGATCCTGGGCAACTCTGATTGCATTAGCAGAGGGCGCCACACGCGTAAGTGTTGCCAGAAACTCAAGACTCTGCGCCGGAACATTTTCGAATTCGACAGTCACGGCATCGCACTGCTCGGCCAACGAATTCAAGGCTACCTGGTCATCGTAGGCTGCCACCAAGGCATGTTCTGCAATCTGCATGGCAGGTGCAGAGGCATCTGGATCCAGAACCCAGGTGTGATAACCCAGACGACGCGCTTCCCAGACAAAGTAGCGACCCAACTGGCCACCACCGATCACACCCAGATTGGCCCCGGGCAATAAAGGCTCAGGCAAGCCAGAGTTAACTGCGTTCACGATGTCGCGTCCGGTGGCAAGGTCATGTTCTCAGCCTTTTCTTTCATGGATAAGCGATAGTCATTGAGTTGCCGCTGCACACCCTCATCGGTGGCCGCCAGCATCGCGATGGCAAATAGTGCAGCGTTGGTAGCGCCCGCATCGCCAATAGCGAAGGTTGCAACTGGCACCCCGCCGGGCATTTGCAGGATAGAGTAAAGAGAATCCTGACCAGCGAGATGACGGGTGGGAATGGGTACACCGAGCACTGGCACAATCGTTTTCGATGCCAACATGCCAGGCAGGTGCGCAGCACCACCAGCGCCTGCGATAATGCACCGCAAGCCGCGCTCTGCGGCATCTTCGGCATAAGAAAACATTTGATCGGGCATTCGATGAGCTGAAACAACACGCTTTTCATGGGGTATTGCAAATTGCTCGAGCAAGGCTACCGCCTTTTGCATGACCGGCCAATCACTGCTGCTGCCCATCACCACACCTACTTTTACCAACGACATTAATCCAACCTGATGAACTAGGGAAGCAGCGCAGTATACTGTGTCTACTTTAAAGCCTTAAGCGAAACATTCTCTCGCATGAATTCAAGCACTACCGGTGATGGTCTGCACACCACATCTATTCAATCACTGCCGCTTCAGTATCAGGGCAAGGTGCGGGATATCTACGAGATCGATGACGCACACTGGCTGATTATCGCCACTGACAGAGTCTCCGCCTTTGATGTAATCCTGCCAAATGTGATCCCCGGCAAAGGCAAACTGCTCACGCAGCTAGCCATGTTCTGGTTCAATCGCATGCAGGCAATGGTGCCCAATCACCTTGCCAATATTCCTCTGGCCGAGATTCTGCCAGACCCCGAAGAGCGCGCTCAGGCTGAAGGGCGGTGCATGATCGTCAAGCGGCTCAAGGCTTTGCCTATCGAAGCGGTTGTCAGAGGCTACATCATTGGCTCTGGTTGGAAAGACTATCAGGCCAGTGGCAAGATCTGTGGGCAAACCTTACCCAGTGGTCTGCAGCAGGCTCAGCAGCTGCCCAAAGTACTGTTTACACCTGCCACCAAAGCCGAGCTCGGTGATCACGATGAGAACATCAGCTTTGAGCAGATGGCTGATACCATCGGTGCCAGTCTGGCCGACGAAGTCCGGCGGGTCAGTCTCGGGCTTTATAACGATGCAGCGGCACATGCCAAAGAGCGCGGCATTATCATCGCTGATACCAAATTCGAATTCGGTTTAAACACTGCCGGCAATCTGGTGTTGATGGATGAAATTCTCACCCCGGATTCGTCGCGCTTCTGGGAAGCCTCCACCTGGAAAACCGGGAGCAGCCCGGCTAGCTATGACAAGCAATACGTCAGGGATTGGCTGGAAACGCTGGATTGGGACAAAACTGCCCCCGGACCGGATGTACCTGCGGAAGTTATTGCAGGTACTCTGGAGCGCTATCGAGAGGCGGTGAACCGCTTGACCGGCTAAGCGGGTGCCTGCTGAAAGCTGCTCATCGCAACGACTGTGCGATGAGCTAACGGATCTGTGTTCGCTTAGGCGACAGTGACACGCGGATCCAGATAGGCATCCTGAATGGCATTGAGTAGCGCCACACCCTCCTTCATGTCTTTCTGGAACGCTTTACGCCCGGAGATAAGCCCCATACCACCTGCT
The DNA here is from genome assembly GCA_045106475.1 of Granulosicoccus sp. Classification (GTDB taxonomy): domain Bacteria; phylum Pseudomonadota; class Gammaproteobacteria; order Granulosicoccales; family Granulosicoccaceae; genus Granulosicoccus. The sequence goes on from JBGCEO010000173.1 coordinate 16,141, forward strand.
CGCTTGTTGATGACAGCAGTTCTGACAGCTTGAGCAAGATCATTATCACCAGAACCACCACCGGAATTTATCAAGCCGGCGCGACCCATATAGCAGTTGGCCACCTGGTATCTCACTAAATCAACAGGATGCTCGGTTGTCAGTTCTGAGTAGACCTTCTCGTGAGTGTTTCCAAAACCTATTGCCGTATAACCACCATTATTCTCAGCTTGCTTTTGCTTGACGATATCAGCCTGGATCGTACTGGCAAGATGATTGGCCTGACCGGTTAAATCAGCGGATACATGATAGTCCTTACCGTCTTTCTTGAACGATGAGTTACGCAGATAAGCCCACAAAACCGTTGCCATGCCCAATTCATGAGCGCGGTAGAAGGCTTCAGAGATTTCCTGAATCTGACGACGTGAATCAGCAGAACCGAAATAGATGGTGGCACCCACTGCCAAAGCACCCAGATCAAATGCCTGCTCGACTTGTGCAAACAGCGTTTGCTCATACATCGCCGGCAACGTTAGCGTTTCGTTGTGGTTCAATTTCACCATGAACGGAATGCGGTGCGCATAGCGGCGCGAAACGGAACCCAACACACCCAGTGTTGAGGCCACACAGTTACAACCACCCTCTATTGCCAGTTCGACGATATTGGCAGGATCAAAGTAGATGGGATTCGGAGCAAAAGAGGCACCCGCTGAATGTTCGATACCCTGATCAACCGGCAACATGGACATATAACCCGTGCCACCCAAACGACCGGCATCAAACATCTGTTGCATGGCTCGCATGGTTCCCGGCCCACGATCGCTAACGCCTATCACCCGACTGACGTAGTCTTCGCCTGGCAACTGGATCATCTCCTTAGGCAAACCAGTACAGGTGTGATCGAGCAGGTATTCAGCTTCGTCGCCGAGCAGGGATAAGGTATCTGTCATATCGTTTTAGTCCAGTAAAGTGAAACAATTCATTCGCTGCGTTTTTTCAGCATCGCTACAGCGGGTAGCGTCTTGCCTTCGAGAAACTCCAGAAATGCACCGCCACCTGTAGAAATATATGAGACCTGATCTTCAATTCCATACTTATCCACAGCGGCAAGGGTGTCCCCACCTCCTGCAATAGAGAATGCTTTGGAGGCCGCTACGGCCTCAGAGAGAACCTTGGTACCCTCACCAAACGCATCAATTTCAAAAACGCCAACAGGACCGTTCCACACGATGGTTCCCGCGTCACGCAACAGTGCCGCATAGGATTCCGCCGTTTCCGGCCCAATATCAAGAATACGATCATCGGTTTGTACATCAGCCGCAGCACGGGTGCTCACCGGCACATCGTCAGATAACTCAGGAGCACATACCACATCAGTAGGCACTGGAATAGCAGCGCCACGCGCTTCTGCTTTGCGCATCAATGCCACCGCATTCGCCACCAGATCGGGCTCATAGAGAGACTGGCCTACCTCGTGACCGGCGGCAGCGATAAACGTATTAGCAATGCCACCGCCCACTATCAGTTGATCTACTTTATCCGCCAATGATTCAAGTACGGTTAGCTTGGTAGACACTTTGGAGCCGCCCACTATCGCTATCAAAGGCCGCTCTGGATTATCCAGGGCAGCACCTAATGCATCCAATTCGGCAGCCAGTAAAGGACCGGCACAGGCAATAGGCGCATGGATACCGACGCTATGCGTAGATGCCTGTGCTCGATGCGCTGTTCCAAACGCATCCATTGCATATATATCGCAAAGCGATGCATAACGTTTACCCAATGTGTCATCGTCAGCTTTTTCGCCAGCATTGAAACGAACGTTTTCGAGCAGCACCACTTCACCCTCGACAACTTCGGGTGCTTTGTCCAAATAATCGGTCACCAAACGAACAGGCCGACCCAACAACTCTCCCAGCCGAACAGCCACAGGAGCCAGCGATGACTCTGGGTCGGGTTGCCCTTCTGTCGGTCTTCCAAGATGAGACATGACCATGACGCTGGCACCTGCTTCCAATGCATACTGCAAGGTAGGCACCGACGCTCTGATCCGCTTATCAGAGGTGATTGCACCGTCCTTGAGAGGAACGTTGAGGTCTTGTCGAATCAGTACTTTCTGACCAGAAAGCGGAAGCTCGTTGAGTAACAGCATAGTCTAAGCGTTAATAGCCGCGATAGTGGTATCCAGCATCCTGCAAGAAAAACCCCATTCATTATCATACCAGCTGCAAGCTTTAACTAAATTACCTTCCATGACACGCGTCATGCCAGCATCAAAGTTAGATGAGGTAGAAGTGTGATTGAAATCGATCGATACCAAGGGCTTTTCGGTGTAAGCGAGGATTGCACCGTCGGCTGCCTTTTGCATAATGCTGTTGATCTCTTCAACCGACGTATCGCGCCCAGCTGTGAAAGTCAGGTCTACAATCGATACATTGATCGTTGGCACTCTCATAGCGAATCCATCAAGCTTACCGTTTAGTGCAGGTAGTACCAGACCAACGGCTTTGGCTGCACCCGTTGTTGTAGGAATCATTGACATCGTGGCAGAGCGAGCACGTCGCAGATCCGAATGATAAACATCGGTGAGAACCTGATCATTAGTGTAGGCATGGATGGTAGTCATCAAGCCGCGAACGATGCCTACGGAATCATGCAATGCCTTTGCCATCGGCGCCAGACAATTAGTAGTGCATGAGGCGTTGGAGATAATCTGATCAGATGCTTTCAGATCCCCTTCATTAACCCCGTAAACAACCGTGGCATCAATATCAGCACCGCCGGGTGCAGAGATAATGACTTTCTTAGCACCTGCCTGAATATGCATGCCAGCCTTTTCACGATTCTTGAACAAGCCAGTGCACTCAAGAACAACATCAATGCCCAACTCAGCCCAAGGTAACTTGGAAGGATCACGTTCTGCGAAAACCTTTAGCCTGTCACCATTGATCACTAGATACTCACCATCAACAACCACCTCACCCGGAAAACGTCCATGTGCGGTGTCGTACTGTGTCAAGTGCGCGTTTGTTTCTGCATCACCCAGATCATTGATGGCGACAACATCAAACTCGTCACTACGGCCTAACTCATGTATTGCACGAAGGATATTTCTGCCTATCCGTCCGTACCCGTTTATTGCAATCTTGACTGCCATGTAGATGTAAACCCCTTAGATTTTTAGTTATTCTGGCTCTTTTAGTTGAACCTTATGAACTGATTTTTACTTCTTCAAAAAAAACAACTTCTTAGTTTTCCAATTCTACTTTTTACTTCAAATTCAACTTACTCTTTAATTCAAACTACCAATACCATTGCATCGGCGACGTGTTAGCTCAGCGCTGCTGATGCCGGCTTTTACTATGATGAAACTCTGGCAACGGTTGCGGATACGCAGCTTGCGAGATTTGCAGTCGTCAAGCCAAAGTGCGCAAACACCTCCGGGGCAGGCCCTGATTCACCAAAGGTGTTGATACCCATAACATCGCCTTCCAACCCTACATACTTGCGCCACAGATCTGGCATGCCTGCTTCAACTGCGACTCTGGCCTTTAAAGACGGTGGCAATACTGAATCTCTATAGGCTTGATCCTGTGCATCAAAGCAATCGGTACTAGGCATGGAAACAACTCGTACAGGCGTGCCTGATGACTCTAATGTCTTGGCAGCTTCCATAGCCATACCCACCTCAGAGCCAGTAGCAATAATCAAGGCCACCGCTGCAGTGGATGGCTCATGGAGGATGTAACCACCGCGTTCGATGTTAGCCAATTGCTCAGCCGATCGTTCTTGATGCGGCAAGCCCTGGCGACTGAATATCAAGCAGGTGGGTCCGTCCTGTCGCTCGATACCCATCTTCCACGACACTGCTGACTCAACCGCATCGCATGGACGCCACAAAGACATATTGGGCATCATTCGTAAGGTAGCTGTTTGTTCTACAGGTTGATGAGTTGGACCATCCTCGCCCAGTCCAATAGAATCATGGGTAAACACAAACAGATTGGGTAGCTTCATCAGTGCACACATACGAAGTGCGTTGCGGCCGTATTCTGAGAACATCAAAAACGTCGCAGAATAAGGGCGAAAGCCCCCGTGCAAACAAATGCCATTGGTCATGGCAGTCATGGCGAATTCGCGCACACCATAGTTGATGTAGTTACCGGCAGGATCATCAAGAACCACTTTGGATCCATCCCAGATGGTCAGGTTTGATCCAGCAAGATCGGCTGAGCCACCGAGTAACTCCGGCAATATCGGACCAAAGCCGTTAAGTGCATTCTGCGATGCTTTTCTTGAGGCAATGGTTTCGCCTTTGGCGACGACAGACTGAATGAAAGCGTCGGCATCCTCTGCCCAACCATCGGGCAACTTGCCCGCCATGCGTCGCTCAAATTCAGCTGCCAGCTCAGGATTAGCAGCCTTGTAACTATCGAATATGTTTTGCCATTCAGCTTCGCGTTGTTCACCAACTGCGCGCGCGTTCCAACCTGCATACACCTTATTGGGCACTTCAAAAGCATCGTACTTCCAGCCTAGTTGCTCTTTGGCAAGTTTGATTTCATCAGCACCCAGCGGCGCGCCGTGACTGCTTTCTTTGCCGCCCTTGTTGGGCGAGCCAAAGCCAATCGTTGTGCGTGCGCATATCAATGTGGGCTTGCCGGTTTCAGCACGAGCAGCATCAATGGCGGCAGTGATGGCGTCGCTGTCATGGCCATCGACTCCAGCGATAACATGCCAGCCATAGGATTCAAAGCGCTGTGGCGTGTTATCGGTGAACCATCCTTCGACTTCACCGTCAATTGAAATACCGTTATCGTCGTAGATCGCAATGAGTTTGCCCAGGCCCAGGGTACCCGCCAGAGAACAGGCTTCATGGGAAATGCCTTCCATCAGGCAGCCATCACCCAGAAACACCCAGGTGTGATGATCAACAATACTGTGTTCGGGGGTGTTGAATTGCGCGGCCAGTGTACGCTCGGCCACAGCCATGCCGACGGCATTAGCGATGCCCTGACCCAGAGGCCCGGTTGTGGTTTCAACACCCGGGGCGTAACCGTATTCGGGGTGACCCGGCGTTTTGGAATGCAACTGACGGAAATTTTTCAGTTCGTCTATTGGAAGATCATAGCCAGAGAGATGAAGCAGCGAATACAACAGCATCGAGGCATGACCGTTGGAGAGAACAAAACGATCACGATTCGACCACTGAGGGTTAGCAGGGCTGTGCGACAAATAACTGTTCCACAAAACCTCAGCCAGATCAGCCATACCCATGGGTGCGCCGGGGTGTCCCGAATTGGCCTGCTGAACGGCGTCCATACTCAGGGCTCTGACAGCGTTTGCAAGTTCACGACGAGTGGTCATACGACTAGTGTCTCCGGTACAGGCGCGCGACAGGGTGCGCGCAATCATTCAGCATCAGGAAAATGCCGGGGGGCGCAGTATAAGCGAGGAAGCCCCTTTAAATTGACTCAGTCGGCAATATGTTCTTTGCCGGCGGGCGCTGGATGCACCAAACAACCCGGTATTTCATTGAATTTTCGCCAGATTCGACTTTTTCTCTTACCAATTAGCACACCTCCGAGTATAATAGGGGGTTAAGTTGACCGCAGAGACTCTATGACCGCTCGCATCACAATGGACAAGTCCCAACAGTCCAGCCTTAAAGAACTGATTTCAAAAGGTAAAGAGCAGGGATTCCTGACTTACGCCGAGGTAAACGACCATTTGCCCGAGGGCATTGTCGATCCTGAACAGGTAGAAGAAATCATCGCCATGATCGCCGATATGGGCATCTCGGTGGGTGAAGTCGCACCTGAAGCAGATTCCCTGATCCTGTCTGACAAGAATTCGAGCGCCGATGACGACGCTGCCGATGAGGCTGCGGCCGTTCTGGCAACCGTTGACGGCGAATTCGGACGCACTACCGACCCCGTGCGCATGTACATGCGCGAAATGGGAACCGTTGAGCTACTGACCCGAGAAGGCGAAATCGAGATTGCCAAGCGCATCGAAGATGGCCTCAAGCAGGTTCTGCGCGCTCTGGGCACCTACCCCGAAACCATCAACCTGTTGCTTGAGCGTTACCAGCAAGTACAGGAAGAACAGCTTCGCTTCACCGACATCATCATCAACTTCATGGAAACCAGTGAAGAGATCAAGGTTGCCAAGCCGCCTTCAGATGATGACGATGATGATGAGGTAGTCGATACCGGCCCTGACCTGGAAGAAGTCAAACGTCGCATGGTCGCCATGCAAAAGGCCTATGCAAAAGCCTTGAAGGCGATTGATGCAGCGGGTGGCATTCAAGACGACAAGGGCAAAGCAGAGATGGAAAAAGTCTCAGCTATATTTCTGGAGTTCAAATATGCACCTGCCTTTGTTGCGACACTGGTGGCTGGTCTGCGTGGTCAGGTTGAGCGCATTCGCTCGCTTGAGCGTCAGATTCGTGACATGTGTGTGAAGCAATGCAAGATGCCTCGCAGTGCATTTATTCAGAGCTTCCCGGGCCATGAAACAGACAGCGGCTGGCTGGATTCAGTGCTGACGGCCAATGCCAAGAAGCCTTACGTTGCTGCCCTGGAAGAGCGTCGCACCGAAATCGAATTGCTACAGACTCGCATCCAGCAGATCTGTGTAAGCAGCTTGCTACCCATCACCGACATCAAAGAAATCAATCGCAAGATGTCTATTGGTGAAGCCAAGGCTCGCCGTGCCAAGAAGGAAATGGTTGAAGCCAATCTACGACTGGTTATCTCGATTGCCAAGAAGTACACCAATCGTGGCCTGCAATTCCTGGATCTGATTCAGGAAGGCAACATTGGCTTGATGAAAGCGGTCGACAAGTTCGAATACCGTCGTGGTTATAAGTTTTCAACCTACGCCACCTGGTGGATACGCCAAGCCATTACCCGCTCCATTGCAGATCAGGCTCGTACTATCCGTATTCCGGTGCACATGATCGAAACTATCAACAAGCTAAACCGTATTTCACGACAGATGCTGCAAGTGATGGGTCGTGAAGCAACGCCCGAAGAGCTGGCTGAAAAGATGGAAATGCCTGAGGATAAAATCCGCAAGGTATTAAAGATTGCCAAAGAGCCGATCTCCATGGAAACACCGATTGGTGATGATGAAGATTCGCATCTGGGTGATTTCATTGAAGACCAGAACATTCTCTCGCCTGTTGAAACTGCAACAGGCCTGGGTTTAGGTGAAACAACGCATGAAGTACTGGCAAGCCTCACCCCGCGTGAAGCCAAGGTACTGCGTATGCGCTTTGGCATCGATATGAATACCGATCACACACTTGAAGAAGTCGGCAAGCAGTTCGATGTAACGCGTGAGCGTATTCGTCAGATTGAAGCCAAAGCCCTGCGCAAGCTTCGCCACCCTACTCGTTCAGAGCAGCTGCGTAGCTTTTTGGATCAGCAGGAATAAGCTCTACCTACTACACCATTAAAACTCCGCGGAATTTGTATTCCGCGGAGGCTAAATGTCTGAAGATTTTCACTCTACACGTGTGGAGTCTGCGCCCTCAGCAGGAGATCGCCCTGCCCCAAATCAACGCTCGCATTTTTTCGTAAAACGAAAGCGACTTAGGCGCTGAATTTATTATCGTTTAGTGTAGAATACCCCGCTTGTGGGCCTGTAGCTCAGTTGGTTAGAGCAGGGGACTCATCTTAAATGGTGCGTCTATATCGTAAGATATAGAATGAACGGGATGAATTCAGGGAAACCTTAACAGCTTGGTTTATAACTGGGGCTGAAGGCAATCCTGAGCCAAGCCAAGGGTACACCCTTGGAAGGTGCAGAGACTACCTGGGAACTTCAGTGTTCTTAATAACAGGCTAGAGCGTCCCGCGCCCCACCAGTCACTAGATTGAGGGTGATGAGATAGTCCGCTCCTTACAGAAATGTTTGGATCAAGTGAATCCCTTGGTCGGAGGTTCGAGTCCTCCCGGGCCCACCATTATTTTTATCCTTTCGAAGATGTAGGCCGCGGACCATGAGACGTCCGGATCGGACAGGCTATGGTCCCGCTGGAACCATGAGATGTCCGGATTTTCACACTGAACATTGTAACCACCTAATTTTCATCAGAAAAAACGTGGACCATATAATGTCCGCCAATAATTAGTGCGATTCTAAGTTATTGAACTAAGCAAAGTTGTGGACCATATGTAATCCCCCCATTTAGCACTGACTAAATAAGTAGAATTTAAGCTGCTGTTTGAAAGTGCCTTGGAGGCACTCCTCCGATAGCAGTATTTGGTCGTTCGTTATTGTAAGTCCAAAGCCACTGCGTAGCCAGAAATTGCGCATGATCAACTGATTCAAAGTCATGCAGATCTAGCCATTCGTGACGTGCGGTTCGATTAAACCTTTCGATGTAAGCGTTCTGTGTTGGTTTGCCAGGTTGAATGTACATCAGCGTAATTTTATGACTGTTGGCCCAGTCAACTAACGCCTGCGCTATGTATTCCGGGCCATAGTACTAACACAATACCCGTTAGTAGCCATGGATGGCCCCTTGTGGTTAAGTTTGTTTTCCGAGACAAAATTACCCAATGGGACCAGCCATGACTTCCTCTATTTCTACCACATCGGACATCGTTTATGTCGCAATCGATATTGCTAAAATGAAGCACGATGTTTTAGTAAAAAAGCCTGATGGAAAATGCAAAGCTTTCAAAATTGGAAACCATTATTCTGATTTTGAAAAACTCTCAGAGTATCTGCGGTCAT
>JBGCEO010000174.1:0-5120 GCA_045106475.1 Granulosicoccus sp.
TGGGCTCCCTTCAGGAAGCAGCGTGAGTGAGCCAACTGATTCTGCACCATAGTGTTCAAGTAACGAAGCCGGGTGCGCTCGGAAATTAATGCAGCATATATTGATGCGATTTCAAAGGGAAAAACCTCTGGTAAAATATTAGGGAGATCTGCATTAGGAGGTCAAATCGAAATGATTGTGAAAAGTAACGGTGAACTTGTTACAGCCTATCCAAAACTACAATAACATATGTTGCATATTAAGAAGATTGAGTATGAATTTCTCACGGAATCTGGGTTTCCCAGTATCCAAAGTAATCTTGTTGAAAATGACCTAGATTTATTGGAATTGGTTGGATCTGATGCGGGCAGTATTCACACTATAAGAGATTGTATAAAATCCATAGAGCGAAAGAAAACATGGTGGTCGAATGCATCAAAAATAGAACATGATGGAAACAGTGTAATTATCACACCAGCATTCGATTGGGAGGCGTCTTGCATGACGCCAAGAACAGAATTGCTGCTCGTGCTAAACGAATATATGCAATTTATACTAAAGGTAAAACTATAGACGGCAGTAAGTTTGGCTTGCCTGTTGAAATAAATAGTAGAGCGCAATGGCGAATCCAATTCAAACGCTTACAACAGCCAGAACAAACTAACAGATCATTTGTCCTCCGGTATTAACTCGCAGTACCAGTACAATCCGGATGGAATACGACACAGTCAGAATGATCTTGCTACGACTACCAACTATCTTGTCGATGCGAATTGGGACTATGCACAGGTACTGGGTAAACGCAATGGAAAGACACGAGAACTACCAATTGCAGATGCAGATTTGATGGAGGCAATACAGGACTATCTTGATGAGCGTATGTTGTCATCCAAGATGTTGAGGCCGAATGACCCTTTGATATTGTCGCAAAAAGGTGGCGCTTATAGTCCCAATACACTCCAGGGACATATCAGCAAAATGCTCAGGCTATGGGCTGGGATTGCTAGAGCGTCTAGTCACTCAGGCAGGCGTACACTGGCAACAAAACTGTTACGGGATCAAGGAGAACCTCTAGCTGTGGTGCAAGAACTACTGTAAGCGGTTTAAGCAACTTTCCTTTCCATGGGTTGCAAGTTAAAAGGCAATAGCGCTTCAATGTCGTCCAGTGTCTTCGCTGCGGGTAGCGCTGTCAATACCTGCTTGATGTAAGCATAAGGTTCGTGTCCATTGGCTTTGGCAGTCTCCACCAGGCTATATAAATTTGCACTGGCATTGGCTCCAGCGACTGAGTTAGCAAAGAGCCGCGATTTCCTACCCATTACAAAAGGTCTGACCGCGTTTTCACACAGGTTGTTGTCGATGCGCAGTGGCTCTAACACTATCGCCTATATCTGCTGCATTTTTGATTGAAAATTGCATAATATTCCTTACGTTTGTAAGGAATATGGCAATAATTTTACCAATCGAGCGGATAATCCTTACAATCGTATGGATTTATTTCATGCTATGGGCTGAAACCTGACTATCAGTGCGAATGTAAGGACGCTTGCCGCACCCACAAAACCGTACTGCTTTTCCCCAAATTAAAAAACTGTTGTCAGCACTTAGCCTCGCTCTCTCAAACCCAGTTATCAATTTTTAGCTTAGGTACACGCTTGAAGTGCTTAACATTGTTTGTAACCAGAACGCATTCATGGTGTAGCGCATGGGCTGCTATTAAGGTGTCTAAATTTCCAATCGGTGTACCGCGCCGTTCTAGTTGGGTTCGCAAATCACCATAAGCAGAGGAAGCGGCCCAAGGCACGACGTCCAGTCGTAGGACGAAATCGTTGATCGATTCATGGATCTCCTGCGTTCGATTTTGATGTTTGTCAGCACCGAATCGGAGCTCAGCTAGCACTATTTCAGATATAGCAATTTTTCCGGTTTCTGCCTCAAAACGTTTGGCGAGTATCGCTGACTTGGTTTTAAGTACGTAACTGCAGGTATCGGTATCGAGCATATACATTAGAACAAGTCTCGATCTTGCGGCGGCTCATCGCCTCGATCACTTAAGAAATCATCTGGTACGGTAACCGGGCTTGAGAAAAACTCAGACCAGGATCGCACCATCGGACGCAGAACGAGCGTATTGCCGATCTTCTCGATCTGCACCTCGTCGCCTTCGAGACGGTACTCGGCAGGAAGACGCACTGCCTGCGAGCCGCCATTTTGGAAAAGTTTGGCCTTTTTAGTCATTTCACTATTCGTATAGACAATATGTATATACGAATAGTATGCCAAGTCCCGTAAAACAGCAATACTGGCGCTATCATTAAGAAGCGGCTACCCACAGGCATTATCAGCCGTATGGATGACTGCGAGTGCAGGCCTCTAGTCATGTGTCATCGAATTACGTTAAGGCATATACATATGGGGCTGTTAGCCAACAAGCGGCACGTGCTCTTAGCGAGTGTGTGTTCTAGTGCTTCGCCCTCTTTTCAGAATGGCGCAAACCCATCGCTTTTCGAATTTGGCAAGGCCCAGCGTTGTTTCGCATCAATCAACTGAGGCTCTATACCTGGCCGCGCCACCTGCCCTGCTTCACCATACAACCATAAAACGAAGTTCGATCGTTCACCCCCGGTGATAGGCATAGCTTCATGCGGCACACTGCCGTGATGAATTAACGCAGTACCCGGTGCGAATGATAGCTCGCTGACTTGTTGTGTTTCTCTGTCGAAAAAACGTACACCTGAACCTGAAAAATCTTCTCCGGGCAGATTCAGATTAATATTCAGTGTCACCGACGATGCATCCGTGTGGGCGCGAAGCGATGTTTCAGTATCAGGTCGATAGTTGATGGAGAATCCAAATGTTTGACTGTCGTAGCCTGTCACGTCTGGAAACAACAAGGGCGAAATGGGCCGCATAAAATGATCCATAAGCATTTGATAGAAAGCCTCAACGATCATCAACTAATCGTTTTCAAAAGTGCTACGCCACGACAGCTAACGTCCCATACGGGCGCAGACTCATGCACGTTTCCTCCGTCCAATATAAATCCACGTGTTATTTGTGATGACGGTGCGAGCACACGGCTTGCAGCAAAAGGTGGAGTGGGTATTTGTATGAGCTCGATATGGAAGCATCAACCAAGCGTATCTTTCTTAGCTACAACCGATTAGCGAGCAGTGGTTGGGCGCAAAATATTGCTGATAAATTGGAATCATTACATTCTCTGAGTGTATTTGTGGATACTCGCCGAAATGAGTCTGGAAAACGAATTTCAGCTCATATCGCTGATGAAATTCGCAAAGCCGACGTATTCATTTGCCTGTTGGGTCAAGGCACACTGGATTCAGAATGGGTATCTCAGGAGATACAGATAGCGTTTGATTCGAACAAACCAATGATTCCTATCTTTCAAGACGACTTTGATGAAAACACACACGGCAATTTGAACATCGAACATATCAATGCACTACTTGATTGTGATGGAGTACCACTCTTGAATCGTAGGGGAGCATTTTATGATGCGTCGATTGAGGAGCTCGCCAAACTCATAGAGATTTCGTACTCACTATTCGAAGAAACTTAGTTTCCCTTAAGCTACACAGGTGGGATGTGCCATCGCTTCATTCGACACAAAATCGTTGATAGCGGCACTGTCTAAGCACAAAGCTCGCTAAGCACTAAAGGGGTTGATTACAGGAACTCCTGTCTTTTCAAAATCCTTAACATTGCGTGTAACCAGGTGTAATGAGTGGAGTAGGGCTGTAGCGGCAATGAATTTATCCAGTATGTTTTCATGGTGAGGCACTCTCAAATCTGCCCAGAGTGCAGCAACATCTTGATCGATGGGAAGTATGTACCTGCTATATTCGTTAATGATCATTGAATACCACTCTTGCAGGGCATCCGCTTGCTTTAAATCACCTCGGTGCCGAATCATTTCTATACCGCGGCGAAGCTCACCGACAGTGACAACTGATAGGTAGCAGTTTTCCTTATTTGCTTTGATGTTATAGAAAAACTCGATTACACCGCGATTGGTGCGATCGCCTTTACGCAGTTCACTAATGATGTTGGTATCAATCAAATACATCAGCAGAACCACTCTCATCACAACGTTCAAAGTCGCTATCTTCGCCGACGTTAGGGATTTTCAACAGCGCCTCGGATAACAACAACCTATTGGTGCCACGAAGTGCGGCCTCCAGGATGAACCGGTGTTCTGACTCTGCGCTGCGCCCATTGGCTACTGCGCGCTTTTTTAGCTCAGCGACGAGCGTAGAGTCAACATCACGGACCAATAGCTGCTGTTTTTTCAATGCGATCTCCGAGTTGGTGGGCCTGACAGTAAAGAAACAACTACTGTACCAAATGATATTATATATATCATTACGATATTATTTATATATTATTAAATGTAAAACAGTCTATATTATTGAATTACAACGATATTTTATTACTGGAACACATTGCACATAACGATCAATCCATACTATTGACCTAAAGGTAAAGATTCTATATTCTTTACTTTCTTAGAATAAGTAACGATTTATTTATGTCAAAACTCAGTGCGAAGCGACAAATTACGCTGCCAGTAGAACAGTGCCGCGAGCTTGGGATTGAACCGGGCGATGATCTTGAATTCTACGTCGCAAACGGCTATCTGACTGCTATCAAACAAACTTCAGGCGCAGCTCGGGGTATTCTGAGTCACGTAAAGGGTGATCGAAAAGTCAGCGATGAGCAGTCGCGCCAAAGCGCAATCAAATGATCGCAATCGACACGAATGTATTGCTGCGGTATCTCTTGCAGGATGATGTTGTTCAAGGCGAAAAGGCGTCCAGCGTTATCAATAACAATCCGATTGTTCTCATCAGTAATGTTGTTCTTGTTGAAACGCTGTGGACACTGTGCGGGAAGAAGTATCGAATCACGCAGGATGAGGTCGTTTCGACGGTACAGGCGCTATTTGCGGAACCCAATATAGTATTTGAACAGGCTCAAACCGTATGGCGCGCATTGGGTGACTACGTGGCTGTCAATGAGGATGGAAATGGCAACGTTGATTTTCCGGATGCATTGATCCTTAACATTGGTAAGGACGCTGCAAAGCAGGCAGGTTGTGCATTCGGTGGTTTTTATACTTT
>JBGCEO010000175.1:0-8364 GCA_045106475.1 Granulosicoccus sp.
CTGCATGGCATTGAGCATGTGTATAGCATCGATGGTGAGAGTCCGGTTATTCAAGTGCTCATTAGTAAAGCCGAACAGATGACGAGCACGATAGCCAAATATGAGTTGTCTGCCATAGATGGTGGTGAATTACCCGCTTGGGACGCAGGCGCTCATCTGGATATCGTCGTTGCGCCGGAGTTCCTTCGGCAGTATTCCATGAGTGGCAATCCATCTAACAGAACAACCTATCAGATTGGAGTCCTTCGGGAGGAACAAGGCAGGGGTGGTTCACTGTTGATGCACAGAATATTCAACAAAGGTAGAAAGGTATTTGTCTCTCGCCCCATCAATCATTTTCCGTTGATAGAAGACGCAAACAAAACCTTTTTGATGGCAGGCGGAATCGGTATCACTCCCATGATAGCTATGGCTCATCGTTTGTATGAGATTGGCGCTGATTTCGAGTTACATTACTCAGTTCGTTCGCGTGAGAGTATGGCTTACCTTGCAGATCTGAAATCCTTTCCCTGGTTGGACAAGGTAGAGTTTCACTGCTCAGATGAAAACACCCGATTAGATCTGAGTCGTACGTTTCCTGCTTTTAAAGATGGCTGGCATGTGTATGCCTGTGGTGCAGATCATTATATGCAAGCAGTCCTTGATGCGGCTGAACGGGCGGGTTTCCCAGACGGCAATCGCCATCTTGAGTATTTTTCGGTGCCCGAAACTCCGGAATGGATCGACAAGGAGTTTCGTCTTAGACTCGTTAAATCAGGAGTTGAGTTAAACGTGCCTGCCGACAAATCAGCAGCGCAAGTCATGAATGAGAACGGCTACAAAGTCGATATTAAATGCTCGGATGGCTTATGCGGAGTCTGTAAATGCAGTTTGATCTCTGGTGAGGTAGAACATCGGGATTTCGTCCTATCGGGTAAGCAGCGCGAAGATCAGATAATACTGTGCAGCTCTCGTGCTTTGCAAAAGCATGGTGTTATTGAAATAGACTGGTAAACGATAAACGATGCCCCAACATCCAACAGGTTTTAATCACTTAATGCAGTGAGCTACTAGACTTTTGTTTTTTTGTTTTTTTGTTGTCTTGTTTTCTTGTTTTCTTGTTTTTAGAGATTCGATAACGCTGTGCTTTTATCTCACTCTTCCAAGAAGTTTTGCTTGATTTTACCTCGATAGGTTTCAGTGAGTGAAGCATCCACTTCGCTACCATCTTTCAAAAAGGGGAGAACGCCGCGGCGTATTGATTTGCCGCGCATTGACTTGATGTCATCATCGGAGCGGGTGACACGCTGTGACAGTCGGCGACCCCATTGGGCAAGATAACCATACAGTCTATCGGTTTGTTCCTGATGGCGATCCGTTTTGGCAAGATCTTCTAATTCATCGGGATCCTCATGCAGATCAAACAACATGGGCCGAAAACCACCTTCCGCATGTATCAGTTTGTAGCGCCCGTCAAAAACCATGAATAGCCGTGCATCGCCAGGGGCCAGTCCAAGTTTTGTACATTGAGGAGTTACTGAGTAGTCGTATTCACTGATTACATACTCGCGCGCTGGTGTTGATGTTGATGTTGATGTTGATGTTGATGTTGTCGTGGGAGTTGCGCGCAGGTAGGGCAGCAGGCTGCGTCCTTCCAAGATATGTCCGGGTATTTTTGCCTTAGCCACTTCAACAAAAGTGGGGGCAAGGTCTATGGATTCGACAAGGGCATCGCAGACACTGCCGCGCGTGCTGTCGGCAGCTTGACTCGGATCAAATATGATTAATGGAACTTTGACAGATGGATCATGAAACAGATCTTTTTCACCTAGCCAGTGATCGCCTAAATAGTCACCATGATCGGAGGTAAGTACGATCATGGTGTCCTTCATTGTATCGCTCGATTCCAGGTGATCGAGTAAGCGGCCCAGTTGGTCATCGCACTGTTTGATCAATCCCATATAAGCTGGTATCACCTTGTCTCGCACCTTGTCTTGTTGGAAAGCTTTGGCGATTTTGTTTTGCATATAGGCGTCAAACACCGGGTGAGCATCTATGCGTTCACTGTCATGGCGTTTGGCAGCTGGCACGTGCTCAGCGCCGTACATGGCGTGATAGGGTGCTGGGACGATATAGGGCCAGTGAGGTTTGATATAGCTGACATGTGCGCACCATGACCCCTGGGCCTGTTCGATAAAACGAAGGGTCTCGGACGTGAGCCACGGTGTTTCGCTGTCTTGCTCGCGAATGTTTGCAGGTTTGTCTGCATTGTCAAACATCCAGCCGCTGGCTATTTCATCATCGTCGATTCCTGCATTGGCATAGTCAGCCCAGGGGTTCTCGCCCTGATAACCTTTTGACTTCAGGTACTCATTGTAGGGGGAGCGTTTCTCATCATAAAAACCGTCAGGGCCCTGGCTCCACAGCCCATCATCTCGAACCCACACATCAAAACCGCATTCGGCTTGCCTGGCACCGATCACCGAGTCAGCACTTAGCCCTAGTCTCTGCATACCTTCCGCGTCTACCTTCATGTGGGTTTTGCCGATCAGCCAGCAATCCATCCCTGCCTTGCGAAGATGATCCCCCATGGTTTGTTCGCCAACGCGTAGCGGAAATCCATTCCATTGTGCACCGTGGGAAGAGCAATAACGCCCCGTGTAGGTGCTCATCCGGCTAGCGCCACAAATGGGCGATTGAACATACGCGTTGCTAAACCGTACTCCCATGGCGGCGACACGATCAAAATTTGGTGTGTGCAGATGGGGGTGCCCGGAGCAGCTGAGGTAATCGAATCGCAATTGATCGTACATGATAAACAAGATGTTCAATCTTTAGCTCCGAATGCGCCGACTACCGACGTGCTTCTAACTCTGACGGGGTAGGCAATTATGGGGTACTAGGATTCTCAAGTGTATCTTGTAATGCGCCATAAGCGGGCTTTGCCTGATAGGCACGATCAAATGGGAGTGGATCGAAAATACTGCGAAACGAGTATTGATCAGTGAAGCCCCACATTTGCATCGCCTTGCAGCGAACTTGATTCAAGCACAAGGCTGTGATTCGTCTGTAAACCTCTGCCTGATCAGCCAAACTGTCGTCGGCTGCAAGAGAGACATCCAGTTCGGTTATATAGATATCCAGGTTACGCTGTGCAATGCTTTCAAAGTTGGTCTGCAGTTCGTCAAACTGATCAAAACTTGAAAACAGATGCAATTGAAAACCAATGCCATCCAGAGGGATTTGTCTAGCTTGCAGACGGTCTATCAAGGCAAGTAGACCCTCTATTTTGGGGCCGCCGAACCCGATGTCAAATTCGTTGATTAGCAAAGTTGCATTGCTTGAGTTCTCCCTTGCCTGCAGCAGTGCCTGATCGATGTAGTTTTCTCCCATAGCATTAAACCAGATGGAGTCTCTTAAAGATCCGTTGTCTGCCATAGGTTCATTGATCACGTCCCAGATGGTTACCGAGTCTTTGTAGCGTGACATTATCTGATTGATAAACTCACGCATATGGTTCTCCAGACTTGCCAAGGGAGCTTGTTCAATCCAGTTGGGTAGTTGGCGATACCAGACTAGAGGATGGCCGTGTACCGTCATGTCATTCGCCTGAGCATAAGCAATCAGGTTGTCGGTTGCGGCAAACTGATATCGATCAGGCTCTGGATTGATGTAGTCCATTTTCATCGAATTCTCAGGCGTTACAATATTGAATTCGCGGGCAGCAGTGCTGGCATAGATCGCGCCATCGGGACGATGATAAAACGATTGCAGAGCAGCAAAACCAATTTTGATATCGCGCTGCTCTGCCAATGCTCGAAGCGATGGCCCTGAGCGTTCAAACGCATCAATTGCCAATACATTAACTGTGACGGCCTCGGTACTGCTAAGGCTGGGATCAATCGAATCTCTGGCGACCACGTCGATACTAAACTCTCCCGTTACCGTGGGTACAAACTTCAGTACATAGATTTCTTCAAAGCGTGGATCCTGATTAAAGCTTGCATTAGCTGGAAGATTTGGAATTTCCAGTGTTGGTACGCTGCCATTTAAATCGATGCCCTTAAGTTCTATCACTACTGGATCATTGACTCTTACCGTGTGATCCAGCAGCTCATCAAGCATCGGAGGAACGTTTGGTATAGAGGATGGATCATCCGGCAATGACACTCTTATAAGGATAGGTTGGGACACACGATACTGAGAGTTTGCTGGATCAACTGCCGTGACAGTGAATCGACTAATGCCAACGTCCATTTGCAGTGGCTGCCAGCGAAAGGTTTTGCTGCCATCAAAGTTATCGTCAAAGCTTGCGCCCTGTGGGAGTTTTTCCGGAAACATACCGGGCAGTTCCCCTTCTGGATCTTGCGGTAAATAACGCAGCTCTATTACATCTCCAGCCACGATATCTATATTGTTAAGGTTCTCAAAAAACGGGGGTTGATTAAGGGTGGTATCGAGCTCATCGGGGGCCTGAACGTTAGCTGCCGGCAGGCCTTGTGCGAAATCAGCATCGCTAAATTGTTCTGTAGGCTCCTCAGCGGGCAAACGAGGCCCTGGTTCCCTAACCACGCTAAAAGAGCTAGCTGTGTTGAACTCGCTCAGCTCGGCAATAGGTTCGTTTTCCATGCCCGTCATCGTGCCGGGTGTTGATCCTCCAGAATCGCTATCGCTGCAGCCAACTAGAAGCAATGCAAGGACCATGAATTGAGTCAGAGTCACACTATGGTGTATTCGGTTGCCAGTGTGCAATTAATTTAAGCTCCAGAGGTATCAAGTTGCCCTTAGAGGGTAGCAAAGGGTACAAAGTTCGTCTGCAGAGGAGTCTGCATACTTTGATTGTTAACTAAATAGTCAGGTATTGCGGTGCCCGGATGGCATCAACAGCCGCCGCAGCATCGGGAGGCTGCACTGAATGAAAAGTTTCGTATCGTGCCGTGTGTGTAGCCTGCGCTAAACGAAAACTCTTATACCGTGCCCTGGATAGGCTGCACTGAATGAAAGCTACCGTATCGTGCCGCCTGAGCCTACGCTCAACGAAAACTCTCTTACTGTGGCCGGAGTAGCCTCCTGGGATAAAGGAATATCTTTGCGCCAAGCCAGTGTCTGGCGACTGGCTGGGGTTTGTCATTGTTGCTAACTATTGACATTTTTAAAAGATTAGATACAATATCTATCTATCACTAGATAGAATTCGTGTCGGTTTGAAGTTGACGTTTATTTCCTAATACCAATCCTTCGTCAATGAGTCATTTAAGATGACGAGTGAAATAAATAAACGGTGCTGCCGGGAGCAAGTTAATGAACGTTAATGCTGAATTCGCTGAGAGGGTAGTCATCCATAGTCAAACGCTCGAGTGGCAGGATTCACCTATCAAGGGCGTGAAAAGGCGGATGCTCGATCGAGTTGGGGCAGAAGTAGCTCGCGCAACGAGTATCGTAAGCTACGAGCCAGGGAGTCATTTTTCTTCTCATGTGCACACAGGGGGAGAAGAATTTATCGTGCTCGACGGTGTATTTCAGGATGAGCATGGGGATTTTCCAGTGGGCTCGTATATTCGAAATCCACCTCAGTCAAGCCACACGCCCGGCTCCAAACCGGGTTGCGTGATTTTCGTCAAGTTGTGGCAGTTTGATCTCGAGGATCGCACACATATTCGCACAGATATGCAAAAAGCCGGGTTTGTTAGAGATGCGGGCAGACAAGGCGTAAGCGTAAGTACGCTTTATTCAGATGAACGCGAGCAGGTCAGGTTTGAAACGTGGGATCCCAACTCAACCATCACCTTGGATGCGGCAAAGGGTGCTGAACTACTGGTACTCGATGGAGACTTTACCGAGAGCCGGGAAAAGTTAGAAACGCTTTCCTGGATGCGCTTGCCGGTGGGTTCCAGCTTCTCTGCCCAGACGGGTGCCTTGGGTGCAAAGGTATGGATCAAAACAGGGCATCTGGTTTTTGCGCAGGAGGAAGCAGAACGTTTGCCAGTAACACATCAATAGAAACAAGTAGGCCATGGCCCGGCGCGTTAACAACAAATTAAGGTCGTTAAAATGACAGTTCTGCGCCTCAATTTATGAGCAGAGATAATCGAGATGTCGGCGCAGCACTTAAACGAAAGACAGAAAGAGCTCCTTCTGTGCTTTGATTTGCAGCGAGTTGCCCGAAACACGGTCGATCAACAGAGCGCCCTCAAGACCGGAGATCATTGTTCTTGACAGTTGGCTTGTGGGCAGACTCGTTTTGAGCTCAGATGAGTGAACGTTGAACAAATCGCTCAGCCATCGTTCAGTGTCTTTAAAGAAAGTGTTCAATAGCAATCTATTGGCATCGCTGAGATGATTTACCTCTGCTGCCATCATTCCGCAAAGGCAGAGCTGCTCATTTTTGGCAACGCGTTCGAACAGCGCTATGAACGCAATCAATTTTTTACGAAGAACCCAACGCTGCTGAGAGATATCGGCAAGGGACTCTAGAAATTGCACACTGTACTGCTCAATTAGTACTGATGCCAGATCAGATTTTTCAGGAAAGTAATAATGAACACTGGATGATTTTATGCCCACAGACTCAGCAAGCTTTCTGAAACTCAACGCTTGCAGACCGTTACGTTGCACGGTATCAAGAGCAGTTTTTGTTAATTGGGATCTTTTGTCAGACATTGGAAATGATCTGCTAAGTGGTGGGCTTGGTCTCGGTCGATGTCCCTAATTATCAGGCGCTCATCGATTTATCGTCCAATCATAGTTAAGTAGTCTTCGCATTATAAACTACCTATGGGTAGATACAAAAACAAAACCTAACTTGTCAGTGAGTGGACTCAGAACCGGTGACTCAATTTTGATGTATTACTTTATTCTAATGCCATTACAAAGGCATATCGTCAGTCAGGCGTTCCTGATGAACCTCACTCGCATGCCATCCGCATTGATGCAATCAGGAGTTTATGGTGAATAAGCCAGTGTTGATAATTGGTGGTGGCTTGAGCGGTTTGGTTACCGCCAGAGAGCTTACTAAGCGCGGTATCGATTTTCAGTTAATCGAGGCGAGAGACCGCTTCGGTGGAAGAATTTTATCTGCTAAATCTATGAGTGTCGGCACTGAGCAAGGTTATGCAGTCGATCTTGGTCCAGCCTGGTTTTGGTCTGGTCAACAGCATCTACTCAACCTGATTGATGAGCTGAATCTGGCGAATTCGGTTTTCCTACAACCATCAGCTGGTCAATCGGTTGTGGAGTATCAAAGCGGTAAAATAGAAAAGGCGGTAGGCGTTGCCTCAATGGCTGGCGCGTACAGGTTGGATGGTGGAATAGACACCTTGATACAAGAGTTAGTAGCCAAAATTACGTCCAAGAATTTGCTTATTAATGCAATTGCAAGCCAACTAACACTTTCAACCGATGGTGTATCTACCCGCGTGTTGATTGATGGTGAGCACAAAACAATCCACAGTCAACATGTTGTGCTTGCTCTTCCGCCAAGACTCGTCGATCAGTCACTGGAATTCGATCCCAGCTTAACCAGCAATGAAAAAAAGCAGTTGAAATCTATACCAACATGGATGGCTGGACACGCTAAATTTGTGGCTATCTACAAGCAACCCTTTTGGCGTGAAGAAGGTTTGTCTGGTGATGGTTTTAGTCAACGAGGGCCGCTGGCGGAGATTCATGATGCCTCACCACAACAGGGTGAATTTTATGCGCTGTTTGGTTTTCTTGGCATAAGCGCTACAGACAGGGAAGGCTACTCTGATGAAGTTAAAAAAGCGGCGGTAGATCAACTCATTCGAATGTTCGGCGATAAGGCAAAAAACTCAGTAGCAGTGTACTACCAGGACTGGGCGCTCGAACCTTTTACCTCCACCATAGCGGATAAGATACCGCAAACAAGTCTGGCCCCTGCGACAGAGTTGTCGGCCAGTGAATGGGGCAAGCGAATCATATGGTCTGGAAGTGAAACTGCGAACCAACATTCGCATTCTAACGGGTATCTTGAGGGAGCGGTAGAATCGGGTCAACGTGCATCAAGGCTCGTTATTGATCTGTTAGCTGACCATTGAGGCAGCTTAGCAACGCTGGGATTTTTGGCTCAATGTCACTGGGCCTGACGGTTGAGGCAGCTATGCAACGCTGTAATTTTTAGCTCAATGTCACTGGGCTTGACGATCGCTGGCCAGTTTGTCAATAGTTGTGGCCAGCTCAAAATCACGCGAACTTATGCCGTCAAACTGATGTGTGGTTAGGGAAATATCAACACGGCCATAGACATTGAACCATTCCGGATGATGATTGTTTTTTTCTGCTAAAAATGCAACTTCACACATAAAGGCAAAAGCCTGCGTAAACCTGGGTAATTGAAACGATCTGAACAACTTTGAATCTTTTAAG
>JBGCEO010000176.1:0-3434 GCA_045106475.1 Granulosicoccus sp.
AGACGAGCCTTTTGATCGAATTGCCTGAACCCCTAACCAAATTAGATATGCTGCGCCAATCCACTTCAACATTAGAAATGCGGTTGCTGAGGTTACTAAAATCGCAGAAAGTCCAAGAGTCGCCACAAGTGCGTGGCAAACGGCCCCTGTCCATATACCACCCATCGCAGAAAATCCCTTTACCTTGCCTCCTTTAATGGTTTGCCCAAGAATGAAGGCCATATCCGGGCCAGGCGATAGATGTAAAAGCAAAGATACAGTAAAAAATGATACCCAATGTATTAAGCTGTAATCGAACATCTTGCACACATCTCAATTGTCAGTAGTATGTATATATTAGAGGATAGTGAGCTTCCTCATCTGATTATCTGCAATTCCAGCAGTTATGAACCTCAGGTATTTCGAATTTCTTCCAAATGATTATTCACGTGCATCGCATGGGCTATAGACTGGAAGCGGCCACTAAAGCACTTTCTGGCATTCATATATCAAAGTTAGCAATTGATACACCCAACATCCGTAACTTTTAGTTGCAGGACAACAACCCCTACTTTCAGCTTGTTCAATACGTCATTTGTTAACGAGTAGCTTGATTAAATAAGCTTGTGAGTGGTCAGCTCTTGTAGTGCATGTTCGATCTTGACTACTGCATCATGCTCGAGTGGCTGAAGTGGCAGTGCTAAATCACATGAGCCTAACCCAAGCATGCGGGAAATTTCAGGTACCACACGAATGCCACCCCAGGTATTGAAACACTCCCATAAAGGGGTGCATTGGGAGTGCAGTAGCCCGAGTCTGTCAGGTGTAGTACGCGACGCCCATATTTTCAATGCCAGCTCAGGTAATGTGCCGGCTATGACCGAATACCAGGCATCCGCTCCCGCATGCAGAACGTGCCTGATATTGGCATCACCAGAATAGCCTAAGATAAATCCATCTGGCAGGTCAACACGCATCTCTGTTAATGAATTCGCGGGCATTGATGTTGTAGGAGCTGGATTTTTTACGGCCTTAACCGTTGGTAGGCTCGCTAAGCTCGCAACTAATTCGGCAGTCATTGTAAAGTGGGTTGTACCTGGATTGTTGTACAAGCATATTGGAAGAGTAGTGCTAGAGGTAATTGTGTTTACCAGTTCGATAAAATCCCTTTCAGTCAGTGGAAGATAAGACACTGGAGCTAGCAAGAGAGCGCTTGCACCGGCTTTCTCAGCGTTGGCAGCATGTTCAAGAATATAATCGGTTCGAAGATCTCCAATTCCGGCAAGGATAGGTATATCTGCACTGGCTTCCACTGCGGCCTTAATAGCACGAGCACGCTGTGCGCGACTAAGGTACATATAGCTACCAGTTGAGCCAAGCACACCGATTGAGTCGATATCCGTAGCAGCCAATCTAGCTACCAGTTTTTGTAAATGATCAACATCCACCACGCCAGTACTGCTGAATGGTGTGAGTGTAAATGCGCTTAGTCCGCTCAGGTAACTCATCTTGCAGTTGTCCGATTAATTATAGATTCACTTTTCGACATACATCATTCTCTTAATTTCCATTTAGAGTATTCAGAAGGAGTCCAGTCTATCTGAAGCGGAGCTTGATTTACCCTAACAATCTGCACGCTAGATACTCGATAGTAAACCATACATTTACCATAACCAGTAGTTGCGGTACCGCGTGGCTCTGAGGTACTCATTTGGTTCAGGTCGCGCGCAACTGTCAAGCTCACGGCTGAGAAGAGCATATAGCTAAAACAAATTAATCACCACCTTTGCTTGGCGAGTTTAGTTATGCCCAGAAAATACGTTTACTGTCGGTCAATTTATGCAAACAACTGACGATGACGTGCAATGATATTTGGCCACAAATCAGCGACCTCCGGAAGCTCAATACCAAACTTATCAAACAGGGTTTCTACTAGCGCGTCGGCGGAATCAAGCGTTTCGGTTATAACCCCATCCTTGCTAGTGTGTGTGAGCACTCTGCCACGAAGAATTGTGTGCTGATCGATAGCGCGCTTTTGTACAGTTAGATTTAGCACAAAATTTGAGTTAGAGTCGTTTTGCAGAATATCGCTCATGTCGGTCAGTACTTGTTCATCCGCGTCAACTGGCAGAAAATCAAAGCCGAAGGCTTTGCTATTCAAAATTTCCCTAAATTGCCAGTAACCGTTATCGAGTTTTCTTAGAGCAAGCTCATACGGCGATGAGCTATACGAACGCTCCGCTAATAGTAATGGTTGGAGCATACTACCGCCGAAGCCAACATCTGCCAGATATTGCACCTGCGTATCACCCGGGCAGGTAACAAGCAAACAAAGATGGTCCCCTTCTGTTCGGTCATCGGCCGGATTGCGCACGACGCTTGCTGCGAGCCGCATGACCTGAAATCCGATCTCAGACAATGCCCAACCAAACAAGCCATTTTGTTCATAACACCAACCACCACGCTGGTGCTCCACGATTTTTCGATAAGCGTTGTTGATCGAGATGGTAAGGCGACGGCCGAGCTGCACATCGATATTCTCGAACGGTATCGAGCAGACGTGCGCAGCGTGAATCGCCTTCAGCACGTTAAGTGTTGGTATCACCTCACCTTGGTACTGAATCCTATCAAGATAAGGTTGTAGTTGCATCTATTCCTCGAGCGTTTATGCCATAGCTTCCATCTAACTTGTAGTGACACATTTAGTTAAAATGGAGTTCAATACCGTTATTATGGTTGCCGAAAGCTCGCATTCAGCCCAACAATTTATTCTACAACAAAGCATCTGATTGGTAGGGCTAACATTGTCGTAATTTGCTGTTGTGGTATTGGAACCTTAGCGGCAGTTTAGGGAATGAAATGTCAATCTGTCGAGTTCCCGGCGCTGTTGGCCGTCAACCTTTAATACAAATGCTAATACTCTCTGGATCACGCCAGAGAAATAGCGTATTTTGGGATTTTAAGAATGTCTGATAATTATCGGTAGAGTTCAATAAACAATTCATCCTGGAAGCGTGTTAGAGATGTCGCAGACAAAAGGAATCACTATCAAGTGTATTGACTCGGAAGATGTCCCGTTGATGCAGGCCTTACTTACCGTATTCGGCGAGGCGTTCGATGAAGTTGAAACCTATAGCGGAAAACGACCGGACAATAAATACCTTTCTCAACTGTTGAACAGCGACCACTTTGTGGCACTTGCTGCGATAAGTGATGATGGTGTTGTAGGTGGTCTTGCCGCTTATGTACTACCGAAATTTGAACAACAGCGCAGTGAAATGTATATATACGATCTCGCCGTTGTTGAAACATTCAGACGCAAAGGAATTGCAACCGAGCTTATAGAAGAGCTCAAGAGAATCGCGTTGTTGCGAGGTGTCTACGTGATATTCGTCCAGGCTGATCACGGTGATGACCCCGCTATCAAGTTATATACAAAACTGGGAATTCGCGAG
>JBGCEO010000177.1:0-3382 GCA_045106475.1 Granulosicoccus sp.
AATATGGCTGTCAATTGATAATCAACGATTACTGGCAACTGGCTATTGACGAGGGTTGCGACTACATTCACCTCGGGCAGGAGGATTTGCAACAAGCTGATGTAAACGCCATCAAGCAAAGTGGTTTAAAGATCGGGATTAGTACACATGATAAAACAGAATTGCAAATTGCCCTCGATCATGGTCCGGACTATATTTCCTTAGGTCCGATATACGCAACGTTGCTGAAGAAAATGAAGTGGCGACCGCAGGTCACGTATCGGTGAAATTCCATTGGTTGCCATTGGCGGGCTCACTCCTGAGCGAGCGGATGGTGTATTTACTCACGGTGCCGACAGCGTCTGTGTTGTGACTGATGTGCTACAGCACCACAATCCGCCTGCCCGGGTCGAGCAGTGGCTGGCCGAGTGCGGTAATCAAGGTGACAATCAACTGCACAGCAACCAATGAGCCGCTGCTGACAGATCGATAATCAATTAGGCCTAACCTGCATTATTCACGCTTAAAAAAGAACTGAGAGCCCAAAATGTGTTAGAAACGCTTTAGCAGAAGTATTTTTAACTCAAAAAGGGCCCTCAGTTGAGCAACGATACCACAACACAGCGTGTACTTTTTACTGAACTTCACGATAAGCCCGTGCACGTGCAATTCGACCAGCCTGACAGCAGCATAGATGGCGGAGTGATTTTACTTAAAGCGGCAGACGAGAATCTCAATTTAACGGCTTCGTTGGCAGCCTGTCTTAATGACAAACGAAACCCAGATAGCATCACCCATAGTTACACGGATCTGCTACGCCAGCGAGTGTTTGGGCTGACGTGTGGCTATGAAGATTGCAATGATGCCGCACGATTGAATGCCGATCCAATGCAACGGTTCATGCTGGGTCGGGATCCGATAGAAGGTGCTCCTTTGGCTTCGCAAGCAACCCTTTGCCGATTTGAAAATGCGATTGATGTTCGATCAATGGATCGAATGGGTACACAGTTGGCTGAACGAGTGGTAGCGCGTCATCGCAACCGACTAAAAGGGAGGGTGCGCCAAATTACGATCGATATGGATCCAACAGATGATCCTACCTATGGACAACAACAGCTGGCATTTTATAACAGCCATTATGGGAACTGGTGCTACCTCCCAGTGGCGTGTTTTTTGAAATTCAACAATGAATCCGATCAATATTTGTTCGCTTATATACTCAGACCGGGAGATGCTCATGCCAGCTTCGGTGCAATCGCGATACTGCGCCGCATTGTCAAACGGTTGCGCGAAGCGTTTGTGGGGACCTCGATACTGGTGAGACTGGATGGCGGCTATGCAGTACCGGAAATGTTTGAATATCTGGAGAAGGCGGGTCTGAAGTATGCGATAGCGGTGGGAGGTAACTCAGTATTACAAGCGTTTGCTGAACCACTGATGATAAAAGCTCGGGCAGATTCCCAGATCAGTGGACAGACAGAACATTACTATGGCGAATGCAAATACTGGCCCGACAGTTGGGATGTAGATCGACGTGTGATTTTTAAGTCAGAGGTGGTGCGACATCCGGGACGTGAGCCTAAGGACAATCCACGGTTTGTCGTCACTAACCTGAGAAGCACCCCAATCCATATCTACGAAAAAATATATTGCTACAGAGGAGACATCGAAAATCGTATCAAGGAATTGCTCTACGGACTCTCGATAGACAGAACCAGTTGCTATCGATTTATGAGCAATCAATTCCGAGTCTTGATGACAGCCGCCGCCTATGTGCTATTGCAAGAGTTGAGGCTTAACGCTGTAGGTACTCCATTAGAAAAGGCGCAAGTCACGACGTTGCGTGAAAAACTAATCAAGCAAGCGGTCTGGCTCAAAAAGACAGCAAGACGTTACACAATTCATCTGCCGGACACAGCGCCATGGCGAATGGATTGGTGTTTGATAGCACGTCGACTCGGGGCCATACCGATTTAAAGTAGCGCTCGAACTTCCTCCAATAGTGCAATCACCGCTGGGCAGGTACTCGGCGATGGATACTAATGCCTGTGACATTTATTTTTTGCAAAATCACACGAAATTTTTAGCCTGCGCAAGCCCAGGATCGTACAAACACCACAATTTTTCTATTTGGTGTGGCCCATTACCCTAGTGATATTCGGCGACCAGAAAATATCCATAAATATGACCACAGGATGAATAATGCAGGCTAAGGCGTCTTCGCTCTGGTAGTTTTCATTGACCTCGCTATCCCGCTGATAGCGTTCAAGCACAATGAAATGTTTGCTTTCGGCGATGGGGTTGTAGTTAATCATGCTCGTCACCTTCCTCTAGCATTTTCCGCTCTGCCAACCGTTCGCGCACTTCAATGAGGGCGTTGTGTAGCTTTTCTTCCAGTAGCTGCTTCGGAGGGAGCTTCGTCCAATACTCGGCTACCATGATGTTATCTTTTTGCATATTCAGCAACTCAACTTGCTCGGAGCCTGCTTCAGCGCAGAGGATAAGACCAATGGGTGTACCTTCATCTTCCTGCCGCTCATGCTTGTTCAGCCAATTCAAGTAGAGCTCCATCTGGCTTTTATAGCCTGCCTTGAAACGATTGATCTTCAGCTCGATGGCCACGAGTCGCTTTAATTTGCGATGATAAAACAGCAGGTCGAGAAAGAAATCCTCACCATCGATGATCATTCGCTTTTGGCGTTCCACAAAGGCAAAGCCCTTGCCCAGCTCGAGAATAAAAAGCTCCAGCTCCTTCAGCAAGGCATTTTCAAGTTCATTCTCAAGATAGCCGTCCTTCAACCCCAGAAAGTCTAGAAAATAAGGGTCTTTGAAGTTGCCACTTAGTTCTGGTGCATGGTTAAGCTCCAGCTTGTGATCCGCAATGTCGGCTCGCTCAAACGCCTTGCGCTCGATCTGTCGTTGCAGCTCGCGCTTGCTCCAATTGCCGTCGCTGGCCTGCCGGGCATAAAAGTGCCGTGCTTCGTCGCTTGGCAGGCCCATCAGAACAGTAAAATGCGTCCAGCTCAATTGTGACACCAGCGGTGACACAATCTCAAAGTCGGGAAATACATCGGCAAACTGCATCATGCGTCGTAGGTTCCGCGCCTCAAAACTTTTACCGTAAGCCACCGATAGTGTTTTCGCCAAAGAGATTACCACCTGCTTGCCATATTCTGCCCGTTGACCGTGCAGGATCTCTTCATTGATCCGCTGCCCAACATGCCAATACGTAACCGTAAGTGCACTATTCACTGCCGTCGTCGCCTGATTTCGGCCCTGCTCAATCAGCGCTTTGAGGTCGCTAAGCAAGCTGTCCGATGACTGCTTAGTAATGTCGTTTTTCGCACTCATGTCACTTTGAAGGCTCGCGATAAAATGGAGTTACACTCGGTCATGTCACGTT